>NZ_JBQPQY010000001.1:0-896755 GCF_052266655.1 Corynebacterium sp. A21
TGTACACTTTACCTCAGCCTTCCAAGCTGAAGACGCGGGTTCGATTCCCGTCATTCCCTCCAAATTTAAAGACAGGCACCTCAAACGACCACCGTTTGAGGTGCCTGTCTCTTTTGCTTCTCGGCTTCATTCTGAATTTGGAATCATAATGCCAGCTCAAGGGGGTTGCGGGGGCCTTAGTGTGCCCCGGTGTAACCATGCTTTTCCATGGCCCGCTAAACTGACATCTCGTATCCACCTCTGCGGAACAGCAGAGTGAATACGGGGCGTGGCGCAGCTTGGTAGCGCACCTGCTTTGGGAGCAGGGGGTCGCAGGTTCGAATCCTGTCGCCCCGACGTATGGGCCACCCGGTCCTAGCTGAGGGAAATCAATAAGTATCCAGGAGAGTGACTCGTGAAGAGTTCCGTCGAGAAGCTGAGCGACACCCGCGTGAAGCTCACGGTTGAGGTCCCGTTCGAGGAGCTCGGCGTCGAGATTGAACAGGCTTATGCCGCACTTGCACAGCAGGTGTCCATCCCCGGTTTCCGTAAGGGGAAGGCGCCTCGCCAGCTTATCGACGCCCGCGTCGGCCGCGGTGCGATCCTGGAGCAGGTCGTTAACGACATGCTGCCTAGCCGTTACGAGCGTGCCTGCCAGGAGAACGAGCTTACCGTTCTCGGGCAGCCGAATATCGAGATCAGCAAGATCGAGGACAACAAGCTCGTCGAATTCACCGCTGAGGTTGATATTCGTCCCGAGTTTGAGGTTCCGGACTTCGCTGCACTGTCCGTCGAGGTTCCGGCCGTCAAGGTCGACGAAGAGGCCATCGACGAAGAGCTGGGCAGTCTCCGTGCCCGCTTCGGTGAGCTCAAGGACACCAAGCGCAAGATGAAGACCGGCGATTTCGCCATTATCGATATCAAGGCCACCGTCGACGGCGAGGTCGTCGAGGAGGCTTCCACCGAGGGGCTTTCCTACGAGATCGGTGCCGGCGATCTCATCGACGGTCTGGATACCGCACTGCGCGGTCTGAAGACCGACGAGGATGCCGAGTTCGCCAGCACCATGGCCGGCGGCGAGCAGCAGGGCAAGGAAGCCACCATTAACGTCCACGTGGTGCAGACCAAGGAGCGCAAGCTGCCGGAGCTCGACGACGAGTTCGCTCAGCTGGCTTCTGAGTTCGACACCATCGAGGAACTCCGCGAGTCCACCAAGGCTCAGGTGGAGGAGTCCAAGAAGAACCAGCAGGCGGCCGCCATCCGCGACGCCGTCCTGGAGCAGGCCCTCGGCGAGGCTGAGTTCGAGCTGCCGGAAACCATCGTTGATGAGCAGGTCCACGCCCAGCTGCACCAGCTGCTCGGCCAGATGGCTCATGATGATTCCGCACTGGATTCGATCCTGGCGGAACAGGGCACCACCCGCGAGGAGTTCGACGCTCAGACCCGCAAGGATGCTGAGAAGGCCGTGCGCACCCAGCTGTTCCTGGACACCCTGGCGGAGCAGGAGAACCCGGAGGTTTCCCAGCAGGAGCTGACCGACCACATCCTGTTCACCGCCCAGAGCTACGGCATGGATCCGAACCAGTTCGTCCAGCAGCTGCAGCAGTCCGGCCAGATCGCGAACCTCTTCGCTGATGTGCGCCGTGGCAAGGCTCTCGCCTCCGCCATCTGCCGCGTTTCCGTCAAGGATGACGAGGGCAACGAGATCGACCCGAAGGAATTCTTCGGCGAGGTCGAGGCAGAGGACAACGCAGAGAACACCGAGGATTAATTTCCGGTTGTCATGATGTTGAAGGGAGGGTCCGGCACTGTTGCCGGGCCCTCCCTTCGGCGTCGCCGTGACGGATCCCGCAGGCTTTGCGCCGAGGGATCCGGGATGGAAAACACCAGTTGGTGGCACCTTCCGGAGGCCGTTCGACGCTGACAGCGAACAGAGCGGCATTCGCGGTTAACCGGCAGGTAACCTTGAGATCATCGATCAAAAAGAAGAATCTAGGAGTTGTATTTCATGACTGATCAGATCCAGATGACGTCCCCGGGAGCCGGGGCCGGATTCGGCAGCGACATCTACGACCGCCTGCTCCGTGAGCGGATCATCTTTCTCGGCAGCCAGGTTGACGATGAAATCGCCAACAAGCTCTGCGCCCAGATTCTCCTGCTCTCCGCGGAGGATCCGACCCGCGATATTTCGCTCTACATCAACTCCCCGGGTGGTTCGGTGACCGCCGGTATGGCGATCTACGACACCATGAAGTACTCGCCCTGCGATATTGCCACCTACGGCATGGGCCTGGCAGCTTCCATGGGGCAGTTCCTCCTCGCCGGCGGGACCAAGGGCAAGCGCTACGCCCTGCCGCATGCCCGCATCATGATGCACCAGCCTTCCGCCGGTGTCGGCGGCACCGCAGCCGATATCGCCATCCAGGCTGAGCAGTTCGCCCAGACCAAGCGCGAGATGGCGGAGCTGATCGCTGAGCACACCGGTCAGACCTTCGAGCAGGTCACCCAGGACTCTGATCGCGATCGCTGGTTCACCGCACAGCAGGCCAAGGAATACGGCATCGTTGATCACGTGATCACCCTTGCTCAAGGTCCGATCAGTAACTAGGCACACGAAAGTACCAAGGAGAAATTAGAACATGAGTAACGGATTCCAGATGCCGACCTCTCGGTACGTGCTGCCTTCCTTCATTGAGCAGTCCGCTTATGGCACCAAGGAGACCAACCCCTACGCCAAGCTCTTCGAGGAGCGCATCATCTTCCTGGGCACCCAGGTCGATGACACCTCCGCGAATGACATCATGGCGCAGCTGCTGGTGTTGGAGGGGATGGACCCTGACCGCGACATCACCCTCTACATCAACTCACCCGGTGGTTCCTTCACCGCGCTGATGGCGATCTACGACACCATGCAGTACGTCCGTCCCGACGTGCAGACCGTCTGCCTCGGACAGGCCGCCTCCGCGGCTGCAGTGCTGCTGGCTGCCGGTGCCCCGGGCAAGCGCGCCGCGCTGCCCAACGCACGCGTGCTGATTCACCAGCCCTCCACCCAGGGAACCCAGGGTCAGGTTTCTGACCTGGAGATCCAGGCAGCGGAGATTCAGCGCATGCGCCGGCTGATGGAGACCACCCTCGCCGAGCACACCGGCAAGACTGCGGAGCAGATCCGCATCGACACCGACCGTGACAAGATCCTCACGGCCGCTGATGCCCTCGAGTACGGCATCGTCGACCAGGTCTTCGACTACCGCAAGCTGCGCGGCTAACCCCACGCCCCAGTACCACTAGGAAGGCCCGTCACACTATCTCATAGTGTGGCGGGCCTTCCTGCGCGCTATCCAGCAGGCGTCGATCAGTGGGGGTCAGAGTTCCCGGAGCACCCGGGGCAGCTCATTGCGGGTGCGCACCCCGAGCTTCCGGTAGACGCGGGTCAGGTGGTACTCCACGGTCTTGGAGGAGAGGAAGAGCTCCCGGGCAACCTCGCGGTTGGTGGCGCCCTCAGCGACCAGCTTGGCGATCTCCTGCTCCTGCGGGGTCAGCCCCCCGGCCCCGGTGACTCGGGTACCCAGACCACCAGCGCGGCGTTCGCGGTTGCAGCGGTTGACGAACTCGGTGGCCCCCATCGCCTCATAGACCTCACCGGCGCGGGTGAAGATCTCATCGGCCTGTCGGCGACGGCCGAGGCGGCGCAGTACCCGACCGTACTCGTAGAGGATGCGGCTCTGATAGGAGGGCATGGCCAGGGTCTCGATCTGTTCGAGGGATTCCTCGAAGACCTGGATGCCCCCCTCGATATCACCACGTTGCATGAGGATGCCCGCCCGCGGGACCCCCAGCTTCGCCTTGATGGAGGCGATATTGGATCCGGCGGCGATCTCCTCGGCCTTGGAGGTCACCTCATCGGCTTCGTCGATCTTGCCGGCATGGAGCAGCTGTTGGGCCCAGACATCCTCCCAGGGCCAGAAGCCGGGTTGGGTGATATCGGTTTCCCGGTTGATCGCCTCCAGGGTGCGGCCGGCCCGCATGGCGGTGGACATGTCATTGTCGAGGCTGGCGAGCAGCAGCCGGCACATCGCGGAGGGCACCCGCTGGAGGGCGAAGGCATCATGGCTGAAAGTCAGCCGGTTGACATAACTGCGTGCCAGGTCCTTCTCACCACGGTAGGAGGCGATGGAGGCACCGGTCCACAGCAGCAGCGGCTCGAGGAAGCGGATACCGTAGCGCTCGGCGCGGGAGAGTCCACGCTCCACAGCGCGGACCCCGGCCTCCCACTCGCCGAGGATGAAGTAGGTGCGGGCCAGCCAGGCATCCATCCAGAGGGAGATGCGCTCGGACCCCTCGGCACCGGAATAGCCCTGCAGACGTTGGCGGGCGCTGACCGGGTCATCGTGGACCAGGGAGAGCCACCCTAGGGCCATATTGCGGCGCTGCGCGAGGATCGGGGTCTCTCCGGGCAGCGGGATATCTTCCGGAACCCGGCCCTCCATGGCACCTTCGCCGATCAGTGAGATATAGCGGGACTCAATCTGGGTGGGGGAGCCGGGTAGCGCCCACTTATCGGTGATCTTCGCCCATTTGATGAGCTCAGCGGGCTGCCAGCTGTTCAGGTTGAGCAGCACCTGACGGGAGGCGACGCGGGCGCGCATCACCCGGTCCTCGCTGGCGCTGTTCTCGAGGGTCTGCCAGGCGCGGTTGATGTGGCCAGCGGCCTCAGATCGGCGGCCCTCATGGAGCGAGAGATAACCGCGCATTGAGTCGACCTTGACATCTTCTGAGTCATGGCCCAGCGAGCCGGCGTAGAGCCGGGCCTGGGGGAGGTCTGAGGCAGCGATGAGCGCCTCAATGCCGTCGAGATGACGGTCGTGGGAGTCAGTGGGGTGCGAGGAGATCTGGGAGGAAAGCTGGTAGGCCCGGGCGGCCCGCCGCCAGTGCCCGCCCGCGCCGAGCTGGAGACCACGGGCGGCCAACGCCGCCGCCGTCTCATCATCGCTGCCGGCGGTGCCCAGGGCCTCGTGGAGCAGAGCGGAGTCGAGATCGTGGTGCTCGCGGAAAAAACCTGCGGCCTTCTTGTGCAGTGCTGAGGACTGCTGCGGGCCCGTTCTGGTACGCACCACTGCCAGGTCGGTGGGGTAGACGAAGGTGAGGTGGTTAGCGCCGTGGCGGGGCAGCAGTTCCAGCAATCCGAGATTCACCGCGGTATCGATGGTAGCTCCAGATGGATCCTCGGTGAGGTATTCCAGGAGCTCAGGGGTGCCGCCCTCCGGGAGGATCGCGCAGGCGGTGAGAACTTTGTTCAGGATGGCAAGGTCGGGGCTCTCTCCGATCCGCCGGGTCAGCGCTGCCCGCCAGGTATTCGGAACGGGGATTCGCGGGTCCTGACTGCGCCAGTGGTCGGCGGGGGCCGCCTGCAGGACCTCCCGGATCCGGTTGGGGCGCCCGCCGGTGAGATCCCGGAGTTCAGCGGCGGCGAAGGGGGCAAGTTGGGCACCGACGGTGGCCAGGGCGAAGGCCCGGACATCCTCGACATCCATCGGCGGGATCATCAGGGTGACATCGGCCATGTCGCGGAGATCATTGGTGTTGGGTCGACCCACGGAGACCTCAGTGTCCGAGGCCGTGAAGATCAGGGCGAGACGGCCGTGTTTCATGGACCCGACGGTCTCGATCAGCTCCCGGACGGAGCCCTGGTCCGCCCAGTGAATATCGTCCACCACGATGGCGGTGGTGGAGCCTTCGGCATCAACCAGAGATCTCAGGTCCCCCTCGTGATTGGCGCGGCTGAGGATATGACGCAGCAGGGAGCCCTCATCGGCGGCGTGCCAGGAGAGGGCGGTCACCCGGATCCCGGACCAGCCGGGAAGATTCTGCACAAGTTCCCGGACAAAGCTGGATTTCCCGGAGCCACCGGGGCCGGTGACCACACAGAGGAGACCGTTGCCGGGAGTGAGCGCCCGGACCATCTCGTTGATCTTGCGAAAAGATGAACGCGTATTCTGCTGCGGCGAATGAGTAGGGTACACATGGCTGACCATACCCGCGGAGTTCATGTTCAGCCTAGCTTGCCCCTGACTGACCCCTCATAAACCCCCGGGCCAAACTCGGGTGGTGCTTATCGACGACGCGGTGGCCGCGGCCGTCGCAAAGCAGGCAGGGTGGGCAACAGAAAGCGGCCCTTCCCCGGGGAGGGGAAGGGCCGCCGTGCTCGTGCTTAGCCCTGGTCGCCGCCGGCGACCGGGAGGACGGAACCGTTGATGTAGCTGGCCTCCGGGGAAGCCAGGAACACGATCGGTGCCGCTTGCTCATCAAGCGTGCCATAACGCTTCATCAGGGAAGACTCAGTGGTCTGATCGACAATCTCCTGGTACCACACCTGCGCCTGCTCACCTTCGGGGCCTGGACCGCGGGCGACCTTGCGCTCCGGCGCCAGGGTGCCACCCGGGGCGGTGGCCACAACGCGCACGTTGTGGTGCGCGGCCTCCTTGGCCAGCGCACCGGTCAGGGCATTGACGCCGCCCTTGGATGCCGCGTAGGGCACGCGGTTGATGCCACCGGTGGCCACCGAGGACACATTGACGATGCTGCCGCCGCCGTTTTCGATCAAGGCCGGAAGTTCTGCGCGGACCGACCACAGGGTGGTGAACAGACTACGATAGACCTCCTTTTCGATCTCTTCGGGAGCGTAGTGCTCGAAAGGCTTGGCCCAGATGGTGCCGCCGACATTGTTGATCGCAACATCGATGTGGCCCAGTTTCTCCTTGGCCGCGGCGACCATGGACTCGGCGCCTTCCCAGGTCTCGAGGTCCACAGTGGCGGAGCCGACGGTGACACCGGTGGCCGACGCCAATTCCGCGGCGAATTCGTGGACCAGGTCAGCGCGATCGACGAGGAAGACATTGCCGCCCTCATAAGCAATACGCTGGGCCACCGCCTGGCCGATGCCCTGAGCCGCACCGGTTACCAGGACGTTCAAGCCCCGGTAGCGGTTCGGGGTGAAGATCGACGGGGCGCCGGTGATGCCGTCTCCGATAGGTGCGCTCACTGGTCCGCCACCTCTAGTTCACCCTTCTCGGCCTGCTCCGCGATGGCGGAATCCATCGTGTCGATGGCATGCTCATTGTGGTTACGGAGCAATTCGCGCACCTTTGCCTGGTCCTTGTTCCGAAGGGCCTCGATGAGATCCAGGTGTTCCTGAGCGATATTGGGCTGCATCCAGGTGGCGTGAGCCAGCCGCTTGTTCATCACATCGACGATGTGGAGGTTGCGGTAGGCAGCCAGCAGTGCCGGGTTACCGGTGCGGTGGAAGAAGAACTCGTGGTACTCATTGTTCGCCTCGGTGTAGGCGATCGGGTCGAGGAGCTTCTCCCCGTCAATGAAGGAGTTGGCCTTGAGCGCCAGCTCAGTCAGGTGCTTGAAGTCCTCTTCCTCCAAGGTATGCAGGGAGAGTTCCACGGCGCCGAGCTCAAGGGCCATGCGGGCCTCGAACTGGGAGCGGGAGTCAGCCTGGGCGTTGTGGACTTCACCGGTCTCGATGCCGGGGGCGGAGACCGTGACACCGGAGCGGGTGGCATCGCCCTCGCCCTTTTCGGAGCGCTCGACGACGATAGCGTTGTTATCGTTCGTGCCGGCAGCGGAGGAGAACTTCTCGTAGTAGAAGTTCTGCGGCGGGTTCTCCTGGTTGTTCAGGAACTTACGCACCGCTTCAACCATCGGCGGCGGGCCACAGAGGTAAACGTCGGCGCCACCGTCGTGCAGATGCTCTTCGGTCATGTGGTCGGTGACATAGCCCTTGCGCGGATGGTCAGAATCCGGATCCGAGACCACGGTGAAGTAGTCGAAGTCGGGCAGTCGATTGCGGAAGGTTTCCAGCTTCTCCAGTTCAACCAGGTCGTAGTCGAAGGTGGCGCCATAGATCAGTCGGACCGGAACATCAAGTAGTTCATCTTCGGAAAGCTTTTCCAGGATGGACATGACCGGAGCCAGGCCAGTGCCGCCGGCGAGCAGCAGAATCGGGTCCAAGGGTTCGCGGAGGAAGAAGGAACCCATCGGGCCGGTGAGGTTGATGCGGTCGCCTATCTTGGCCTCATCAGTGAGGTATTCCGACATCAGGCCACCGCGGGTCAGCTTAACCAGGAAGGTGACGATGTCTTCCGAGGGGCCGGAAGAGAAGGAGTAAGAACGGTGCTGCTCCCAGGCGGGAACAGCGACGTTCATGTACTGACCTGGCAGGTAGTTGAGCTTATCGCGGTCCTCGATCTTGACGGAGAACTTTACGGTGGACTCTGAGAGACGCTCGAGGGTCTCAATGGTGCCGATCAGGGTGGATGCGCCGGTTTTAGCCAGGACCGAGGTAGTGGCAATCTGCACCACCATGTCGGTCTTGGGCTTGGCCTGACAGGTTAGGAAGTACCCCTCAGCGAATTCTTCGTCAGAAAGTGCATCTTCAATGAACTCTCCTTCGTCGAAGTCGCCAGACTCGCAAAAGGACTTACAGGTGCCGCAGGCGCCGTCACGGCAGTCAAACGGAATATTGATTCGTGCCTGATATGCGGCATCTGCGACGGTCTGGTCTTCCTCGCAGGGAATGAATCGGGTGATGCCATCCTCGAACGCGAGTGCAATCTGATGGGTCATGAGGGGAACCTCCTGGTTGAAGTGAATTAGAGCTGGTAGATGTCGATCACGTGGTGAATGAAGTCATTCTTGAGAATGATCTTCTTCTTCGCGATCTTCGGAGTTTCCCCGGTCACATCAAGGGTCAGCTTGGTGGTGCCGAAGTAGTGATCGGTGGTCTGGTAGCGGAAGTAGTAGGTGATCCAGTTGTAGGTCACGTCCACTTCGCCCTCACGACGCTCGAGAATCTCGAGGTTGGTGAGGTTGTGACCGGTGCGCGGCTCCGGGAGGGAGGTTGCGGAAGAACGCTCGGTGCGAATACGGAAGATGCGGTCCTCAAGGCCACCACGGTTGGGGTAGTAGATCAACGAGATCTCGCGCTGCGGGTCCTCGGTGAGGGTACCTGCATCGTCCCAGGCCGGCATCCAGTACTCGGCATCTTCGCGGTAGCACTCAAGCCACTCTTCGAACTTACGGTCATCGAGCAGCCGGCCCTCGCGGAAGAGGAAAGCTTCGATTTCTTCCCGAGTGATTGCTGCGGTATCTGCAGTGGTCATATTCTCAATCTCCTGTAATTGACTGGTGTTGGGTGAGGGGAGACTAGCCGCGGGTACGACGGCGGCGGCGGGGGGCGTCGCCCTCGGACTTAGCGGCGTCCTTGGCGGCGGCGCGCTCAGCGGCGAAGGCTACGGTTGCTGCTGCGGAGGCCTCGTCATCCTTGACGCCCTTGACAGAGCTGTCCTCGGCTTCGACTGCCTGACGCATGACCTCTTCCCAGTAGCCGTGCTGGATCGGGTACAAGCCCTCGTCCTCGGCCTTTTTGCCGGAGGAGAGCACACTGTTGAGTCCCAGAGCCTTGGCCTTGTCGTTCTGGCCCTCGACCTGTTGCGTGAGTCCACGGGTCATGTCATTCCACGGGAAAGAGCTGGCCTGGTAGGTCTTCTGGCAGGAGCGGAACTCTTCCAGATCATCCGGGGTGGCCATGCCGGTGGCGTTGAAGAAGTCCTCGTACTGACGGATGCGTGCGGCACGGTTCTCATCGGATTCACCCTTGGGGGCGATGCACCAGATGGTGACTTCGGTCTTGTCCACGGAGATCGGCTCAAGGCGGCGGATCTGAGTGGAGAACTGGTCCATCACGTAGACATTCGGGTAGATGCAGAGGTTACGTGAAGCGCCGACCATGAATTCGCCGCGCTCGTCGCCGTGCAGCTCCTTGAGATCTTCCAGCCGGTCGTAGATCGGGCGGTCCTCCGGGTTGCCCCAGGTGGTCCACAGAGCCAGGTGGCCATTCGGGAAGGAGAAGTAACCGCCGCCCTGCTCGCCCCAGGAGCCGGCATCCATGGCCTTGGTCTCGTTGGCGGACTCGCCGGTGCCACGACGGGAGGTAGTGGCAGCGTAGTTCCAGTGCACCGAGGACACGTGGTAACCGTCAGCGCCGTTTTCGGCCTGCAGCTTCCAGTTTCCGTCATAGGTGTAGGTGGAGGAGCCGCGCAGCACCTCCAGGCCCTCCGGCGACTGGTCGATCAGCATGTCGAGCATGACAGTGGCATCGCCAAGGTGCTCTTCGATGCTCGGAACATTCGGGTTCAAGGAGCCGAAGATGAAGCCGCGGTAGTTCTCGAACTTCGGGATCCGGCGCAGGTTATGGGAGCCGTTGGAGTTGAACTGCTCCGGGTATCCTCCGCTGGCCTCGTCCTTAACCTTCAGCAGGGTGCCATCGTTGGAGAAGGTCCAACCGTGGAAGGGGCAGGTAATGGTGGTGCGGTTGTCCACCTTCTTACGACAGAGCATGGCGCCACGGTGGGAGCAGGAGTTGATCAGGCCGTTGAGCTTGCCATCCTTGGAGCGGGTGATCACAACGGGCTGATTGCCCATGTTGGTGGTGAAGTAGTCACCCGGGTTCGGGAGCTGGGACTCATGGGCGAGGAAGAGCCAGTTGCCCTCGAAGATGTACTTCATTTCCAGGTCGAAGAGCTCCTGGTCGGTGAAGACCTCACGGTTAACACGGACGATTCCGTCATCAGGCCGGTTATCGAGAGCGCGTTCGATGATGTCGCGGGCGCCGGCGGTAGGGCTGGTCATTGGGTGAACGTCCAATCTGTTCGGTCGACTTCTCGCCCGGGCTCTGCCTGTGAGAGGGGAGCCGGCGCGTCGATCAATGGAATGGTGATGTCAATCACCTGCGGTGATCGCTGTCTACAACTATGCCGACCAATGTGCTGGGTCACACTAGGGAAAGACCTAGGAAGGGTTCGGGGGTCGGGGTTCGGAGCATGTTTGGGGTTAAGCTATTCGCGTATATACCTGCACCGATGGGACTTTTTGGGGGAATGTGGGAGTTTGGGGATTACCTGTCGGGAAGGCGTCTGGATGGGGGTAAATGGGGGTGCCTTTGGGGTCCTGGCGGTGGCGCGGCATGGATGTCGAGCGTTTCAGCGGTCGTTGTGTGGATCATAAGCCTTCGGGGGGGTGACCGTCTGGAGGGCGGGCATGTGGGGGCGTCGCCACTTGGGGCGGGTGGGTGCTGTGGCCACTTTCGGCGGCCGCTGGGGTTCGGTGCATTTCTCCTGAAATGCCTGTGACCTGCAGGGTTTCCCTGGGCTCCGTGGCACCTCCGGGGCGGGGGTAGGATTCGGGGGTGAAGCGTCTCCGGAACTGGGCTCCAATCGTGGGGGGTTGCCTAGGTTTGGTTCGGGGGTTGCCTTTCTGAAAGTGAATCAAGGGTGGTGGATTCGGTGCTTGAGCTGGGGTTTTGCGGGCCGGGCCCTTGGCGTCCTAGGGTAGGGTTGCCTAAGTGGGCCCTTGCCGTGTATTGCGTTTCTTCGTGAGGGGGGACACAGTAGTGACAGGCCAACGCGCTGAATCACCCGGTTACGTTGGAGCTCTACATTCCAGTCCATTTGCACGAGGAGAACTCACAATGACTCAGGCTGAAGTCAACCCCACCGCTCACGACTCCGGTAACAAAGCGACCGACAAATTCAAGAATGAGTCGGTCAAGTCTGATACCTCCAAGGAGCGCGCTAACGCCATCTACAAGGATGTCCTGGCAGCTTTCGGCGAGATCGCCGAGAAGCACGAGGTTACCTATGACGAGTACCGCGTCCTGAAGAACTGGCTGATCCAGATCGGCGAGTACGGCGAGTGGCCGCTGTGGCTGGATGTCTTTGTCGAGCACGAGATCGAGAAGGTCAACTACAACCGCCACCACTACACCGGCACCAAGGGCTCCATCGAGGGCCCCTACTACCTCGAGAACTCCCCGGAGCTGCCGGCCGAGTGCGAGATGCCGATGCGCGACCAGGACAAGGCTGCACAGCCGCTGTTCTTCCGTGGCCAGGTCACCGACGTGGACGGCAAGGGTCTGGGCGGTGCCACCATCGAGCTGTGGCACGCTGATGAGGATGGCTACTACTCCCAGTTCGCCCCGGGTATCCCGGAGTGGAACCTGCGCGGCACCATCATCACCGATGAAGAGGGCAAGTACAACATCAAGACCCTGCAGCCGGCTCCCTACCAGATCCCGGCCGACGGCCCGACCGGCTGGTTCATCGAGTCCTACGGTGGACACCCGTGGCGCCCGGCTCACCTGCACCTGCGCGTGAAGTCCCCGGGCTACCGCGAGATCACCACCCAGCTCTACTTCAAGGGTGGCGAGTGGACCGACAACGATGTCGCTACCGCTGTGAAGCCGGAGCTGCTCCTGGACCCGAAGACCGACGATAAGGGCAACAACATCGTCAACTACAGCTTCGCGCTGGACAAGGAGGACTAGTCTCCCCCTGAAAAGGAAGACTGAGTCTCCCTGATTGCTCCCACTTCCCTAGACTCAGGGGAGTGGGGGCTTTCCCATTGGTGGGTCCGGGTTCCCTGGGCCCGCGAGGTTGTACCCATTGCTAAATCCCCTTTTCCGGGTCTGCTCCTGCAGGCCCGTATTGATGGACTTTAAGGAAGAAAACATGGCTGAACTGACCATTGAGAAGGTCGAGACCCGGATCCTCGACGTACCGCTGATCCGTCCGCACGGTTTCGCCACCATGACCGCGACCGCACAGCCGATCCTGCTGGTCACCGTCACCCTGGAAAACGGTGCCGTCGGCTATGGCGAGGGCGTCGTCCCCGGCGGCCCGTGGTGGGGCGGCGAGTCCGTCGAAACCATGCAGGTGATCATTGAGCGCTACCTGGCACCGGTGATGATCGGCCGCCGGGTCAACGAGCTCTCCGGCATTCTGAGTGATTTCGAGAATGTCGTGGCCAATGACCGTTTCGCCAAGGCCGCCGCCGATATCGCCATGCACGATGCCTGGGCCCGTGCCCTGAATGTCCCGTTGAGCGATCTGCTCGGCGGTGCCTTCCGTGATGAGCTCGATGTCACCTGGGCACTGGGTGTGCTCCCGCTGGATGAGGCTATCGCCGAGGTTGAGGAGCGCATTGCCTCCCACGGACATAAGAGCTTCAAGCTGAAGATGGGGTCCGGTGACCCGGATGTGGACACCAAACGTATTTCTGAGCTTGTCGGCGCCCTCGGCCACAAGGTCGGCTTCCGCATCGACGTCAATGCCCGGTGGGACCGTCTGACCGCTCTGCGTTACCTGCCGCGTCTGGCTGAGGCCGGCGTCGAGCTCTTCGAGCAGCCGACCCCGGCCCATGATCTGGACACGCTGCGCGAGATCACCACCCGCATCGGTGTTCCCGTCATGGCTGATGAATCGGTGTGTTCCCCGGCAGATGCCCTGGCAGTGGTCAAGAAGCAGGCCGCAGATGTCATCGCGCTGAAGACCACCAAGGTCGGTGGCCTGCGCGAGTCGGCCAAGATTGCCGCTATCGCCGAGGCCGGCGGACTAGCTTGCCACGGTGCCACCAGCCTGGAGGGCCCCTTCGGTACCGCCGCGTCGCTGCACTTCGCTGCCGCCAACCCGGCGATCTCCTTCGGTACCGAGCTCTTTGGTCCGATGCTGCTCAAGGAAACCTATGTTGCTGAGGACCTGGTGTATGCCAATGGCGTAGTCAAGGTTCCGGAAGGCCCCGGCACCGGCCTTGAGCCCGACTGGGACAAGATCAACCACTTCACCCGAAACTAGTACAGGAGTATTAGAGAGATGCTGTTTCTCGCACGTATGGATGTCAACTTCCCGGTTGACATGGATCCCGAGACCATGGCCGATTTCCAGGTCCAGGAGAAGGCCTACTCCGGCAATCTGCAGGAGAAGGGAATCATGAAGGCCATCTGGCGCGTCGTCGGTGAGTACGCCAACTACTCCATCTATGACGTCGATGACCACGATGAGCTGCAGGCTGTCATGGCTGGTTTCCCGATGTTCAAGTACATGGACGTCAAGCTCACTCCGCTGGCCAAGCACCCCAATGCGCTGAGCTATTACCTGCACGAGCAGTAGTACCAGAGCTCTATTAACGAGGAGCCGGGCTCTCCGGGCGCAGATTTAGTGCGCCGGGAGAGCCCGGCTCCTGCGCGTTATGGGATCCTGAAATCAACATCCCACCCAAGTTCAAGGAGTGATCATGGCGATCTTCCACTGCCGCTTCACCGAGGCGCTGCCTTCAGACATGGACCCGGAGATCCGGGCGGACCATCTCGAACGCCACCGCAGGGCGCTACGTTCCCTGCAAGATGAGGGTATTTTGCGGCACTGCTGGCGAGCCGCCGGCACCCGCACCGACATCCTCGTCCTCGAGGTCGCTGACCCCGGGGAGTTGCACGAGAGGTTGCACGCCTTGCCCCTCTTTCGGGTTGCCGAGGTCGAGATCTCAGCGTTGGTGCCGCACCCCGACCTGAGCTGAGGCGGCTGGAATGACAATGCCCGCGACGGGGAGCGTCGCGGGCGTCGTCAAGCAGCAGGCGTCAAGGAAAAGCTGCGGAGGTTAAGCATTGACCTTTTCCGGGACAACCTCTGAGACCTGCTCGGTGGCGGGGCGCATGCCCACCAGGACGAAGGCAGTCAGTGACACCACTACTGCGGCACCGAAGTAGAGGGCAGTGGGGGTCCAGCCGCCGTCGAAGAGGTAGCCGACGATGACCGGGCCAGCGACCGCGCCGATGCGGCCAGCCGCCAGGGCCACACCCACACCGGTGGTGCGCAGCGTGGGGGAGTAGCTCTGCGGAGTGATGGTGTACATGCCGGTGATGCAACCGTTGAGAAGCATGCCCACACCCACACCGGCGGCAAAGGCGAGAGCCGGGACGGAGGTCGAGGTGATGAACACGACCAAGACCACCGCGGAGAGCAGGGAGAAGGAGATCAGGGTGCGGCGGGCATCCAGCTTGGTGGTCAACGCACCGTAGATGAGCGAGCCGACGGCGCCACCGAAAGAGAGCATGATGCCGCCGATGATGCCTTGCTCGGCGGTCATGCCGGACTCGGTCAGCAGCCTCGGGGTCCAGGAGTTGGCGAAGTTGAAGCCGAAGTTGATCAGGCAGAAGGCGATCCACAAGCGCAGGGTGATGGCGATATAGCGCTTGCTCAGCAGGTCGCGGATGCGGGTCTCACCCTCGGTCCGCGGGGGCCGTCCCAGGGTGACATCGCTGCCGTGGCCGATGCGGAGGGCAATCGCCTGAACTCGCTCGGCGTCGCCCGGGGCGCGTCGGGTGCGTAGATAGTCGGTGGATTCCGGCAGGAAGAGCACGGTCAGGATCATGGCCACCAAGGTCAGGCCGGCGCCGACGAGGAAGACGGACTGCCAGCCGTGGCTGGGGATGAAGTTGCTCGCGACCAGTCCGCAGAGTGAGGCACCGAGGCCGTAGCCGGCGGAATAGATGCTCATCGCCAGGCCGCGGAAGCGGCTGTTGGAATACTCGCTGACGATCACGGTCACGCAGGCGAGCACGCCGCCCACGCCGATTCCGGTGAAGAAGCGGAAGATCATCAGCTCGGTGTAGGAATCTGCCCCGGCGGAAAGCAGCAGCCCCACCAGGTCAATGGCGGTGGCGATCAGCAGGAGCTTCTTGCGGCCCCAGCGATCGGCCAACGGGGCCAGGATCAGTGAACCCACGCCCACGCCGATCAGGGCGGAGCTGAGTAGCCAGCCGAGCTGCGTGCCTGAGATGCCGAAGTCGGCACTGACGGCATTGGAGGTGAAGGCCATGGCGACCAGGTCGTAGCCGTCGAGGGCATTGAGGAAGGCCGCAATGGCGATGATGAGCCACTGGTAGCGGGTCATGGGTGAGGTATTGATGCGCTGTCGGATGTCCACAGGTCGCCTTTCCGTGAGGGGTGGACGAAGTTGAGTGTGGATATGGCAGCTGCACTCGGTCCCTCGGATCCGGGGCTCCGGGGAGGGACAAAGAACAGGAGGCATATTCAACGGCCCGGTAGTTGTACCGAGCTGTCTATGGAAACTAGCGCATCTGGGCGGGTGGGCAAACAATATGGGGAAATATATTCACGATCAATTCAGTGAATAACTAAGCATTTAGTGGCTGCTTGGAAGGGGTTGGCGGTGCAGCATAGGGCCCTCCCGGGGTGCGCTCGGCGTCGTGTCCGGCACCACCCCCGCCTGGAACCCTGAGATACACCCCTAAGTACACCCTGGGTTGGAATTCTTTCGAGATTAGTGCAGGTCAGGGACGTGGCCCGGGAAAATGCCCGTTCGCTGGGTGAACCCCTTGGGAAACTGTGATTCAGCTCCTAGATTGGTCGCAATACCTCCTCTCATCACGGAACCGAAAGGCATGGAAAATGTCACTTCCGCTCACCAGCCCCACCGAGGGTGCATATGCACCGCTGATCTTCCCCCGGTACAAAACCACCCTCAAGCGCAACCCGAACAATGACTTGATCATGGTTCCCGAGCGGATGGGTGAGCTCACCGGCCCGGTCTTCGGCGAGCGGGACTTCGGCGGCGTTGACAATGACATGACCCTGGCCAACGGCGGCGAGGCCGTGGGCCAGCGAATCTTCGTTCACGGCCGGGTCCTCGGTTTCGACGGCAAGCCCGTCCCAGAGACCCTGGTTGAGGCCTGGCAAGCCAACTCCGCCGGCCGTTACCGCCACAAGAACGACTCCTGGCCGGCCCCACTGGATCCGCACTTCAACGGTGTCGCCCGCACCCTGACGGACAAGGACGGCAACTACAGCTTCTACACCGTTATGCCGGGTATGTACCCCTGGGGGAACCACCGCAATGCGTGGCGTCCGGCGCATATCCACTTCTCGCTCTTCGGCCGTCAGTTCACTGAGCGTCTGGTCACCCAAATGTATTTCCCGGGCGACCCGATGTTCTTCCAGGACCCGATCTACAACTCCGTGCCCGCCGGTGCCAGGGAGCGGATGATCGCCACCTTCGACTATGACGAGACCCGCGAGAACTTCGCGGTGGGCTACAAGTTCGACATCGTGCTGCGTGGCCGCAATGCCACCGCCTTCGAGTGAGTCCTTTCCCTCATCCCAGCATCCCATCCACTTTCGTAGAACCAGCCCAGGAGAATCCCCATGACCATTGACAGCGATCCGCATAACGAGCAACGCTGGGACGTGTCCACCATCAAGGACCAGAGCGAGGCCGAGTTCGGCCTCACCCCTTCCCAGACCGTCGGCCCCTATGTCCATATCGGCCTCACCCTCAAGGACTCCGAGTTGCTGGTCGAGCCCGGTACCGGGGGAGCCATCGAGGTCAGCTTCTCGGTCACCGACGGCAATGGTGACCCGGTCGGGGATGCCATGATCGAGCTCTGGCAGGCCAACAGCGAAGGCGTGTTCAACTCCCCGCTGGATCCGCGTGCCGCCGCCACCGTCGAAGGCTTCCGTGGCCTGGGCCGTGGCATGGTCGACGCAACCGGAAGCGTCACCTTCACCACCCTTCGCCCCGGTGCGCATGATGAGGAGGAGGCTCCGCATGTGAAGGTCGGTGTCTTCGCTCGCGGTATGTTGGAGCGTCTCTACACCCGCCTCTATTTCCCGGATCAGGACAACTCTTCCGATCCGGTGCTCAATGCGGTGCCGGAGTCCCGTCGTCCGCTGCTCATTGCGCAGCCGACTGAGAAGGGCTACCACCTGGACATCACTGTCCAGCATGAGGATCCGAATCTCGAGACCCCTTTCTTCGGTTTCTAGGGCGGTCCGGGATGTTCCTGAGCAGATCCGATTATGCTGACCTCGCCGGCGGCGACACCAGCGCACACCGCCACCTCTCCGATGAGGCCTTCCTGCGCCAGATCCTGGTCTTTGAAAAGAACTTGGCGACGGCCGCCGGTGCCGCCGGAGTGTTGGCGAGCGCCGAGGTTGAAACCGCGCACGCCACCATCGACAGCTTTGAGCTGGATATCGCCGAGATTTCAGCAGCCTCCGCCGCCGGCGCCAACCCGGCGATCCCGATCGCCACGGCACTCAAGGCCATTGATCCGGTAGGTATCCATCCCGGTGCCACCAGCCAGGACGCCATCGACACCGCCCTGGTCCTCTGCCTCAAGAGCGCCGGCGGGCCGCTGCTGGAGCTGCTGGCAAACATCCGGACGCTTCTGGCACAGCTGTGCCAGGACCACCGAGATACCCCGATGATCGGCCGGACACTCGGACAACAGGCCACCCCCACCACCTTCGGTGCGGTGGCCGCAGGCTGGTTGGAAGGTCTGCAAGCTACCAGCGCTGAGTTGGCGCACACACTTTCGGACCTTCCGGTCCAATACGGTGGTGCCACCGGAACTCTGGCCGCCACCCATCCCCACGGGCTGCTCATCCATGATGAACTGGCTGAGCTGCTGGGGCTGAAGGCCACGCCGATCGTCTGGCACACCAACCGTTATCCGCTGGTCCGGGTGGCCACTGCACTGGCTGCCACGGCAGGGGCGATCCGTAAGATCGCCGGCGACATCGTCTGGCTCTCGGCCTCGGAGATCTCTGAGCTCCGGGAAGCCACCCCAGGTGGATCCTCAGCCATGCCGCACAAGGCCAACCCAGCTGCCGCAGTGGCCTGCGACGGCTACGCCCGGCGTGCCCCGGCGCTGGCCGCCACCATGCTCGATGCCATGGATTCCCGACATCAGCGAGGGGTGGGCAGCTGGCATGCGGAATGGCCCACCATCCGGGAGTTGGCCGCCACCACCGCCTCGGCCGCCGCCCGACTGCACGCCAGCCTGGATGGCATCACCGTGGATGTCGCGGCAATGGCACAGAATCTGGCGCACTCCGCCACCGGAAACCAGTCCGCCGGCCATGCCGGAGACCTGGTGGACACCGTGCTGGAAAATACCCAGCCCTGAAGAATTGGAAGGAAGAAGACACATGAGTGACAAGTACCAGGAGGGCCGCGAGGCTTCCTTCGAGACCGGAATGCGCAACCGCCGGGCCGTGCTCGGTGACACGCACGTGGACGCGGCCGTCGCAAAGCAGACCCCGACCACCGAGATCTTCCAGGACTTCATCACCCGCACCGCCTGGGGCGATGTCTGGAACCGAGAGGCTCTCGATCACACACAGCGTCGCCTGCTAACCATCGCGATCCTGACCGCCGTGGGTAATGACGGTGAGCTGGACATGCACATCCGGGCCGCGCTGCGCGCCGGGGTAGACCAGGACACCATCGCCGAGGTGCTGTTGCACACCGCGATCTACGCCGGAGTCCCGAACTCCAACCATGGCTTCAAATTGCTTGACGCCGCCGTGGCGGAGCAGTCCTAGATCTTTTCTGACATACCTGTATCAATTCAAGCCAGCCTTCAAACGTATTGATCCAATAGGAGAATCGCTGTGAATCACGTGCCTGTCGCCATCATCGGAGCCGGACCTGCGGGTCTGACCCTGTCCCATCTGCTGCACCAGCATGGTGTGGAATCCATCGTCTTTGAATCCCGGACCCGCCAGCAGGTGGAGGAGACCGTCCGCGCCGGCATCCTGGAACAGGGCACCCTCAACCTCATGCGGGATACCGGGGTGGGGGAGCGGATGGACCGCGAGGCGGATATCGATGAAGGCATCGATATCAGCATCAACGGCCAGCCCACCCGCATCCCGCTGACTGAGCTGACTGGTCATCACGTCGCGATCTGGCCGCAGCACGAGTACCTCAAGGACTTCATCGCCAAGCGCCTCGAGGATGGCGGCACCATCCTCTTCTCCACCACCGTTGATGATGTCAAGGGCCACCTGGGGGACAAGCCGACCCTCACCTACACCACCGAAGGCGGTGCGGCTGAGACTCTCAGCGCGGACTATGTCATTGCCGCCGATGGTTCATCCTCGCCCTACCGCAAGATCATCACCGAGGGCACCGGCGCTGGAATCCGTGCCCGCCATGAATACCCCTACGCCTGGTTCGGCATCCTGGTCGAGGCCCCGAAGACCCAGAAGGAACTGATCTACGCCACTCACCCGGAGGGCTTCGCCCTGATCTCCACCCGCAGCGAGACGATCCAGCGCTACTACCTGCAGTGCGACCCGGATGACACCGTGGATATGTGGTCTGATGAGCGGATCTGGGAGCAGCTGCACCTGCGGGCGGACTCCGAGGAAGTCAAGGTCACCGAGGGCAAGATCTTTGATAAGGCGGTGCTGCGCTTCCGTTCCGCAGTGACCGAGCCCATGCAACAGGGACGTCTCTTCCTGGCCGGCGATGCCGCCCACACCGTCCCACCGACCGGTGCCAAGGGCCTGAACCTGGCGGTCGCCGATGCCGCGGTGCTGGCACCGGGCCTGGTCCGGGCGCTCAAGCGCAAGGACACCGGACTACTTGATGACTACACCTCGCTGGCGGTGCCGCGAATCTGGAAGGCCCAGCACTTCTCCTACTGGATGTCCTCCATGCTCCACGCCGTCCCGGGTGAGGATCACTTCGCCACGCAGCGTCGTTTCGCGGAACTGCGCTCCGTGCTGGAGTCCGAGGCCGGTCAGCGTTACCTGGCCGAGCAGTACGTGGGTAAAGACCTGCCGAAGTTCGAGGTCTAGTCTCACTGCTTATCGACGCCGCGGTGGTGGGGCTGCGAAGTCAACTATCGGTGGCCTCAGGGCTACGGAAGATCTGGTCTTACTTGGGCAATCACCGATTCACCTTTTGGTCGATTCGACGAGCTGCCTGCTCGACCAGAGTTGAATCGCCTGAAGACTCATAGGTTGAGATGGACTCAAGCGTTGAATCGGTCAGATCCCGCCATTCTTGGGGAGACAGCGGTCTCCCCTGCGCATGCAACCAGCCGTGTAGCCCGCTGAGCTCCATGGCTGCGCTGCGCTGGACTGCCGACAGCGCATGCAGCTCGTATATGAGCACCGGAAGCTCCCGTTCCAGCGGTCCGCCCAGGGACCGCTCCAAGGGGAGCGGCGCTTTCCGGGATTGATCTATGCTCCGCTTTCGCCTGGTGAGGAACCATTTGATGGCACTGTAGAAACCGAAGAACAGAATCGCGAATGAAGCGAGCACCAGGGTAATCCCAATTGCATCAGCTCCAGCTGCTCCGATGAAAGCACCGATCCAGAACACGAGGAACGCAGCCATCATCGAAAATCCGAATCGGCGGCCATAAGCTGGCTGAGGCTGCTGCTCGATATGCTCCGGTGCGGCGACAGCCCCCAGACGCTCAATGAGTTCGGCCCGTGATCGACACAACCACGCGGTTTCGCCGGCGATCAGTGCAAAAGCATCATCCGGCCGATTGAATTCATTGAAGGTCCGTCCTCGGAACAGTTTCTCCATGATGTTGAGTGTGGGCTCCGAGGTCGGGGGCGCAGCATCCACAGGTTGAGGTGCAGGATCCACAAATTCAGGTGATTCCACGACTTCGGGAGCAATCACCTTATTGTCATGATCGTGTCCGGTGACTTGGGAGGAGACTTCCTTAACGTCCAGTGGTGCATTCTGAGGCGAGGAAATGGGGAATTCCTCGAGCTCAGAAGGTGCAGAGATCTCGGTGGACTCACTCTGTTCCGACAATCGCGGAAGCGCCCAGCGCTGAAACTCATCCATCAGGACAACTGGTTTGCCGTAAGAAGCCGCCAGTTTTGCCTTTCCGTCCATGGCCTCGGGATCATCAGAGATCAAGACATCGCATCGGGTACGGGTCACGGCCTGCTTGTACTCGAGTCCAAGATTGCGGCACAGCTGTTGGAGCTGTTCACCGTGAGCATAGCGCTGACCCTCAATGTAGACAGATCCTCTGAAGGCGACCCGGCAACCCGCTTCCAGTATTTCCACAGGGGCCCGAGAACTCGGCCCGTTGATCACGGTTGGCGCGGTGGAGTCCTCAACAACAGCCGGAACAATCTCGGATGGAGCAGCAGTGCTGTCATAGGTGTCCGGTAGTGGCACCTCAGCGAGGCTCCCGGTGGAAGGCACCGCAGGCTGTGGGTTGTTATACCAGGACTCAAAGTCGGCGGCCGACACCACCGGTTTGCCGTATTCACGTGCTGCCTGAGCCTTCCGGGACATGCTCGCAACATCGCCCGCAACCAGAAGATCACACTTTGATTTGGACATGGACTTCTTGTACTCGAGACCCAGATCAGTGCAGATAGGCGCCAGCTCATCGTCTTTTCGCAGCACCTGACCGTTGAGGGAGATTTGGCCGGTGAATGCGACCCTTGTTCCGGGCGTAAACAACTGAGCCGGATCAACGGTCAACATCTGGGGATCTGGAAGATCCACTTCACCTTCAATGGTCCGGCTAGCTCGCTTCAACAGTTCCTGGTGTTGACCGGGCCCCCACCCGCCGCGGGAAATGGCCCAGTCAGACATGATCTCAAGCGCTTCGACGACCTCTGCTCTGGAATCTGCCCGCCGTGCCGCACCGGACAGCGACGCCCAGGCGATATCAGAGTCAGTGGCTCGGGCTGGGTCGAGCATCAGGGATTCCTTTGGAGCCCAATCAGGGATGTACACCGAACCTTCGGTGTCTAAACTGGCGTTGGGTACCGTCACTCCCCGGTGCGGGGTGAAATCGCCCCGAAGATAAGCGTCCGCCATGTCATATACCCGTGCGACAACGCCGTCTCCTCGTGGTGTGTACTCGAGATCGGAAATGTCATAGCCGATCCCGAGACCAATCTCCATGCCCTTCTCCTGGTGACGAACGGCCCGCTCAAACATCGCCAATTTGTCGGCGATGACGAGCCCGCCCGCGGCCTGGCGCAACAATAGCGGCCAGAATTCTCCAAGTGAGGGGGCCAGAGCGAGTCCAGCGTTCGGAATAGCGTGTTGTTCTCCGAATGTTCCCAGATCGCTCATCGGGTTGATCCATGTGCCGAAGTCGGCGACCTTTCGATCACCCTCGATGATCACCACATGGACTCTCGCGATGTGTTTTGACACTGAAAAGTCGACGCCGTCGAAGGACATGAAGACCATCCGGGAGGTGTCGGCCTCGGCCGATGACTCTCGTTGAATCATCCGCACCAGACTTCCATCCGCATTGATGTTCTTCGCCAGAACCTGTTGATTGAACCGTAGGTTCTCCAAATCGACAGCACGTGAAAGTGCCACATAGAACTGTCCTTCTGTGGTGGTCCCGCCCTTGAGGTTGATGAAACACTTTGGAATTGTCTTGCCCTGGCTCTTATGGATGGTGATCGCCCACGCCAGAATGATTGGGAACTGTCTGATGGTACCGACAACCTCGCTGGACAGCCGCCCGCCTTCCAATGAGGGGCGCTTACTTTCCCAGAGGTGTTTTTCGACCACTACCAGCTTGCCGTCATCGAGAGCGATGGAAATTTCCTTCTCAGTGGCATCAGTGATGACTCCGAAGCTACCGTTGACGAAATCACCACTCGAGTCATTGACAACCGTCATTACGCGGGCACCGCGTGCATAGTCCAGAGACACGTTTCCGGGGAAGTCCTTGACTTCCACTTGGCCCTGGGTTTCCGCTACGGAGCGGAATTTTTCACCTGCCAATGAGGACAGCCGTTCCTGATTTATCTGTTCCACAGTGCTGCGACGGCTGGTCAGGGTCACCCACTCTTCGTCGGGAACAAAATCAGGGTCGACTCTGTGGTTCAGAAGTTCCAACACTTCCTCGCTCACAGATCCTTCCCTGACTTGGTTGAGTACCTCAACGAATTCCGGATCGGTTTGGCGCCAGACCTGTCGAAGTTCGACCTGTGTTAGCTGCAGCTCCTGATAGCACTTTGCAGAGAAGAAGTATGGGGTATCCCAGAACTTCAGGAACATATCGCGCTCATAATCGGGAAGAACTGGCGGCAACTGCAGTAGATCGCCGACGAGTACAAGTTGCACGCCGCCAAAGGGAGTATCGCTGGTTCGAATTCTGCGAAGGGCAATATCCATCATGTCGAAGAGGTCCGCACGGACCATGGAGATCTCATCGACGACGAGGACATCGACGGCCTCCAATACAGCAGTGACCCGTGCACTGGGGAAGTAGCTGCCACCAGGTTGCAGGTCGTCTGGGTAAAGTCCGGGTCGGAATCCGAAGGTCTTGTGTATGGTCGTGCCTCCGATATTCAAAGCGGCTACACCTGTTGGAGCGGTGATGAGCAGGTTTCGATGTGTATTGCGCTCGATGAACATCCGCAACAACGTTGACTTACCGGTTCCGGCCCGCCCTGTTAGCAGGACATTCTTCCTGGATTCGAGTGCCTCAAGTGCATGCTTGAATTCCTCGGTTATGTGGATTCCCATTAATGTTTCCTATCGCATGGAATCATGAACAATTCATGAAAGCTGAGTATTTGTTATATGCGATTTAATCATTGCGACAGGACGCGGGTGGATCCAGAGAGGGTGCTGTTCGAAAGGTGAGCGACTTTTCCGGGCGTAAAGATCCCGGACAAAAATTGAATGGTGAATGCTATCAGCACAGTTCATCGAGTAGATACTGAGAATTGTTCTCAGCTTAATATTGAGCTTGCCACAAAAATTCAGTGGGATGAAAATCGAATACCATCACCTGGAATTCTTCCTGATGGAGCACCCCCTCACCGCCGCAGCAACGCCTGCGGCAGCTCCGCGCGGGAGGCGAGCCCCAGCTTCTTGTACACCCGGGTCAGGTGGTATTCCACCGTCTTGGTTGACAGGGATAATTCCTGGGCGGCCCCACGGTTGGTGGCCCCCTCGGCCACGAGAACCGCGATCTGTTCCTCCTGCGGGGTCAACCCCAATCGGTTGGGGCGACGTCCGCCCATTCCCCCGGCGCGACGCTCCACCTCACAACGGTGCACCATCGTGGTGGCACCCATCATGATGAACACTTCTTCAGCGCGGGCGAAGAACTCCTCCGCCCGGGAACGCCGACCGATCCGGCGTAGCACGGAACCGAACTCGAAGAGGATGCGGGCCTCATAGGCGGGCAGGTTCATGCCGGAGATCGAATCCACCGCATCCTCCAGACTGGATACCCCGGCGCGGGTCATGCCGCGCTGGATCTGGATGCTGGCCCGGGGCACAAGGTTCTTCGCGTGCAGGGAGACGATGCCGCTGTCGCGGTAGCGGGCCTCCGCTCCCGTGATGACCTCATCGGCGGCATCCACATGCCCGGCCGCGACCAGGGAGTTGGCGTAGATATCCTCCCAGGGCCAGAATCCGGGCTGCTGGGTGTCCTGCTGCCGGACGATGTCACGCAGGTTCTTTCCGGCACGCAGCGCATCGCCGAGTTCAGCGGAGGTGGAGGTGATGATCATCCTTCCCATCGCCGCGGGCAGGCGTTGGATGAGGAAGGAGTCCTCGGAGGTCTGCATCCGGGACAGGTAGTGGCGGGAGAGCTCCAGGTGTCCGCTCATCGCGGCGATCTGGGCCCCAGTCCACAGCAGCAGCGGGTTGAGCAGTGGTGTCTCGCAGGCTTCACTGAGTGCGAGACCGCGCTCGACCACGGCGGCGGCCCGGGACCATTCGCCGAGCACGTAGTGGGTTCGGGCCAGGAAACCAGCCTGCCAGAGCCCCACCAGATCGGAGTCACCGCGCACGCGCCGGGAGAGCAGCTCCCGGGCACGGACGGCATCATCGAAGACCAGGGAGACCCAGCCCGCGATCAGGTCGGCCTTCTGCTGCTGGCGTGGGTCCTCATAATGCAGTTTTCGGGGCTGGGTGCCATGGTCCACCGCCGCCAGGAATCCCTCGAAGATATCCCGGTCTGCGGAGCGTGCGGTCCAGGCCCGGATGCCACGCATATCCCAGTTGGCCAGTTGGTGGAAGATCTGGCGATCCGCCAGGGTGGGGGAGAAGGGGGCGTGTGCGAATTCGCGTCCCGCGAGTTGGCGGTGCCCGGCATAAGCGGCCAGGTAGCCGCGTAGTTCGGAGACTTCTTCGGCGCTGCTCTCCAATTCCAGGCGGGCGGAGCCGAGGTCGGCGGCCTCGGCGAAGGATTCCGCCCGCTCCAGGGCGCTGCTTCTCGACGCCGCGACCGGCAACCCGAGTCGTTCCCGCAGGTTCGCCTCCAAGCCTGGTGGGGTGTCCGCCCGGGTGACGCTGCGGTGCTGGGGGCGGCGGAAGCGGAGTCGGCCATGGACATGCTCCAGGACCCCGGCGGCGACGAATTCATCGGCGCGGATTAACTCCGCGGCGTCGAGCAGGCTGCTGTCCAGACCCTCCGGTGGGAGGGCAATTAGACGGAGAACATCATCGCGGAGATCCCGGTCGCGCCAGTAGTTCGGCAGCGGGATGGTGGGGGCGGGGCGGGACCAGTGGGTCAGTTCCGCGGCGTCGAGAAGCTCCCGGATCAGCTGGGGTAAGCCACCGGTGACGTCGTGGATGCGGTGGGCGGTGTCGGCGTCGCAGACCCCGACGATCTGGCGGGCCAGTTCCGCGGTCTCCGGGACCGAGAGTGGCGGCAGGGAGAGGACATCGGTGGCGGAGTCCAGGCGGATCGGGGCGCTGCCGAGCAGAATCAGTCGGGGACCGTCGGTCTGGTGCACCCGTGCCAGAATGCGGTTGAGATCGGCTGGCTCAGCCAGGTGGATATCATCGATGAGAAGAATGGCATCTGCCTGGATCTCCCCCGGCAGGCTCGCTAGTGCGCTGGTGCCTGGGAGGGCACGGGTGGCCGTCAGTACATAGGCGGGCAGCTCGGCGGCGAGTTCCCGGAGGAAGTGTCCTTTGTTGACTCCTGAGGGGCCGGTGACCAGCAGGAAGCGGCCATTCTCGGACTCTCTGAGTTCAGCGAGGATACGGCGCAGGAGCAGCAGCCGCCGAGGTAAGAGACCGGTGGTGAACATGGTGTCAAGGCTACCGGGAAAACCGAGACCGGCCCTGCTTCCCGTGGCGGGAGGCAGGGCCGGTCTCGGTGGAACTGCAGTAATACTGTCGTATTAGTTAGCGGGCTTTTCCGCCAGTTGTTCCACTGGTTTCACGGATTCCCCGCGATCAGACTTCGCCGCCTTCGGTGCACGATCCAGCAGGAAGGCGATGATGCCGCCGAAGACCAGCCCCCAGAAGGGTGCGGTGATATTCCAGATGGTCAGTTCCGAGACGGTGACCAGGAAGCACACCAGCGCACCGGTGGAGAAGGGTCCCTTGAAGCCGGCGAGGAAGGCGTTCTTCAAGGGGGTGAGCATCGCGATACCGGCCAGCGCCGCAATGAAGGAGGCCGGCATCGCCAACATGAAGCCGACGAAGGCCGGGGAGACGAGTCCCACCAGCACTGCACCGAAGCCGGTGACCATGGCGGCGGTGTAGTGGCGCTCCTTGTTTGAGCCAGCCACGATCAGGGCATTGGTCGGGCCGGTCAGACAGGTTGAGGTGGTACCCAACAGTCCCATCGGAACCGAGGCGATACCGGAGACTGCTGCCGAGAGGTTCGCCCCCTGGCGGTGTCCGGCGGCACTGAGTACCGTCGTGCCCTGGCCGTTCTGGACGATGACCACGGTGATCGCCAGTGGGACCACCAGTTCGGCCATCGCGGCGAAGGAGAACTCCGGGGTGGTGATCAATGGCTGGGCGAAGATCCCGTTGTCCAGGATGCCCGGGGCCAGCTGACCAGCGGCGATCGCTACGACGGTGCCGACGAGCGCGGCCACCGCCACCGGCGGAGCCATCTTCGCCACCGCCGGTAGCGCACTCAGCGCGACGAAGACGAGGATCATCGGGATCGAGATCAGGGGATCATCGGTGGCGGAGCCGACCAGATCCAGACCGAAGCGGAGGAAGATGCCGGCCACCATCGCCATGACGATCGTCGGTGGCAGGGCCGCCATGATCTTGCCGATCAGGCCGGTCCAACCCAAGAGGAAGATCAACACCGCGGTGGCCATGTACGCACCGATCACCTCCCCGAAGGAAAGATGGGTCAGAGCATCACCGACGATCACGGTGCCCGGGATTGTCCAGAAGTACGCCTGCGGTGAACGGTAGAGATAGGTCAACAGCAGGGTCAGTAGACCATTGCCCAGGAAGGCCCCGAAGATCCAGGACGAGGTCTGCTGGCTGTCGAGATTTCCGGCGGCCGCAGCCTGCAGAATCACCGCGATCGGACCTGAGGCCGAGAAGATCAGGGCAACAAGTCCATTGCCGATCTCCTGCGGGCCCAGATCCCGGGCGATCTCACGCAGCGTCGGACGGGCTAGCTCGGGGCGCTCAATGGCCATGAGTGCGCCTACCCCCGAGGTTCTTTCCTTGGTCATCTTGAGACCTCCACGATCACGGTGCACAGCAGGGAGACGGGTGTTTAGCCAGCGAAGTGCTTGAGCAGCAGTTCGTTGACTGCGGTCGGTTGCTCGACGGTGGGCACGTGGGCGGCCGGGGAAAGGACCTCGGCGTGGCCGTTGGCGACACCGTCGGCGATGCCCTGGAGCACTTCGGGCGGGGTGGAGGGATCATCGGCGCCCGCGATGGTGAGCACCGGTACGGTGATCTCGGCGAGCCGCTGAGTGAAGTTCCAACCGGCGAGGGCATCGCAGCAGGAGGCGTAACCTTCGTTGTCGGTGGCGGCGATCATCTGGCGGTAGTGCTGGGAGGTGGCGGGCTTCTCCGCGAGGAATCCGGGGGAGAACCAGCGGCCCACGATGGCATCGGCCAGGGAATCGACACCGGCGGTACGGGCGGCGGCGGCGCGCTCGAACCAACCGGCCGGCTCACCGAACTTCGGGGAGGTACACAGGAAGACCGCCTGAGTAACGCGCCCGCTGGTGGCTGCCAGGTACTGGGCGACTGCGCCACCGAGGGAGAGGCCGGCGACCTTGAAGGACTCGATACCCAGGGAATCGAGGGTCTTGAGGACATCATTGGCCAGGTCGTCGATGGTGGCCGGGCCCGGGATGACCGGGGAGCCGCCATGACCGCGGTGATCCAGTGCGATGACGCGGTGCTCATGGGAGAGCGCGTCGAGCTGCGGTAGCCACATGTCGGTGGTCGAGCCGATGGAACCGAGCAGCACGACGGTGGATTTGTCGTTGGTGCCGTAGGAAACGTGATTCAGGATGGTCATGTTGTACTAGTTCTCCTTCTCGATGACGGCGGCCAGGCCCTGGCCACCGCCGATGCACATGGTCACCAGGGCGCGGTTGGCGTCGGTGCGCGCCATCTGGTGGGAAGCGGTCACCAGCATGCGGGCGCCGGTGGCGCCGACCGGGTGGCCCAGGGAGATGCCGGATCCCAGCGGGTTCAGGCGCGGATCTTCCTTGTCGATGCCCCACTCGTTGAGCACGGACAGTGCCTGGGCGGCGAAAGCCTCGTTGAGCTCGATCAGGTCCATGTCGTCCAGGGTCAGGCCCAGGCGCTTGAGTAGCTTGGCGGTGGCCGGGACCGGGCCGATACCCATGGTCTCCGGGGCGACACCGGCGACGGCCCAGCCGCGCAGGGTCACGGCCGGGGTCAGGCCCAACTCAGCAGCCTTGGCACGGGTGGTCACGATCATGACGGCGGCACCGTCATTCTGGCCGGAGGCGTTTCCGGCGGTGACGGTGGCGTTCTCGTCCTGGCGGCCCATGATCGGGCGCAGCGAGGCCAGCTTCTCCAGGGTGGAATCCTTACGCGGGTGCTCGTCCTTGTCGATGGTGACAGCCGGATCCTTGCGACGACGACCGGGCACGGTCACCGGTACGATCTCGGCGTCGAAGATGCCGTTTTCCTGGGCGGCGATAGCCCGGGCATGGGAGGTGGCCGCCATCGCGTCCTGCTCCTCGCGGGGGATGGAGTACTTCTCACGGAGATTCTCGGCGGTCTCGATCATGCCGCCGGGGATCGGGTGGTTCTTGCCACCGGCGGTCTCGCGGGCCTCGGCGAGTCGGTCACGGAAGACCATGTTGCCGCCCTTGACACCCCAGCGGACATCGGCGTCGACGGTGTACTCGACCCGTGACATGGACTCGGCGCCACCGGCGATGATCAGATCCGCAGCACCTGCGGCGATGTGCGCGGCGGCAGTGGCCACGGCCTGCAGGCCGGAACCACAACGACGATCCAGCTGCATGCCCGGCACGGACTCGCCCAGGCCGGAATCCAGGGCGACGACCCGGCCCAGCGCCGGGGCGGCACCGTTCGGGGAAGCCTGTCCGAGAATCAGGTCATCGACATCCTCCGGCTTGATGCCGGTGCGCTCGACGAGGGCCTTGACCACGATGGTGGCCAGCTCCTGGACCGGGATCTGCGTCAGTGCGCCGCCGTAGCCGCCGACGGGGGTGCGCAGCGGGGAAACCAGGACGATGTCGTTGTCATTCTTTTCAGTGCTCATTGCGGTAGTACCTTCCTTAGACTTGGTTAGAACAGTTCCGTGGCGGCCAGATCCGAGGAGATCTGCCGGGCGGAATCAGTGATGGCGGGCAGGAAACGACGGTGCAGTTCATCGAGATTGTGCACCGCCGACTGGGTGGAGATGTTCACCGCGGCCACGATCTGGCCGTCGGGGGAGTAAATCGGGGCGGCGAGCGAGCGCAGTCCCGGCTCCAGCTCCTGGTCCACGATGCACCAGCCCTGGGTGCGGACCTTGGTCAGCTCTGCCCGCAACTCCTGCTCATCGTGCATTGCTGAGGGAGTCAGCGGGATGAGCTCAGCCCGGGAGAAGTACTCGGAGAGTTCATCTTCGGGCAGTCCCGCGAGCAGGATACGGCCCATTGAGGTGGAATAGGCGGGGAATCTGGTGCCGATGGTGATGGACACCGTCATGATCCTGCGGACCGGAACCCGGTTGACGTAGACCACGTCATCGCCGTCGAGCACCGACATGGAGGAGGACTCTCCCAGGGTGCGGGAGAGCTCCTCTAATCGGGGCTGGGCGATGGCCGGAAGTCCAAGTCCCGACATGTAGCTGTAGCCGAGTTCCAATACTTTCGGGGTGAGCCAGAACTCGGTGCCGTCGGTCCCTGCGTAGCCGATTCCCACCAGGGTGTGCAGGAAGCGGCGAGCGGTGGCCCTGGCCAGTCCGGTGGCTTCCGCCACCTGTGCCAGTGTCTGCCGGGGACGTTCCGCATCGAAGGTCCGGATGACGGACAATCCTCTGATCAGTGACTGGACCCGGGGGGATTCAGGCGTCGTCAATGGACGCTCCTTTCAGGTCTGAAATTCGGGTGAACCCAAGGATACGCTTTGGATCGCTCTAAATGTTCACAATGCGAACCCTTGTGCATCCCGTGAACATGAGTGTACAGTGAGCGCCATGATTGACAAGACGTTTTCCTCAATAGATTCGGCGGTGGCCGATATCCACGATGGCGCGTCAATCGCCGTCGGTGGTTTCGGTCTCGTTGGTATTCCGACTCTGCTCATCAACGCCCTACGCGCTCAAGGAGCCGGTGATCTGACGATCATCTCCAACAACTGCGGTACCGATGGCCAGGGCCTCGGACTGCTGCTGGAGGATGGTCGCATCACCAAGACCATCGGCTCCTATATCGGCTCCAACAAGGAGTATGCCCGTCGTTACCTCGAGGGCGAGTTGACCGTGGAGTTCACCCCGCAGGGCACCCTCGCCGAGCGCATGCGCGCCGGTGGTGCCGGTATCCCGGGCTTCTACACCACCGCCGGTGTGGGCACCCAGGTTGCCGAAGGTGGCCTGCCGCAGCGCTACAACACGGACGGCTCCGTCGCGATCGTCTCCAAGCCCAAGGAGACCCGCGAGTTCAACGGTGAGCTTTACGTCCTCGAGGAAGGCATCCGCGCCGACTTCGCCCTGGTTCACGCCCACAAGGCGGACCGCTTCGGAAACCTGGTCTTCTACAAGACCGCCCGCAACTTCAACCCGGATGCCGCCATGAGTGGCAAGATCACCATTGTCCAGGTCGAACACCTGGTGGATGTGCTGGATCCCGATGAGATTCACCTGCCCGGCATCTACGTTAACCGCGTGGTTCACGTCGGCCCGCAGGAAACCGGTATCGAAAATAGGACGGTGTCTAACTAATGACTTGGGACCACAACCAGATGGCTGCGCGCGTCGCGCAGGAACTGGAAGACGGACAGTACGTTAACCTCGGCATCGGCATGCCGACCCTGATCCCGGGCTACCTGCCCGAGGGTCTTGAGGTCATCCTGCACTCCGAGAACGGCGTCCTCGGCGTCGGGCCGTACCCCACCGAGGATGAGCTCGACCCCGAGCTGATCAACGCCGGCAAGGAGACCATCACGGTCAACCCCGGTGCCTCCTACTTCAGCTCCTCTGATTCCTTCGCCATGATCCGCTCCAAGTCCGTGGACGTCGCCGTCCTCGGTGTCATGGAGGTCTCCCAGTACGGCGATCTCGCCAACTGGATGATCCCGGGCAAGCTGGTCAAGGGGATGGGCGGCGCGATGGACCTGGTCCACGGTGCCTCCACGATCATCGCCATGACTGACCATGTCACCAAGAAGGGCGCCCCGAAGATCCTCGAGGCCTGCCGCCTGCCGCTGACCGGCGCCAAGTGCGTGAACATGATCGTCACCACCCACGCGGTCTTCGACGTCGACCCGATCGAGGGACTGACCCTGATCGAGTGTGCTGAGGGTGTCACCGTTGCAGAACTGCGCGAGATCACCGAAGCCGACTTCAAGCTCGGCGAGGGTGTGCAGGAGTAGTACAACCTGCTGCGTTCAACCGCGAAAGGGTGCCCCGGGGGATTATCCCCGGGGCACCCTTTCCTTTTTTGGCAGCTTATCGACGCTCAGGCCCGGCAGTCTCCCGCGCCGGGGTATCCCGGGCCCGTCGATAAGCGGCCGCTGGTTGCGTGAGGCTAGTGCGCGGCACCTGCCTTGGCTGGCTCCGTTGCCGTGAGTCCGGCGGTGGCAGCCTGGGATTGCGCGTGGGTCCGCAGCCCGATGAGGCTGGTGGCACCGGCGATGACGATCACAGCGACGCAGATGTAGAGCTGGGTCGGGCTCCAGCCGCTGTCGAGGAGGAAGCCGACGAGCATCGGGGCCATGATGGCACCGATACGGCCGACACCGATTGCGAAACCGACGCCGGTGGTGCGGATCCCCGGGGCGTAGACCTGCGGAGTGATGGTGTACATGCCGGCGACACAACCGTTGATCAGCATGCCGACCACAACTCCACTGGAGAAGGCCAGCAGTGGCAGCGAGGTGCTCATGATGAACAGCACCAGCAGAACGCCGGAGGCCACCATGAACACCATCAGGGTGCGGCGGGCATTCCACCTGGTGGTCAGGGCACCGTAGAGTAGCGAACCGAAGGTGCCTCCGAGGGTCAGTGCGAGGCCGCCGATGATGCCCTGCTCGGCGGTCATACCGGATTCGACCAGGAGCTTCGGGGTCCAGGAGTTGGCGAAGTAGAAGCCGAACATCACGATGAAGAAGGCCGCCCAGAGGCGCAGGGAGCTGGCCAGGACGCCAGGAGCGAGCAGCTGGCTGAGGCCGCTGCGCTGCTTCCCGCCCGACTGGGTGGTGGCATCGGCGGGGGAGTCGAGATCGATGCGGTAGTTTCCGGGATGCCCGATGCGGGCGGCGATCTTATTGAGCTTGGACTCCGCACCAGGAGAACGTCGGGAGTAGAGGAAGTCCACGGATTCCGGCAGGAAAACGGCGACCATGGCCGTGGCGAGGACGGTGACGAGGGCCCCAACCAGGAAGACCGAACGCCAGCCGAAGGTCGGGATCAACTCAGCGGCACCGAGGCCTCCCAGGGTGGCTCCGAGACCGTAGCCGGCGGTGTAGATGCTGATCGCCATGCCACGGTTGCGGCCATTGGAGAACTCACTGGTCACCACGGTGACGCAGGCGAGAATGCCGCCGATGCCTAGGCCGGTGAGAATACGCCAGAGGGCGAGTTCCAGGGCGGAGCCTGCCACCGAGGAAAGAAACAGTCCCGCAATATTGAGCAGCAATGAGAATAGGAGCAGATTACGGCGGCCGAACTTATCGGCCAACGGGCCGAGGATGAGGGAACCGGCAGCCATGCCCACCAGGCCGGAGCTGAGCAGGAGACCGAGTTGGCCACCGTTGAGACCGAACTCGGCGGAGACGGCATTGGCGGTGAAGGCCATGGCCAGGACGTCATAGCCGTCGAGGGCGTTGAGCAGGACGGCGAGGCCGACAATGAACCACTGGTAGCTCGACATCCGGGAGGCGTCAATGGTTTTACGAAGATCCATGCGTGTGTTCCTTAGTTGAGTGACACGGAGAGGGAGGTGGGGGAGGCGGAGCCGTTACTGCTGGGGCCGGGGACAGCCCGGGAGACGCAGGCACAGATCTTGGTGTTCTGGGCCTTCTGCCGGTCGGAGAGGAAGACATCACGATGGTCCATGGTGTGACCGGTGCTGTCGAGGATCTCGATCTCACAGAGACCGCATTCTCCCTTGCGACAGTCATACATCATGGGGGCACCGGCGCGCTGCAGTGCCTCCAACAGGGATTCATTTTTCCCCACCAGGGTGCGGATACCAAGCTGGGGTACCTCGACGGTGAAGGTCTCGGCACGGAACCAGCCGCTGTTGCCGAAGGTCTCGAAGCGCAGGTTGGTGGGGTCGAGATCACTGGCATACCAGGTTCGGCGCACCGCATCCATCAGCCGGATCGGGCCGCACATGTACAGCTCGGTGTCCGTTCCGAGGGAATCAATGAGCGTGGCGACGTCGAGGGAGGTGCCTTCGGAATCGAGGTGCAGCTCCAGCCGCTCGCCGTGCCGTGCCTTGAGCTCGTCCGCATAGGCCATGGCTTCCGGGGAGCGGGCCGCGTAGATCAGGCGGTAATCAGCGCCGAGGCGTTGCAGCAGGTCGGCCATGGCTGAGATGGCGGTGATCCCGATGCCACCGGCGAGCAGGACATAGGAAGGGGCGCCGACCCGCAGCGGGAAGTTCTGGATCGGGCGGGAGAGGGTGATCTCATGGCCGGGGCGCAGCGTGTGCATGTACTCGGAACCCCCGCGGGAATCCCGGGTGTGCAGCACACTCAGGGCGATCCGCGAGAAGTCCTCATTGGTGTCGATGATCGAGTAGGAGCGGGACTCCATTCCCTTCGCCAGCGGGAGGTGCACCTTCACGTGCTGGCCGGGGTGGACCTTGACCGGGGTAGCGGGCGCGAGTTCGATGCGGCGGATGTGCTCAGCAATCAGCTCAGAGGACAGGACGGTGGCCTGGTTCCAGGCAATGGTGGATTCAGACATGATTAGCCTCGCCCGGTCTTCGTGGCGGGGAAGGTGGTGTCGATGTTGAGGCGGCCCTCGCGGTCCAGTGCCGCTTCCAGGATGCGGCGGACCCACAGGCCGCCGGCATCGATGTTGAGGTTGTAGAACTCGTGGTCAGGGTTGGCGTCGATCGCATCCTGCTGTGCGGTGAGCATCTCCTCGTCCTCGCCGAACACGCCGTGGACCCCCTCACGCAGCTGCGTGGTGATCAGTTGGCTGTCCAGGCGGTAGTTGCGCTGGAAGGACCAGAAGTAGTGCGAGGAACGGTCGGTGTCCGGGGTGATCGAGTTCATGACATAACCGTTGACTCCCTGGCTGCGGTCGCCTTCCATGGCGCCGGTGCCGGCCTTGGCCACGCCGACATCGATGCAGATGGTGGAGGGGTAGTAGTAGTGGATGATCTGCCAGCGGTCGACCTTGCCCTCGAAGCCGGGGAACTTATCGTTCATGTTCTTCTGCCAGAACGGCGGGGCCTCGATCTCGTGCATCCAGCGGGAGACCGTGACGGAATCCTCGGTGTGGGTGACCACGAACTCAGACTCGCTGAGTTCATCCTGGCCGATGGTGGAGGCGTGGACGAACTCCTCATGCGTCAGATCCATCAGGTTGTCCAGGACTAGCTGGTAGTTGGCGGCAGCGGCGATGGTTTTGCCGTCGCCGGTCCAGTCTGGATGGTCCATCTGGTGCATGTCTGGCACCAGGGTCGGATCTGCCAGGGTGGGATCTCCCAGCCAGACCCAGATGTAGCGGTTCTGCTCGACGATCGGGTAGGAGGGCACTGCCGCTGAGGGGTTGAGTGTCTCCTGGGCGGGCATGGACATGCAGCGGCCGGCGGAGTTGTACTGCAACCCGTGATAGGGACACTGGATGCCGTCCCGTCCGACCAGCTTTCCCTTGGACAGTGGGGCCAGGCGGTGCCAGCAGGCATCGGCCAGTGCGACAGCGCGCCCATCCTGGGTGCGGTAGAGCGCCAGCGGTTTGTTCGCGACGGTGCGCGAGAAGATCTCCTTGTTGCTGACCTCATGGTCCCAGGCGGCGACGTACCAGGCGTTCAGGGGGTGCGGCAGGATCTTGGCGGTGGTGGTGAGCTTCGGGGCTGCGGATGTCATGGGATTCCTCGTTTCAGACAAACTTCCGGCTGGTTGAGAACTGGTCCTGGGCTGAATTGGGGCTGGGTCAGCGGCTGGATCGGTGGTGGCTCAGAAGCGGGAGGTCAGGGTGGGGTGGGATGTTCTTCCTGGATTAAATCAACTAACCAAATGACTAAACACTTAGTTAGATTGTGACTTGGGGCATAACTTAATGGCGTCAGTGGCGTGTGTCAATCCATGGCGGGCAGTGTGGTGGCGAAGGGGGAGAGGGTTCTCGCGAAAGCCGGGGCCCTCATGCCATGATCTGAACTGTGACCCTAAGAACTGCACTGCTCTCACTGCTGGCCTCCGGCCCGATGACCGGCTACGACCTTTCCCGAAGATTCGCCTCCTCCGTCGGATTTGTGTGGCAGGCATCGGACTCCCAGATCTATCCTGAGCTGCGGAAAATGGAGAGGGAAGGCCTGCTCGACACCGCCGAGGTGCCCTGGGGGTCCAAGGGGGCGACCAAAACGGAATACAGTCTCAACACCACCGGTCGGGCCTCACTGGCGGAGCGGCAGCAGGAGCCGGTCAGCTACCCTTCGGAGCGTGATCCCGCCCGCTTGAGGGCGGCATATCTGGAATGGGGCACCCCCGAATCGGCTCGTCGCTTCCTGAAGAATCACCAGGTCCACTTCGAACAACTCCGGACCCGGTCCGAGTTAATGATCGAGGAGTTGGAGTCTCGCACGCATCAGACACTCTCCCGCCGCCTGGAGAACTCCGAGCCCGCCGAACATGACCGGATCGTGGCCTTCAAGGTCTTCGCCTACCGGGGGCACATTGCGCGGGCAAACACCGAAATCGCCTGGGCCCAGGAGGGAATCAAGCTCCTGGAGAACCTCGACTGGTGAGCTACTGGTGAGCTGATGGCACTGAATACTCAGGCGCCCGGACAGTTCCCGGCCGCTTCTGCCGACCCCGAGGCCAACGCCCGGGCTCGGGAGGGAATGAAAATCTGCCCCGGCAGGTTTCCCCAGTGGAACTGAGATCCCCTCTCTGCTCCACCCTCGAAAAGTGAATTGCCAGCTCAGCCACGGCGGAGAAGTGTCATTCTCGCCCGAGCTCGGGGATTTGATTAGAGTGGGAGGACAGTCCCTGAACTGCCGCACGACCTCAACTTCGAAGCGAGAACGATTTCCTTTATGGCACGAATGCAAGAAAGCGCAGATCTGCTCAAGTGCTCCTTCTGCGGAAAGAGCCAGAAGCAGGTGAAAAAGCTGATCGCCGGTGGTGGTGTCTATATCTGCGATGAGTGCATTGAAATCTGCAATGAAATCATCGAAGAGGAGATCGGAGCCCAGGCCCAGGAGAATAAGGATGAGAACACCCTTCCGCGGCCTTCGGAGATCTCATCTTTCCTCGACAAGTACGTCATCGGCCAAGATGATGCCAAGCGCATCCTCTCTGTCGCGGTCTACAACCACTACAAGCGCATCCGCAGTGATGAGCAGAAATCGTTGAAGCACCGCGAGGAGGAGATTGAGCTCGCCAAGTCCAATATCCTCCTGCTGGGCCCCACGGGCTCCGGCAAGACCTATCTGGCACAAACTCTGGCTCGGTTGCTCGATGTCCCCTTCGCCATGGCTGACGCCACCTCGTTGACCGAGGCCGGCTACGTGGGTGAAGACGTGGAAAACATCCTGCTCAAGTTGCTGCAGGCAGCTGATTTCGATGTCGCCAAGGCGCAGCGCGGCATCATCTACATCGATGAGGTCGACAAGATCTCGCGCAAGTCTGAGAACCCGTCGATCACCCGCGATGTCTCCGGCGAGGGGGTCCAGCAGGCCCTGTTGAAAATTCTGGAGGGCACCACCGCCTCCATCCCCCCGCAGGGTGGACGCAAGCACCCCAATCAGGAGTTCATCCAGCTCGACACCACCAATGTTCTCTTCATTGTCGCCGGTGCCTTCGCCGGCCTGGAGAAGGTCATTCAGGATCGGGTGGGAAAGAAGGGCATCGGCTTCGGCTCAGAGATCGAGACGGCCGAAGAAAAGGCCCAGCAGGATATCTTCGCCCAGGTCCGCCCCGGCGATCTGGTGAAGTTCGGGTTGATCCCGGAATTCATCGGCCGCCTTCCCGTCGTAGCCACCGTGGAGAACCTGGACCGTGAATCCTTGGTCAAGGTTCTCACCGAGCCGCGTAATTCCCTGGTTCGGCAGTACCAGCGGCTCTTCGAGATGGATGAGGTGGAGCTGAACTTCACCCAGGATGCACTCGGGGAGATCGCTGAGCTGGCCCTGGAACGTGGCACCGGTGCCCGTGGTCTGCGTGCCATCATGGAGGAACTGCTCGTCCCGATCATGTACGACATCCCCGACCGTGCGGATGTCGCCCAGGTGAGCATCACCGCCGCTGTGGTGCGCGGGGAGCAGACCGCGGAACTGACCCTGGATCCGGCAGCGGAGAAGACGGCCTAGTTTTCCCTGGTACCTCAAAGGCCGCCCCGGTCGGAAATCCCATCCCTGACCGAGGCGGCCTTTGGCGTCACTTCCCGCCTGCTCATCGCCGGACCCCGGTGGCTTCACCAGGCCCGTGAGGTGTTATTCCTCGTCCGCGTAGATCCCCTGACTGGAAATGGGGGTGTCCTCCACGGTGGCCTGCACGGTGAGGTAGCTGTCCCGGCCATTGTGCGGGATATTCGAGGTGAGGAAGGCCAGCACGCTGTCGACCACCAGACGGTGGAGACCAGCCTGGTTCTCCTCGGTGTGTAGGTCCACCCCGAAGGACTGGTCAAAGCCCGGCCCATGGGTGACGGGGTAGCAGGAGAGCGCGGAGATCAGGGTGAAGACATCCTCGGCGGCGATGCCGGGGCGGAAGGCCCCGGCATCCTGGCCCAGCATGAGGAGCTTGTCCAGGTGCAGGGTGATGGAGGCATCGTCCTTCAGGGTCGGTACCTCGCTGTAGTCGGCCTGAGGATGCAGATTCTCCAGGACGAACATCCGCATTGCCTCGGGGTGGCGGCGGTACTGGCGGTGGAGGGCGTCGACCACCTTGCGCACCCCTTCCACCGGCACCGTGGAATCCAGCTCCATGTCCTCAGCCTCGGGGTGGAGGCGGTGGAGGGCCTCGGACAGTGCCCGGTGGTAGAGACCCTGTTTGTCACCGAAATGGTAGTGGATCATGCGTTTGGACATGCCCGAGATCTTGGCGATCTGTTCCAGCCGGGTGTCGGGGAAGCCCTTGTCCGCGAACATCTCCACAGCTACATCGATGACCTGCTCCGGAGAGACTGTTTCATCGGCGATTCCCTGGGCATCATCTGCCGAAGAGGTATCGGAATCGTCGAGATTCATGCGGAATCTTCCTTTTCACGTTGTGGTGTATTTCTGCTGCCAAGGTCTCCTGGTCAGGGCCGTGAGGGCTTTTTCACACCTTGGCTCTGCTTTCAAAGCCAGTGCAATCGTCTCCATCGTGCCCGAAAACTCGGGGTCCAGGTGTTCAAGATGTGTGAAATTCTACCCTCCGGCAGAAACTCCCAGCTAGATAGTAGTGCTGTGGGGGTAGTGGGGTGGAGATATCTCCGAAGTCATCAGGATCAAAAGGGGGTAGTGGTGCGCGCCCGCTGACAGATCTGGGCCAGCCGTGAAGCCGCTGCCGTGATCCCTGAAGCGAACTAGGCTCGGAAGGGAACAACCGGAGATCACGTGAGTCTCTTAAAGCTCGTTCCACCCCAAAGATCTCTCCTCATTCAAGACACTTGATCGGTGAAGGAAGGTATTCCCATGACAGTCACCAAGAAGGTTGCGGTGACCGGCGCCGCCGGACAGATCGCCTATTCCATGCTCTGGCGAATCGCTGACGGTGCGGTCTTCGGAGATGATGTCCCGGTGGAGCTTCAGCTCCTGGAGATCCCGGATGCCATGCGGGCGGTAGAGGGGGTGGCCATGGAACTGGCAGACTCGGCATTCCCACTGTTGAAGAAGATCACCATCAGCGATAAGCCGGAAGTGGCCTTTGAGGGGGCCAACTCAGCATTCCTGGTGGGTGCGAAGCCCCGCAGTAAGGGGGAGGAGCGCTCGGACCTGTTGGCCGCCAACGGTAGGATTTTCGGACCCCAGGGTCGTGCCCTTAACGATCATGCCGCAGATGATATCCGCATCCTGGTGGTGGGGAACCCTGCCAACACCAATGCCCTGATCGCGCAGTCGAATGCGCCGGACCTCCCCGCGAGCCGCTTCAACGCGATGATGCGTCTGGACCACAACCGTGCGCTGAGCCAGCTGGCCAGGAAGCTGGACATTGTCACCACCGACATCAAACAGATGGTGGTGTGGGGCAACCACTCGGCGACCCAGTTCCCGGACATCACCTACGCCACCGCGAATGGCACGCCCATCACCGCGCTGGTGGATGAGGACTGGTACACCCGGGAGTTCATCCCGAAGGTGGCCAAGCGTGGCTCGGAGATCATCGAGGTCCGCGGCAAGTCCTCAGCGGCCTCCGCCGCTTCGGCGGCGGTCGATCACATGCGGGACTGGATCTACGGTACGGCGGAATGGTCGACTGCTGCGGTGCCTTCGGATGGGTCCTATGGCATCGATGAGGGACTGATTGCGGGCTTCCCGACGATCGCGGTGGACGGGCAGTGGCAGATCATCCCGGATCTGCGCCTGCACCCGCATCAGCGTGAGCGCATCGAAGCCACTGCCGCCGAGCTTCGGGCGGAGCGCGAAGCGGTGAAAAACTTGCTCGGTTAAACCTGCGTGGGCTTGGTGCCACCGGCGCTGTCATTCCCGGGGGTGGCAGGGCCGCTGTGCTGCAGGAAACTGATTTTTCGCCCGGTTTCGGCCAGGGAACAGTGCTAGGGTCAACGGCATGCGTTTTGGGATTGATTTCGGCACCACCCGCACCATCGCAGCAGTGGTGGACCGCGGAAACTACCCGGTGATGGGGGTGGAGGATGTACTTGGTGATGCCCACGACTACATCCCCTCTGTCGTGGCCCTTGACGGGGACCGCCTGGTGGCAGGCTGGGAGGCAGTGGCGCTCGGGGAAGACCCCCCGACGCTCATACGCTCCTTCAAACGACTCTTGACGGCCGAGGAGGTCACCGCAGCCACGCCGGTCCGGCTCGGTGATACCCATCGCCCCCTGGGCGAAGTGCTCGAGGTCTTCGCCACCTACGTCATCGAGCGGATCCGCCATCACCAGCGGCAGATCGGGGATGATTCCCCGGTGGAAGCGGTGGTCGGTGTTCCCGCCAACTCCCACAGTGCCCAGCGCCTGCTCACCATCGATGCCTTCACCCGCGCCGGGGCCAGCGTGCTCGGCCTGGTCAATGAGCCCAGCGCCGCCGCTTTCGAATACACCCACCGCCACCCGAATACCCTGAACTCCCGGCGCAGCAGCGTCATCATCTACGACCTGGGCGGCGGCACCTTTGACGCCACCCTGGTGCGTATCGACGGCCACGAGCACGAGGTCCTGACCTCGCTCGGCGTCAGCCGGCTCGGCGGCGACGACTTCGATGAGGTGTTGGCTGATCTGGCGCTGAAAACCTCCGGCCACAGCCTCGATGCCTTCGGTGACCGGGCGCGTCGACGGCTGGTGGAGGAGGCCCGGTCCGCCAAGGAGAATCTGGTCCCGCAGTCTCGTCGACTCGTGCTCGAGCTGGGGGACAAGGACATCATCATCCCGGTCTCGGAGTTTTACGGGGCGGTCACCCCGCTGGTCGAGCGCACCTTGGCAGCCATGGAGCCGTTGATCGGCCATGATGCCGAGAACGGTCTCCGGGACACGGACATTGCCGGGGTCTACCTGGTCGGCGGGGCCTCCGGGCTGCCGTTGGTGCCCCGCCTGCTGCGGGAGCGTTTCGGGCGTCGGGTGCACCGTTCGCCTTTCCCCGGGGCGTCGACAAGCGTGGGTCTGGCCATCGCTGCCGATCCCGATTCTGATTTTCACCTGAGTGACCGGCTCGCGCGGGGTATCGGTGTCTTCCGCGAGATCGACGGCGGAAAGGCCGTCAGCTTCGACCCGGTGGTCGCCCCGGACACCGATCCCGGCGAGGACGGCTTCATCCGGGCGACCCGTACCTACCGGGCAGCGCACAACGTCGGCTGGTTTCGTTTCGTGGAGTACGCCGCCGATGACGCCGGTGGTTCCCACCCGGGAGATCTGAGTCTGATCGCCGAGATCATCATGCCCTTCGACCCGGAACTGCAAGCGAATAATCACCTCGCTCAGGTCCCGGTGGAGCGACGTGAGAACGGCCCGCTGGTCACCGAGACCATCACGGTCGATCCCGACGGCATCACCTCGATCCGGATCGAGTACCTGGATAACTCCGGTGTGCCGGTGGTGGTGGAGAGTTCCGTGGCACTACGCCAGGGCTCGGCGGAGGCCTAGAAAACCAGCCGCGACACCCTGCCGCCCAATCCCCGTGGCCGGGGAAGTACGGACGACTGGCTAAGATGGTCGACGTGACTGAGAAGAACGAGGCAAACACCGTAAACCGCGCCGATAAGCTGCCCAAGTCCTGGGATCCGCAGGCCGTAGAGGCCAAGCTCTACCAGGGTTGGGTGGATGCCGGCTACTTCACCGCTGATCCCGCCAGCGACAAGCCCGCCTTCTCCATCGTGCTGCCGCCGCCGAATGTCACGGGACAACTGCATATGGGCCACGCGCTCGACCACACCCTGATGGATGGTCTGGCGCGTCGGAAGCGCATGCAGGGCTTTGAGGTCCTGTGGCTGCCCGGCATGGACCACGCGGGCATCGCGACGCAGACCAAGGTCGAGGAAATGCTCAAGGAAACCGAGGGTAAGTCCCGCTGGGACTACTCCCGGGAGGATTTCATCGCCAAGGTCTGGGAGTGGAAGGAAGAGTACGGCGGCAAGATCGGCGAGCAGATGCGTGCCATCGGCGACTCCGTGGACTGGTCCCGCGAGCGCTTCACCCTGGATGAGGGACTGTCCCGTGCGGTCCAGACCATCTTCAAGGAACTCTTCGATCGGGGCATGATCTACCAGGCCAACCGCCTGGTCAACTGGTCCCCGGTCCTGGAGACCGCGGTCTCTGATATTGAGGTCATCCACAAGGACATTGAGGGCGAGCTGGTCTCCTTCCGTTATGGCTCCATGAAGGATGAGGAGCCGCACATCATCGTGGCCACCACGCGAGTGGAGACGATGCTCGGCGATGTCGCCATCGCCGTCCACCCCGAGGATGAGCGTTATAAGGATCTGGTGGGCACGACGCTGCCGCACCCCTTCCGGGAGGATCTCAATCTGCTGGTCATCGCCGATGACTATGTCGATCCGGAGTTCGGCTCCGGTGCCGTGAAGATCACCCCGGCGCATGACCCGAACGACTACGCCATGGGCCTGCGCCACAACCTCGAGATGCCCACCATCATGGACACCACCGGCGTCATCGTCGACACCGGCACGGAGTTCGATGGCCTGAGCCGCGAGGAGGCCCGTCTCAAGGTGCGCGAGGCGCTCGCCGCCCAAGGCCGGATCACCAAGGAAGTCCGCCCCTACCTCCACTCCGTCGGACACTCTGAGCGCTCCGGCGAGGCCATTGAGCCGCGGTTGTCCCTGCAGTGGTTTGTGAAGGTCGAGCACCTGGCGCAGCTGGCCGGTGACGCCATCCGTGAGGGCGACACCACCGTTCACCCGAAGTCGCTGGAACCGCGCTACTTCGACTGGGTCGATGACATGCACGACTGGACCATCTCCCGCCAGCTGTGGTGGGGCCACCGCATCCCGATCTGGTACGGCCCCGAGGGCGAGATCGTCTGCGTCGGCCCCGATGATGAGGCGCCGACCGGTGAGGGCTGGCACCAGGACCCCGACGTCCTGGACACCTGGTTCTCCTCCGCGCTCTGGCCATTTTCCACCATGGGCTGGCCGGACAAGACCCCGGACCTGGCGAAGTTCTATCCGACCTCTGTCCTGGTTACCGCCTATGACATCCTCTTCTTCTGGGTCGCCCGCATGATGATGTTCGGCACCTTCGCCGCCCAGATCACTCCGGAGCTGCTCGGCGAGGACACCGAGGGCCGTCCGCAGGTTCCCTTCAGTGATCTCTTCCTCCACGGTCTGGTCCGTGATGAGCACGGTCGTAAGATGTCGAAGTCCCTGGGCAACGGCATTGACCCGATGGACTGGGTGGAGCGTTTCGGGGCGGATGCCCTGCGCTTCACCCTGGCCCGTGGTGCCAACCCCGGTGTGGACCTGCCGGTCGGCGAGGACTCCGCACAGAGCTCCCGTAACTTCGCCACCAAACTCTTCAACGCCACCAAGTTCGCCCTGATGAACGGCGCCGAGGTCGGCCAGCTGCCGGCCCGTGAAGAGCTCAGCGATGCCGACCGCTGGATCCTGGACCGGCTGGAGCAGGTCCGCGGTGAGGTGGACGTGTACTTTGACGGCTACCAGTTCGCCAAGGCCAATGAGGCGCTGTACCACTTCACCTGGAATGAACTCTGCGACTGGTACCTGGAGATCGCCAAGACCCAGATCCCGCGTGATTTCGCCGAAGCCGATGAAGCCACCCAGATTCGTGGCCGGAACACCCAGCTGGTGCTGGGCCGCGTCCTCGACGCGGTGCTGCGCCTGCTCCACCCGGCGATGCCCTTTGTCACCGAGGTGCTGTGGCAGACCCTGACCGATGGCGAGTCCATCGTCATCTCCTCCTGGCCGACCAGCGCCGAGACCAATGACGGCGTCGCCACAGATGAGGTGGCTGCCCGTCGGATCGCCGATGCGGAGAAGCTGATCACCGAGGTCCGCCGCTTCCGCTCTGACCAGGGCGTCAAGCCCTCCCAGAAGGTGCCCGCCACCGTGGACTTCACCGCCGCCGATCTGGCAGGCCAGGAGGGGTTCATCCGTTCCCTGGCCAAGCTGGAAGTCCCGGCCGCAGACTTCACCGCCACCGCCGCCATTGAGGTCCGACTCTCCCAGACCACCGTCACGGTGGCCTTGGACGCCTCCGGCACCGTGGACATCGCCGCTGAACGCAAGCGTCTGGAGAAGGATCTGGCGGTGTCCCTCAAGGAGCTGGAGACCACCGCTAAGAAGCTGGGCAATGAGGCCTTCCTGGCCAAGGCCCCGGATGCGGTCGTGGAAAAGATCAAGTCCCGTCAACAGATCGCCCGCGAAGAAGTCGAACGTATCACCCAGCGACTGGAAGGTCTGAAATAATGAGCCGCAACGAAGAGGGCGACCCTCAGGAGCTCCACGAGGAAGACCTGCTCGCCGAGGCCCTGGCGGCAGCACGTGGGGCAGACACCGGAGACAAGGATGTCTCGATGGGCGATGTCACCCTGAACAAGGCGGGACTTTCCCTGCCTATCGATGTCGACGCCGGCGTGGAGAAGCCCGCCTCCGTGGAGATCACCCCGGCGGATCTCGCCGAGCTGGCCGCCGTGGAGGCGGAGCTGGACACCCGCTGGGGCGAGACCCAGATTGATCCCTCCTTGGAGCGGATCGAATTGCTCATGGATCTGCTAGGCAACCCGGAGCGTTCCTTCCCGGTGATTCACGTCGCCGGCACCAACGGTAAGACCTCGACGGTCCGGATAATTGAGTCCCTGCTTCGTGCCTTCCACCGTCGTACCGGTCGCACCACCAGTCCGCACCTGCAGCTGGTCACCGAGCGCATCGGCATCGACGGGGTACCTATTCATCCCCGCGAGTACGTCCGTATCTGGCGGGAGATCCAGCCCTTCGTGGAGATGGTGGATGCCCGCGACGGCATCCGGATGAGCAAATTCGAGGTGCTGGTGGGCATCGCCTACGCCGCCTTCGCCGATGCCCCGGTCGACATCGCGGTTGTCGAGGTCGGCATGGGTGGGCGTTGGGATGCCACCAACGTGGTGGACTCCGAGGTCGCTGTGGTCATGCCGGTCGGAATGGACCACACCAATTACCTGGGCGAGACGATCGAGGAGATCGCCGCAGAGAAGGCTGGCATCATCAAGGCCCGGCCGGACTCCGATGATCCTCTCAAGCCGACCGAAAATATCGCCATCATCGCGGAGCAGGATCCGAAGGCGATGGAGGTGCTGTTGCACCAGGCCGTCGAGGTTGATGCCGCCGTCGCTCGCGCCGGAGTTGAATTCGGCGTAGTTTCTTCCACCATCGCGGTAGGCGGTCAGCAGCTGCACCTGCGTGGCCTCGGCGGCGAATACGAGGACATCTTCCTCCCGCTCTCCGGGGAGCACCAGGCACATAATGCCGCGGTAGCCCTGGCTGCGGTGGAGGCCTTCTTCGGGGCCGGATCCGGGCGCACCCTGGACCTGAACACCGTGAAGGAGGGCTTCGCCACGGTGGAGTCCCCGGGTCGTCTAGAGCGGGTCCGTTCCGCCCCGACGGTCTTCATCGATGCCGCCCATAATCCTGATGGTGCCCGATCGCTGGGCGCCGCCCTCGAGAGAGACTTCGAGTTCAACCGGCTGATCGGTGTGATCGGGGTACTCGATGACAAGGATGCCCTGGGCATCCTGCGGGAGTTGGAATCCCACTTCTCTGAAGTGGTGATCACCCAGAATTCTTCGCCGCGTGCCCTGGACGCCTATGAATTGGCGGAATCCGCCCGCGATATCTTCGGTGAGGAGCGCGTGCATGTCTCGGCGACACTGCCGGGAGCGGTGGAGCTGGCGGTGGAGCTGGCGGAAGACGCTGAAGTTCAGTCAGGTTCAGGGGTGGTGATCACCGGTTCGGTGGTTACTGCAGGTGAGGCGCGCACACTGTTCGGAAAGGAACCGGCATGAGCAAGGAAGAGAACCTCGAATACGGACCGCTCGGCCCCGGGCATGCCCCCACGAAGGACCCGCTGAAGGGGCTGCGTGGTGTGATGGCCGGGACCCTGATTATGGAGGCGATCACTCTTTATCTCGTGCTCACCGTGATCCTCCAGGTCAGCGATGGCGTCTATTGGACCACCTTCAACTGGGTCTATGTCACTGCGGTGGCCACTGCACACCTGGTGATGGCCTTTCTACAGAAGCTGCCCTTCGCTCTGCCGGTCAACCTGATCCTGCAGGTGTTCGCCTTGGGCGGATTCTTCGTGCATCCCTCGATGGGGATCATCGCGATCATGTTCATTGCGGTGTGGTGGTTCATTCTCCACCTGCGCAGCACCCTGATCGAACGCATGAAACGCGGCTTGCTGACCACTCAGCACACCTAAAAGTGCATGGTCTAGACACCTCCTCGCATGGCTTTGGCCGGCGGGGAGGTGTCGTGCTTGGGGGCGTCGAAAAAGTGCTGTCTGCCGCGGTCTCTGCGGGCTAAGCTGGACTTATGAACTGGCGGGACTTCGGGATCATCGGTGTGGTGCTGCTATCAACCGGGCTAATTGTGGCGCAGCTGGTGCGCCCGGTTGAGCCGGAGTACCCCTATGCCCACCAGGGGCCACGGAGTCCTAACACGGCGGAATATGTCACGGACGGGCCCAGCTTCGCAGCGGTCCGGGCGCTGGTGGAACAGAAGGTGTCCCACTACCGGGGAAAGTATCAGGATGGCACTCTCCAGAGTTTCGCGCCGGATGGGGAGACCGTGGATCTGCACTATAACCAGGCTTTCCTGGCGCTGCTGATCGATATCAAGAGCAGCATGGGGATCCGGAGCTATTGGCCGCGGCCGGAAGGATCCGTCTGGCTGATCGAGACCGAGCAGAAGGTGCTGGAATTGGAGCGACGTTTCCTTGCGGGGGAGGAATTGGGTGCCATCGTCTATTTCGAGACGATGGATGGCTCGGTTCTGGTTCTCGATGGAATATATGCCGGGGAGGCACCGACATTCTCGCCCGAGCGGCGGGAGATCAGGCTCTGGGATAGTGGCACCAATGAACGGGACCTGCAGCGTGGCGCGCCCACCGTCGCATCATAGAACCAGGAATCCAGGGCCGCGCTGACCCTGCCCCGCAGAGCGCTTCTCGACGGCGCGCCCGGGGCGGGCAGGGCGTCGAGAAGCGGCCCGGGGCAGGAAATACAGGATCTGGCCCCTGCGAGGAGAGAGAACCGAGGTCCTGCCTAGCAATCAGGCCTTTAACGTTCTGTTGACTGATTAAAGAAAAGAGGACCTTCTATTGAAGAGGAGTTCTGGCAAAACAAACTGCGAGTTTCCTAGACCTAGAACGTGAAGTGGGGGACTGCCCCATTTTCAAGAAAGAGCTCTCCGGAGTGGGAAGTTGAAGATTGTCTCTTCACTGTTGCTTGCGGTTTGTCTCTTAGTCGCAGGGATGGCTAGTTACTCGGCTTTTCCGGAGCGCAATCAGTTGGATCAATATTCCTGAGCATAGTTCTGACAGTATTTTTGGTATCAACTCTTCTGGCCTGGAAGGTTCTCTCAAATAGAATTTAAATAAACTTAAAGATTCTATTATAGAGATTTTGTCAGTGGAGAAAATGTTATGTGATGGTACTAAGCATCGACGCGCCCCTAATCCCAGTCTGCTGAATCTGGGTATCGGGTCGCTCTGTGCTTCATGGACGATGATGGTTCCTCGGAGTCTCGGGCGCAGCTGGAGCGGATAGGGGCCGCGGGGCGGAGGTGACGCGCTACTTCCTCGCCAGGGAGGATCCAGACAGCACCGTCACCACCACCGCAGGAACCATCACAGCAGATTAGCCCTTTCGCTTGGCGATCAGCGGATGCCCGCTGGCAATGGAGATGCGGTTGAAGGCGTTGATGGTGATGATCGCCCATTCCAGGGCGGCGACCTGTTCCTCGGCGAAGACTTCGCAGGCGGTCAAGGCGGCCAGGTGGCCCTTGCCCTCCTGCAGCAGGGTGAGGGATTCGGCCAGCTCCAGCGCGGCGCGCTCCTTTTCGCTGAAGTCGTTGACCATCCGCCAGGAGGCCAGGACATCGAGTTGCCACTGGGGCACGCCGGCCTTGAGCGCCTGGGGCACATGGATGCTCAGGCAGGTGCCACAGCCGTTGATCTGCGAGACCCTGACATTGAGCAACTCGATGAGGCTGTCCGGAAGGTCCACCTCAGGGTAGATCTGCCGCAGGGTCTTGGTGACGTTGAGCATGGCCTTGTAGGGCTCGGGGAAGAATTTGTCGATATAGGGCGGGTGGGGACTCTTGCTCATTTAGTTGCCGGCCCCCAACTCGCGACGGATCCAGCTGATATCAGCCGGGGTGGGGTTACGGTAGGCACCTTCGTGTCCCTTGCGCTCCAGGTGGGACTTGACGAAGGGGCAGACCGCGACAATCTCGAGTCCGGCCGCCGTGGTGGCGATGAGGGCTTCGGTGACCAGAGTGCCGGCCAGTCCGCGGCCGCCGAAAGCCTCATCGATCTCGGTGTGGAAGAAGACCCGCTCATCGCCGTGGTCGCGGTATTCGGTGAATCCCGCCAGCTCGCCGGTGCCGGGATAACTGAGAGTGAAACGACGACCCTCAGTGTCCTGGGCGACCGTTACCTCGGTACCTTGTTTATCCTGTGTCATGACTAGTTCCTTTCCTTGGGGCGAGCCTTGGGCTCGGGGTTTTTGCGCGGTTTGATGGCGGCGTTGGGAAGCTTGGGGGCGGGGAGGCGGTCCGGTCCCGCGGGGTCGAGGCCCACATAGCCTTGAGTCTCGCCGAAACGATCACCGTGCTCCTCCCACTCCTGGCGGTAGCGGCTGATCTCCTCGTGGTTACGGCCGATGAAGTTCCACCACATCACCACCTCCTCTGTGAAGGGGGTGCCGCCGATCAGCATGAGCAGGGCCGGGGTCTGGCCGTTGTTGCGGATGCGCAGGCGGGTCTCCCCGATGCCGGTGTAGGCCAGCTCGGTGGGGGCGACCTTGACTCCTTCGAGGTCGATGTCACCGGAGTCGACGAGCAGCCCGTGCTCATGTTCGGGGTTGACCTCGAGCTCGAGGGAGCCACCGGCATCGAGCCGGATCTCGGCGCCGACCAGTGGGGTGAAGGTCTTGACCGGGGACTCATATCCCAGGAGCGATCCCAGGAACACCAGGGCCTGGCCGCCGGGGAAGTGCACGGGTTTGGGGGCATGGTGGTCGAAGCGGCGCGGCCCCTGGCGGTCAGCATCGGGGAGGACGGTCCACAGCTGCACACCATGCAGGGTCGTGGTTTCCGGGGTGGAGACCTCCGAGTGGCAGATGCCGGCTCCGGCAGTCATCAGGTTGACCTCACCAGGTTGGACCCGGGCATGGACATCGCCGGAGTCGTGGTGTTCGACATCGCCCTCGAAGAGCCAGGTCACGGTCTGTAGACCGGTGTGCGGATGCGGGGCCACATCCATGCCATCGGTGAGCGAGACATCGTCGGGACCGTAGTGGTCGACGAAGCACCAGGCGCCGATCAGTGAGCGTTGGCGCTGGGGGAGAGTGCGGCGGACCAGCATCGCCCGGGGCCCGCCGAGGGGAACTTCACGGGACGTGATGATCTCCACATCAGCACCACCCTCACAGTGAATGGTGCCACTGCTCGGCTCTGGGCTGAGCGCAAACTCAGCCGGTTGAAGCTCAGTGTTGGACATGATTCTGCCTTCCTCTATGCGTGATGTCTTCGATCCTAGAGTGATACCCCTCAGGACATGTTGGTGATACGTCACCAATATAGCGTGCGGGTGGATCAGGGCGCGGGTAGGCTCAGCCCCATGCGTGCTCTCTATCTAGGTCTGGCAGCGGTGTTCTGCGTCGCGGCCCTGGCAATCAACTTCCTCGACGTGCCCCGAGGTTTCGCCATCCTGGCCCTCGTTGTCGCCGGAATCTTCCTGGTCCTGGGGCTGCGGGTGACCGCGGAGAACCAGCCGCCCGCGGTCATCAGATTGGATGAAGAGCAGTCGGGGCAGGTGCGCAGCATGCTGGCTGAGGGACGGGATGGCGCCGCAATCAGTCAGGTTCAGCTGTGGTTCCGCAACACCACCCCGGAGCAGGCCCGGGCAGCTGTGGAGAAACTCCGCAGCCGCCACTGATACCGGCTCACTGCCTCGGGGTGGGTAGTCGGGTGGGTCCCAGCGCGACGGGTGAGCACCTGTTCGGTAGGGTGTTCCACATGACTGAACGCACTCTTATCCTCATCAAGCCGGACGGCGTCACCAACGGCCACGTCGGCGAGATCATTGCCCGCATTGAGCGCAAGGGCCTCAAGCTGGTCGCTCTCGACCTGCGCACCGCGGACCGCGCAACCGCTGAGAAGCATTACGAAGAGCACGCTGAGCGGCCCTTCTTCGGTGAGCTCGTTGAGTTCATCACCTCCGCTCCGCTGATCGCCGGCATCGTCGAGGGCGAGCGCGCCATCGATGCATGGCGTCAGCTGGCCGGTGGCACCGATCCGGTTGCCAAGGCTACCCCGGGCACCATCCGCGGCGATTTCGCCCTGACCGTCGGCGAGAATGTCGTCCACGGCTCTGACTCCCCGGAGTCTGCTGAGCGCGAGATCGGCATCTGGTTCCCGAACCTCTAAACCCTGCGAATTTCCGCACAGTTCCACCCCGCATCACGGACCACATTCCGGTGTGCGGGGTGGATTTTTCTTTGGGCCTAACCTTTTTCGTGCCTGCCTACATGCCTTATGCCCACTGTATTTAAGGACATACCGCTTTGAGGCATACCGCACTGGCCAGCTGGATCAGCGCGGCCGGGACTCCACTAAAGCGCGCAGGCCCACCGGAGTCAGCTCGGTCAGGTGCCGGGAGAGATCCTCGCCGGCGTCAATCCCGGAATTTCTCACCAGACCTAGGTGCGCCAGCTCGCGGCACTCCTGTTGGAGCTGTTCCAGTGGTAGCCCGCTGACCTCGCTCAGCAGCCAGAAGCGCGCCTGAATCCCGTCCACCGCACCGATCTTGACCAAGGCCTGCGTCAACTTCCGGCGCGGGGGAGTGGAGATGGCCTCAATCAGGGGCCGGGTGGCGCTTTCGAGCGGCTCCTTCTTCATCGCCGCCTGCATGCGTTTCCGGCCAGGATGCGTGGAGCTGTTCATGATGCGGAGGAACGCCCAGGCGCTGGTGACTGTCAGTGCAAGGAAAGTCAGCGGCACGGTGATCTCTGGTGCGGTTGCCACAGGTTCCAGCACCCATGAGGCGGCCAAAGCGGCACTTGGGACGAACAGGAATAGCAGGGGATTGCGCTGCTCGTACTCGGCCTCGGAGGTGGTCCGCACCAGAGTGCCTGAGGTGAACATCAGCCGCGGATTACGTCGGACCCGGGGATCAGCAACCAGGCCGACCCCAACGGCCAGGATCAGCATCACCAGGGCCGGTAGCCAGAGCTCGAATCGAAATAGGGCGATGGAGACGCCGAATCCGAGGGCGGGAATCAGTGTCTTTTGCAGCGGCTCCCCGGCGGCCGATGCCCATCTCAACCCACTCACGGTCGCTGAGTCTAACAGGGCCGTGGACATCTCCGACCAGTATTATGCGACAATGGGGTGACGATCCCAGATAAGGTTCGCTCTCCGTACACACGGGGACCCGCTGGACTGGTGAGAGATCGTCCACAGCTGAAGACTTTCATAGTGAGACCCGCGAGTTCCTGCGCGGCGGCGGCAGCTTACTATACCTGCCAGCGCCCGGGAACTCCGCCAAAAAGAACATAGGAGTACCACATGGCCGACAATGCCTTAACATCCGGAAATGAATCCGAAGATGCCACCCAAACCCGTAGGCGCCGCAGTGCCCGGAAGGCCACCACGAAGCCCGCTGTGGTGAAGGAGACGGAGACTGTAACTCCCGCCGCAGCGGAGTCAACCGCCACAGCCGGGGCTGCAAAGGCTCCGGCACGCAAGCGCAGCACCCGGAAGACCACCACGAAGGTGGCCCCGGCGGTGAAGGCTGAAGCCTCCCCGGTGGACACTGCCCCGGACAATAGTTCGGCAGACAACACCAAGGCCGAAAACACGGCAATTCCAGAAGCAGCGACGAAGAACAACCCCCGCCGCAGTACCCGCCGAAGCGGTGCAGCCAAGACAACTACCGCCAAGGCAACTACCGCGAAGGCAGTCCCCGCGAAGACCACTCCGGCCAAGACCACTCTTGCTAAGACCGAGGTTGCTCCCCAAGAGTCATTGGACATCTCCGCAGCAGCGGAAGACAAGGACACCCAGCAGGCTCCAGTGAGGCGCTCGCGCAAACGTGTCCCTCAGAAGCTCGCAGCCGAAGTGGCTCCGGCCACGACTGAATTCAGTACGGAAGACGTAGCTCCTGACACCACCTCAGCTGCTCCCGCGGAGATTCCGGCTTCCGCCGTACTCGCCGCAGACTTCGACCGCTCCCAGTTGAGCCCGAAGATGCGGGTCCACGCCCTGGCGAAACTGTTGGGGATGACCTCCAAGGACCTGATCTCCGCACTTGCCGAGGTCAGCGTGCGCAAGGTCGCGCAGTCGAACCTGAGCCTGGAGGAATCCCATAAGCTTCTCGACGCCCTGGGCAAGCCTGCCCAGGAGGCACCGGGGACCCCGGACGCCCAGCCGGTGGAGAAGATCCGCCAGCGGGTGGAGAAGAACGTCGCCAACGAGATCCATCAGATCGAGGAGAAGGTCGAACGCGAGCTCGCCGAGGTGGCGGACACTACCGAGCCTTCGGTCGCTGAGTCGACCGATCTCTTTGGGGCAGTTACCCAGGATGAGGATGAGCCGCTGGAGGATATGATCGCCGAGATCACCCCGCCGCCGGCCGCGGAGCCGGCCTTCCAGCCGCCGATCTTCCGGGCCGCGAATGCCGCGGAAGCAGCTGCTCCAGCCACCACCGAGGAGTCCGGTGAGGACGAGGACTCCGAAGACTCGGCCGGCACCGCTTCCCGACGCCGTCGCCGTGGTCGCCGCGGGGCAGGGCGGGGCCGTGGGGTCGAGGACACCGCGCAGGCCACCGAGGCCACTGAGGAGGCTGAGGAGGCACAAGACGCTGAGGTAGCCGCAGTGCCGGAGGTCGAGGAGGTCGTCGATAAGCCGGAAGTTGAACAGCCGGAAGCCCCGGTCGAGCCGCTCTCCGATGAGCCGGTGGCCCTGCGGGGCTCCACCCGGCTGGAGGCGCAGCGTCGTCGTCGTACCGAACTGCGGGAGGACAGCAAGAAGAAGCGCCACATCGTCTCCCAGGCGGAATTCCTGGCACGCCGGGAATCCGTGGAGCGCACCATGGTCGTCCGCGAACGCGACCGCCATGATCATCCCGGCATGGTTACCCAGGTCGGTGTGCTTGAGGATGATCTGCTGGTCGAGCACTTCGTCACCTCTGAGGAACAGTCCTCGCTGATCGGTAATATCTATCTCGGCCGGGTGCAGAATGTCCTGCCCTCCATGGAGGCCGCCTTCATCGACATCGGAAAGGGCCGCAATGGCGTGCTCTATGCCGGTGAGGTCGACTGGAAGGCTGCGGGTCTCGGTGGTCGTGGCCGTCGGATCGAACAGGCACTGCGGAGCGGTGACCAGGTGCTGGTCCAGGTGACCAAGGATCCGGTGGGGCAGAAGGGCGCCCGTCTGACCACCCAGATTTCACTGGCTGGCCGTTTCCTGGTCTACGTCCCCGGTGGTCGTTCCGCCGGTATCTCAAGAAAGCTGCCGGCGCCGGAACGTAAGCGGCTCAAGGAGATCCTCAAGGCTGTGGTTCCGGGCGAGGGCGGAGCCATCATCCGTACCGCCGCTGAAGGTGTACCTGAGGAGGCTATTGCCGCGGACGTCAACCGTCTGCATTCCCTGTGGGAGGACATCCAGGAGCGCACCGAACAGGAGAAGAATTCCAAGGGCGCCAAGCCGGTCAGCATGTACGAGGAACCGAATATGCTGGTCAAGGTTATCCGTGACCTCTTCAACGAAGATTTCCAGCGTCTGGTCGTCGACGGCAACAAGGCCTGGAACCTGGTGCACGCCTACGTGAAGTCCGTGGCTCCGGACCTGCTGGAACGCGTGGTCCGCTATCACCATGAGGACCACGAGGGGCAGGATGCCTTCGCCCACTTCCGCATTGATGAGCAGTTGCAGAAGGCACTAGCCCGCAAGGTGTGGCTGCCCTCCGGCGGCTCATTGGTCATCGACCGCACCGAGGCGATGACCGTCATTGACGTCAACACCGGAAAGTTCACCGGCTCCGGTGGCAACCTCGAGGAGACGGTCACCCGCAACAACCTGGAGGCGGCAGAGGAGATTGTCCGCCAGATGAGGCTGCGGGACATCGGCGGCATGATCGTCGTCGACTTCATCGATATGGTCCTCTCGGAGAACCAGGACCTGGTGCTGCGCCGCCTGACCGAGTTCCTCGGCCGGGACCGTACCCGCCACCAGGTATCCGAGGTCACCTCGCTGGGTTTGGTGCAGATGACCAGGAAGCGGCTGGGAACCGGTCTGTTGGAGACCTTCTCCACCGACTGTGAGCATTGTGAAGGCCGCGGCCTGATCCTCCATGAGGATCCGGTCGAGCATGTCGAGGACCGTCCGGTCTACGGCAAGCCCGCCGCCAAGCAGGAAGAGGCCCCGCGGGGACAGGATGCGCTCGAGCGCACCCGATCCAGTGTCCGGAAGCGCTCGGAGCCGCAGCCGGCGGTCACCCCGCCGGCCCGCAGTATTGAGGATCTCGCCGCTGCCGTGGTCATCGTCGATGCGCCCGAGAAGAGCGCTGTCACATCGACTCCGGAGGTGGCACCGGCTGAGGAGCAGAAATTGGAGCGTCGCAGTGGTCGGGGACGGGGCCGTCGTCGCCCGGGCGGTCGCGCCAGGGAGGACATGACCGAGATGGTCACTGAGCGTCGGGTACCGGTGGACCCGGCGCCGGTGGCTCAGGGCTCCGCCCTGGATGAGGATGTCTCGGACACCTCCGACCTGGAGCGCATTGTCGCCGCCGCCCTGGATCTGGCACACCAGGAGGATCCGGATGAACCCAGCGCCTCCGACTACGTCTCGCAGCTACCGGCGGAGCAGTCTGCTCCGGAGCCGATCGCAGTTGAGCCGCGGGCCGCTGAGGGCGACTATGACCAAGCGGTGGCCGAGTTCGAGGCCTCACCGCGACGTCGTCGTCAGACCCGCGGAAACTCGCGTTCTGATCAGCGGCCGCAGCCGGAGGATTTCAAGGCACCGGCACGGAACTCCGGTTCCACCGGTCCTTCCCGACGCCGTCGGGGTGGCCAGGCCGGAAGGGCCGGGCAGCCCGTGCAGGCGGAGTCGGACATGAAGTCGAGCCAAGGGTTTAATGACGCCCCGGTGGCTTCGGCCGATACCGCAGCTACCGAGGTGAAGAATACGAGCCGAGAAGCCACCGTGACGGTCGAGAAGATTTCACCGGCCGGTGGGCGGGGTCGTCGTCGCGTGGTCCGAAGGGTCGCGGTACCGGAGGTCGAGGCGGCAGCACCGGAATCCACCCAGTCGCCGGTGAAACAGCGGGTCGCGGCGCAGCAGTCTGCCGTGCGTGAGGATGCCGCTGGTACCTCTCGCTCCGCCCGGGGGCGCCGTCGTGTGGTTCGCCGGAACACCAATCCGGTGGAACCGCCGGTAGCGCAGCCGGAGCTTTCCCCGGAGACGCCTTCGAAGGAAGCTCCGTCGCGGGAGCAGGAGTCATCGCAGCGCAGTGGTGCTCCGCGAAGAAGTGGACGTCGCTCCACTCGTCGGTCAAACCGTGGGTAGTAGCAGTTTGGAATTTTGCTACCCCTCGCGGTAGTCTTTGACAGTCGCTGTTTTGGGTCCCGGAAGCGTGCTAACGCGCGCGATCGAGCTTTGGCTCTCCGGTAGACTCGAAACGCTATACAGCAATTTTTTCAGTCCATCAGGCTGCTAATTATGGCCGCCTGTGTCGAGTTATAGATAAGGGGTAGCCCTCCTATGTACGCGATCGTCAAGACCGGCGGAAAGCAGTACAAGGTTGCCGAAGGTGACCTCGTCAAGGTCGAGAAGATCGAGGGTGAGCCGGGTTCTGCCGTGGCTCTCACCCCGGTTCTGCTCGTCGATGGCGCAACCGTCAAGTCCAACGTTGATCAGCTCTCCGGCGTCAGCGTCGATGCAGAGATCGTCGAGCACACTAAGGGCCCGAAGATCCGCATCATGAAGTACAAGAACAAGACCGGCTACAAGAAGCGCATGGGTCACCGTCAGAAGCTGACGGTCCTCAAGGTTACCGGTATCAAGTAAGCCTTCGGGCTTCGACAAAGCTTTCTCGCTAAGGAGGGAAACACCATGGCAACTAAGAAGGGTGCCTCAAGCACCGGCAACGGTCGTGATTCTGAGGCCAAGCGCCTGGGAGTCAAGCGTTACGGTGGCCAGCAGGTCAAGGCAGGTGAGATCTTGGTCCGTCAGCGCGGTACCAAGTTCCACCCGGGTGAGAACGTCGGCCGCGGTGGCGACGATACCCTGTTCGCTCTCGAGACCGGTGCCGTCAAGTTCTCCACCAAGCGTGGCCGTCGTATGGTCAACATTGTTGAGAACGAGCCGGCAGTCGCTGAGACCGTCGACGCCTAACTCAGCAGGGCTCCGGCTCTAAAGAGTTAAGACTTCATCCCCGGGCACCGGAAGGTGTACCGGGGATTTGTCTTTTCATCGCTCCGGCAGTGGGGGAGGTTTCCCCTTGCCGGTCAACCGTGGAACAATCAGCGGGAGACGCGAATAACCGTGCTTCACCAAGCGTGGTGTCGCCCAACTTTCCACTGATTCACACACCTCGGGCGTGCATTAACGCCCAGTGCCGAACCACATATCACCGGGCTGAATGGATGCCTCAAGCACAACCGGCAGCCGTTGGCGCCGATGATAGGATCGGCCTAACTTTTAATCTTTACGGAGGAATCCCCCAATGTCGACCCGCTTTGTAGACCGTGTGGTCCTGCACCTGATCGCCGGAGATGGTGGTCATGGCTGCTCGTCCGTCCACCGCGAGAAGTTCAAGCCGCTCGGTGGCCCCGACGGCGGCAATGGCGGGCATGGCGGTGACATCATCCTGGAAGTTTCGAATGAGGTTCACACCCTGCTCGACTTCCACTTCCGCCCGCACGTGAAGTCCGATCGCGGCGCCAACGGCGCCGGCAGTCACCGTCATGGTGCCCGCGGCCAGGACATCATCCTGGAGGTGCCGATCGGCACCGTCCTCCGAGACGACAAGGGCCAGACTCTGGCGGACCTGACCACCCCGGGTACCCGTTTCATCGCGGCCACCGGTGGTGTCGGCGGCCTCGGCAACGCTTCCTTGGCCTCCAATGCCCGTAAGGCACCGGGCTTCGCTCTCAAGGGTGAGGACGGTGAGCAGAAGGACCTGATCCTCGAGCTGAAGTCCATGGCGGATGTCGGCCTGGTGGGTTTCCCCTCGGCGGGCAAGTCTTCGCTGGTCTCCGTGGTCTCTGCGGCGAAGCCGAAGATCGGTGACTATCCCTTCACCACCCTGGCTCCCAACCTTGGTGTGGTCAACGTGGAGCATGAGACCTTCACCATCGCCGATGTCCCGGGTCTGATCCCGGGCGCCAGCGAGGGCAAGGGCCTGGGCCTGGACTTCCTGCGCCACATTGAGCGCACCTCGGTGCTGGTCCACGTGGTGGATGCCGCCACCATGGAGCCGGGCCGTGACCCGGTCAGTGATATCGAGGCTCTCGAAGCTGAGCTTTCCGCTTATCAGGAGGCACTCAAGGAAGACACCGGTCTAGGTGACCTCCGGGATCGTCCCCGTCTGATCGTCCTCAATAAAGCCGATGTGCCCGAGGCTGCAGAGCTGGCCGAGTTCCTCAAGGAGGAACTGGAGGAGCAGTTCGGTTGGCCGATCTTCATCATTTCCGCCGCCGCCCGTCAGGGCCTGGAGCCGCTGAAGTACAAGCTGCTCGAAATCGTCAAGGAATCCCGCAAGAAGCGGCCCAAGGAGAAGATGGATCACTCTCACACCATCATCCGGCCGAAGGCTGTCGATGCCCGCCGTAAGAAGAAGGAATTCGAGGTGGCCCAGGACAAGCTCAACCCGGGTGGTTACGTGATCACCGGCGAGAAGGCCGAGCGCTGGATCAAGCAGACCGACTTCGAAAATGACGAGGCCGTGGGCTACCTGGCTGACCGGTTGGCCAAGCTCGGTGTCGAGGACGCCCTGTTCAAGATCGGCGCCCATGAAGGCGACGAAGTCACCATCGGTGCGGTCACCTTTGAGTGGGAGCCGCTCACCGGCTCCGGTGTTGATCCGACCCTCACCGGACGTGGTACAGATGCCCGTCTGGTATCCAACGACCGTATCTCCGCCGCAGAGCGCAAGCGTGCTTCCCAGGCTCGTCGTGGCCTCATCGACGAGTACGACTACGGTGACGGCGAGGAAGCGGGCCGGGTCCGCTGGGAGGGCTAGTTTTTCCTGAAGTCCCAGCGTATTGGAGCCCACCCCACGAAAGCGGGGGTGGGCTCCAGACATTCCATCTACCATGGGTAGCCATGAATCAGTCAAGAGAACCTATTGACACTGATGCTCTACTTCCGGTGACCCCGTATCAGGATGATGAACTGTCTGACGCGGACTTTCCGGGGGTCACTGATGAGAATGCAGGGGGGCCAGCTTTCGGCCATGAGTCAGAGATGCGGGAGCGGATCCGTAATGCCAAACGCATTGTGGTCAAGATCGGCTCATCCTCATTGACCACGGAGGATCTGCATGTTGATCCGAACCGTATCAACCAGCTTGCCGACGCCCTCCAAGCCCGGATGATCCGGGACAACGACGTCATCGTCGTCTCCTCGGGTGCCGTCGCCGCGGGGCTTGCGCCGCTGGGGCTGAGTCAGCGTCCCACAGATCTAGCCACCAAACAGGCTGCCGCAGCAGTGGGACAGGTCCACTTGGCCTACGAATGGGGGCGCTCCTTCGCCCGCTATGGCCGTAATATCGGGCAGGTGCTGCTGACCGCCTCAGATGCAGGTCGTCGAGACCGGGCCCGCAACGCCCAGCGCACCATCGACCGACTGCGCCAGCTGCGTGCCATCCCGATCGTCAACGAGAATGACACCGTCGCCACCTCTGAGATGCGCTTCGGTGACAATGACCGCCTCGCCGCTCTGGTCGCGCACCTCGCCTCGGCGGATGCGTTGGTCCTGCTCTCTGATGTGGATGGCCTCTACGACAAGAACCCGGCGGAGCCGGGTGCCCGCTTCATCACCGAGGTGCGCAGCGGCGCAGACCTCAAGGGGGTCCTCGCCGGTGACGGTGGCAAGGTCGGAACTGGTGGCATGGCCTCGAAGGTCTCCGCCGCCCGACTAGCCGCCCGTGGTGGGATCCCGGTGCTGCTGACCTCCGCGGAGAACATCGGACCGGCACTGGACCACGCACAGGTGGGAACGGTCTTCCACCCGTTGGACAACCGTCTCTCCGCCTGGAAGTTCTGGGCACTCTATGCCGCCGAGTCCGGTGGCACGCTGCGTGTCGACGCCGGGGCAACCACCGCTGTGACCACCGGCGGCAACTCGCTGCTGGCCGTCGGAATCAAGGAAGTCGACGGGGACTTCCGCTCCGGCGAGATCGTGGAGATCACGGGCCCCGGTGGCGAGATCATCGGTCGCGGCGAAGTCGCCTATGACTCGGAGACCCTCAAGGGCATGCTGGGCAAGCACACCACTGATCTACCGGAGGGCATGCAACGGCCGGTGGTTCACGCGGACTATCTCTCCAACTACGCCTCCCGCGCCTGACCCTGTTGCTGCGCTCGGATAGCCTGGAAGCATGAAATTCACCATGCATCCGGGCCCCTGGCCGAGCGTCATCAGGGAAATCGAGGCCGCTGGTCATCGCTATGTCACTGACGTGGCGGAGGCTGAGTTCCTGATCTACAACGGTGGTCGTGCTGAGGGAGGGGCAGCCGGGCTACCCAGCCCGCTGCCGGAGTCCATCGGATTCATCCAGTACCCCTTCGCTGGGGTGGAACATCTCATTGATGCCGGCCTGATCCGTCCGGATGTCCGCTGGGCCAACGCCGGCGGAGTCTATGGCCGCCCTGTCGCAGAGATCGCGCTCTCGCTGTTGCTGGCGCAGATGCACCAGATCAAGGCCTCCGCGATGATCGGCTCTTTCCGGGGCCGCAATGAGCTCGATGCCCGCCAGGGCTGGCTTTTCGACGGCGCCAAGGTTGCGCTCATCGGCGCCGGTGGCATCGGTTCCGCCATGATCGATCTCCTGGCACCCTTCGGCGTGTACACCATCGCGGTCAATCGCAGTGGCCGCCCAGTGGCGGGGGCCACGGAAACCTTTGCCATGGCTGCGGCGGAACATGTCTGGTCTGAGGCGGATTATTTCGTGCTCACCGCGCCCCTGACCGAGGAAACCCGGGGGATCGTCGATGCCGGAGTCTTCGCCAGGATGAAAACACATGCTGTGGTGGTCAATGTCGGTCGTGGCGAATTGATTGTCACCGATGATCTGGTTGCTGCGCTGCGCGGCGGACAGATCGCCGGTGCTGCCCTGGATGTCACCGACCCGGAGCCGCTGCCGGAGAACCATCCGCTGTGGAGCATGCCGAACTGCACCATCCTGCCGCATATCGCGGCGACCGGGCGGATCGCACAGAAGCTGATCGCCCCACAGATCATCGCCAATGCCGCCGCCTTCGAGGCAGGGGAGAAGATGCCCACCGAAGTCGATGTCGAGGCGGGCTACTGACGCTAGGCTGGGCGGAGTTAAAGGATGATCATCAGGAAGGGCCACCACCAGTGAAGTTCACGATGCTACCCGAGGCTTGGGACCACACGGTCGCCGAGGTCGAGGCGCAAGGCCATGAATTCGTCGCCGAACTCGGGCAGGCGGAATTCCTGATCTACACCGGTGGTCCGGCTGATTATCCGGATCTCCCGGCGAACATCGGGTGGGTCCAGTTCACCTTCGCCGGTATCGATGCCATCCGGGAGGCCGGAAAGCTCGTGCCGGGGTTCCGCTACGCCAATGCTTCCGGGACCTATGGAATGCCGGTGGCGGAGTCCTCCCTGGCGCTGCTGTTGGCGGTGCTGCACCAGCACAAGACGGTCACCCTGGCGAAGTCCTTCGACTCCCGCGAGGAAGTACTGGAGACCACCGATTGGCTGCACGACGGGAAGACCGTGGCGCTGATCGGTGCCGGCGGCATCGCCAGGGACATGATTCCGATGCTCAAGCCCTTCAACCCCCGGATTATCGCGGTCAATAACTCTGGCCGCGAGGTTGCCGGTGCCGATGAAACCTACCCGATGGAGCGGGCCGGGGAGGTCTTTGCTGAAGCGGATATCTTCGTGGTGCTGCTGCCGCTGACGGAGCAGACCCACCACTTCTTCAATGCGGAGCTGTTCGCCCGGATGAAGCGCGGGGCGGTCATCATCAACGCTGGCCGCGGTGGGTTGGTCAACACCGACGATCTGGTCTCCGCCCTGAAGGTAGGGCAGCTCGCCGGTGCTGGCCTGGATGTCACCGATCCGGAGCCGCTGCCGGACGGGCACCCGCTCTGGGAGATGAAGAATGTGGTGATCACCCCACACACCGCGAACACCATGGAGCGGATCCGGGTGGCGGCAGGGGCGTTGACCCTGGAAAATGCCCGGGCCTTCGAGATCGGGGAGCGGATGCCGCATGAGGTTGATCCCGCTGCCGGGTACTGATCACCGAGAATAAGTCACGGAGAAGTTTGAGCAGTGTCAGTATCACCGATTGAAACCTGGACCCTGCAACACCCGGACCGTGGCCTGATCGAGGTCCATGTCGGGACGGATCAGCAGCTCCAGGGGAGAACCACCGGATCCGGTCTCAGTGGACATCGTGGAGCCAGAAGATATGGCCGCATCATCCGAGGTTGCTTCGGCGGAAGAACCCGAGGCCGCTGAGCAGGATTTTCTGGGACGGCAGTTGGCCAAGCTCAAGTCGGATGCTCCGAAGCAACGGGTGCTGATCAGGATGGAGGGGGAGCCGGGGGTGGATGGTGCAGATAAGCGTTGATCACCCCCATGCGACTGCGGAGGGCGGGGGAAGTCGTTATGCTCGACAGGTATGACGGACGCAACGACCACCCGAGAAAATGAACGCGCAGAGGTGTTGGCGAAGGCTCGTGCCGCCAAAGCCGTAACCCGCACGCTGGCCAAGCTCACGAGCATCCAGAAGAATGACATTCTGCTGGCTGCCGCTGATGCTCTCGTCGCCGCCACCCCGGAAATCCTTGCCGCCAATCAGGCCGATATCGACACCGGCCGCGAGCGAGGCCTCAATGAATCCCTGATCGACCGCCTCGGCCTGGATGCCGAACGCATCGCGGGCATCGCCGGCGGTCTGCGCCAGGTGGCCGGTCTGACTGACCCCGTCGGCGAGGTCATCGGCGGCCACGTGATGGGCAACGGCATCCAGATGAAGCAGGTCCGGGTTCCGCTGGGCGTGATGGGTATGGTCTATGAGGCCCGCCCGAACGTCACCGTCGATGCTTTCGGTCTGGCCCTCAAGTCCGGCAATGTGCCGCTGCTGCGTGGCTCAAAGTCCGCGCGCAACTCCAACGCCAAGCTGGTGGAGATCCTCCAGAACGTGGTGGAGAAGTTCGGTCTGCCGCGCGAGACCGTGCAGCTGCTGCCCTGCGACACCCATGACAGCGTGCAGGATCTGATCACCGCCCGCGGGCTGGTCGACGTCGTGATCCCCCGCGGCGGTGCCGGCCTGATTGAGGCCGTGGTCACCGGTGCGACGGTACCTGCGATCGAGACCGGCACCGGCAACTGCCACTTCTACATTGACGGCGATGTGGACCTGGATTCCGCCATCGCCATGGTCATCAACGGCAAGACCCGTCGCTGCAGCGTCTGCAACGCCACCGAGGTGGCGCTTCTCGACGCCGCGCTTTCCGACGCCGACAAGCTCAAGGTCGTCCGGGCGCTGCAGGAGGCCGGGGTCACCATCCACGGCAAGGTCGCGGAGCTCGAGGCCTTCGGCGCCACCGATGTCGTCGAGGCCACCGAGGAGGACTGGACCGATGAGTACCTCTCCTTCGATATCGCCGTGGCTGTGGTCGACGGGGTGGATGCCGCGATCGAGCACATCGCCAAGTACACCTCCGGCCATACCGAGGGCATCGCCTCGAACAATGTCTTCACCATCCAGAAGTTCGCCGATGAGGTCGACGCTGCCGCGGTGATGCTCAACGCCTCCACCGCCTTCACCGACGGCGAGGTCTACGGCATGGGTGCGGAGATCGGCATCTCCACCCAGAAGCTCCATGCCCGTGGCCCGATGGCCCTGCCCGAGCTGACCTCCACCAAGTGGATTCTGCAGGGCACCGGCCAGATCCGGCCCTAATTGATGGTGCGCACCGGCCCTGTTCAGGCCGGAGTGGTGGCCTTTTCCAAGGATTCCAGCACGTGTGAATAAGGCTGGCCGGTGGCCCGGGTCATGCCGATCTCGCAGGTGCGGTTGCAGGAGGCATGGGCGCTGGCGTTTAGTTGGGTGATTTCGGCGGCCTCCGGGGCGGTGGCTGAAGCGGTCAGTTCCGGATGCAACATGCCGCGGTCGCCGGCGAAGCCACAGCAGCCCCAGTCGATCGGGGTGTGAACGTTCTTGGCAGCCTTTTGAGCAACCTGCTGGAGGTCGCCGTCGATGCCCAGGTGCTTTGAGGAACAGGTGGGGTGCAGCACCAGTTCCGGCAGCGGCGCGGTGACCTCGAGTTGGTCGAGCAAGTGCTGGGCGGTGAAGGTCACAGCATCGAGGACCTCGATGCCCTCCTCATGGAGGACCTTGGCGAATCCCTCGGTGCAGCTGGCGGCATCAGTGATCACCGGCAGCTGGCCATTGTGGGTGGCCGTGCGGACGAAGTGCCGGACCCGCGCGGACATGGTCTCATAGCCAGTCGCCATTCCCTTGGACGACCAAGGGGTGCCACAACATATTGATTCCACCCCACCCGGGACCAGCAGGGTGGTGCCACTGCGCTCGAGTAGCCGCCGGAAGGCCTCAGTGACACCGATTCCCTCGGCCTCTGGGCCGAACATGGTGTTCACACAGGCCGGGAGGTAGATTCCGGCGACCTTGGTGCCGGGACCCGGGGCAGCGCCGAAGAATCCCTGGTGCTTGGCACGGGAGGTTCCGCCACCGGGCAAGCCGCCGTCGTAGAGCGGTACCGTCTCGGTGCCCAGGAGCTGGCGGGCCACGGTCGTCGTCCCGCGCACCACCGGGGTGGGCAACTTTTCGGCGATGCTCAACGCGGTGGCACCGGCACGGGTCACCGGACCCCAGGCTTTGGCCGCCAGGTTCCATCCGGTGGCCTCGACCCGGTTGCTGTCCTCCCGGCGCAGCCGACGCACCAGGTCGCCGGTGTTGATGCCCACCGGGCAGGCGGTCTGACACATCCCGTCCACCGCACAGGTCTCCATACCCTCATAGTCGAAATCTTTCTCCAGCTCCTCAAGGAAGGCCCGGTCGCCGCGGTCCCGGGCCTTGGCCCCGGCACGGCGGACCACGATGCGTTGGCGTGGGGTCAGGGTCAGCTGTCGGGAAGGACAGACCGGCTCACAGAAGCCGCACTCCACACAACGCTCGGCCTCCTCCTCGATCGGCTCGGTGACCTTGAGGTTGCGGGTGTGGGCACCCGGGGTCTCCTCCAGGATGACCCCGGGATTGAGCATCAGCTCCGGGTCGATCGCGGCCTTGAGCTCCACCATGACCTCATAGAGCTCATCGCTGTACTGTCCGCGGACATAGGGGGCCATGGCTCGGCCGGTACCGTGCTCTGCCTTGAGGTTGCCGTGGAAGCTCCACACCATTTCCGCCATCGCATCATTGAAGGCGTCATAGCGGAGTAGTGATTCCTCGGTGTCGAAGCGGTCGCCGATGACGAAGTGGAGGTTGCCGTCTTTCGCGTGGCCGAAGATCACCCCGTCGTCGTAGTCATGCTCCCGAAACAACTGTTGCAGGGATGTGCTGGCGGCGGCCAGATCCGGCACCGGCACGACGATGTCCTCGAGCAGCGCGGTGGTGCCGGGGCGTCGGGCGCCGGCCACGCTGGCGTAGAGCCCCTTGCGGAAGTTCCAGGCCGAGGTCTGCTCGACCGGATCGGAGCTGAAGGCGGCCGGGGAGAAAAGTTCCACCTCGGCGAGCGCCTTATTGCCCGCCCGGGTGACGTGCTCTAACTCTGCAGCCTCATTGGCGTGGTACTCGATGAGCAGGGCAGATTGGGAGCCCACCTCGAAGCCGTTGATCGCGGCCGGGGTACCCGTCATAGCCTGGCCGACCCGGATGGAAGTGGCGTCCATCAACTCCAGCGTGGCGGCCCCGGTCTCGACGAGAGCGGGCAGCACACGGGCGCCGGCATCCAAGGTGGGGAAGACCGCGACCGTGGTGGTGGACAAGCGGCTGACGGGGACAGTGCGGAAGACCGCCTGGGCCACGAAAGCGAAGGTGCCCTCGGAGCCGATGATCAGATGCACCAGTAGATCCAGCAGATTATCGAAGTCGAGGAAGGCATTGAGTCCGTAGCCCATGGTGTTCTTCATGGCGAACTGATGCTCGATGATGCGCACGGATTCTGGAGTGGAACGAACCCGACGCTGCAGGCGAATCAGTTCATTGACCAGGTGTGGTTCCAGCTCCCGCAGCTTGGCTTCCGCATCGTGATCAGCGGTGTTGATGACGGTGCCGCTGGGCAGGACGAACTCCAGCGATTCCAGGGTGCGGTAGGTGTTGAACTCGGTGCCACAGGCCATGCCGGAGGAGTTGTTGTTGATCACTCCGCCGATGGTGGCCGCCGCTTCACTGGCGGGGTCTGGGCCGAGCTTGTAGCGGTAGGGGGCCAGGTGGGCATTGACCTGGCGCACTGTTGCACCGGGCTGGACCCACACCCGGGAGCCGCCGTCGAGGACCTTGATGCCGCGGAAGTTCTTCCGGACGTCGATAAGCAGGCCCGAGGTGGAACCTTGGCCGGCGAGACTGGTGCCGCCGGAGCGCAGCGTCACCGGGGTACCGCTGCGCCGGGCGGCCCGGAAGATCTCCCCGATCTCCTGCGCGCTGTCGGCGATGATGACCGCCTGCGGAGTGTGATGATAATGCGAGGCATCGCTGGCGTAGGCGACCCGGTCGATCAGCCGGGTGCGGATGCGTTCCGGGTCTTTGACGGCTTCGCAGATGTCCGGGGAGAGGGGCGACGGCGTGGTGGTGGGGGCGTCGCTGAGCGGCATGGTGTTCGTCATGGTTCCTCTTCGGTGAGATTACGTTGACGCGGTTGCGGTGTTCGGCGGAGATCCTCACACCCCAGGGTGGAAGTTGTTCGGCAATCTGGTGGGATTGTCCAACGATTATCAAATAGCTTAAAGGGTGAGTCAAGTCACATGGTGGAGTTCGGTGAGAACCACCGGAACTGAGGTTGTTTCGGAGAGGATCCCACCCCGGTCGGGGCAGCAAACTCAGGGCCTCATGACTGATGCGGAGTTCTACGCCGGTGCGGTGGCCTGCTCCAGGGACTCCAACACGTGTGAATAAGGCTGACCAGTGGCTCGCGTCATGCCGATCTCACAGGTGCGGTTGCAGGAGGCGTGGGCGTTGGCGTTGAGCTGTGCCACCTCGACGGCTTCGGGGGCGGTAGCCGAGGCGGTCAGTTCCGGATGCAGCATGCCACGGTCGCCGGCGAAGCCACAGCAGCCCCAGTCGATCGGGGTGTGAACGTTCTTGGCGGCCTTCTGGGCAATCTGCTGGAGGTCGCCGTCGATGCCCAGGTGCTTTGAGGAACAGGTGGGGTGGAGCACCAGTTCCGGCAGCGGCGCGGTGACCTCGAGTTGGTCGAGTAGCTGATGTGCGGTGAAGGTCACGGCATCGAGGACCTCGATGCCCTCATCCTGCAGGATTTTAGCGAACCCTTCGGTGCAGCTGGCGGCATCACTGATCACCGGCAGCTGGCCGTTATGGGTGGCGGTGCGCAGGAGGCTACGCACCCGATCTGCCATGGTGGCGTATCCGGTGGACATGCCCTTCGAGGACCAGGGGGTGCCGCAGCACATCGATTCTACGCCTGCCGGGACCAGCAGGGTGGTGCCACTGCGCTCAAGTAGTCGGCGGAAGGCCTCGGTGACACCGATTCCCTCGGCCTCTGGGCCGAACATGGTGTTCACACAGGCCGGGAGGTAGATTCCGGCGACCTTGGTGCCGGGGCCGGGGGCAGCGCCGAAGAAGCCCTGCAGCGTCCGGCGGGCACTACCGCCGCCGGGCAGACCGGCATCGTACTGCGGGACGGTGTCGGCACCGATGGCTGCCCGGGCAACACTGGTGGCGCCACGGACCACTGCGGTGGATAGCTTCTCGGCGATGCTCAGCGCCAGTGCCCCACCAATGGTCACCCCACCCCAACCCTTGGCGGCGACATTCCAGCCGGTATCCATCACCTTGTTGGTGCTCTCGCGACGCAGGCGGCGCACCAGGTCGCCGGTGTTGATGCCCACCGGGCAGGCGGTCTGACACATCCCGTCCACCGCACAGGTCTGCTTCCCGTCGTAGTCATAGTCTTTTTCAAGTTCCTCGATGAAGGCCTGATCTCCCTGGATCCGGGCCGTCGCTTCGGCGCGGCGGACCACGATGCGCTGGCGCGGGGTCAGAGTGAGGAAACGACTGGGGCAGACCGGTTCGCAGAAACCACACTCCACACAGCGGTCGGCCTCCTCCTCGATCGGGGCGGTGAGCTTGAGATTGCGGATGTGGGCACCCGGGGTCTCCTCCAGGATCACCCCAGGATTGAGTGTCAGCGTCGGATCGAAGGCGGCCTTGAGCCCCACCATGACCTCATAGAGCTCATCGCCGTACTGGCGGCGGACATAGGGGGCCATGGCTCGGCCGGTACCGTGCTCGGCCTTGAGGTTGCCCTGGAAACCCAGGACCAGGTCCACCATGTCGTCATTGAAGGCGTCGTATCGATTGAGCGATTGATCGCCCTCGAAGCGGTCGGTGAGCATGAAGTGGATGTTGCCGTCGCGGGCGTGGCCGAAGATCACGCCGTTGTCATACTCATAGCGTCGGAAGAGTCCCTGGAGGGCCTCGCAGGCCGGGGCCAGCTCGGCCACCGGGACCGCGATATCCTCGAGGATCGCGGTGGTGCCGGCGGGGCGAGCCCCGGCGACACTGGCATAGAGCCCCTTGCGGAAATGCCAGGCCGCGGCGCGGGCGATGGCATCCGAGCTCAGGGCGGCCGGGGCGAAGAGCTCGACGTTCCCGAGCGCCCGGGTGCCTAGCTCGGTGAAGTGCTCGATCTCCGCGCGTTGCTGGGCCTGGTACTCGATGAGCAGGGCTGCCTGGGTGCCCACCTCGAAACCGTTGATTGCCGCCGGAGTGCCGGGCAGTGACTGCCCGACGCGGATGGACTCGGCGTCCATCAGCTCGAGGGTGACCGCACCGGTGTCCACCAGGGCGGGAAGCGCCCGGGTGGCGGCGTCCAAGGTGGGGAAGACGGCCACGGAGGTTGAGGTCAGGGGATTGACCGCGACGGTACGGAAGATGGCCTCCGCGACGAAGGCCAGGGTGCCCTCGGAGCCGATGATCAGATGGACCAGCAGATCCAGCACATTGTCGAAGTCAAGGAAGGCGTTGATGCCGTAGCCGATGGTGTTCTTCAGGGTGAAATGGCGTTCGATGGTGGCCACGGATTCGGGATTGGAGCGCACCCGGCGTTGCAGCCGGGTCAGGGTTTCCGCCAACTCCGGCTCCAGCTCCCGGAGCTTGGCTTCCGCATCATGCTCTGCGGTGTTGATGACGGTGCCGCTCGCCAGCACGAAGACCATGGATTCCAGGGTGCGGTAGGTGTTGAACTCGGTGCCGCAGAGCATGCCGGAGGAGTTGTTGGCGATCACGCCGCCGATGGTGGCCGCACCTTCGCTGGCCGGATCCGGGCCGAATTTATAGCCGTAGAGGGCCAATCGGGCGTTGACCTGGCTGACGGTGACCCCGGACTGCACACGCAGGCGGGTACCGCCGTCGAGGATCTCCAGGTCGCGGAAGTTACGGCGGACATCGATCAGCAGTCCTTCGCCGGAAGCCTGGCCAGCGAGGCTGGTACCGCCACCCCGCAGGGTCACCGGGGTGCCGTTGGCGCTGGCGGCGCGGAGGATCTGGCCCACTTCCCGGGCGTTGAGGGGCTGGATGACAGCTTGTGGGGTGTGGAGGTAGTGCGAGGCATCGCTGGCGTAGGCGACCCGGTCGATCAGACGGGTCCGGATCCGCGCCGGGTCTGCGACGGCTGCGCAGATATCGGGGGAGAGGGCAGGTGCTTCGATGGTGGGTGACATGGTTCCCTTGTCTGGTGTACCGGTCTGCGATGGCTGGAGCTGGCGGCTGGCAGCGATATTGTTCGGCAATATAGCTATATTGTTCAACAATTATGGAATAGCATGGAGGGTGAGTCAAGTCACATCAGATGATTCCAGGTATCCCCGGAGATTGCTGGACAACCAACCAGAAGCGGAAATGTCGCGGTCCGAAACATAGGATGGAGTGATGAAGATGCTTGCGGAATCCGGCCTCCCGGCCGCGGATCAGGTCAGCGCCGACCTGCGGGGCAGGGTGCTCAACGGAGAACTTGCACCAGGGGCACCGCTCGGCGAGGCCGCCATCGCCGAGGAGTACGGGGTATCTCGGGCGACCGCGAAAAACGCCCTTGAAACCCTGGTCGCCTCCCGGCTCCTCAGCCGGCAGGCCCACCGCAGCGCCCGGGTCACGGTACTCAGCTCGACGGAGGTGGAGGACATCTACCGCACCCGGGAACTCATCGAGTCCGAGGCGGTACGCCGGCTCGCCCAGGTGCGGCTGGTGCCCGAGGAAGCGCGCCGGGCCAATGCAGAGATCGCCGAACTCGCCGAAGATGATCAACTGCAGCTGATCGAACCCGATGTCCGTTTCCATACCGCGCTGGTCGACGCCCTGGCCAGCACCCGCACCACCGCCATCTACCGGGGGTTGAGTGATGAAATCCGGCTCTGCATGGTTCAAGTACAGGGTGCCACCCTGCTCGCCGGCGGCTCCATCCCCCGCGAGCATGCTCAACTACTCAGCTATATCGAGGGTGGGGATGAACCTGCCGCGGTGCACCTGTTGCAGGAGCATATTTCCCGCTCCCGAAGGCTATTGAGTGCCCGGCTCCGGGACAGGACAGCCGGTGGAATGAGCTGAAGTTCACGATGGTCAGCGGTGGGCCAGGTCTATGATTATCCTGAGTCTGAAATGAGTGCGGGTGAATGGTGCCCGTCACCGTCGACGGAAGATGAGTATTCATGGGCAAGAAGGCACGAGGCTGGCGCGCTGCTTCCGCGACGGTACTGGCTACCGCACTGTTGAGCACCACCCCGGGCGTGGCGACGGCCGATTCCAGCCTGGGGAGTTCGCTGAGCTCCGTCGGTAGTTCGCTCGGTAGCTCCGGTAGCTCTGGTAGCTCTGGTAGCTCCGGTAGCTCGGAGATCCTGGAGTTGCTCAGCTCCACCCGCCAGGAAAGACAGGACAAGTACCTCCATGAAGAGGTCGCCGCCGGCAATATCACCGCCCTGGTCGAGCAGGGACACCTCCGCCGCCTGGTCGAGCTGGGCTATGTCGAAGAAGCGATCATGGCCGGATTCGTCGATGAGCTGGTGGAGATCGGCTACTACGAACCAGCCATCGGGATCGAGGCCTCCGGAGTCTGTCCTGAGGTGGTGGTGATCACCGGCCGTGGCAGCGGGCAGAACTTCATCCTCATGCCCACCCGCTACTCAGCGTCTGCACCCTGGGTCTCCAACGGTCGGGAGGCCGAGACCTGGCGGCGTTTCTTCCACGCCGCCGAGCAGCAGTACCAGCTTGATCACCCCGGTCAATCTCTGATGCAGGATGTCTATGTGCTGGGACTGGACGAGAGTCTGTACCCGGCCACCCACCTCCGCCCCCGGCAGGATCTTTCGGCGGCTGGCAGCAGCGCCGTCAAGATTATCCAGGAAACCGCAACCGGTTTCTTCGATAGCGTGGCGCAGGGCACCGACGGGGTGAAGAAGGTGGTGGAGATGGTCGAGGACTCCGGTTGTTCCCCGCAGTACATTCTGGCCGGCTATTCCCAGGGCGCGGTCGCACTTGCACGGGCAGAACAGTCGATGGCGGAGCGGGGCACCCTGGCGGGAGCGATGTATATGGGCAACCCACTGCTGGCCCCGAACAGCCCCTGGCTGATCGGCGAGGGCACGGTCGGCGGCGGTGTGCTGCAGCTGCGGGAACCGAGCTCCGATGAACTCGCCGGCACCGACAACCGGATGGAGTACTGCCTCCATGAAGATCTGGTCTGTGACCTGCGGATAGCAACCTCCTCTGCTGCCGCCACCTATATCATGGGTGCCCACCTGGATTACTTCACCGGTGTGCCCGGACACCGCGGGGATGAGGTGGAAGTCACCCGTACCTTCGCGGATTGGGTGGATGAGGTCCGATTCGGCTGATCCGCATACTTCGCGGCGCTCCCCGGGATATTCTGGTCAGAGCTGAACCAGGAGCAGCAAGGGAGAGGTTCTGATCATGAGACGAAGCTGGATCCGGTTCGGACTCCCCGTGCTCGGCGCGGTGGCAGCGCTCGGCCTGGGTGTTATACCCGGGGCGTCGATAAGCGCACCGGCGCAGGCAACGGAAGCCGGCTGCCCGGCGGTGGTCCTGCTGGTCGCGCGCGGAAACGATGCCCGCGAGACCTTTGAACCCCGCCGCTACGGCGGCGAGCAGGGCTGGGAATCCAATGGGCGGGAAAGTACCCGGATCGGCGATTACCTCGACGTGGTCGAGCAACGCTACCGCGACACCCACGGGGGCAGATCGCTGTTCACCGATGTGCAGGTTCAGGGGTTGCCGGAAAAATACTACCCGGCTGATATCCCGCTGCCCGAGGAAGGCCGAGACGGCGACCTGCTACAGCTGCTCAGTAGCGCCGGCGAACTAACACAGGGTGCGGTAGCGGGAGTCCAGCGGGCCGCCGCTGCCGGGACCGAGGGACCGCGCCGGGCCATCCTGGACTATGAGGCGGACACCGGATGCACCCCGCAGTACATTCTCTTCGGTTACTCCCTGGGTGCAGTGGTCTTGCCCGAACAGGAACAGTGGCTGGCCGATCGAGGCCAACTCGCCGGTGCGGTCTACCTCGGAAGTCCCTTCCTCAATGCCACGAACTCCCGGCTGATCGGGGTGCCGGCAGGAACCACCGGCATCCTCAGCGGTCTACCGTCGCAGGGACGCCCCAGTGCAGACACCCCCAACCGTATCCATTACTGCCTGCGTGATGATCTGGTCTGTGACCCCTCGCCGCAGGCTATCTCCCGCTCGCTGCAGGAGGATGAGGGCGGGCCGCACGCCAACTATTTCCGCGAGCTCGGTGACACCGACCAGATTGCGCTTGCCGACGCTCTCGGGGGCTGGGTGGATCAGGTCCGTTAACGGTCCTGGCCGGGGCAAAAAGGGGGGACTGGTGGGTGTTCAGCGGCGCTGGGCGCCCCCGCAGGGATATACTTCCGGGCCATGAGCGACTCCAGTCCCATCTCACCGCGCCCGGCCCTGGATTATGTATCCGTCGAAGACGGGCAGCTGACCCCCGCAGTATCCGGGCCCCGCCGGATCGGGGTCATGGGGGGAACCTTCGACCCCATTCACCACGGTCACCTCGTCGCTGCCAGTGAGGTTGCACACCGCTTTGATCTGGACACCGTGATTTTCGTGCCCACCGGGCAGCCCTGGCAGAAAGCCGATAAGAAGGTCAGCCCGGCGGAGGACCGTTATCTGATGACGGTGATCGCCACCGCCTCCAATCCCCGCTTCACCGTCAGCCGGGTCGATATCGACCGTGACGGCGCGACCTACACCATTGATACACTGCAGGATCTCTCGGAGCAGTATCCCGGGGCGGAGCTCTACTTCATCACCGGTGCTGACGCGATGCACAGCATCATCACCTGGCGGGACTGGGAGAAGATGTTCGACCTCGCGCACTTCGTCGGGGTCACCCGCCCCGGCTATGAACTTCACGACGACATCATCCCCGAGGTCCATCGTGAACGGGTTTCGCTGGTGGAGATCCCGGCGATGGCGATCTCCTCCACCGATTGTCGGGAACGCTCCGCTGATGGACAGCCGGTCTGGTACCTGGTGCCCGATGGCGTGGTCCAGTACATCGCCAAGACCAGCCTTTATCAAGGCGGAGAAAGATGGCTGGCAGGTGGAACCGCAGCTCTTCCTGGGTAGCTGAGGCAATGATTTCCGTGGTATTGCAGGCTTTTTCCGGGAGCCGGGGTGCCTTAAAATCAACGACTTTATTGGTTGACTAGGAGAAACCGGCGTATTCGTGGAAAACTGGGTACAACTCGTATCTTCCCGCACATCTGCGGGGCGATCCGAAACCGCAAGCTAGTAAAGGACCCATGTGACTGTTACCCAAGAATCCCTGCGCCTGGCCACCATCGCGGCCCAGGCTGCCGATGAGAAGCAGGCCGAGAACGTCATCGTGCTGGATGTCTCTGAGGTCCTGGCGATCTCTGATGCCTTCGTGATCGCCTCGGCCGACAACGAGCGCCAGGTCCGCGCCATCGTCGAAGAGGTGGATGAGAAGCTTTCCGAGGCCGGGATTGAACCCCTGCGCCGTGAGGGAATCCGCGAAAACCGCTGGGTGCTGCTGGACTACGGCATTGTTGTCGTGCACATCCAGCGCAAGGCCGAGCGCGAGTTCTACGGCCTCGACCGCCTCTACCTTGACTGCCCGGTCGTTGCCATTGAGGGCCTGCCGGAGGCCACCCGCCCCGGCGAGCTCGGCGATGAGGTCAACGTTCGTACCGTCAGCTCCATTGATGAGATCCCCCTCGCTGTGGAGGAACCGGAGGTCGAGGACCAGTGACCCGCCGCCTGATCCTGCTCCGACATGGGCAGACCGAATATAACGCGACCCGGCGTATGCAGGGTCAGCTGGATACCGATCTGTCCGATGTCGGTCGGGCTCAGGCTCAGTCCGCAGCGCAGCTTCTGCGCACCGCGGGCATCTCCCGAATTCTCTCCTCCGATCTCACCCGGGCCTTTGACACCGCCACCGCGGTTGCCGAGCTCCTGGGAATCGAGATCACCACCGACCGTAGGCTCCGGGAAACCGACCTGGGGCAGTGGCAGGGGCGGTCCCACGCCGAGGTCGACGGGGAAATCCCCGGCGCCCGTGCCCTCTGGCGTCACGATGCCACCTGGTCACCGCCAGGTGGTGAATCCCGGGTGCAGGTAGCCAATCGCGCCCGCCCGGTCATCGATGAATTGATGGCACATTTTAAAGAATGGGATGACACCGCCGTCCTGGTGGTCGCCCACGGCGGCACCATCTCTGCACTGACCTCCAACCTGCTTGGCCTTCAAGTTGAGCAGTACCCCATGTTCTCCGGGCTGGGGAACACCCACTCTTCCCGGTTGACCGCCCGGCCGCGCTATGCCTTGGGCAGCACCGATGCTGATGGGGAAGCAGAACCTGAACCCCAGAGCGCCCGATTCGACGGGAACAACGTCCACGACGCCCAGTGGTATCTGGACGGCTGGAACGTGGGGTCCTGAGATGCCGGTCCGCATTGTCACCGACTCGTCCGCCGGACTACCGGACGCCGTGGTCGAAGAACTCGGCATCACCGTCATCGACCTGCACGTGATGCAGGGTGGAGAAGAAACCTCCACCTCTGGTTTGTCCTCCCTGGAACTTGTTGCAGCTTATGCCCGGCAACTCGAACGTGGCGGAGACGAAGGGGTGCTCGCACTGCACCTGTCCAAGGAGCTTTCCTCGACCTGGTCGGCAGCGGTCACCGCAGCTGCGGTCTTTGAGGACACCGTCAAAGTAGTGGACACCGGATCCGTCGGCATGGCTGTCGGCGCTGCTGCCATGGCCGCCGCGAAGCTTGCCATGGAAGGCGCGGATCTCCAGGAATGCCACGATATTGCGGCGGACACCCTGGCACGCTCCGAAACCTGGATCTACCTGCACCGACTGGATGAGCTCCGGAAATCCGGCCGGATCTCCACTGCCACCGCGGTGCTTTCGGCGGCGCTGGCCACCAAGCCGATCATGAAGATCCATCATGGTCGCCTGGAACTGGCCGGCAAGACCCGCACCCAGATTAAGGCCTTCACCAAACTTGTGGAACTGGTCCGGGAACGGGGCACCAAACAGCCAGCCTTTGTGGCTATCCAGCACCGGGATGCCCCGGAATCCGCGGAGAAGCTGGAGGACATGCTCGCCGAGGCCCTCCCTGAGGGATCCAGTTTCATGATCGTTGATCTGGAAGACACCCTCGCGGTGCATACCGGTGATGGTGCCGTCGGAGTATCCGTGGTCTTCGGGGACCACGCCGAAGAGGAAGCCTAGAACCTCTCAAGTTTAGATGACCGGAGGCGGGGGCATGCCCCGGGTGGTGAACTCAGTTCGGGAATGCAGCGCCTGCTCGGAGGCGGCTGCCCATTCCTCAATGGATGCGCCCACTTTCCGGGCCAGACTGAGATCGCCATCGACCCGGTACTCGCGCACCGCATTCAGCGCAGCATCCGTCAGGGCCCGCCACTGGCCCACCGCCATCGGATAACCGTGATCCTGCAGCATGGTGTAGAAACCACACATCTGCTGCAGCAACACCCGCTCATCCGGTGGCAGCTGACGTTCACCGACGAAGTACACCGGTAGCGCATCAAGCGGCTTCCCCAGTTCCTTCTCCACCGCTTTTCGGGAGGCCGCCAACCTCAACACCGGCCCCTTGACCAGTCGGAGCACCGTCCGGACCCCGAAGTATATGACGAGGGCAGCGGCAATAATGGAGGCGCATATCAATGCGGCCGCGAGCAGATCACCATCATCCCCGGTGGAGTTGAGACGCATTCCTCCACCCAGGAACAGCAGAAATGAGGTGAGGATGCCCAGCCCCGTCTTGAGGGCCTCAGACTTGGTGGAGCTGATCCGTAGCGGCAGGTCGCCGGGCTGATGCAGCGCCGACTCCATCAGCTCCTCGGGGGAGGTGGCGACACCAGCACTGCGGCCACGCAGCAGCAGGGCAGGGGTCGGGGCGGAGGCGTAGGCGTGAAAATCATGGTTCGCCAGCACCGTGGTCACCGCGGGAAATCCCAGCGAAGCACCGAAATGTGGTGACCCAGGCTCCGGTTGTGGGGATTGTGCTGCAGAATTTTCCACCAGGGGCTCCTTGTCGTTCTTGGTCTAAACCCATCAAAGCACAGGCACCGGACACCTGTCGGGGAGTTTCCGCACACCGGTCCGGATAGGGGGAATCTGGTCTCCGGTGATCCCCGGCTCTGTCTGAGTGGCAAAACTATCCACAGGTTTTGGAAAATGGCGGAGTTATCCACAGCCGGATACGTCCGCGGCTGGTGTGACCGTGGCGGTGGATCTAGTTTCAGCTCCATGACCAGTATCGTTGACAGACTCCGTGAATTCACCAGGCCGACCGGGGAAGAGTCCCTGATGGATGTGGCCTATCCCACCCCGCGATTTCGGGTGGGACTTCGGGAGGCGGCGGTCGTCACCGTGATCCTCCTGGTAGCCCTGGTGGGGTGGGTGGGGTTTCGCGCCCTGGCCGACCCGCCCCCATCGGGAGAAGCTGTCCTGGCGGGGCAGAACCTAATCCCGGGCACGCCCGGGCCCGCCGGTGGCGCCGATGAATCCACCGGAGGGTTTCTTGGCGGGCCCGCTGCCAGCAGCACCGCGGAACCGGAGGAGAAGGTAGCTGAGGAGGTCGTGGTGAGCGTGGTCGGCGAGGTCGCACATCCGGGACTGGTCACCCTGGCCCCGGGCGCCAGGGTCGCCGATGCTCTGGCGGTGGCGGTCCCACTTCCCGGGGCTGAACTACGCACGTTGAACCATGCACAACGTCTCAATGACGGGGAGCAGATCAATGTCCTCGTCGATTCCCCCGGTGAAGTTCTCACCTCCGGGGTGATCGGTGGCGCACCTGATCCAGGTACGTCGGAGACTACACCTGCAGGTGGTATCTCCCTGAACAAAGCCACCCAGCAGGAATTGATGGAATTGGACGGGGTGGGGGAGAAGACCGCGGCGGCCATTCTGGCGTATCGGGAACAGATCGGAGGGTTCACAGCCATTGAGCAACTCCAAGAGGTGAAGGGGATAGGGCCCGCGAAGTTCGCCGCGATCCAGGATCTGGTCACCTTGTGAGTGAACTCCGGCTGGTCCCCACCGCACTGCTGGTCTGGGCGGTCACTCTCCTGGTGCTGCTCACCCGCGGTTCAGGGGTGGCGGTGGTGGTGATCCTCGGAGCCGGTGTGCTGGCACTGCTGCTCGGTCAGCATGGTCAAGCTGTGCTGCTGTGGTGCGGCGGAGCGGTGTCCCTGGGATTCGGCCACGCCCGGCTGGTGGCGGTGCAGGCCCACGAGTTCGGCTCGGTGTTGCACGGGGTACTGACCACCGCTCCCAAGGAGATCAGCCCGGGCACCTGGATCCTGCGGGTACGGGTGACGGGTCATCCCGCCCCAGTGCCGACTGTGCTCCACGCCGACACCCTGCCGGTGGACGCCACCGTCGGGGCCCGGGTGCAGCTTCCGGTCTCCCTGGCGGACTCTGATCGCGCCGGGCTTGGCGAAGTGCTGGCGCGGGCCACCGACCTTGAGGTTGCCCAGGCTCCGTCCGGGATGAATGCCTTCGCACTCCATGTCCGGGAGTGCTTCGCCCTGGCTGTGGTGGAAACCGTTGGGCCGGCTTCCACCGGGCTATTACCGGGCATGGTCCTGGGGGATACCTCCCTGCAGAGTGCAGCCGAGACCCAGCTCTATCTGGACACCGGCCTTTCACACCTGAGCGCAGTCAGCGGGGCGAATGTGGCGATTGTGACCACCAGCATCATCTTGCTGTGCCGGTGGCTGACCCTCGGGCCTCGAATCCAGACCTTCGCGGCCACGGTGGCGCTGCTGTTCTTTGTTTCGCTGGTGGGGCCGGAACCCAGCGTGCTCCGCGCGGCGGTGACCGGCCTGGTCGGATTGGCGGCGGTGCTCAACTCCGCCCGGATGGAACCGGTCCACGCGTTGAGCCTGGCGGTGATCGGTCTGCTCCTCTATGACAGTGACCTTGCGGTCTCCTATGGATTCGCGCTTTCAGTCGTCGCCACCGCCGGGATCGTGGTGCTCAACCCGCTGCTGGTGAGCGCCCTGGCACGGACCCGGTGGCCGGAAATCCTGGTGCGGGCCCTCGCAGTGGCCATCGCCGCTGACCTGGTGACGATGCCGCTGATCGCGATGATGAGCGGGCGGATCTCCCTGGTGGCGGTGCTGGCGAATGTGCTGGTCAGTCCGGTGGTGGCTCCGGTGACCGTGCTGGGACTGCTGGCGGCGGGGTTGAGCCTGCTGCCGAGCGGCCTGGCGTATCTCCCCCTGAAACTGTGTGAGCCCTGCACCTGGTGGATCCACCGGACCGCCGAATGGTGTGCGGGCTTTCCCCTCGCCACCATTCCCACCCCGGAAGGCTGGCTGGGTCCGGTCTGGGTGCTGACCCTTGGTGGCTGGGTGATCGCGGCATTTCTGTTCGGACACCCACGCAAGGTCATCCTCGGGATGGGGGTGATCTACCTCTGGTCCTGGTCGCAATCCTGGGTGGCACTACCCGCGGAAATTTCCCTGGAGCATCTGCAGCTCCATGTCATCGAGAGAGAAAGCCAGATTGACCCGGTACCACCAGGGACCCAGACGATCATCGTGCTGGATCCGAAAGGTGATCCGGCGCCCCGACCCAGCCGCACCCGCGCCGGGCTGCCTGTTCTGTACCCGAATCGTGATGGAGCGGTGAGCCTGCATGTCGACGGCAGCCAGCACGCCGAGGATCGGCGATTCTAAGGTGTGGCGAACCTGGCGGATCGGCCGACGCGACGTGTGCCTGGATGAGGGCGGCCGCTGCTGAGCCATTGCCGGGAAATGAGGGTGTGGCACGATATATTCCATGAGTAACACCGTGGCACCCGTCCACCTGATTGAAGGCACCGAAGAATTTCTCGCGGAGCGCGCCAAGAACCAGATCATCGCTGAGGTCAGAGCCGTCCACAGTGGGGGAATGGATCTGCCGGTGAGCACCCTGCGCGCTGGCGACCTCACCGGTTCAGAACTGCTCGAACTGCTCAGCCCCTCGCTGTTCGGTGAAGACCGCGTCATCGTGCTCACCCACACCGATGAAGCAGGAAAGGAACCTGCAGAGCTGTTGCTGAAGGCGGCCCTGGATCCCGCACCGGGAATCTACCTGATCATCCTGCACTCTGGTGGCGGAAGAACCAAAGCACTGGTGCCGAAGTACCGCAAGGTTGCGCAGGTGCATGAGGTACCCGAACTCAAAGATCGGGAGCGACCCGGTTGGGTGAAAAATGAGTTCCGCATCCACGGGGTGCAGGTCACCCCGGATGTGGTGCATGCGCTGTTGGAAGGTGTGGGTTCCGATCTTCGGGAACTGGCTTCGGCGGTCAGCCAGCTGGTGGCGGATACCGGTGGGAAAGTCACCGCAACCACGGTCCGGGAATATTATGCCGGTGTCGCGGAGGTCTCCGGCTTCGATATCGCGGACCTCGCGGTCACCGGCCAGACCAGTAAAGCGGTGGCCAGTACCCGGCGGGCCCTGCAGTTGGGGATTTCCCCGGTTGCCCTGTCGGCGGCGTTGGCTTCCAAGGTCGGGGCGATCGCCCGGCTGTATACCTCCCGGGGAAGTGACTCGCGGCGCCTGGCGGGCACGTTGGGGATGCATCCCTTCGTGGTGGAGAAGACCGTGAAAGTGGCCCGGCAGTGGAATGGTGACGCGGTCAGCGATGCGGTCATCCTCATCGCTGATCTGGATGGGGCGGTGAAGGGTCAAGGCGGTGACCAGAACTATGAGATCGAGTCTGCGGTGCGGCGGATCTCGGAGCTGGCGAAGAAATAGCGTGGAAATTGAAGAAGCCTCTCAAGAGGCTCTCCCACGGTCTTGGGACCGTGGGAGAGCCTCGGGGTTTTTCGGTGCGGCGATGATCAGCGCCGCAGTGCCTCGACGCGGCGTCGATAAGCTGAGGGCGGTTCAGCTACGCCGGTAATCCTTCAGAATTTCATCCGCGACATCCGGGAGATTGACCACGATATTGGCCGGGGCGAAGAAGATCGAGTCGCAGCTCCCCTGACCTGGGTGTGCCGGGATTTAGGGGACGCACGTACGATGTCTCTCATGGAGAACACCCAGAATCAGCCCGCAGAGCTGCCGGAGGACGTCCAGCAGCTGGTGACCAAGCTCTTTGCGCTGGCACGGACCGAAGGTCAGGAGGCCGCCGACACCCTGGGCGCCTATATCGATCAGGGCGTTGACGTTGAGCTGAAGAACCAGGACGGCAACACCCTGCTCATGCTGGCCGCCTATAACGGTGCCGCCGAAGCCCTGGCCGCGTTGATCACGCGTGGCGGCAATGTCAATCAGCTCAATGACCGGGGCCAGTCTCCGCTGGCAGGTGCGATCTTCAAGCGTGAGGATACCGTGATTGACCTGCTCGTCGAGGCTGGGGCGGATCCGATGGCCGGCCATCCCACCGCCATTGACTGCGCCAAGATGTTTGGTCGTGACGATCTGCTGTCCCGCCTCGGGACGGGGGAGTGAGCCTCGGCCAACTTGGTGCGCTCGTTCTGATGAACCTGATGGGGGTGGTGACTCCCGGGCCGGATATTTTCCTGGTCACCAGGTTCGCCACCCGTTCTCGTCGGCACGCGCTGGCGGGTACCGCCGGAGTTCTCACCGGACTGTTGGTCTGGGCCAGTCTCACCGTGCTCGGGGCCGCGGCGCTGCTCAATGCCTACCCCTCGCTACTGGGGTTCATTCAGCTGCTCGGCGGCGCCTGGATTCTGTGGATGGGGCAGGGGATGCTGCGCGCGGGACTGACGCAGCTGCGTACCTCGAATCTGATCATCATTGATGCGGATGAGGTCTTCGGCACGGTCTGGCAGGCCTACCGCCAAGGAGTGGCCACCAACCTCTCGAATCCGAAGGTCGTGCTCTACTTTGCGGCGCTGATCGCCCCGCTGCTGCCGCCGAATCCGGGAGTGATCACCTCGGTGGTGGTGGTGGCGGCCATCGTGCTCAGCGCCGGTGTCCTCTTCAGCATCATCTCGCTGGTGATCAGTACAAAACGGATGCGCACCATGTTCCTCAAGGCCGGACCCTGGATCGATTTTTCGGCCGGCGTTTTCTTCCTCATCGCCGGTGCGGTGCTGATGGGGCACGGCGCTTTCGAACTACTGGGATAGCCGGATGCGCCCTGTCGCTTATCGACGCCGCGCCCTGCCGCGGCGATGCCCGGACGTGCGACGCCGAGCAGCACGCCGCGTCGATAAGCGGGCACAGCAAAAAGCTCACCCCGCCACCGGAAGCCCGGTGGTGGGGTGAGCTTTAAGTCTGTGGAACAGCAGGCCTGAAAATTAGGCCAGCTTGTTCAGGGCAGAAGCCATGTTGGACTTCTTGTTGGCCGCGTTGTTGCGGTGGAAGACGCCCTTGGAGACGGCCTTGTCCAGCACGCGGGAAGCGATACGCAGCTGAGTCTCAGCGCCGGTCTTGTCACCCTCAGCGACAGCGGCACGGAACTTGCGGATCTCGGTGCGCACTGCGGAGCGGACAGCCTGGTTACGCTGGCGGGCCTTCTCGTTGGTGAGGATGCGCTTCTGGTTGGACTTGATGTTTGCCATGTTGATACCTCTTGGAATCGAATGATTGGTGTGGTGAAACCACCGGCCGGACCTGTCCCGGTACGCTTCTGCCTGAGGGCGAGGTACCTCGATGTGAGTGTTCGATAAGCGGACCCAAGGTCCTGACCGCCCCGACCCACACACCCGGAAAGTGAATAACAGACGAAATCTTAGCAGCCGAAACCTTCAGCTCCAAATAGCGCCGGAGGCTGGTTCCGGTGGGCCGCAGGTGCCTGGCTCAGCCCCAGGCGTAGCGGCTGCGGAGTTTATTGGCCACCCGATCGAAACGGCGGCGGGGGAAGATCGCACCCTGTCGGCGGATGCCCAGCTCCGAGACCTCAACCACGCGGTCAACGCGGAGCCAGCACTGTCGGCCGGAGGTGTCCCACTCGCCGGCGCCGATGTCCAGCCAGCCTTCTTCGCCATCATGCTCGGGGTTGGGGGAGATCAGCAGACCGAGGATGGTGTGGCGGGTACGGCCGACCACCAGGAGGGCGCGTTCGCGCAAGGGCTTGTCGGGGCCGTCGGAGGGGGCCCAGATCCACACCACTTCGCCGGGGTCCGCCTGGCCGTCCATGTCCGGGGCGTAGAAGATACTGCGCGACATCTGGTCGGTGGGCTCGACGTGGATGGCGGTGGCGGCCCGGAGTTCCGGGTCAACATCGTCGTTGTTGGTCAGGCCGAGTTGATCGTTCAACCGTTTCAGACCGAGTTCCAGAGGGCTTTCCGTGGGGATCGGCACCCTGGATCCCAACCTCTGTCTCGCTGTGCGGAGGAGGTTGCGGAAACCATTCTTGAGCCCCATGCTCTTCATACCTTTATCTAACGCTGACCGTTGTGTATCCCACTGGGAACCGTGCCATGTAACCAGTTTCTCATAGTGCTGATCTTACTCATTAATCACTATCGTCTCGGCGCGGGAGAATGTGACATACCCTCGACAAGCTGGGTGATTGTGCAGGTGAGTGGCCTGGGGCGAGTCGGGGGCCGGGAGGCGGGGGAAATGACGGGGGTGGTCCCATCGTGGCGGATTCCCCGCTTGCCCGGCAGCCCGCAGCGCATCGCCCGGCAACCGGGCATCGTTGCCGGAGTTATCCGGAGGATCAGCTGGGATTGTGCTGGCACACCTGTCCGGAAACCCTATCGGAGCTGTTGATTAAGCAATTGCCCCTAGTCAGGTAGTGTTGGTCAGGATATAGAGAAAGGTGCCGCCACACATATGCCCAGCAATTTTGCGGAGAAGACGTTCACTGACCCCAAGCAGGTCAGGAACTTCTGCATCATCGCCCACATTGACCACGGCAAGTCGACCCTCGCGGACCGTATCCTCGGTCTGTCGAATGTGGTGGATGCCCGCGACATGCGTGACCAGTACCTGGACAACATGGATATTGAGCGGGAGCGAGGCATCACTATCAAGGCGCAGAACGTGCGTCTGCCGTGGGTTCCTCGCAGTGGTCCCCACGAGGGGGAGGAGATCGTCATGCAGATGATCGACACCCCCGGTCACGTGGACTTCACCTATGAGGTCTCCCGTGCGCTCGAAGCCTGTGAAGGTGCAGTCCTGCTTGTTGACGCCGCGCAGGGCATCGAGGCGCAGACCCTGGCCAACCTGTACCTGGCCATGGAGAATGATCTGACGATCATTCCGGTGCTCAACAAGATCGACCTGCCGGCCGCTGACCCGGAGAAGTTCGCGCTGGAGATCGCCAACATCGTCGGCTGTGAGCCGGAGGATGTGCTGCGCGTTTCCGGTAAGACCGGCCAGGGTGTCCCTGAGCTGCTGGACAAGGTCGCTGAGCTGATTCCGGCCCCGACCTCGGAGTTCGGCCCCGAGGCCCCGGCCCGGGCGATGATCTTCGATTCGGTCTATGACACCTACCGCGGTGTGGTCACCTACATCCGAATGGTCGACGGCACCCTGAAGCCGCGCCAGAAGATCCAGATGATGGCCACCGGCTCGGTGCACGAGGCACTCGAGGTCGGTATCGTCAGCCCGACGCCGAAGAAGTGTGACGGTCTGGGCCCCGGCGAGGTCGGCTACATCATCACCGGTGTGAAGGATGTCCGCCAGTCCAAGGTCGGCGATACCATCACCTCGGCCCACAACGGTGCGACCGAAGCACTGCGTGGTTATGCCGAGCCGACCCCGATGGTCTACTCCGGTCTCTTCCCGATCTCCCAGGCTGATTTCCCGGACCTGCGTGATGCCCTGGAGAAGCTCCAGCTCAACGATGCCTCCCTGACCTATGAGCCGGAGACCTCCGTGGCTCTGGGCTTCGGCTTCCGGTGTGGCTTCCTGGGTCTGCTGCACATGGAGATCACCCGTGACCGCCTGGAGCGCGAGTTCGATCTGGACCTGATCTCCACCGCCCCCTCAGTGAACTACCACGTGGTCACCGAATCCGGTGAACATATTCGCGTGCACAACCCTTCGGACTGGCCGAGTGGCAAGATCCCGCAGGTCTTCGAGCCGATCGTGAAGACCACCATCATCGTGCCCAGTGAGTTCGTCGGCCAGACCATGGAGCTGTGCCAGACCAAGCGCGGCGAGATGGGGGGCATGGACTACCTCTCCGAGGATCGTGTGGAGCTGCGCTACACCATGCCGCTGGGCGAGATCATCTTCGACTTCTTCGACATGATGAAGTCGCGTACCAAGGGCTACGCCTCCTTCAACTATGAGGAAGCCGGCGAGCAGGAGGCCGACCTGGTCAAGGTCGACATTCTGCTGCAGGGCGAGCCGGTGGACGCGTTCAGTGCGATCGTCCACAAGGACAACGCCCAGTGGTACGGCAACAAGATGACCGTCAAGCTCAAGGAACTGATCCCCCGGCAGCAGTTCGAGGTGCCGATCCAGGCAGCTGTGGGCTCCCGGATCATCGCCCGTGAGAATATCCGCGCCCTGCGCAAGGATGTCCTCTCCAAGTGCTACGGCGGCGATATCTCCCGTAAGCGCAAGCTGCTGGAGAAGCAGAAGGCCGGTAAGAAGCGGATGAAGAACATCGGTTCCGTGGAGGTTCCGCAGGAGGCCTTCGTGGCTGCCCTGTCGACCGACGCGAGTTAGGTCGGGGTCGGGAGGATTTCCTCACTCCAGGTGGTGGTCGCTGATGGCCACCACCGGCCGGGAAACCTTCCTTCAACCACCCCGCTGGCGGCAGGTCGCTGGTTCTAGCGGTAGAGCGCCGGACTGATGTGCTCCCAGGCCGCCGGGATCTGCCGGCGGAAGGTATGCCAGTCATGGGTGCCACTCTCGGGGTAGTCCACCCGTAGCCCGGTGAAGCCCGCCTGGGTCATCGCGTCGTCGAGAAGTTGGGTGCACTCCAGGGAGCTGCGTTCCAGCGCGGCCCCGGAGGACATCTCCACCCAGTTCCCGTTGGCGTAGTTGGCCACGTCCTCCGGCGCGAAGACCCCGTTACCGGCGGAGAGGTACACCCGCTGGTCCCGTAGCCCGGAAGGATCACCCACCGTGTCGTGGTAGTGCCAGCGCTCGGAGCCGTAGCGGCCGTAGAGGTTGTCCAGATTGCCGCCGCGGGTGGTCACGGTCAGGTGGGCGTTCTGCCGGCCGATCAGATCCATCGGGGAGTAGCAGCCGGAGAGGCCAAAGGTGGCGTCGAAGAGCTCCGGGTGCCGGTTGCCGATGTGCACCGCACCGGTGGCACCCATGGAGATCCCGCCGATTCCGCTGTGCCCGTTATGAGCCAGCTCCTCCTGGAGCAGCGGCGCTAGTTCCTGGGTGATGAAGGTTTCCCACTGATGACGCCCGAGGTTCGGGTCATCGCGGAGCCAGTCGGCGTACATCGAGGCCTGTGCCTGGGTGGGCAGGATCAGATGCACCCGCTCGCCGAACTGTGCCTGGGCGTCACCGTGGGTGAGCCACCAGTTCTCCCGGGGAGCGCCCACTCCATCGAGCAGGTAGAGCATTGGGGCAGCCGCACCGCCCGCTGCCGGTACCACCTGCACCTCCACCGCGCGTTTCATCGCCGGTGAGGCGATGGTCCACCGTTCCAACCGGGAGATCGGGTCCGTCACCTGCCGCTCCAGCAGCTCTACCCGGGTGATGGACTCGTCCAGAGGAAGTTTCATCCCGGGGTAGCTGCTCCCGGGGAAGAAGCTGGCGGGCACCTCCGAGGAGCCGAGCCCTTCGAGCAGTCCAAGCGTGGCATCAATGGCTGAACCGGAAGATCCTGGGTCGGAGTTGGATCCGATCACCGCCTCCTCCAGCAGACTGCCGGAACTTGATCCGGAGGAGGTGGCGGAGGATGCGGCATTGACCGGGGAGGCCAGGGTGAGTCCGAGGGTGGCGCTGAGGGTCAGGGAGAGCACGGTAGGCAAGGGGCGAAAGGTGCGGGAGTGACGGGACATAATTCTCACCGTAGCAATGCGGCCGGATCCGGGCTCCTCCGTCGGGACCGGGGCCAACCCGGGGACACCACACTCCGGCAGTGGTGGATGGCCGGCCCGGGGAGCCCGCCCAAGAAGCGCTGGACACCCGTTTCTTCGGTGATGTCAGGTGGGGATCTCGAAGAGTCGGCCGCCCCGTTTGCGGGCCCGTACCACCAGGGAAGAATTGACGCGGCTGGCTCCGGCATTGCGGTCGGGATCGGAGAGAAATTCATAGAGCGCGGTCTGATTCGGCAGGGTCACATCCACCAGCAGCTGATATTCCCCCGCGATGGCCGCGCAGTAGCGGACCTCAACCAGATCTGCCAGGCGCCGACCCAGCGAATCAATCTGGTCTGGAGCGGCTTGGATCCACAGTTGTGCCTCGACAGGCAGTCCGAGTAGACCCGGTTCGACCAGGGTGCGGATGGTGGCGCGGGTGTTGCGCAGCATCCAGTCCATTCGTCGGGACACGGAGCTTTCGCTCAATCCCACTCGGCGGGCCATGGATTCCAGGCTGGCCCGACCATCCTCCCGCAGGGCCTGGATGATGGCATGGTCGGTGTCATCGAGATCGTCGGCGTAGTCCCACTGCGCCTGGTCTGCTCCATAAGGACTGGCCAGGGCCTGTTCCTCGGCGGAGTTGAGGAGGCCGACACGCCACCCGCGGATGGTCTTGAAGTATTTGAGCACCGGATAGGTGGAGTAGCGGGCCACCCCGGGGGTCGCCGGCAGCTGGGTGGTGAGGATATCGGTGGGATCTCCTGAGTAGTGCAGTTCGGTGACCACGTCATTGGGGCCGGTGGTCAGGTAGGAGTAGGAGGTGTCGATGCGTTGCGCCAGCGCCTCACAAGCCATCCGGCTGGCCCCGGGGGTGCAGGAGAAGGCGGTGACCACTGCGCCCCGGCGGTTTTCGATGCCAGCGACGGTGACATGACCCTGTGCCAGAAGCTCAATGCCATGGCGGGCGACGGTGCGCTCAGGTTCTCCCAGAACGCGGGCGATCTTGCGCCAGGGCGCGCGGCCATCGACCTGCAAGGCTGCGATGATGCGGCGCTGTAGGGGATCGAGGGTAGTTGTCCGGTACATCTGCCTACCTCAATATCTGTCTAACTATAGTTTGCCGATTCCACCGAAATTTGATGGATCATGGCCGATATCTTCGATCATTCCATGATTTAACCGGCGATTCGGGGGAATCGGCCATATAGCTGGCAAAAAACTCCCACTCTTGCCCGGGGTGGTGCACCTCGGGGACAGTGGAGCAATGAGATACACCTCACAGCTATGGATGGTGTGCTCCCACAACGCACCCTAACCAGGAGTAAACATGCCTGAAACGACGCTGCTTGCCTTCGGTGACCCGACCTCGACCGATATCTGGGCCGTGGCCAACACCCCGATCCTCTGGCTCTGCGCCTTCGGTGTTTTCGCGGTCATTTTCATCCAGACCATCCTCTACGTCCGTGCCGCCCGGGTTGCCGCACCCGCGATCGGCATGCCCGCCAGTGAACTCAAGTCCTCCTTTCGGGCTGGTGCCGTGGCCTCGATCGGTCCCTCGTTGGCGGTGGTGCTGGTGGCAATCGCCCTGCTGGCGCTCTTCGGGACCCCGGCGGTGCTGGTCCGCATCGGTCTGATCGGCTCGGTTCAGGCCGAGACCGGTTCCGCCGCCGCGGCCGCCACCACCATGGGAGCGGAACTCGGCGGTGACACCTACACCCAGCAGGTCTTCGCGGTCGCCTTTATGGCGATGAGTCTCTCCGGGGCGATGTGGATGTTGTGCACCCTGATCCTCACCCCGATCCTCAAGCGTGGCGGCAAGACCCTGGGCACCAAGAATCCGGTGGCCATGGCGCTGATCCCCACCGCCGCCCTGCTCGGGGCCTTCTCCGCGATCGCCGTGGCAGAGCTGCCCAAGTCCAGTACCCACGCCTCACTGATCTTCATTTCCGGCGGCGTCATGGCGGCGTGCATCTTCCTCGCCAAGACCTTCAAGATCACCTGGTTACGCGAATGGGCGCTGGGAATCTCCATCATCGTCTCCCTGGTCGCCGCCTACTTCCTCCATTCCGCCGCCGGTTAAAACGCCCCACCCTATAAGACCCTTTTACATCCTGCCGTTCACCCCACCTCCAGGAGAATCTCTCATGGCCATCACCTCACCTGCTGTTTCCGCAGCCGCCACCGGGCCTGCCGACGCCAACACCGCCACCGCCGATGCCGCGATGGCCCAGTTTGAATCACAGACCGGACGTTATGGTTCCCTGACCATGATCGCCGGCCTCATCTTCTCCCTGCTCGGACCGCTCTATCTGGTCTTCTTCGGCGGTCTCGAGATCACTCCAGGCATGATCTGGATCGCCTTCCTCGCGGTGGCCGCCATCTTCGGTGTCCTCTGGTTCGTGGAACCGTTGACTTACTTCCCGATCCTCGGCCCGGCCGCGATGTACCAGGCCTTCATGATCGGCAATATCTCCAATAAACTGCTGCCGGCGGCGATCGTCGCACAGGCCACCATCGGCGCGAAACCGGGCACCAAACGCGGGGACCTGGCGGCGGTCATGGCTATCGGTGGGGCGGCCACCGTCCACCTGATCAGCCTGTTGATCTTCGTCGGTGGGCTGGGAACCTGGCTGGTCACCCTGGTTCCGCAGGAGATCATCGAGGTCGCTCGCGTCTACATTCTGCCTTCCTTGATGGGCGCGGTGCTGGTCCAGGCCATTGTCTCGATGCGCAATATCCGCGCTACCTTCATCGCCATCACCTTGGCAGCAGTGGTGCACTTCCTGGTCGTGCCAGCATTCCCGGCATTGGGCATGTTCGCCACTGCGGTGGTGGTGGCGGCTTCGATCATCGTCACCTGGATCCTCCGCGACCGAAACACCCGCCGCGTTTCAGAATCAGACACCGTCTGATCATTCCTCCCACCCCTGAGTCAACCGTTTGCCTCCTCCGAAAGGTATCCCCATGATCTCCACCGTCGTGCCGCAGTCCCACACCGCAACCATGCTCGAGATGTACCGTCACCTGCATGCTCATCCGGAGCTGTCCATGCAGGAGCATGAGACCGCCACCTTCATCGAAGCGGAGCTCACCGAGATCGGGCTGGAGCACTTCCGCTGTGGCGGCACCGGGGTCGTCGCGGTCGACCGTAACGGTGAAGGCCCCGTCATCGCCTTCCGGGCGGACACGGATGGCCTTCCGATCAAAGAGGACACGGGGGCGGACTACGCCTCCCAGGCCACCGGTACATTAGCGGACGGTACCGAGGTGCCGGTGATGCACGGCTGCGGCCATGACACCCACATCACCGCCGCATTGACCGCCGCCCGACTCCTGCGCCAGGGGCATACCAGCTGGTCCGGCACCGTGGTGTGGATCTTCCAGCCGGGTGAGGAGGTCGCGGCAGGGGCGAAGGCGATGGTCGAGGACGGGCTCTGGGCGAAGGCCCCCAGACCGGAGGTGATCTTCGGCCAGCACGTCTTTCCTTTTGCCAGCGGAACCGTCGCCGTCACGCCAGAATCTGCGATGGCCCTGGCGGATTCCCTGAAAGTCACGCTCTTCGGACGTCAGGCGCATGGCTCCCAACCACAGGACTCCATTGATCCGATCATCCTCGGCGCCCATATCCTCACCCGACTGCAGACCATCGTCTCCCGGGAGCTGGCGCCGCTGGATCCGGCGGTGGTCACCGCAGCGACCTTCCATGCCGGCCTGAAGGAGAACATCATCCCGGACCGCGCGGAGTTCACCCTCAACATCCGTACCCTGACTGGTCGGGTCCGGGAGCAGGTGCTCGCCGCGGTGGCACGCATCGTCAAGAATGAGGCTGCGGTCTCCGGTGCCCCGGAGCCGCTGATCGAGGAGCTCTACACCTTTCCGCGGGTCTATAATGACCCGGTCCACACCGAGCGGGTGATTTCGGTGCTGCGTGCTGAATTGGGGGAGGAGAAGGTGGCGATCGTCCCGCCATCGATGGGGTCGGAGGATTTCGGCCACCTCGGTGATGTCATTGAGGTGCCTTATGTGTTCTGGATGTTCGGTGGCGCCGACCCTGAGGACGAGAATCCCGCCGGAAACCATTCGCCCTTCTTCCTGCCGGTCCCGGAGCCGACCCTGAGCACCGGGGTGCGGGCGGTACTCAGCGTCCTCGGGCACTACCTCGCCCGCTGATCCGGCAACTGCTTATCGACGCCCGCCCTGGGCCCGGCGCGGCGTCGATAAGCAGGCATGCTCACTCGTTAAATTACAGTTCCATTCTTACTCTGCGGGCTGGATCTCGCTTTCGGTGACCCACTTGTGGTTGGTCATCGTCATGTCTTCGGTGGTGAGATCGACCATATAGACCGTCTCATCAGTGGAGTAGTCGATGGTGGCCTCAGCGCCCTTCATACCGGGCATGTGTTCGGCTTTGAGGGCGACCTCGGCACCGTCCGGCAGCGGGGCTTCGCCCGGATCGACGAGCTCCTCGTGCACGACCCATCGGTGGTCGGTGACGGGTTCTCCGCCGTCCACGGGGGTGTAGCTGATGGAGTAGGTGGTGGTGTCGAAAGCGCCTGAGATCGTGGCCTCAGCACCATCCATGCCGGGCATGTGGTCTGCCGTGAGAATCACCTGGGAGCCGACCGGATAGGTCGGATCTGTTGCTACCGTGATTCCTTCAGGTGCGGGACCACCGTGGGCGGGGTGCTGCATGTCATGGCCGCCGCCGTCACCAGTGCTGCTCTCATCATGGTGCTCGCTGTGTTCCGAGGGCGCCGAGCCGGTGGAGTCGGCGTTCTCGGCGGCGTCGCTGCAGGAGGTCAGCGCCACGGTGGCGGTCAGTGCCAGCGCGGCAAGGGAAATGCTGTGTTTCATCAACGTTCCTTTCGAAGGTGGTGAGAGACCAAGCCCGTCAGTATTCATTATGGCGGATATCGATCCGCTGGGTTCCTCCGTCAACCCAGGTCAGATGTTGGTTAGAGGACCAAGCAGGGATCTGTGTGCTCCGTATCATTGAGCCATGGCTGCTTCAGTGATTGACCTCAATTCCCGCCGCAATCTGAAGGGGTGGAGCACACTCCGGCTCGAACTTCACGGGTTGCCGGAACCTGTCAGCAGGGAATACCTGGTGGACACCAGCCTGCCTGCGGTGCAGGTCATTGATCTGCTGGCGGTGGGCCTGGGACTGGTGCCCTCGCCGACCACGGTGCTGGAGCTCCACCGCCGGAATGCCTCCCCGCGTTATGCCGGCCGCGCGGAATACCACGTCAATAATGAGGCGTTGTGGGATGTCACCGGGAAGGACTTCGCGGAGGTGCTGGATACCGCGGCAAAGCTTGAGGCACAGGTGTGGGTGGATCTGGCACCGGCCAAGGGCTGGCGTTTTCTCATTCAGGTGGCTACCCCGGAGGCATCGGTGGTGGAGCTGAGCGAAGCGCCCTTCAGCGTTCTCGAAGAGGTGCCGGGGCTGATGGATCCGGACATCGCGGTGACGGTGGCAACGGCGATCGAGCAGGTCAAAGCCGGCCGTGAGGTGGCACCGCAGCTGCAGATGGCGATGCTGCAGGACAACGCCGGTGCCCGGGCTCATATCGATTCAAGAGCGCCGGTGGCTATCTTGATCAGCAGCTATGTCCGTCTCCTCCGGGAGGATCTGGTGTTTCCCTGGTTCGGTCTCTTCGAGACGTATTTATATCATTCAAGACTGCACCAGGGAACCTTTGAGCTCTACCAGTTCGTGGCGGAGAAGGGGACGGTCAAGCTGCTCAAGAACGGCATTCTCTCGGTGGCGGATGCCCGGAAGTTGATCGGGGTAAGCGAGTTTTTCGCCACGGAGTGGGAGCTGAAGGATGATGTCGGGACCAGTGCCACGGAGCTCAGGAGTTCCGGAGATCTCCCTCATCTCCGCAGTTGTCTGGAAGCACTGCTCGAGACCCCGCTGGTCCGGCTCGCGGGGCAGGAACTCAGCGTCAATCTGGATCCATCCGCGCGGTCGGAAGCGGATAACATGACGTCATATTCACTGGCCGTGGTGGAGATCTTCATCGCTGATATCAGGTCCGGGCGGCTGGCCGAGGACACCGGGGACCTCTGCTATCCCTTGCCGGAGCAGATCCTCAAATTGGCTCCCGGGGTGAGCTTCACCGCTATGCCGGAAGCCGGGGATATCAGCTATGACAATTATGTTGATGATCCACTGGTGAAATCCTTCCTGGCCGCCGCCGCACAACAGCTGCGCCCCATCCCCAGCTCGCCGCGGGGGAAACAGGTTCTCCTGGCTGACTTCTTCGCTGAGATTGATTCGGCTGAAGTGTTCCCACCGGAGGAGGAGGACATGGCCGATGATTTCTCGGATTTCTGGTTTCAGGAGCTGCCGAAGCAGGTTGATCCCACCCTCCTGCCAGGTCAGCCGACGGGCCCGGAAAACAAGAACTTCAAGGGCACCGTCGACCATATCGAGTTCGAGATGACTCTTGATTACGTCGAACCTGCCGTGACCCGGGTGCTGCAGTTGCCCGTTGCCCTGACGGCGGATAAAGCCATGCAACTGATGCTGGTCCTCTTCGGCTGGGAGCTGAGCCACCTCTATGATCTTTCGATTCAGAAGCCTGACACCCGCAAGCGGGGGGACCGGATATATGTCTATCCGCCCGTCCCCGGGCTGGAACCGATGCAGGACTATGTCTGGGCCGATCAGGTCGAGATCGGCCAGGTGCTGGTACCCCATCGGACTGCGGCCACGATCAACTATGATTACGGCGATGGTTGGAGCATGACCCTGAAAGCCCGGAAACTCGTGCGCCAGCCGGCCGGTGCCTATGTGGTCAGCGCCGCCAACGGCTGCCCACCGGAGGATTGCGGTGGACCTCCTGGTTTTGCGGATATCCGCCAGGTGCTGAAACTTGGGCCGACTGCGGCGGTTCGGTCGAATAAATACTTGGACGCCGAATGGGCTGCGGAACTCCATGAAGTCTTCGCGGGCCTGGATCTGGATAACCCGCAATTCGGGCCGGGGACGTACTCCCTGGACATCGGCCCGTCCTACTGAGCCCGCCAGATCAGAGCTGGGAGCGCCGGCGCGCCCCCTTGGCGCCACCGGAGAGCCACCAGCCGATGCCCAGCAGAATGAACCAGACCGGGGTGACCAGCAGCGCGGAGCGGGTGTCATTTTCCATGGTGAGAACGAAGACCATGAAGGCGAAGAAGGCGAGGACCACCCAGCACATGAACACACCGCCGGGGACCTTGAACTTTGAAGCGGCGTGCTTTTCCGGGTGCTTGCGGCGGAAGACCAGATAAGCCACCACGATGAAGCTCCACACCACCATGAACAGCACCGAGGAGATGGTGGTGATCAGGGTGAAGGCCTCCATTACGCTGGCGCCGGCGTAGAGCACCGCCAGGCTGGGGATCAGGCAGCACACCGAGAAGAACAGACCGTTGGCGGGAACCTGACTCCGGGAGAGCCGACCCCAGCTCTTCGGCGCCGCTCCCTCCAGAGCGAGGCCGTAGAGCATGCGGGAGGTGGAGAAGATGCCGCTGTTCGCGGAGGAGGCGGCAGCGGTGAGCACCACGAAGTTGATGACGCCGGCGGCGGCCGGTAGTCCGGCCAGGGCGAACATCTGCACGAAGGGGCTGGCATCGGCGGGAACCTTGTCCCAGGGGGTGACCATCATGATCACGGCCAGGGCCAGGACATAGAAGAGGACGACGCGGATCGGAATCGCGTTGATGGCCTTGGGCAGGTTCTTCTCCGGATCGGCGGTTTCCGCGGCGGCGGTACCGGCCAGTTCCACACCGACGAAGGCGAAGATGGCGATCTGGAATCCGGCGAGGAATCCGGCCAGACCATGGGGGAAGAACCCGCCGTGCTCGATGAGGTTCGAGACCCGGGCGACCGAGCCGTCGGGAGATTCGAAGTGGGTGAAGATCATCCACGCACCGGTGGCGATCAGGGCGATAATCGCGATGATCTTGATGATGGAGAACCAGAACTCCAGCTCACCGAAGAGGCGCACCGCCACGAGGTTCAGCGCCAACATCACCAGGATGGTGATCGCGCCGGGCAACCAGAGCGGGATCGCGGGCCACCAGTACTGGGTGTAGCCGGTGACCGCGACGATATCCGCCATGCCGGTGACGATCCAACAGAACCAGTAGGTCCAGCCGCAGACGAAGCCGGCGGAGGGGCCGAGAATATCGGAGACGGCGTCACGCAGGGATTTGTAGTTGAGGTTGGAGAGCAGCAGCTCACCCATCGCACGCATGACGAAGAACAGCATGAAGCCGATGACGGCGTAGACCAGCAACACCGAGGGGCCGGCCACGGAGATGGTCTTTCCGGAGCCCATGAACAGGCCGGTACCCACCGCGCCGCCGATGGCGATCAGCTGGATGTGGCGGTTGCTCAGACCCCGCTTGAGATCCTCACCGCCCGCCACTGAGATGGTGTCAGCGACCGCTGCGGGAGAGGTGCCGGCCAGGTGTTGTTCAGGGTCTGTCATATAAGTGCCTGTCTAGCTAACAAGGTTCGGGAGTGGTCCAACGAACAGGGAATCTACCTTATTGGTTGCTGGACAGGTTTTTTGGGGGTCGGCGTTGAGTCCTCCATTTGAGGGGGAAATGATCAGTGCGGAGCGTAGTCCCGCAGCCGAAAACGGGACACCGTGAGGAGAACATGAAGACGTCCCGCCGGATGGGCGGGACGTCGATAAACAGGGGCGGACGTGCCCGGGGATCAACCGCCGAGCACCACTCCCTCGCGCCGGGGGTCGGCACCGCCGATGATGTTGCCGTCGGGGCCACGCATCAGCGCGGAGAGGCCGCTGGATTGCTCGGTGGCGTTGATCTCGTGGCCGAGCTGGCCCAGCGATTCCGCCAACGCCTGCTCATGTTCAGCGATGAGAGGGTGCTCGGTGCCCAGTCCGGTCTCGGGCTGGTTCAGGGCACCGAAGTTCGGGGCGGAGACCGCCTGCTGGGGGTCCATGCCCCAATCGATGATGTTGATCAGCGTCTTGATCACGAACTGGATGATCAGGGAGCCGCCGGGGGACCCCAGCACCATGCTCAGCTCTCCGCGTTCACCGGTTTCGGCGGTGTCGAAGACCAGGGTCGGAGACATGGAGGAGCGCGGCCGCTTGGCTGACTCCACCCGGTTGGCCACCGGCTGCCCCTCCTCATTGACCGGCTCCGCCGCGAAATCTGTGAGCTGGTTGTTCAGGATGAAGCCGCGGGTGAAGTGGAAGGAGCCGAAGGCGGCTTCGACGCTGGTGGTCAGGGAAGCGGCATTGCCGTGGGAGTCGATTACCGAGATATGGCTGGTGCCGCTTTCCGCGATCGGGGCGCTTTCCGCCATCACGCTCAAACCGGCTGCCGCCTCGCCCATGGACTGCGCCGGATCGATCAGGGTGGAACGATCCCGGGTGTATTCCTCACTGATCAGCTCTGCGACGCCGCCGCCGGGAACCTCGACGAAGGCGGGGTCACCGATATAGGCGTCCCGATCGGCATAGGCCAGACGTTCGGCCTCACTGATCAGATGGATGGCCTCAGTCGCGGGAAGGCCACCATCCTTGCCAACTTCTGTCGGGGCATATTGTGCGAGATCGAAGTTGTTGAGGATACCCAGCGCATTCAGTACGGTGACCCCACCAGAGGATGAAGGTGGCATGCCGCAGACCGTTTTATCGCGATAGGGGGCACACAGGGCCTCCCGGGTTTCGGGGGTGTAGGCCGCCAGATCGGCGGTACTCAGCAGACTGGGGGTGAAGCCCTCGACCTCTCGGGTGGCGCGCTCGACAACATCCGCGGCGATCTCACCGGTGTAGAAGGCGTCCGGGCCACCCGCGGCGATCAGGCGGAGGGTTTCGGCATAGTCCGGATTCTGGAGCAGTGTTCCGGCGGTCTTGGCGGTGCCGTCCTCCTGCAGGAAATAGGAGGCGGCGGCGGGATCAGAGGAGAGATCCTCAGCGGAGTTGGCGATCGAGGCGGACATCCGTGGGCTGATCTCGAAGCCTTCGGTGGCCAGCGTCTGCGGAGAGTCCAGCAGCTCCGCCCACTCGGCTTGGCCATGGTTGGCGTGGAGCTCACCCAGCGCCGCCACGATGCCGGGCACGCCGATGGAACGTCCGGAACGGCGGGCATCGGGAACCGGGGGAGTGGGGTCCTCCGGCGATACCTCGATCAGGTAGTTCTCGGTGGCGGCCACCGGAGCGGTCTCGCGGCCGTCGATCGCGGTGATGGCACCGGACTCCGCATCGTAGTAGAGGATATAGCCGCCCCCGCCGATGCCGGAGGACTGAGGTTCCGTCAGACCGAGGACGAATTGTGCGGTGACCAGTGCATCCGCTGCGGTGCCGCCGGTGCGGAGAACCTCACAGGCGGCTGCGGAAGCCAACGGATTGGCGGTGGAGACCGCATAATCTTGGGCGGCGACTGCGCTCATCCCGGAGCGGTAACCGGTGGCGATCTCCGGGGCGACCGAGATGTCCTCTCCGCTGTGTGTTCCTTCGGCAGCGCCTTCTGTGGCAGCACCGCTGTCGGCATCATCTCCGGCGGCATCATCTCTGGCGGTGGATTCGCAGGGTTCCATGGCCACGGCCTCGGTGTTGTCGGAACTGGTTGAAGTGCCGGTCTCCTCGCCGCCGTCAGTGCTTTCGGTGGTGCAGGCGCTGAGTGTCAGGGTGAGGGCGGTTCCGGCAAGTAGTGCCGCCGCCACCCGGGATGTGTGATGGGTCACTTTCATGTGCTGGACCATACCCATCCCCGGGGTGGGTGAAAAGGGGTTGCCAGCGGCGGAGAATTCTGATCCTGCCAAGTCCGCCTGCGTGGCTGACATCTTCTCTGACTGCGGTTTCGGTCACCGGCAGGTCCGGCAGCGGCCGGGGATCCTAGTGCTTTTTCTTGTAGGCGTAGACGTCGTCATTGCCGATCAGGTCCGGCACGGTCCAGCCGTTGAGGTCGTACTCCGACATGAACTGCTCGGCCAGGCCACGCATCTGGGCAGCACCACCGCGGTTGTTGGCGGCGAAGAGCAGCTCGCGGTGGACGTTTTCATGGTTTCCGGAGTAGTTGCGCTCGTAGAGTTCATGGCGGCCGCCGAACTCGGAGCCGATGGAGTCCCACAGGGCCTTCATCACCTTCACCCGGTCCACGGCGGTGATGCCATCGGAACCCCGGACGTACTTGTCCAGATAGGGGCGGATCTCCGGGGAGTTGAAGTCATCGGCACCGGAGGGGAGGTAGATCAGGCCGGAGGCGACATCCTGCTGGATGATCTCCTTGACCCTCGGATAGCCCTGGATCATGAACATCCGGTAGGTCAGTCCGTACTCCAGCTTGGGGATCAGTGTGCCGTTGTGCCATTCCTCCGGATCCCGGGCCATGGACTCCGAGAGGGACCAGAAGAGGTTTCGCCAGCCGATGACCTCGCCGACGCGGGCCTCGACACCACGGAACCCGCCGGAGCCGGTGCTGTCCAGGGCCTTCATCAGCAGTCCGGCGATGAAGTCCAACTTGACCGCCAGGCGGACACAGCCCTGGAAGGTGAAGCGTGGCAGGAAGCCGGACTGCGGGAAGAAGGCGTTGATCTTGTCCACATCGCCGTACATGAAGACGTTCTCCCAGGGAACGAGCACCTTGTCGAAGATGAAGATCGCGTCGTTCTCATCCATTCTGCTGGACAGCGGATAGTCATAGGGATGTCCGGTCACAGCGGCGTTCTGGGCGTAGGAGGCACGGGAGATCAGCTTGATTCCCGGGGCATCCATCGGGACGGTACAGATCAGCGCGAACTGCTTCTTCTTGATCGGCAGCCCGTAGTGGGCGATGAAGTTGTAGTTGGTGATCGCCGATCCGGTGGCCACCACCTTCGCCCCGGAGACCACCAGGCCGGCGTCGGTTTCCTTCTCCACCTTCATGTAGACATCGCCGACCTCGTCCGGCGGCAGCTGGCGGTCCACCGGCGGGTTGATGATGGCGTGGTTCCAGTAGAGGACCTTCTCCTGCGACTCCCGGTACCATCGCTCGGCGTTTGCTCCGAAGGGGGCGTAGAGCTCCTTGTTCGCGTGCAGGGTGCCCAGGAAAGAGGCCTTGTAGTCGGGGGAGCGGCCCATCCAGCCGTAGGTCAGCTTGGCCCAGGCTGCGATGGCGTCGCGCTCCTTGAGCAGATCCTCCGGGGAGGTCGGTGCCTTGAAGAAGGGCATGGTCACGCCACCGTTGCCGGTGTCGGTGGGAACGGTCAGGGTGTCCACCAGGGGCCCGGTGTGCATGGCGTCATAGAGTCGGGCGACCATGCGCACTGAGTTGCGGAAGGCCGGATGCTCGGTGACATCCTTGACTTTTTCACCATGGAGCCACACCTCGCGGCCGTCCTTGAGGGAGTTGATGTACTCATCACCGTTCATCGGGCGGCTGGCGAAGTTCTTCTTCTGGTTGACCGCGGAGTTCTCGGCCGGGTTGACGGTGCCGCCCTGGGTGAAGTCGGGGCTGGTGTTCTCGGTGCTCATGATCTTCTCCTGTGTGTGATGTTGTGTCTGATACCGGGTGGCGCTGGTCGGTGAGATGCTCAGAAGCTGGTGCCGGGGAGCGGGGTGAGATCGGAGTGCGCGCCGAACCAGCCGGCGTCGGGGTCATCGCCGCTCATCGACCAGCCGGTTTCGTGACTCTTCGGGCCGAGATGGTGGAAGGTGGAACGGAAGAACAGCAACGGGGCCAGGTCGGGGTTGGCGACGGCGTCGACGATCTCGCCGATGAAGATGGTGTGGTCGCCGCCGTCGTACTGCCGCCAGGGTGTGCACCAGATGGTGGCCAGGGTGCCGTCGAGGGCTGGGGCGATGCCGCTGTCATTCCAGGGGAGAACATCCACGCTGGGGCGGCCCGCGAAGTGGAGCCCGACATCAGTCTGGTTCTCCGCGAGAATATTGATGGCGAAGTTGTTGTCGGTGAGAATGCCGCAGGCCCGCGAGGTGGTGGTCAAGGTGACCTGGGCGAGGCGGGGTTCCAGGGAGACTGAGGTGAAGGCGGTGACGGTCGCTCCATGCGGGGTACCGTCGCGGTTGGCTGCCGTCACCACGGTCACACCACTGGCGAACTGGCCGAAGATGTTCCGGAGTTCTCGCCCGGAATCTCTGGGAGGTCCCCCGGTGGGGGCGGGCTGGCCGGGGTCGGTTGTCTGGGACATGTGCTTCCCCTTATCTGCTGAGAATTTTCCGGTTGCTGGTGGCCGGGTCTCGCGGTGGTTCGCCAACCTCTCCGAACCTCTATGATTCCGGTCACAATTAGGGATACTATGAGTCCCATGGCGTGATAGATATCCCGCTGGCGCAGGGCTATCCACTTTCCGCAGGAGGAGTTCTGGTCCGGACGGGGAAAGGACCGAATGTGATGCCCCAACCTGAGGTGGATGAGCTCAGTGTCATCTCCCGCTCCACCGGCGAGGAGTATTTTCCCCACGAGGTATTCCGGGAATCTGCGGTGTTGGCTGGCCTCGGCGGGTTAGACAGCCGGGATCTGGGGGAGGTGAAGGTGGTGCGGCTGTCCTGGGGTGCAGCAGTGCGCGTGCACACCGAACATGAGGGTGGTTATGCACTCAATATTCCGTTGCGGGGCCGGATGAATGTGAATTCCCGCGCCGGGAAGCTCACCGCAGCCACCGGTCAGGCACTGTTGTGCCCGGCGGGTCGGGAGTTGGAGTTTCCTCACTGGGGTGGGGATGTGGTGATGCTTGGCCTGCGGATCGGTGAGGAGTTTCTGCGGCATCAGCTCGATCTGGCGGCGGTGCGGGACAATACCGATCCGCAGGTGCTGGATCTGAGCTCCGGGGCGGGCCGCCAGTGGTTTGAATTCCTTCGGGGTGTTCTTCCCGGAGATGCTGCGGATGACGGGGGCCTGATGTCGAATCCACTGGTGGCCCGGCATGTCTCCGCGGCGGTCGCCTCCGGATTGGTATCGGTGCTGGCTGATGCAGTGGGGGATTCCTCCCCGGTGTTCTCCCCTCGGGTGTCCACCGCGATGGCGGCGGTGGAGGCGGATCCAGCGAGGGCCTGGACGGTGTCGGAACTGGCTCTTCTCGCCGGCTGTGGCGTGCGGACCCTGCAGCAGGATTTCCGGGAACTGGTGGGGGAGAGTCCGATGGATCACGTGCGTTCGGTGCGGCTGGAGGTTATCCATGAGGAGTTGTGTGCCGCGGATCCCGCCGGCGGTGACACCGTCACCGATATTGCGCTGCGTTGGGGTGTCAGTCACCTGGGGCGGTTCTCCACCGCCTACCGGAAGAGGTTCGGGCAGGCTCCGAGTCAGACGCTCCGAGGGGATGGCTGGTGATGCGGGATCTTGGGGTGCTGCGCCACGTCCGGAGGTGTCTTTTTAGACACCATGACATTAATTACCTTAGGCTTGCCTACGTCAGGGGGAAATTCTCCACCGTTCCCCCGATGTCTCCATCACCTGCCCGAACATCCCGGATAATCACCAGCAGCGCTGACCCCCATGGCGGCCACGGTCTCACGATAGGGAGTAACCGATGATCTACACCGAGATCGATTATCGCCTCGATGATGAGGAGGATCCGCTGCGCCGAAAGCGCCTGGAACAATTCATCATCGAAGTGGTCCGGGGCATGCCCACCCTACCGGTGGATCAGGCTGTCCAGGTCGCACTACAGACCGACCGTCTGGTGGATATCTATTCCTGCGCCAACCTGACTCAGGTCATTCAGAAGGCCTGGCAGCTGCCGCTCTACGCGGCGAGCGAATGGAGACTGCTTGGCTATACCCCGAAATCCGGGGCCACCCCGATCCACCTGGATATTCCCCGGGAATGGCCGGGCACCCAGTCACGTCAGACCGAGGCGCATTACCTCTACCAGGACATGTATCAGGCGCCCGGGATGGTGGCCATGATCGACACCGGTTCGGCGCATCGTGGGACCGGCGGCAGTGTCTTGAGTTTCACCCGCTCCTGGGAGCGTCGTCTGGTCAAGGACGCTGCGGCCCGCGGGGTCTATGCGGACCTGGAACCGGGGCTGCCCCGGCACTGCATTGCCATGCTGGGAAACCTGTGGAAAGTCGGTGCGGTCGTCGACTGGTCAGGTGAACTCGGTAACGCCACCAGTCGGCAACGGGTCAATCCCGGGGCGGTGACCAGGGTGCCGCTCTCACCCCAGCTACAACGGCGGGCGGCCTGGTACACCCTGGACATCAATGACACCCTGGGTACAGAGATTTTCGCGGAGGTCTGCCTGTGCCTCGCCTCGATCCTGATGGGCTATTCACCGCAGGTGTGGCACAACGCCTATGTGATCCCGCTGCGGGGCCCGCTCCGGCTGCTCGAGTGTGAGGCTGTCAGCTATATCGTCTGCAGCCGACTGGGTGCCCCACGTCGTCGTTCCTGTACCGAGTTCTTCCTGACGCACTCCGATGCTGAGGAGGAGCTGCCGGAAGACTTTGACTGGGGGAGAGTGCTGCGCACCGCCGCCCTGGTGGAGGATCTGCTGCGCGGCGACACCGGCCCGGTCTGGGTTGATACGGGAGCCACCCTGCGTGGGGAATGACTGTCACCCGAGGTCGCTGTGTCATCCGCTCTCTTAGCGGAACACAATGCGGTGCTCCGGGATCGCACAGCCTATCCTGATCAATCGTGACCACACTCGCGATTATCCTGATTCTCACGGTCCTCATCGGATCGATCTTCCAACGCATCACCGGTCTCGGCCTCGGCCTGGTGGGTGGCCCGGTGCTTGCCTTCGTACTCGGCCCCGTGGCCGGCGTGACGATGATCAACGGACTGTCGATCATCAACGCCGCCAATAATGCCTGGGCGGTACGCAAGAAGACGGACTGGGCGAAGTTCCGGATTCTGGCCGGCGGACTGATCATCGGTTCGCTACCCGCGGTCGGCATCATTTTCCTGGTCGACGGTGCCTGGCTGATGATCGCCATCGGTGTGATGGTGCTACTCGCGCTCAGTGTGGCAGCCTTCAAGCCGGAGAAGTTCAATATCAACCCCGAGGCCAAGACCCCGATGATCATCGCCGGTGCCGTCGGCGGTTTCATGTCCACCGTGGCCGGTATCGCGGGTCCTGCGCTCACCGTCTACGCCCGGATGGTCAAGTGGGAGCACCGCGATTTCGTCGCCACCCTCCACCCGATTCTCTTCGTGGCCAACACCCTGTCCTTCCTGCTCAAGATCATCCTGGTCGGTGGCATGGACTTCGGTGCGGTCCCGTGGTGGTTGTGGTTGGTCTCGATCCTCTTCATCTTCATCGGTGCCTCCGCCGGTGATGGACTCAACAAGTTCGTCTCCAATACCTGGGCCCGTCGCCTGGCCAACCTGCTTGCCGCCGGTGGTGCGATTTCGGTGCTGATCCGCGGCATCATGGAGCTGGTTTAGCGCCAAGGTCCAGAGTCTGCTGAGACTCTCCTGGCTTGTTCCACATTCTCCCTCCTGCGCGCCGGGTAGTGCCTAAGATGAGCACTCACTGCTCCCGACCGCAGGAGGGAAAGTCATGTTCTCACCGGCACAACCTGATTTCGGAGGCCGGGTGCTCGGCGCACCGGTCTACGGCGAATATGACCTGGCGGTCATCGGGGGAGGTATCTCCGGGGTGCAGATTGCCCGGCATGCGGCTGGCCGTGGGTTACGCACCATCCTGTTGGAGCGCAATGACTATGGTTCGGGTACCTCCTCGGCGACCACCAAGGCGATCCACGGTGGGCTGCGTTATCTGGAGCAGCATGATTTCCAGGTGGTCGCGGAATCCGTGGCGGAGCGTCGCTACTTAGGCATCGCGGCCCCTCATCTGGTGCAGCCGCGGAGTTTCCTGCTCACCGCCTATGAATGGTCCGATCCGAAGGCGCCGATGCTCGGGGCCGGCGTGGCACTCTATGAGGCCATGGCTGCCAACCGCAATGTCGGAATGCCCAAGGACATCCAATCCCGGCGCTTCCGGTGGGTGAACAAGAAGGCACTGCTGCAGCAGGTGCCCTGGTTGGATCCACAGGATCTGGTGGGCGCCTGGCGCCATGATGACACGCTCAACATTTATCCGGAACGACTGCTGCTGGCTATCCTGGGTTCCTATCTCTCGGAGGGCGGCACTGCGGTCAATCATGCGGAAGTCACCTCGGTGTTGCGGGAGGATTCCGGCCGGGTCCGGGGAGTGGAGGTGGTGGACCGACTCAACGGCATCACCCACGAGATCCGGGCCCGCGTGACGGTCAATGCCGCCGGCCCGTGGGTGGAGAGCGCACTGGGGGAACTCGCCGGTGTCGTGGGCGTCAAGGTCAAGCAGTCCAAGGGTGTGCATCTGCTCACCCGGAATCTGGGCAATACCGAAGGCGTGTATGTGCGGGGCCAGAACGGCCACCACTTCATGGTCAATCCCTGGGAAGGCAAGACGCTGATCGGCCCGACGGATACCGCGATGGTGGGCAATGCCGATGACGCCGAAGCGACCACGGGTGACATCGACCTGCTCTTGGAGACCATTGACTCAGTCTCCGCGAAGCCGCTGGACCGGGATGCCATCGAAGCGACCCTGGTGGGGGTTCGCCCACTGGTCGATGATGGCTCGGACACCTATACCTCTTCGCGCCGATTCGAGATCTTCAATCATGCTGATTCCGGGGTCCCCGGCCTGTTCACGATCACCGGTGGTAAATGGACCACTGCCCGGGCGATGGGGGAGAAGGCCATTGACGCCGTGCTCAAGGCCGAGTCCGCGCAGCTCCCACCGACCCGGAAATACGACTCCCGACACCTCCCGGTCGCCGGCGCATTCGGTGACTATGACAGTCTCGACGCCGCCTTCGAGTCCGCCCTACGCCGGGTTCCGGAGTCTGCCGTTCCCCGGGAGAACCGGCTGCACCTCGCGCGACTCTACGGCACCGGGCATGAAAAGGTCCTGGTGCTGACCCTTCATGATCCACGGTTAGCGCAGGTGATCTCCCCTGAATCCGGATGCCGGGATATTCTGGCACAGGTGGTCCACGGAGTAGCCGGGGAAGGGGCGCGCACGCTGCGTGATGTAGTGGACCGCCGGTTGACCCTGGGTACCCTCGGCGTGGTGAGCGCGGCGGCGCTGCGGTTGGTCGCCGGAACCATGGCTGAGTGCCTGGGCTGGGATTCTTCAAAGACCGAGTCTGAGGTCGCCGAGTACCTCGCCGCCCAGGCGGCGATGGTAGCGGTGATTAATACAGCGCGCTGAGCCGCTTATCGACGCCGCGTCTCGACGGCCCCGCCGCGGCAGGATGTGGGAACCTCGGATACAGGCTCGATCAGTGTCAAGGTCTACCTACCCGGTCTTGAACCCGACTGTGCAACAGTATGGTCCCCTCGATCGCACCGGGAGGGGCGGGCGAGGAAACTGGCGACCGTCGAAGATCCGCTGGATCTTGATCAGTTCAGGGAGATTGCCCTGTTAGCCCAACTTTGCAACAGTCCCAGCTCAGCTATCGGAGTGGGAGGAGGGTGTTGTTCCCTCGCGCACCTTCGTCTGAGCATGACCGGATGCGATGGAGGAGCGGGGGATGAACAAAGAGAAGATCAATGCCACGGCAGCCACGATTGCAGAAGCGAGAAAAGCGGAGTTGGCGCCATCGGCAAGCGCCACTGTTTCCGGGGCCTCATTGGCTTGCGCGGCGGCCCCGACGCCGCTGTAGACCGCAATCATGATGGCCGTGCCGGCAGCGCCTGCCAACTGCTGTGAAGTATTCAGAATGGCGGAAGCATGGCCGTACAGGTGAGTGGGGGCCGCTCCGAGAGCCGCCGTCATCAACGGGGTGAACAGTACCGCCACACCAATAGAGAAGATGAGGTAAATGATCACCAGCAGCCATACGTTGGTGTCCTGATCAACGGTGGCCAGCCAGAACAAGCTGGCTACGGCGATGAACATGCCGGGGATGATCAATGGGCGGGGGCCATACCGATCGTAGAGCCGACCGACGAAGGGCGACAGGAGGCCTTCGAGTAGACCTCCCGGCAACATCACCAGGCCGGCGACCAGGGCAGAAACCAGCAGGGAACCCTGCAGGTACAGCGGCAGCGTGTTGAGAACACCGATCAGTGCGCCCAGCAGGCCCAGGAACACGATCAGTGGAATGGTGAAGCTACGGATCTTCAATGGCCGTAGATCCAGCAAGGCACGACCCTTTCTGCCCAGGGCCCGCTGGCGCCACACAAACAGCACCAGCCCCACAACGCCGACAATCACAGCGATCAAAGGAATGCGGGCACCCGTGCCCCCGTCGATGATGGCTCCGCCGGAACTCAGTGCGTAGACCAACCCGCCGAAAGCGAAGATGGACAACAAGACCGAGAGCAGGTCGAAGGGGGTGGCGCGAGGTTCGTTGATGTTTTTGAGCATGACTGTGCCGACGAGGGCGGCAATGGACACCAGCGGCACCATGAACCAGAAGATTGCGTGCCAGGTAGAGATGCTCAGGATCAGGCCCGCCACTGTGGGACCCAAACCTGGGCCAACCGCCATGACCACGGCAACCAGGCCCATGATCGAGCCACGGCGCTGGGCGGGGACAACGGTCATGGCCACGGTCATCAGCAGCGGCATGACTACTGCGGTGCCGATAGCCTGGGCGACACGGGCAGCGAGCAACAGTTCAAACGTCGGGGCCACAGCCGCCATTACTGTGCCGATGAGGAAAGCGGCGATGGCGAAGATGAACACTGCCCGGGTGGTGAAGCGCTCGAGTATCCAGCCAGTCGTCGGCAGCACCACCGCCATGGTGAGCATGAAGCCGGTAAGGAGCCATTGGGCGGTGGTCGCCGAGATGGAATAGTCCGACATGATCGAAGGCATCGCGACAGCCAGAGTCGTCTCATTGAGCATCATCACGAAAGCGGTGAATACCAGCACCGCCAGGATTATTTTTATGGGCCGAGGGATCGCGGTTGAACCAGCGTGGTTCACGGTGGAGCTCATGGGATTCTGGAGGATCTTTTCTGTAGAGAAGGCGGATCACTGGGACCTCGCCCCAAGGCGGCAGGCATGTGGGGGCTACGCGCGTTTTCTGCTGTCATGACAGGGGCACGGAAGAGTTGGCCACCAGCTGCCAGGCCCCCTGCAATCACTGGATGGAGTTGGCCAGAACTGAGAGCAGTCCAGGGAACCGCGCTTCAATGTCTTCCTCTCGTAGGATGACGCCCTTGCGATTGCCGTAATCAGTGTCCCAGGTGAGCCCGGCATCCCGCAGGACACGGAAGTGAAAGGTCCGTGAAGATTTCGACAGTGGGACATCAAAGGACGCGCAGGTCCGTTCAGTTCCTGAAGTCTCGCCCATCAGCTCAATGATGATTGCCCGGCGGTGCGGATCGGCCAACGCCGAGAACACTTTATTCAGGTCAATCTCCGAGCGTTCCGGCCCGTTCAATGTGGTTTCCATCTCACCCTCCAGTGGCGCACCTCACCTAGGTACACCTTGACTTGTACCTAGGTATGGCTTCATGATTAGGTACATCAGTAAACATACCTACGTTTGGGGTTTCGCCGCAATTATGGAGGCTCTTCGCACCACACCCATCACAGATCTCAGAGGCTCAGCAGGGAGTCCTGCTGGATCGTCAGCCCCGCCCTATGAGCCTGGCCCCCGAAGCAGACATATGTGCCGCACAAAACGTGGCCCACATCTTCCCATAACAAGGACCACGTCAGGATGATCTGCGACAACTTCGCCGGCACACATCCTGTGCAACCTACCTCGCCAAACCCAACAGAATGGAACCCACATGGCCGCCCGAATCCCATTGTCCGTCGTCGATTTCTCCAGTTTCTATGAGGGCGAGCATCCCGCTGACGCCTTCCGACGTTCGGTTGCCATGGCCCAGAAAGCCGAGCAGTTGGGCTATTCCCGGGTCTGGTACTCGGAACACCACAACTCTTCCACTATCGCTTCTGCCGTTCCTGCCCTCGTGATTGCGCACGTCGCGGCACATACTTCGAAGATCAGGCTCGGGGCAGGCGGAGTCATGCTGCCGAACCATTCCCCCTATGTTGTTGCGGAACAATTCGGCACGCTCGAGGAGATGCATCCCGGGCGCATCGATCTGGGGCTCGGCCGGGCTCCAGGGACCGATCGCACCACCTTGGCGAAGGCGCTGCGCCGGCCGGTGAACGCGGCCGAGAACTTTCCCTCCGACATTATCGAACTCGCCCACTACCTCAAGGGACAGTCCCTCTTCCCGGAAATCCAGGCCATCCCAGGGCGCGGAACTAACGTACCGCTCTACATCCTCGGTTCCTCGCTCTATGGGGCGCAGCTCGCCGCGAAACTCGGGTTGCCCTACTCCTTCGCCTCGCACCTGTTCCCACCGATGCTCGAGCAGGCCATCGAGCTGTACCGCGAGACTTTCGAGCCCTCGTCGTTCATGTCCGAGCCCTATGTGATCGCAGCCCTCAACGTCACCGCAGCCGACTCTGAAGAGGAGGCGAGGGGTATCCACGCGCAGATGGTGCGACAGCACGTCACGGCGATGCACTTTAATGGACGTGTTGTCAGCGAGGGAGAGATTGCCCAATTGATGGCCTCACCGGCCGGGCAGCACTATGCCTCGATGCTCGACTATTACGGTGTCGGTACCGGTGAGCAGACCGCCGGCTATCTGCAGAACTTCGCTGAGAAATCGAAGGCGGATGAACTCATGCTCCTGGTCAAGGGGCCTACAACGGAGAGCAATAACCGGTCCATGGAACTGATTGCCCAGGCCTGGGGGCTGGATCCAGCCAACGTAGCGGGTGATCCCACGGCCTGGCGACGCTAGCTCACTTCATCTTGGCGGTCCGCTCTGGCGGATCCGGGTATGCCTCTCACCGCAGATGTACTTGCCAGACCTCGTCAACAAGTAGCGGCGGTATCCCGCGGACCTCAGCCTCCCTGGGGCCTCGGGGCCACACCAGCCGGCCCGCGTCCACCGCATGCGGTGGGTATTCACTTCAGAAATTTTTGCCCTTATACCTTGGATCTATAAGCCCACACTGGGAAGAGCCCGGAAAACCATATCCGCCAAGGATCAACTGGCGGGCTGGTGCTAGCCGATGGTGCTTTTGACCTCCTCCCTGACCCGCTCCAGCGCTGTTGGCTTCATGGTGCAGGACTGCGGCCTTCTGCGGGGAACGCCGACGAAGAGTCACGGCTGATTCGCCTTTCCGCTTAATGCGGACTGATCATTCCGGGGTAGGGGAAACCGGCCTCAGGATGAAGTTCTAGTACAGCGCGTCCTTGACGGTGTCCCAGGCGGGCTCGAACTGGGCATTGAAATTGCGCCAGGAATGTACCCCGGTGTCGAAGTATTCCACGACCTGGTGGTCCATCCCGGCCTGGTGCATGGCTTCGTCGAGATCTTGGGTGCAGAGCATCGCGCCCTGCTCAAGGATCATCCCCAGAGGCATGTCGATTAAGTTGGTGTTGCCGTAGTTGTGGCGGTCGATGTCGTCGTATTCGCCATTGGCGGCGGAGAGGTAGACCGCCATGTCACGAAGTCCCTCCGGGTTGGCGGTGACATCGTGTTCCGCCCAGGTTTCGGAACCGAAGGGACCCCACATATTGGTGACATCGCCGCCGCGGGTACCCAGGGAAAGCTGTGCGGTCTGCCGACCCAGGGTGTCGAGGGTGGAGTAGCACCCGGAGAGTCCGAAAACCGCTTCATAGAGCTCTGGATGGGTGTTGGCCAGGTGGACCGCGCCGGTGGCCCCCATCGAGATACCACCGATGCCGCGCTTGCCGTTGAAATTCAGATCCGATTCCGCCTCGAGGATCGGTGGCAGCTCCTCGGCGAGGAAGGTCTCCCACATGTGGCGACCGAGATTGGGATCATCGGATTCCCAGTCCGAGTACATCGAGGCGCGGGCCTCGGTGGGCATGACCAGGGTGATGTTTTCCCCGGCGAAGAGTTCCCCCACCTTGCCGGATCTCAGCCAATCGGAATCTTGTTGGGCGTCCACCCCGTCCAGCAGGTAGAGCATCGGGGCGGGTGTGGAAGCATCCGCCGGGAGCATGACCTGTACCTCGACATTTCGGGCCATCGAGGGGGACGCGATGGTCCAGCGCTCCAAGCGGGTGCCGTCCTCCGGCACCCGGGAGATCAACGCCGGAGCCTGGATCGACTCATCAATCGGCTTGGGATACTCATCGGAAATGAAGACCATGTCAGCGGGTAGATCGATCTCCGAGGAGCCGAGAGCATCCAGGGAACTGGTCAGCGCAGTTAGAGAGCTACCGGAATTAGCGGCGGAGCTACCCGAGTAGGCGTCGATGAGATCCCTGGTGATATCTGCCAGGGAGCCCGAGGAAGCTGTGGAACTCCCTGTCCCGGCAGAACCCGAGCTCTGCGCCAGAGCGGGGGCAGAGCCCAACACCACGCTGAGTAGCACCCCGGCAGAGATGATGGGCCAACGTCGAGAAATCACGTGATCGCCTTCCAGAAGTCTTCCAGATCCACCCCGGTGCGGAAACTTCCGTGGGGGAGTCCGTTGAGGTGGATCCTACTGGGTGGATTGTCGTTGCAGAAGGGGCTGGTGTTACAACCGGCCAGCGGTCCGCGGCGGTCGACATCACCGGGTGGCGGCTAGCCGGTGGCTCTGAAACTACTGCAGTGCCGGGCTGATTGTGTCCCACGCGGCATCGAGCTGGGGCCGGAAGTTCGCCCAGTTGTGAACGCCGGCACCCGTGTACTCCACCTTCTGGTGATCCATCCCGGCGGAAGTCATCGCCTGATCCAGATCCTGGGTGCACACCAGTGCGCCCTGCTCCAGCAGGATGGCGGTGCTCATGGTCATGGGATCAACATTGGAGTAGTCACGCTCGGGATCAAAGAGGTACTCACCGTTGGCGGCGGAGAGGTAGACCGCCATGTCACGCAGTCCCTCCGGGTTGGCGGTGACATCGTGTTCCGCCCAAGTCTCGGAGCCGAAGGGACCCCACATGTTTTCTAGGGTTCCGCCCCGGGAGGTCACCGTCAGGTGGGCGGTCTGGCGTCCCACCGGGTCCAGGGTGGAATAACAACCGGAAAGACCGAAGACACCGCCGTAGAACTCCGGGTGGGAATTGGCCAGGTGGACCGCGCCGGTGGCACCCATGGACAGGCCACCGATACCGCGTTTGCCGTTGAAGTTCAGGTCTGATTCCGCTTCCAACAGGGGCGGGAGTTCCTCGGTGAGGAAGGTTTCCCACATGTTCCGGCCCAGATGCGGGTCATCGGATTCCCAGTCCGAGTACATCGAGGCCTTCGCCTGGGTCGGCATGACCAGGGTGACCTGCTCCTGAGCGAAGAAGGTGCCCACCCGACCGGAGGTCAGCCAATCTGACTTGGTGTTGGCATCCACCCCGTCCAGCAGATAAAGCATCGGAGCGGGAGTTGAATCATCCGCCGGGAGCATGACCTGAACCTCGACATTGCGAGCCATCGAGGGGGAGGCGATGGTCCAGCGCTCTAGGCGGTTGCCCTCCTCCGGCACTCGGGAGATCAGCTGTGGAGCCTGGATCGACTCATCGACAGCCTTGGGGTAGTCCCCGGTGGCGAGGATGGTGGAGGAGGGGAGAGTGACTTCGGAGGAGCCGACCAGGGGCAGGAGATCAAGCACGATATTGAGCCAATTGCCACTGGTGGACAGGCTGCTACCGGAGGAGCCGGAGAGCAAGGTGCGCAGCAGAGCGCCGAGGGCACTTTCCACCGAGGAACCGGATTCCATCGAACCTGGCTGTATGGAACCCGTGGCCCCGATCTCCGAATCCGGCCCGACATCTCCCACAGCTGCGTCGCCGCTGGAATCACCTGGGCTGCTGTCTTCATGGCTGCTTGAACTGTCAGGGGACGCGCCGCCGGACTTATCCGAATCTGTGGATTCGGCGCTCTGGGCGAGGGCAGGCGTGGTACAGAAAGCGGCGGTGACCGCGAGAGTTGCGATGGTGGTGCGCCAAGTGGTGCGGGACATTAAAGGTGACCTCCGGAGGGATCTAAGTTAATAAGCTCCGGGCGGTCACTGACTCCGCCCGGCAGGGGAGACAGTACGTCTCTGCGGGTGCTAATACAGCTCTTCCTTGATGGCCTCCCAGCCGGGCTTGAGTTGTTCATTGTAGTTTTCCCAGTTGTGCAGTCCGCCGGACTTGAAGTCGACCTCCTGGTGGTCCATTCCGGCATCCTTCATGGCCCGGTCCAGGTTGCGGGTGCAGTCATAGGCACCACGTTCCAGGACCACTCCGGCGATCATATTGAAGAAGGGCTGGTCCACATACACCGGCCGGTCGGTAGCTGCCACGGAACCATCCGCAGCCGCGAGATAGACCGCCATATTGCGCAGTCCCTCCGGATTAGCGGTGACATCATGCTCCACCCAGGTCTCGGAGCCGAAGGGGCCCCACATGTTCTCGAGATCGCCTCCGCGGGAACCCACGATTAGCTGGGCAGTCTGTCGACCCAGCGTATCCAGGGTTGAGTAGCAGCCCGAGATACCAATGACACCATCGAAGAACTCTGGGTTGGTGTTAGCAAGGTGCATCGCACCGGCCGCCCCCATGGACAGCCCGCCGATACCGCGGTGGCCGTTGAAGTTGAGTTCCTCCTCGGCTTCGAGCAGCGGAGCCAGCTCCTCAATGAGGAAGGTCTCCCACATGATGGTGCCCAGTGCGGGGTCCTCATTCTCCCAGTCGGAGTACATGGAGGAGGCCGCACCCAGCGGCATGACCACGGTGACGTTCTCCTCGGCGAAGACCTTCGGGGCTTCACCGCCGTTGATCCAGCCGGAGGAAGTCTTGTTACCGCCGATGCCGTCGAGCAGATAAAGCATGGGGGCTGGTGCCGCCGGATCTGCCGACTTCATGATCTGCACCTCAACCACCCGCTTCATTGAAGGGGAGGCGACATACCAGCGTTCCAGGCGGGGAGCTCGGGCGTCGCTGGTGCGGTCCACGATCTCGGCGGTGGTGATGCTCGGATCGGTGGGGAGTGGGTAGCCATCCTCACTACTGAGCAGCGGCCCCTGGAACTGCATCTCACTGGATCCCAGGAGGCTCATGGAACTGAGCAGCGTACTGATCCCCAGCCCTGAGGAGGTGGTGGACTGCGAGGAGGTGGCAACCAGTTCCTGGAGGAGACCGTTGGAGGAGATCAGCGCAGCGGTTGAGGAACTCTCCGCGCTGCCTGCCTCGGCACCTTCATCAGAGGACCCCAATGCGGAGGACCCCAAAGCGGAGGACCCAGCCTCGGCATTCTCCTGTGCCAACACCGGGGTGGCGCTGATCAGTGTGGTGGCCAAGGCAGCGGCAATCGCGGTGCACCAGGTGGATCGAGACATCATGTGAAATACCTCCAGGGATCTCATGCGACACTCTTTAAGTGTTCAGGCAGTTTTTATTCAACTGCTCAAGCTAGCACCCTTTGGAAGTGAGAGGCAATGCTCTCAAAGTGGTGGCAGTGTGTATACACCGTGCTGAACTGGCACTTTGAGGGTTTTAGCTCCACTGGAGGTGGCTCATCTCATGTCGTCCACCCTCAGTGATCACTCAGGAAGGTCAGCGGGAGTCCCGTCTTATCTCACCAGCGGGTGTACGGCTTCAGCCCGGGTATCCAGCCATTCAGTGACCAACTGCTGCAGTTCCAGTAGTTCTGGCGGCCAGAAATCCGGGGCCTGCGCCGGGCTGAGCACCCGACGGATATGGGTGGCGTTGAGCAGCCAGACATGCCCTTCCTGCAGTTGCTCCGGTGCCAAGGGGGCAGCCTCGATCACCGCCACCCCGACCCAGAGCAGGGCGCGACGGACCAACTGCGCGGTCACGCTCTCCAGCTGCTGCGGGTGGAGGGGGAACTCCGCGATCCAGGGCACATCCTCAACCATGGATCCCGGGATGAATCGGATCGGGGTGGAAAAACAACATTCCACCACTGTGCCCTCCTCATCGAGCAAGAGGAGCTCATCTTCCGGGACTTCCGACAACAGGGACTGGAGTACCGGGATATCGGGCCCCTTGATTTTCGGCCAGGAGCGGATATCCGGGACTCCGACCGGGGCCAGGGTGGCGGTATCGGTTTCCGGGCGCGCCGGGCGGTGCCGCAGGCCCACCCCTTCGGCAGTCAGCTCCAGTCGGGGTGATCCCGCTATCGGGGGGTCGGTGCGAAGTAGCGCGCGCAATTGTGCCGGCTCAACCTCATGTCCCTGTGCAAGACACGCACGGCGGAAGCGCTCCAGGTGAAGGCTCAGCCCCCGAACCCGACCATTGCGCACCGTGAAGGAATCTGCCGCCAGAAGTTCACTCATGTCCATTCCTCCAGCCAATTGTCCTGATTATCTGCGATGCCGAGCAGTCTACGCAGCGGCAGAAGTTTGACCTGAACCTCATCAGCCTCTTCCACCGGATCGCTGAGCATGGTCACCGCACCACCTGCGCCATAGCTGAGGCTGTTTCCTTCCAAAACCACCGTGCGGATGAGTACTGCGGAGTCCGCCGAACCGTCGGCACTGAGATGACCGGCGATGCCGGAGTACCAGCCCCGGGGCGCAGGTTCAAGGGAACTGAGCAGTTCCACGGTGCGTTCCTTGGGGGCGCCGGTCATGGAGCCCGGTGGGAAGGCGGCGGTGATCACCCGGTGGGCGGGAATCCCGGGGCGTAGTCGACCGTTGACGGTACTGATCATCTGGTGTCCGGTGGCAAAGCTGTGCACCTGGCAGAGTTCCGGAACCTGCACTGATCCGGGTTCACACCAGGTGGCGATGTCATGGCGCATGAGATCGACAATCATCTGGTTCTCTGCACGGTCCTTCACCGAAGTGCGTAGTTCAGCGATGGCGGCTTCATCTGAGCGCTGATCCGGGCCGCGTCCGCGGGTGCCTTTGATCGGGCTGGCGGACACCAGGCCCTGATGGTCGACGGACATGAAGCGTTCCGGGGACGCGGAGAGCAGACTCACCCCGTCGATCCGCCAGAATCCAGCCATCGGTGCCGGGGCGAGTTCACGCAGCCGGAGGTAGAGGCGGAGCGGATTTGGGGTATCGAGCAGGGTCATCCGCACGGTGGTGGTCAAGCAGAGTTCATAGGAGTCACCGGCCCGGATGAATTCCTGGCAGGCCTCGACCGCCTGTAGGTAGTCCTGAAGTGAATGGTCGGCGAGCGGTTTTCCCACCAGCACCGGAGCTGGCGCCGGGTTGGGAGCAGCGAGTCCGGCGAATTCCGGAAGTTCCACGCCTTCCCGGGCGTAGAGCCAGGTCCCCGCCTCGGATTGGTGGATAACCACATCCGGGCGCAGGTACATGGCCTGATCGCCCTCATAATTCAGGGACCAGAAGGCGCCCGGCTGATAGCTTCCGCCGCCGATTATCTCGGCCACCTCAAGGCTCTCCAATCGGGTGTTCAGTGTGGTGGCCGAAATGATTGCGGATTCTCCGGACCCCAGATTCGCGGCGAGAAAACTCTCAGCCCCGGTGGGGTGGGTGTCATCGGCGCTGTCCAACCAGACCAGCCCCAGCGCCGGGGGATCCAACGCTGCTGCGAGGGCCGGTAGCTCAGCGTCGGGCAGCCGCCGGGAGTTCCATCGGGCCCGTTCCGATAATGGGACACCCAGGTCCTGCAGTAGCGCGCGAATCATCTCCCGGCCGCGTTGGGTACCCACCGACTCGGGGTGAAACTGCACCCCGTACTGCGGGGCGTCGAGACGCTTGAGCGCCATGATGGTGCCATCCTCGGCCCAGGAAGTCACCACCAGATTGTCTCCCAGGGAAGTGGGATCAACCGCCAGCGAGTGATAACGGGTGACCTCCAGTGGCCCGGTGAGTCCGGCGAAACCATCGATCAGGCTGGTGCGCCCGTGCATCGGGAACGGTGCCCGGGTGACCCGTGCCCCAGCGGCCACCGCAATGGCCTGCATCCCCAGACAGACCCCGAGAACCGGCACCGAGTCCTGTTCCAGCGCCAGGGCAGACCCCTGCAGATCAGGTGGATTCTGGGGATCACCAGGGCCGGGGGAAATGATCACCGCGTCCTGTGTCGCGATCAGCTCCGGGTTGAGCTCGGGATCATCATGCTTGATCACCCGTGGGGCGACTCCAGTTGCTTCCTGCACCAGGTGTGCCAGGATCCCGGTGAAGCTGTCATGATTGTCGATCAGCAGCAGCGTGGGGGACCCCGGGGAATCTGAGTTCATGGGAGCTCAGAGTACCCGTGGCAGCCGGTGGCTCAGGCAGCGACCACCTCTTCGGTATCGCCTCGCAGCAGGTCCTCGATCTGTTCCGCTGCGGCGATGACCACATCCCACCGGAACTCATCGGGCATCGGGGTGCCGGCGACGAAGTCGCGGTACCAGGCGGTTCGGCGCGCACGCATGGGCACCCACAGCCGCTCCAGGGCGATGTAGCCGGCCGCCTCAGATTCCGGGCCGAGCAGTTGTCCGGCTTTGACCTCACTGGCGCCCTCCCAGAGCTGGGGGAGATAGCCGGTGAAGATCTCACCCAGGCAGCGGGCGATCTCGGCGAAACCGTCACGCTCGATGGTGTGGTGGATCCGCAGGTGGTACCAGCAGTCCAACTCGCTCATCATCGGGAAGGGTTGGTCCCCGGTTTCGGGACGGTGTTCGATATTGCACCAAGAGGTCTCACCCTCCCAGTCCCGCTCCCAGGTAGCTACCGCACCGATCTTCCAGAGGTTCCCCAGCATTTCGATGCGGCGGACCGGGCGACCGGCACCGAATTCCATATAGGACAGGTTCGGCTCGGTGGCGTAGCCCAATCGCTTGCGCCAGGCGGTGGCGGCATCACGGTAGCTGGGTAGATGGATCGGCGGGTTCGGCTCATCGCTGCTCCGATTGCTCCGCTGGGTGTGCTCCTTGAGGTAGTACACCTCGTTGTTCGGCAGGAGGGGCAGCGACCCCGGATTCTCCCGGGGAGTTTCCAAAGTGATCTGCGCTGCGCCGGGCTTGGCCTCGTATCCGAAGGCGTGCCATTCGACCTCGGGGCGAACCTGGAAGTTCTGGATCAGTTGCACCAGGGAGGCATGATCTTCATGACTATGAAGTTCCACATGATCCGCGATCTGCAGGGCGGTGCTGGCCGCCTGGGAGAGCGTCAGTTGCGGCATGTGGCGAATGACTTCCACGATGAACTGCCCGAGGCGGGCGCGGCGGACTGGGTCGCGCTCCTGTTGGATCCGGGCCTGGATACTGGTGAAAATGACGGTGGTCATCTCGCCCCTCCCTTGAGGTTTGAAGGTTTTTCTCCTTGGTGCGGGTGCACTAGCTGTGCAATTTAGTTACCTAGGTCACAGCCTAATGGGGAAGTTGAGACTCGTAAAGGGGGGTGGGGCGCTTCTCGACGCCCGCCCGGGGCCAGGTGAGCAGGAAAAAGCTCCCCGCACCCAAGGGGTGCGAGGAGCAGTCCGTCAACAGGTGAGGAAAGGCTTTTAAGCCTTTGAGGACCCGTCTTCCGGGGTATCCGGGGTGTCGACAAGCTTGGTGGGAGTCTCCTCCCGGGAGGTCCAACCATCGGCCCACTCGCCAGATGCGTAGTCGTAGTCGACCTTGTTGCCATCTTCGTCGGTGCGCTGATACCACTCGGTCACCTTGACCGAGGTGGAATCAAAGTGGTGGCCGGCACCGCGGCCTTCCGTAGCCTCGGCAACCGCGAGTTCGAAGTCATCTCCGTGTTCCTCGAGTCCGCGGATAACCGCGTTGGCCACAGCCGTCTTAGCGTATTGGCGGCGGATCGCAGCAGGGTCCGTCGAGAGATCCTTGAGGAATGCCACCATCATGAGCAACAGCACCACCGAGAAGGGCAGTGCGATCAGAATGGTCAGGTTCTGCAGGGCGGACAGGGCGTCCTCGCCGCCGGCCAACAGCATGACCACGGCGATACCCATCATGCACAGTCCCCAGAAGACCACCAGGTACTTCTTCGGTGCCGGATCGCCCTTGGAGGACATGGTGCCCATGACCACGGAGGCGGAGTCGGCGGAGGTGATGAAGAAGATCGCGAGCACGAGGATGAGGATGAAGGGGGTGATCGAGCTCAGCGGCAAGGTGCCGAAGAGTGAGAAGAGCACGTTCTCGCCGCTGGCGGTGCCGTCAAAGCCTTCGGTGCCCTGCATGTTCAGCCAGATCGCTGCGCCACCGAAGACGGTGAACGCCAGGATGATGATCATGGTGGGCACCGCGAGGGTGGCCAGAGCGAACTCGCGAAGCGTGCGGCCACGGGAGATGCGGGCGATGAACATACCCACGAACGGTGTCCAGGCGATCCACCAAGCCCAGTAGAAGGCGGTCCAGCCAGCCTGGAAGTCAACGGTCTCCTGGCCCCAGGACAGGGATTTACTCATCATCGGCAGCAGCTCATCAAAGTAGACGAGAATGCCGGAAGGAATGAGATTGAGCAGGAAGAGCGTCGGGCCAGTCAGGAAGACGAAGGCCACCAAGGCCAGTGTCAGGGAGACGTTGATGTTGGACAGGTAGCGGATACCACGTGCCACACCGGAAACGGCACTGATGATGAAAAAGATGGTGAGCACCGCGATGATGATCAGCAAGGTGTTATTGCCCAACGGGCCGGCCCCGGAGATGATCTCGATGCCGGTGCCGATCTGTGTGGCAGACAAACCCAGCGTGGCGGCGGTGCCGAAGAGGGTGGCGATGATCGCCATGATGTCGATGATCCTGCCCACAGGACCATCGGTCTGCTTGGTTCCGAACAGCGGCTGGAAGACGGAACTGATCAGGGACACCCGACCACGGCGGTAGGTGGAGTAGGCGATCGCGCCGCCAACCAGGGCGTAGAGCGCCCAGGCTGACAATCCCCAGTGGAAGTTCGCCTGGGCGACTGCCTGGTGCAGTGCCGCCGGGGTGCCGGCTTCCACCGTCCCCGGCGGAGGGGAGAGGAAGTAGGCCAACGGCTCGGAAGGACCAAAGAAGAAGATGCCCACCCCGATGCCGGCGCCGAACATCATCGCGATCCAGGAGAACCGGGAGAACTGTGGCCCTTCATCATCCTTACCCAGACGGATGCGGCCGAAGCGGGAGAAACCGATGCCCACCATGATGAGCAGTCCGAAGATCATCACCAGATTGAGGAGCCAGCCGGTGTTGGTCATCGCCCAGTCGAAGGCGATCCCGGAGACCTCGCCGACGCCGAGGGGGTCGCTCACACCCCAGGTGATGAAGGCCAGGATGAGGACGGCGGTGATGGCGAAGACCACCCAGTCCACTCCGAAGCGGTTGCGCTGTTCATCGATGCCGATGCCAGGGACCAGACCCGGGTGGATGTCATGCGGGTATTGGGTACCCGATTTGGGTTGTTCAGGCTCCTCGGCGCCAGTGGCGGCCTTCGCGGTATTACCGCGGGAGTTCGAGCTTGAGGAGTGCGCAGAAGTTTCTGGCATAGGACTTCCAATCAAGGATAGCGGGCAAAGGGGTCATTATTCGGTACACCGGGACCTAAAGCCAATTCCCCTGCCCCAGGTAGGTAGGGTGCAGACCATTTCACAGGGCCGGTGGAGCCGATTTCAGAATAAACTGTCGGGCTCAGAAATGAACTCCATGGAGAAGTCTTCCCGGTCGTCGCGAGCACGCTGCGAAGCCAAGCAAGATCCTAGTGGGGTATTGAGGTTAGCGGCCAGACTCGGGGAATTGATCAGTGCCCCGGGACGTTGACCATGAGTATGAGAATTGATATCTGGTCTGACTATGTCTGCCCATTCTGCACCGTCGGCGAGCGGCACCTGTCCCTGGCTCTCGAAAACTTCAGGAGCAGGGACGATGTTGAGATTGTCTGGCGTAGTTTCCAGCTCGATCCGGCAGCGGAGAAGGACCCTCAGGGCACGATGGTGGACTCCCTGGTCAAGGGAAAGGGCATGCCGCGGGAGCAGGTGGAGAACATGGTCTCCGGCCTGGCCGAGCGGGCCGCTGCCGTGGGCCTGGACTTCAATTGGCGGGATGGGGTCAACGCCAACACCTGGGACGCCCACCGGGTGGGCCAGCTCGCCCGGGAAAAGGGTGTTGGCACCAGCTGGGATGACACCGTGAAAGCGGGATTCTTCTCTCAGGGGCGCAATGTCGCCGATCATGACACACTGCGTGAATTTGCGGACCAGGTGGGCTTGGAGCGCACCGAGGTGGACCGTGTGCTCAGCTCCGATGAATTCAGTGATCAGGTCAATGCCGATATCGCCACCGCCCGGCAGATCGGTGTCCAGGGCGTGCCCTTCTTTGTGTTTGACGGCCGGCTCGCGGTCTCCGGTGCTCAGCCGGTGGAGGTTTTCACCCAGGCTCTGGAGCAGGCGGTGGCCGCACAATGACCACCTGGTTCACCTCTGATCTACACCTGGGACACCGATTCGTGGCGAGGTTACGGGGATTCGATGATGTGGACCGCCATGATGAAACCGTCTTGTCCCACCTGCGGGACAGCATCGGGGCGGGGGACCGGCTCTGGGTGCTCGGTGATCTCAGCGTCGGCGACAGCTGCGATGAACAGCGTGCCCTGGAGCTGATCGCGGAGTATCTGCCGGCGACCGAGAAGCACCTGATCGCCGGCAACCATGACTCCTGCCACCCGCTGCACAAGAGCTCCTTTAAAAGGCAGCGGGTCTTCCTGGAGTACTTTGATTCCGTCCAGGCGTACCAGAAGCAGCGCTGGCAGGGCCACGAGGTCTGGCTCTCGCACTTCCCACGTCGCGGCCAGGACCATGACGGGATGCCCTCACGTTTCGATGATCTCCGGTTGACCGTCCCCTTGCTGGTGCATGGTCATCTGCATTCCCCAGTCCCGCAGGTGGCGGAGGGCCAGGTCGATGTCGGCCTGGATGCCTGGGGATTGCATCCGGTGCGGCAGGAGGACGTGCAGCAGCTGCTCTTCGGCTGAGCACCGGACATTGAGCGATGGAAAACCGGGCACCTCAGGTTCGATCAGCGAACCTGAGGTACCCGGTTCTTCCGGTGTTGAGCCTTTCAGCTGTCGGGCTCAACGACACCTGAGGGGACTCAGACGAATTCCCGCGCCGTGCGGACCCTTCGGCTGAGTTCCACGATCTCCTCAAAACTAAGTTGACGGTTGGAGTTTGCGGTGACGTAGTCGAGCAGACTGTAGCCGGCCATCTGCACCGCCAGGTGGGTCTCCCAACGTTGTTCGGCGGTCGCCGGGTGGTTGTTCACCAGGGTTTGGGCGGCACGGCGTTCACTGAGCAGCTCATATTGCAGATCGCGCAGCACCGTCAGCGTGGTGTTCGGCTCTGAGGTCAGTAGTGCCCCGGTGGCCGCCCCCATCGCATCGAAGGAGCGGTTGACCAGGCGTTCGTGGTGGCGGGGCTCCGAGTTGCGCATGAGCAGCCAGAGTGCGAGTAGTCCGAAGATGATCGATAGGAGAATCTCCATGCTGCGTCCGACCAGGACCTCACTCATCGGCGTGGCCAGGGAATCGCCCATGAGCAGTGCTAACGGGGTGGTGAAGATGACGGTGAAGGCGTAGTTACGGGTGACAAAGAACTCAGCACCGAACTGGCAGATCGCCAACGCCAGCAGCAGGGTGATGCCTTCGACCTGGAGGAAGTGGAAGAGCATGAAGAGCAGGACCCCGACCAGGGAGCCGATCATGCGGTGGATACCGCGAATAGAACCGGGTACCCGATCTGGGCCCCATTGGAGCATCAGCATCGCCGAGACGATCGCCCAGTCCGGTCGATCAAAGCCGAGGCCGATGCCGACCACTGCCGCCAGGGTGGTCGCCACCGCCACCTTCAGGGCGGTGATGGTGGCATGGCTGTAGGGGTGCATCGAGCGATAGATCCGGTACCCCACGGAAGGCCGCGCCAGGGGGATGGCGGAGCGTGAAAGGTCGATGTAGTTCGGCGTGTCGGTCAATGCCTCGGTGGCGGCATCATCGGGGATCATGGCGCTGGCCTGCACTAGGCGACGGTGCGCGGTGGTGACCCGCTGGACCAGGTCCGACTGTGTTTCATCGAGTAGTTGTCCACCTCGGATAGCCCCGGAATCAGCCAGGGCGGCCCAGGCGCTGGCCAGTGCGGTCTCCGCCTGGTGGTTTTTGCCCAGGGCGGGTTTGTCGGCGGCCTCGAAATCGACGACCGCACGCTCCAGGGTATTGACGGCCTGCTCCTGAGGTTGGCGCGGGCTGAACAGTACGGGGAACATGCCGATAACCATGGCGGCGGACACTCCGATCAGCGCCCAGAGACCAACATCTACCGGGTTCAGGCCGAGCTTGGCCACCATGGTTGAGCCACCGGCGACCATGACAATGAAGAAGCTGCCGGGTGGCGGCAGACGCAGTGCATTCTGGAGGAAGACACCGATCGTGGCGATGATGATGGTGTAGCCGGCAGAGAGCAGGAGCCACCAATGGGAGCCACCTGCAGACATCGTCTGGAACATGTATTCACCAACGAAGGCGCCACCGGTGGCACCGAGGGCGATGAGGACACCGGCGGTGAGCATCACCTTCCAGCGCACCCGGAAAGGGTGTCCCTCACCGTAGATGACAGCGAAACCACCGGCCGCTATGAGCAGCATCTCATTTTCGAAGCCGAGCAACAGGGCAACCAAGCCTGGCAGGGTCACGGCCAGCGCGGCGCGCAGGGCGCCAGGCCAGCGAGGTCCGCTGCTGTGGAAGGCGGTGAGTAGCTGCCACGGGCTGGGGCGGGCGGGAATCGGCTCTGCCGGGGTATGTGATTGTTCGCTGGTGGGGATGGATTCAGCGGTGGCCGGTTGTTCCGGATTCTTCTCTGGTTGGGGATCGGTCAAGGGGGCTCCCTGGCAATTTAGCTATCGGTCAATAGTTCATTAAATGGTGGAACCGTTGTCGCCGGGGCTGGCCGGTGGCAACGGGATCACTGAATTCCATCTTAGTCCCGTGACCTGCTATTTCTATAGGCTTATAGGCGTGATTCTCAGGCTCTGCCGACAAGGGAGTGTGGCGGGCCACCCCGATGCGGGGATTTCCCTGGGAATCCTATTCCGGGCTGGCTGGCCGCTGCGGACCAGGGATTCCTTAATATACAACTCGGTCTATAATATCTAGACAAATGTGCCATTCAGGGGCTACCTTTAAGCGTCTCCCATTCAGTAGCCATCCAAGAGAATTCATTAGTGAGAGAAAGCTGGTTCGCCATGATCATCACCGGCCTGGCCGTGGGCGCTGCCCTCGGCGCCGTCATGCAACGGGGCAGGTTCTGTGTCACCGGCATGCTGCGCGATATCTTCCTGCAACGCTCCTGGCGTACCTTCGTCGGACTGCTCGTCGTGATCTCGGTGCACGCTGTCGGGATCGCCGCATTGACCTCCGCCGGAATCATCACCCCGACGTATGACACCTTCGCCCCTATCGCGGTCATCTTCGGCGGGTTCATGTTCGGGATCGGCATCATCTTGTCCGGTGGCTGTGCCTCCGGCACCTGGTATCGCTCGGCCGAAGGTCTGGTGGGTTCCTGGATCGCCCTGGCGATGTACGCACTTTCTTCGGCAGCCATGCGCACCGGGCCGCTGGCCGGCTTCAACACCTGGATGGGTAGCTGGGATTCCGGGCTGACCACGGTTCCCGAGCTCTTCGGCATCTCACCCTGGTGGTTCGCCATCGCGCTGTCGATTCTGACCATCGTGGCGGTCCGCCACTTCCTGGTCAAGGAAGCCAAACTGCCCAAGATCGCCCGCCTGGGTAACCAGCCGATCTGGAAGAAGCCGCTGCACGTCTACACCGCCGGTGCCCTGATCGGTCTGATCGGCGTCATCGCCTGGCCGCTGTCCGCTGCCGCCGGCCGCAACAGCGGCCTGGGAATCACCACCCCGACTGCGAATACCCTGCAGTACGCGGTCACCGGTGATACCCAGTACATCAACTGGGGGGTCATGCTGGTTCTGGGGCTGCTGATCGGTGCCTTCATCGCCGCCAAGACCACCGGTGAGTTCCGGGTGCGAGTGCCCGATGCCACGACCACGACCCGAGCCATCGGCGGTGGATTGCTGATGGGTGTGGGGGCCTCCCTGGCCGGCGGCTGCACCGTCGGTAACGGTATGGTCCAGACCAGCCTCTTCAGCTTCCAGGGGTGGATCGCCCTGCTGGCCATCGCCGTGGGTGTCGGTGTCGCCGCGAAGATCTGGCTCCGGCCGGCCAAGGCCAGTGCCGCCACCACCCGCCCGGAGTCCGGTACCTACTCCACCGAACAGAGCCTGGACAACACCGTGGTTTCCGCAGAGGATGCGGTCCTGCCGGTGAACCCGCTCAACAGCGACAGCACTGCACCGGTACCCCACGGTTTCGGCGGCATCAAGGTGGCTACCGGGTTGGTCAGCCTGAAACCGGTGAATAGCCGCAGCGACAAGACCCGTCCGTTGGGCAATGACCACTTTGCGCTGGATTCCCTCGGCGCGGTCTGTCCCTTCCCGCTGATCGAGGCCAAAGATGTGATGAAAGACCTGGATTCCGGGCAGTCACTGGTCATCGACTTTGACTGCACCCAAGCCACCGAGGCGATTCCGCAGTGGGCGGCGGAAGACGGCCACGAGGTGACGGATTTCCGGGAGACCGGTGATGCCAGCTGGCAGATCACCGTGAAGAAGAACTCAACGCCTTAGAGCGCCGAGGCGCCGACCAGCATTCCTAGGGTGGCGCCGGCACCGGGCACCAGGGTGATTCCGCCCCGCCCCGCACCCAACTTGGTCGGCTCGACGCAGACGAACTGCCGCCATTCATCCGGACCCACGTCCGCCATGGTGGCGGCTTTTTCCTCGCCCGGGTTCCACACCACGGTGTGATCGGAGCCGTAGCCGTAGATGCTGATCACCCGGCCGGCTTCCTCATCGATGATGCGCACCGGCGCATCGGTGGCCATGTCCTGGGTGGGGGCCACGGCGAAGGCCTCGTCGAAAAGCGTGCCATCAAAGTTCAGGGGAGTGTCTGTGGCACCTTCCACGGTGATCCTGGTGACATCGGAGACCAGGAAATAGGGGTGGAAGGCCAGCTGGATGGTGGCTTCCTTCTGTCCGAGATTGGTGGCGGTCAGGGTCTGGGCGAAGCCGTCGGCGGTGGCCCGGGTGGTCATCACCAGTTCAATGCCGCGCCAGGTGAGCTTGGCGTCGAAGCCACCTTCGGCCTCCTCGACCTGCCAATTCTTGCGCCGCGCCCAGCCGTGGGCGGGCTCGAAGCCCAGCAGATCATTGAACCAGGGGGCGATCACCGGCACCCCGCCGCGGATGGAGTCACCCTCCCCGAAGGTCGCGGTCGTCGATAAGTAGAGCAGGTCGCCGAGCTGGGTGTCGGCGGCGGTCAGGTGGGCGCCGTGGGCGGTGTACTGCAGTGGCCCGGCGCTGAGGATTTCAGACATGCTGCCAGATTAGCGGCATAAACTAGGCTGCATGGCACTACGTACCTCTCTGTCCACCCGTCTCGGCCACCAGTTCCGTGAGCACCGGCTCACTGTCCCCTGGAATCACCGGAGTCCGGGGGAGACCCTCGAGATCTTCGCCCGCGAGATCACCCCGCCGGGTGGCCAGGATTTTCCGGTGCTGCTCTATCTTCAGGGTGGCCCTGGTTTCCCCGCACCACGTCCGGTGGATCTGGGCGGCTGGCTCGGCGAGGCGCTCAACAGTCACCGGGTGATCCTGCTCGATCAGCGCGGTACCGGGCATTCGGAGCGTATCGACGCCGCCAGCCCCTACCTCGACGCCGAGCACCTGCGTCTGCTGCGGGCAGATCAGATTGTCGCGGACTGTGAGGCCTTGCGCCAGTCCCTGGGGATCCGGCGGTGGTCGCTGATGGGGCAGAGCTTCGGTGGTTTCTGCATCACCACCTACCTCTCCACCCATCCGGAATCAGTGGACTTCGCCTACCTCACCGGAGGCCTGCCGAGCACCGATGCGCACGCCGATGATATTTACCGTGGCACTTTCTCGAAGTTGGCCACCCGGCATGAGACGTTCTACGCCGAGATCCCCTGGGCGGAGGACCGGATCCGCGAGATCTGCCACCATCTGAACAACACCGAGGAACTGCTGGCTACCGGGGAGCAACTGAGCTCCCGCCGCTTTCGCACCATCGGCAGTGAGCTCGGCCGCGGCACCGGCTTCGATGCACTGGCCTACCTGCTGGAGGAACCCTTCCGGGAGTACCGTGGCGAGAAACGCCTGCGCAGTGATTTTCTGCTCGACATCGGAACCCGGGTCAGCTTCGCCGAGGCCCCGCTCTACGCCGCGACCCACGAGAGCATCTACGCAGGTACGGTCCCGGGGCCCACCGCGTGGGCGGCCCAGAGCATCAGCGAGGAGATCCCCGGTTTCGACCAGAACCTCGACCCGCGCGAGGGGGAACCCTTTTACCTGACCGGCGAGCACATCTTCCCCTGGCAGTTCGACGAGGACCCAGCGCTGGAACCCTTCCGCCGGGTCGCCGAAGATCTCGCGCAGGCCGAGGACTGGGCCCCGCTTTACGACGCCGCGGTGCTTGCCGAAGCCGGCACCACCTGCGCTGCCGCGATCTACGTCGATGACATCTTCGTGCCGCTGGAGCACTCGTTGCGCACCGCGCAGCGTTATCGGGACCTGCGCCCCTGGATCACCAATGAACACCAGCACGATGGCATCCGCCAGGACGGGGCCGCCATCTTCCGCCGGCTGCATTCCATGGTGCAGGATCACTGAGCCGACCTGAATCGTCTGTGAGCTGCGGGACTTTCTCCTACACTCGGGTGAAAGACGCCGAGATAAGAAGGAGACCCAGGTTTATATGAACCACATCGATCCGGAGCGCGGTCGGAAGATCGCCGAGAACGACCGCAAGCATGTCTTCCATTCCTGGTCCGCCCAGGACAAGGTCAACGCACTGCCGATTGCGTATGCAGAGGGTTCCACCTTCTATGACTATGAGGGCAATGGTTATCTGGACTTCAACTCCCAGATGGTCAACGCCAACCTCGGCCACGGTCATCCGAAGCTGATCCAGGCGATCAAGGACCAGGCCGACCGCCTGGCCACCATCGCGCCGGGATTCGCCGAAGAGACCCGCACCGAGCTGGCCCGCTTGATTGCGGAAGCCGCCCCGGGGGACCTCAACCACGTCTTCTTCACCAATGGTGGTGCTGATGCCGTGGAGCATGCGGTGCGGATGGCCAGGCTGCATACCGGACGCCAGAAGATCTTCAGCGCCTACCGTTCCTACCACGGTGGCACCAACCTGGCGATCACGCTGACCGGTGAACCGCGTCGCTGGCCGACCCCGCCCGCCGATCCTGGAGTGGTCCACTTCTTCGGCCCCTACACCTACCGTTCACCCTTCCACTCCGACTCCCCGGAGCAGGAGAGCGAGCGTGCGCTGGCGCACCTGGAGGAGCAGATCATCCTGGAGGGGGCGAACACCATCGCCGCCATCCTCATGGAACCGGTGGTCGGTGGCAACGGCGTGCTCATTCCGCCGCCCGGCTATCTCAAGGGACTGAAGGATCTCTGCGAGAAGTACGGCATCCTCTACATCGCCGATGAGGTCATGATCGGTTTTGGCCGCATGGGCACCATGTTCGCTGTAGAGGCCTTCGACGTGGAACCGGATCTGCTGACCTTCGCCAAGGGCTCCAACTCTGGGTATGTTCCCCTCGGTGGTGTGATCATCAGCTCCCGGATCCGCGAGACCTTCGCCGAGAAGGCCTACCCGGGCGGACTGACCTACTCCGGCCATCCGCTGGCCTGCGCCCCGGGGGTGGCCACCTTCGAGGTCTTCAAGGAGGACAACCTCCTCGAACACATCAATGACATGGCCGAGCGCGTGGTCAAGCCGGCCCTGGAAGCGATGAAAGAGAAGCACGCCATCGTCGGCGATGTCCGCGGTATGGGGCTGTTCTGGGCGATTGAACTGGTCAAGAACAAGGACACCCGGGAGCCGTTGGTACCCTTCGCTCCGAAGCCGGAGGAGAATCAGCCGATGGCCGAGTACACCGCCGCTTGCAAGGAGCGGGGCCTGTGGCCGCACACCCACTTCAACCGCACCCACATCGCTCCGCCGCTGATCATCAGCGAGGAAGATCTGGTCCGTGGTCTGGAGATCATTGACCAGGCTCTCGGCGAGATCGACCACTACGCCGAGTAACTGACCTAAGGTATCGGCCCGGTTCTCCCTTGGTGCTGGGGGACCGGGTCTTTTGCTGGGGTGCCCGCCAGAGCGGGTACTCACGGAATCGTGGCTACGCGGCAGCGAAGCTGACCGGCAGATCAGCGACATTACGGAAGCCCTCGGCGTGATCACCGAAGACCTTGATCACGCAGGCGTCGACGTGGCAGTCCAACCCCTCGCCGGTGGTGGCGGCATCCAGCGTGAACTCAGCGGTGCCCGCCGGGGAGATGGCGTCGGTGCCACCCTCATTCTTGAGCCAGATCTGGGTGGCGGAATCAACGGACCCACCGGTGCAATTCGGTGCGCCGGGACCTTGGGGCTGCTCGGCGGCACAGATGGCGGCATGATAGCCGAGCTCCGGATTCAGACCTGAGATCTGCAGGGTGATCTGATCCGCGGTCTTGATATCGGAGTAGGGGGTGGCGCTGATGTCCACGAGTTCTGCGCCAGCGAGAGCTGCCTCCCCGGGACCACCCAGTGCGATGCCGGCGCTGTCCGCGGCATCCCCGACCACCGGTTCGGCCGCAGTGGGGGTCTCGCTGGACTCCTTCGCCAAAGATTCCCCGGAGCTACTGGAGGTCACTGAACTTTCGGGACTTTCCGGGCCCTCGGAGGCCACGGTCGCCGAACTCCTGCTCGCCGAATTCTCCGGACCCGTAGCTGGACCATCAGTGGCTTCCTCGGAAGTGGAGCAGGCGCTGAGACCTGCGGTCAGCATCAGCGTGGCCGCGATGGCAGGCAGGATTCGGAGCCGATTCTTCATCTTCACAGGAGCCTTTCGGGAGTGCGTTCAGGGTGTCCAAGAAAGCCTAGGGTATTTCGGAGCGCTTTTCCCTGGCTTCCGCCGATGCCTATATATAGGAGTGTGCCTCGGGGAGCGGCCCAGTTGCTCACCGCAGGGCTTGTCACCCGCCGGAAAGCTACCACCCGCCGGCCACGGAGAAAACCGCCTCGCCCCAGGCATGAAGCCCTGGGGCGAGGCGGCGGCAGTGCGGTACTACTTCAGCATTGCTGCGGTAGTGGCCTTCTCAAGAACCTAGACGGTGGCGTCAGCGGTCTCGAACTGGGATTCCTCGGTGGAGCCCTTCAATGAGGTGGTGGAGGACTTCGGGTCAACGGTGGTGGCGATGTTGTCGAAGTAGCCGGCGCCGACCTCGCGCTGGTGCTTGACAGCGGTGAAGCCACGCTCTTCGGCGGCCTGGAACTCGCGGTTCTGCAGGTCGACGAAGGCGGTCATGCCGTTGCGGGCGTAGCCGTGTGCCAGGTCGAACATGCCGTAGTTCAGGGAGTGGAAGCCGGCCAGCGTGATGAACTGGAACTTGAAGCCCATGGCAGCCAGTTCCTTCTGGAACTTGGCGATCTCATCTGCCTCCAGGTGTGCGGACCAGTTGAAGGAGGGGGAGCAGTTGTAGGCGAGCAGCTGATCGGGGAATTCCTCGTGGACGGCGTCGGCGAACTGCTTGGCCACTGCCAGGTCCGGGGTGCCGGTCTCCATCCAGATCAGGTCGGAGTAGGGGGCGTAGGCCTTGGCTCGGGCGATGCAGGGCTCGATGCCGTTGCGGAGGCGGTAGTAGCCCTCGGCGGTGCGTTCGCCCTCGATGAAGGGACGGTCGCGCTCGTCCACATCGGAGGTGATCAGGGTGGCGGCCTCGGCGTCGGTGCGGGCGATGACCACGGTCGGGACATTGGCGACGTCGGCGGCCAGACGAGCCGAGGTCAGGGTGCGGATGTGCTGCTGGGTCGGGATCAGAACCTTGCCACCGAGGTGGCCGCACTTCTTCTCGGAGGCCAGCTGGTCCTCCCAGTGGGTACCGGCAGCGCCGGCACCGATCATGGCCTTCTGCAGCTCATAGACGTTGAGGGCACCGCCGAAGCCGGCCTCGCCGTCAGCGACGATCGGGACGAGCCAGTTGTCGATGGAATCGTCGCCTTCGGAGCGGGCGATCTCATCGGCGCGCAGCAGGGCGTTGTTGATGCGACGGACCACCTGCGGCACCGAGTTGGCCGGGTAGAGCGACTGGTCGGGGTAGGTGTGGCCGGAGAGGTTGGCATCACCGGCGACCTGCCAACCGGAGAGGTAGACAGCCTTCAGGCCGGCGCGGACCTGCTGGACCGCCTGGTTGCCGGTCAGTGCACCCAGGGAGTGGAGGTAGTCATCTCCATTGACGCCCTCCCAGAGGATCTCGGCGCCACGGCGGGCGAGGGTGTGCTCCTCGATGACGGTGCCCTGCAGCTCAGCGACCTGCTCGGCGGTGTAATCGCGGGTGGTGTTGGCCCAACGGGGGTTGGTGTCCCAGTCCTGCTGGATCTCTGCTGCGGTACGTGCCTGGCCGGTGGTGCTCATATCGGGGTCACTTCCTAAAGTCTGGTGGCTTTCGAATGCTTCAAGCCTGATGGAGGAGAACTGCCTGTCGGCGGTACTTCAGTCTCACCTAATCGGTGTGACTTCGATCATGCTGCCTTGGTGGCGTGGTTCACAGATTGCTCGATGGCGTGATCTTCGTCAATGGCTTCCGGGCTTTAACTTCTGTGCGGGGGTGAGGGGTGATTGTGCAAAGTTTGCAAAGGTAAGATTTTTAAAATATTCACAATTTTCGCGCCGCATGGCCCCTGAGCTGGAGTTCGCCAAGTATTGCGATTTGTGCCGGTAGTCTCGATTTTCTGGAAATTAACAGAATTGTCAGCATGGTCATCTTCTTGAAACGGGGGTGAGTGTGGGGCGAACTTCGTTAAACCCTTTGATTCGTGACGGCCATCACTTAGCCTTTCCCCAACGCACCGCAACGGAATGCGTGTCTGAGTAGATCCTCTTCTTCCGAAAACCCCGCACCAGGGGCTGAAGGGGATCCGCACAGCAGTCCCCACCGTTTCCCCATGCAGTAGGAGTCCGAGATGTCCGAGCAGTCCACGACCACCCTCACCACCACCGACACCACCGAGCGCGTCACTGCAGGTGGCATGGAGGTCGCCAAGGTCCTCCACGACTTCCTCAATGACACCGTGCTCCCGCACGTCGGTACCGACCAGGAGGCCTTCTGGCAGGGCTTCGGGGAGATTGTCCGCGATCTGACCCCGCGCAACCGTGCCCTGCTGGCCCGCCGCGCTGAGCTGCAGAGCCAGCTCGATCAGTACCACCATGACAACCCCGGCCAGCCGGACCCGGCGGACCTGGAGGCCTACCTCACCGAGATCGGTTACCTGGTTGATGAACCGGGCGTCGGGCAGATTGTCACCCGCAACATCGACACCGAGATCTCGGAGACCGCTGGCCCCCAGCTGGTTGTTCCCATCACCAATGCCCGTTTCGCCATCAACGCCGCGAATGCCCGCTGGGGATCGCTCTACGATGCGCTCTACGGCACCAACGCCATCCCGGAGACCGAGGGCCTTGAGCGTGGCAAGGGCTATAACCCGGCCCGCGGTAAGAAGGTCATCGAGTGGACCCGCACGTTCCTCGATGATGTCCTTCCTTTGAAGGGGGCCAGCCACGTCGATGTCGACCGTTACGGGATCACCGAGGGACGCCTGGTCGCCCACGTTTCCGGTGGTGAGCATGGCTTGGTCAATGAGGAGGCCTACCTCGGTTTCACCGGTGATCTCTACGATCCTTCCTCGATCCTGCTGCGCAATAACGGGCTGCACCTTGAGCTGCAGATCGATCCGGTTTCGCCCATCGGGCAGGATGACCCGGCTGGTCTGAAGGATGTCATCCTCGAGGCGGCGGTCACCACCATCATGGACTTCGAGGACTCCGTCGCAGCCGTCGACGCCGAGGACAAGACCCAGGGCTACCGCAACTGGTTCGGGCTGAACTCCGGTGAGTTGATCGAGGAGGTCACCAAGAATGGCAAGACCTTCACCCGTGCGCTCAATGATGACCGCACCTACATCTCCCGTACCGGCTCCGAGATCCGCCTGCACGGACGCTCCCTGCTGTTCGTCCGCAATGTCGGTCACTTGATGAGCAACCCGGCGATCATGGTCGACGGCCAGGAGATCCAGGAAGGCATCATGGATGCCGTCATCACCGCACTCTGTGCCATCCCGGGCATCGAGCCGATCAACCGCAGGCGTAACTCGCGCACCGGTTCCATCTACATCGTTAAGCCCAAGCAGCACGGCCCGGAGGAAGTCGCCTTCACCAACGAGCTTTTCAGCCGGGTTGAGGATCTGCTCGGCCTGCAGCACAACACCCTCAAGGTGGGCGTCATGGATGAGGAGCGTCGCACCTCCGTCAATCTCGATGCCTGCATCATGGCCGTCGGTGAGCGCCTGGCCTTCATCAACACCGGCTTCCTCGACCGCACCGGCGATGAGATCCACACCTCCATGCAGGCCGGCGCCATGGTCCGCAAGGCTGATATGCAGACCGCTCCGTGGAAGCCGGCCTATGAGGACCACAATGTCGATGCCGGCATTGCCCGTGGGTTGCCAGGGAAGGCCCAGATCGGTAAGGGAATGTGGGCCATGACGGAGCTGATGGGGGAGATGCTGGCGGAGAAGATCGCCCAGCCGCGCCAGGGTGCGAACACCGCCTGGGTTCCTTCTCCCACCGGTGCGACCCTGCACGCCACCCACTACCACCGCGTCGATGTCTTCGCGGTCCAGGAGGAACTCAAGGCAGCGGGTCGACGGGACTCCTTCATCAACCTGCTCACCGTTCCGGTCAGCCCCAGCACCGACTGGAGCCAGGCGGAGAAGCAGGAGGAACTGGACAACAACTGTCAGTCCATCCTCGGCTACGTGGTCCGCTGGATCGAGCAGGGGGTCGGTTGCTCCAAGGTTCCCGATATCCATGACATCGCCCTGATGGAGGACCGCGCCACCCTGCGGATCTCTTCTCAGTTGCTGGCCAATTGGCTGACCCACAACATCGTCACCGAGGAGCAGGTCCTCGAGTCGCTGCAGCGGATGGCCGGGGTCGTCGATAAGCAGAACGCCGGGGACCCGACCTACCTGCCCATGGCAGCGGACTTCGAGGCGTCCATCGCCTTCCAGGCCGCCAAGGATCTGATCCTCAAGGGGGCGGACTCCACGGTCTCGCCCTCTGGGTACACCGAGCCGATCCTGCACGCCCGTCGCCGCGAGTTCAAGGCACGCCAGGGGCTGAACTAAGCACTCCGGCCAGGAGAAGACGAAACTCCTGACATGCTTTTCGACGCCTCTGCCTGCCGCATCGATGCGGCAGGCAGAGGCGTCGAAAAGGTTAGGGGGTCAGGCCTGGTTGACCCGGATGTGGTTGCCGGCCGGGTCGCGGAAGGCACAGTCGCGGACGCCGTAATCCTGGTCCATCGGTTCCTGCAGGATGTCGGCACCGCCAGCGACAACCCGCTCGAAGAGGCCGTTCAGATCGTCGGTGGAGAGGATGACTCCTGCGTAGACCCCCTTGGCGATCAGATCGAGGATCGTGGCCCGCTCCGCCTCGGTGATGCCGGGATCGATGGCCGGGGGTTGGAGCACGATGGCGGTGTCCGGCTGTCCGGCCGGGCCGACGGTGATCCACCGCATGTCCTCATAGCCGACGTCATTGCGGACCTCGAAGCCGAGGACGTCACGGTAGAACGTCAGCGATGCCTCGGGGTCGGTGTGCGGGAGGAAGGAATTCTGAATCTTGATGTCCATGGCTGTCACGTTACGGTGCCGCCCGGGGGCCGGCTTCTTGATTTCTGATCGGTCTGGAGGGTAAACAGTGTTCCCGCAGGTCAAGGAGCTAAATGACTTCTGGGAAATCGTGTCGTGCAATCCAGCATGCAACAAGCCCCCGTGTGCAACTACTTTCAGCGGCTCACCCTCACCCCACCTTGACCCCGGCAACGCACCTCGGGGGTAAGTGAACGCTACCGGGGTCAGGGAACGTAAGAATCTGATTGATTTTGCCAATCACAGCAAAATACCCCCATTTCTCTGAATATATTTCAATCTTATACTCAGGTAACCCAAAGGGACTAGCATCCTCGGGTGACACTCTGTCCCGCCGCTCGCTTTTAGCTAGGGGCATCATTTCCCTAGGAGATCATTCATGTCTACACCGCAGCAACCCCCGCATGACCCAAATCAGCCGTACATCCCGCAGGGGTACGAACTCGCCAAGAAGAAGAAGCCCTTCTATCAGCGACTCGGCTGCATCCTCCCCCTCGCCATCATTGCGATCATTGTCGTGATCATTGCGGTGTCCTCCGGCGGAAGCGATGACTCCAGCAGTGCCAACGATGGATCTTCAAGCAACGGCGATTCCAACGGTGCAGGCCAGGCAGCACCCGAAGGGTCTGGCCCCGCAGCACTTGGCGAAACGGTCAGCACGAAAAAGGCTGACGTGACCGCCAGTAACCTCCGTCAGACCTCTGACGCTCTTGGCTCCTACCTTTGTGTGGACGTAGCCTTCGTCAACACCAGTGACAGTGACTCCCTTACTCTCAACGGCCTGATGGACTGGAAGCTTGCAGACCCGAATGGCGTGACCATCACCCAGGCCTTTGGCAGCGAAACTGACTATGACTCCGTTGAGGTTGGCCCCGGCGGCAACAAGTCCGGCGTGGTCTGCTTTGAGTCCGATGGAGCAGCAGGCGAGTACACCCTCACCTTTGAAGAGGGCCTGAGCTTCAGCAGCGAACAGGCTGTCTGGGTCGCTAACCTCTAGGACTCTAGAAACAAGTAAGACTAAACCCCGGCACGTAGAGACCGCACCGTCTCACAGTGTCGGGGTTTCCTTGTACGCCTTCTCCATCTCAATGAAGTACCGGCGTGCCTGATTGCCCTTCTCAGAGCGCTGAATCATCGAGACCTCCTCAGCCTTGTCGGACCGCATGATGACTCGATACATGTTCGCCTTGTTGACTGCGATCTGCTTTTGCTTGCGACCAATCGAATCGGTGACTTCAGTCTGACTGAAGCCATGCTGGTCAAGGCGCTTTTTCAGCTCAGTTACGTTGCCGATACCCATGACCTTGGCGAGGTCAGAGAGGACGAACCAGGGCTGGCCTTCCTTGGTCACGACGCGGATCTGGTTTCCGTGGAAGTCGAAGATCTCGACCTCGACCTCGTTGGCGGTGGACGGCTGGACGGTGTTGGCGGGTGCCAGGCGGATGTCATCGACTCAGAACCTAGGTCAGCTGCTCGGCTGAGAGTCTGAGGGCTTCAGGGAGCATGAGGGTGCCACCGGAGATCCCCAGCGCCGCCAACGGCCTTCTGGAGCCGCACTTATTGATTGGTAGGGCTTAACAGTATGCTCGTACTGCTAAATACAACCCTATATAGCGATATATCTCTGAACTGTCGCGCTAGAAAAAGAGCAGCACCGAAGGGCACCGCGAATGAGGGGTGGGGTAGGGGTCCCTCCCGGGGGCCAAATACACTCGCGTGTTTTTCGGAGCACGTCACCGCTGTCGATCGGCTCGACCCTCACGCTTCCGACCCTCACGCTATTCTGGACATATGACCAATTCCTCAAGTACCGCAATGGCCACCAAACCTGCCAACGCCACTGACTATCAACTCACCTCAGTCATCGTGAGCAGTGAGAACAGAACCCCGGTCACTGTGGAATGGCACTTCATCGGCACGGCCCCGCTGGACGCTCAAGTCACCTATGGCATTACCGCCGCAGGTAAGAACGTTCTCGCGAGAATCACCGGATCAACCGTGGACCAGGTGTCCTACTGGGACGGCTCGCGGAATGTCTACGTCGATTCCGGCGTGATGATCCATGACGATCAGGTGATCGTGGCGATCCCGCCGAAGGTCGCGGATGCTTTCGTTGGCGAATGGCTCGCTGATCTGCAAATCGACGGCCAAAAGGTCAACGAATGCAAGCGCCGGACCATCAAACACCCCTATGAAGGCACTGCACCCCTTGGGTAGCCACCCCTTCCATACATAGGTATATATTGACCTCTTATATAGGCACCCCTTCTAGGTGGACCCCTTCATGCCAACCTCTTCCAACCTATTTCCAACCTCCTTCCAACCTCTTTAGGTTTGAGATCCGCCATTGTCGCAGGTGAGAGGTAGTTTATCGGTGGAATCTTCCAACCTTCCAACCTCAGGGTTAAAACTCTCAAATCCCCACAGGGCTACCCCTACTTATTTATTAATATCTATCTAAAGGAATAGGTTGGAAGGTTGGAAGAAAGGGCCACGGAAACCCCCTCTCACCTGCAAGGATGAGTCCTTCCAACCTCGGGAAAAGGTTGGAAAAGGTTGGAAGAAGGTTGGAAGAAGTCGGAATCTATCCGGCGATCTTCAACATGAGCGGCTGACCCTCTTCGTTCAGGAACCACCCGCTGTAACCGTTGGCGTTATCCTTCTTGCCCTTGTCACCCGCACGGCCCTGGTCCTTGAACCACCGTGAGATCTTCATGCTGATTGCTCTTTCAGATACCTCGGTCACCGTCTCTCCGGTGATCTCCCGGTACTTGGTCGCCAGCTCGGATGAGATTGCGAAGTCCTCGGGGTCCCCGGTGTGCTCCAGCAGGTTGAAGAAACGGGCGGAAGGGTCAGCTTCTTCAATGAACTCCCGTGTGGCTTTGGCGATAGCGGGCGGGTAATCCTCGGTCTCCAGGCCTTCACTCATGGCCAGTGCAAAGCCTTCCAGCAGCCAGCGGAAGAACCACACCTTCTCTTCGTCGCGGTCGCGCCACGGCACCTGCTCTCCCGGCTGGGCGGCACGGATCACTTTCCGGCGCTGATTGAAGGGGATCACGGCCAAACGGCGGGCAACACCGGAGTCGTGATTGAACACAAACGGGCGGTTGGTCATAACCGCGATCGTGTTGCCGTCGTACTTGACCACCTTGTTTGAATACAGCTCTCGACCAGTACGGACTTCGGTGCCACGCTTGATAGCGGCAGCGTCGATCTGCATTCCCTCTTCGGTCTCGTTGACAAAGGTCATGCGCGTTCCCAGAGACGCGGCATAATCCGGGTCAGGCTTGCTGGCGCTACCCTTCTTGAACTGCTCGGGAGTCAGCTCACTAACGTAATCCTCTCCCAGAGTCGCCATGACGCAATCGAATAGGGAGCCTTTACCGGAGCCACCGGAGCCGTACCAGACAAAGAACTTGTGCTTCTTGTTCTGTCCAAACATCGAATACCCCAACGCCTTCTGAACAAAGCGGCGGGCGGCAACGTCGGGGTGAATGGTCTCAATCAGCTTCTCAGTGATTGTGGAACCAGCACCGGGCGACTGTTCCCGGTGCTTCAGGGACTCCAGACCGCCGGAAATATCTATCGGCGGAATGGACTTCGTCACCGCATCGTCGTATTCCGCAGGGCGTAGCCAGGCGCTAAATCCACCCTCGGGGTTGCGCTCAACCTCTTGCAGGTCAAGAACTTCATCCCCGATACCGATCAACCACGGATTAGAATTGAGCTTGCTTGCACTGAAAACTCTCCCGGTATCCCGAATAGCGTTCGCGGTGTTTTCAAACATCGACGTAAGGCCACCGGCTCTGTACAGGGCGTAAGCCTCACCAAAGACAGCTCCAGCCGCGTTTTCTTCGTCGCTACCCTGCTCAAAACGGGCACGGTAGCGGGAGATCTCGGGCATGATCTTATCGTTCAAGATCTGGCGCATGTCTCCGGGCTGAAGTGCTCCACCCTCTTCCATGTTCATGATTACGTCGGAGTCTTCGGAGACCCGAATGGTGACCAGCTCAGTGCATAGCAGGGCGACCAGCTCAGAGACGGCAACCGCTGGCAGCTTGCGGATGATTCTTCCCACCTTCTCCCGCAGCTTGGTGTGGGTCTCTGCCACCTTGTCAGCACCCTTCAGAGACGTGACAGCCTGAGCGAGATCCGGGTCAGCGTACTTGGCGACCAGCGGAACGACGTTGCCGCTCTCGACCTCACCCCGCAGCTTATTCACAGCCCCATTGAGTGCTCGGGCAACCTCGGCATCTTGGCTATCTGCGGAACGCCGCTCAGCGGTGGTGCCCCGGAATAGAGCCGCCAGCAGCTCCAGAGCCTTCTTAAGGCCGCTCTGCCCCTCCAGCACGGCCAGCTGAACAGCCCAATGCTGCTTATCTGTGAGGGTGTCGTGACCATTGTTCAAGAACGCACTGTGAAGTTCATGGCCTTCATCGTCCTCAATGACCTTCTTGAATATTGGACCCAGCTCACCCGCGTAATCCGGGGTAACCGTGGCTAGCCACTGGGCAGACTCCAGCTCTCCCATGTCTTGAGCCGGGGCATTCTTCAGGCTCAGCGTTCCCTTCCGCAGGTGCTCGACCCAGGCAGCAGGCAGCGGGGGCAGCTCTGAAACCTCGGGGATCTCGACCTCTTGGTTCTTATCGTTGAACCACTGGTACTGCTTGCCGTCAACGGTGCTCGGGAAGGCCACCGCGTACCGGTGAGTCATCTGAAGAACGTCAATGTCTTCTCCCGCTTTGTTGTGCCACTTCCGGCCATCTTCCACCCGGAAAAAGTAGTGGGCACTGGGGCTATCGACACCCCGACGGGTTGAGCGGAACGGCTTAGGCAGCTCACCCAGCTCAGTTTCTAGGGCCTTGAGAGTCTCGGCCCCCTCTTTGCCCTCTTCTGGGTAGTGGTCAACGTCGATACCGATCACGTTGGGCGGCATACGTAGGCCAAGATTAGCCCCCGCTTGGGCGGTGCTCCAGGCGTTGCCTGCTACCTCTCTGCCAACCTCTTCAGGAATGTTCCCGGTGACCCCGCTCAGCGGAGGGAACTTCTGACCCTCTTGCATCGGGAACGGGGTATTCCAACCCTTGTCCTGGTACTGCTTGGCAACAGATCTTTGCTGCTCAGAGTCTAGAATACCCTCGGGGGGTATGGTATGATGGGACATGGAAGACATCGCGTGTCTTCTCCTTTCTCGAACGCACTTCTATGAATGATGGCTTGATTCCCTCCAAGGGGTTGAGTTTGATTTTGTTGGCTACGGACTGATGACCCGACTAGTCAATGACTAATTTCAGAGCGCTCTCGACTCGGATCTAATCTGAGTCGGGGGCGTTTCTCTTTGGACCTCCAGAACGCGCACCCGGTAGTTCAGCCACGACACCCAGGCGACCAGGGCCGCAGCTATCCCCAGTTCGATCACTTGGGCACCCCTGTAGCGTCGGCAATCTCGTCCAGGCGGTCGTGGATCTCTGCCAGCAACCTACCGTTCTCCTTGGTGGCGGCTGCCTGCTCCAACATGGTCTTGATCTCAATCACCCGCAGTTCGCGGTCGGTGAATTTCTCAAGGTCAGTCAATCGTGCAGTGCTCATTACGCCGCCACCTCCTTGATGCCACCGCGAACAAAGCTCTTCTCGAACCACTGGTTAAACAGGTCAGTGGGATAGAAGTAGCGACCGCCGATAGTTACGAACGACGGACCTCGACCCTCGACCTTTCTCCAGTTGGCCACGGTGCCATGGGAGATCCCGCACTTCTCTCCGACTTCTTTTGAAGTCATGTACTTCTCGTTCATGTTTCCCTCCAGAAACCTTGATGAAAATCAAAAAGCAGCCCCGGTTGGACCTGCTACCAAACATTCTAACATGTCGATATTTTGAAAGGCACCCTCTTTTGCGGGGGGTGCCTTGACTTGAGACCGCCGTCTAACGTAGCGACACGCCGTGACAAACGACGTTTGGCGAACATTGGACCGGGAGCAGCCTTGACTAAAGTGGCCTGAATATGTGAGCAGTATCACATGGATGGCCGTTACCTAAACGTTATTTAACTCTCTTTGGGTGGCTCAAGATTCTAGATACTTCGCCAAACTAACCTTCCGGCTCTCTGGGTCACTGCTCTCACCCTCACTGGGCAGATACTTCGCCAGGCTCACCTTCTGGCTCACCCGCTGTTGCTCTCGCTGCGCCACGTTGCCCTCAGTGTCTCGGGGCAGGTACTTCGCCATACCGTTGTCTTTGCTCATGTTCACCTCCTCGGTGGTTGTCGTAACCCGGCGCGATCATCACAGTGACGTAATCGCGCCGGGCTGGATCTAGTCCAGGTACTTGCGGAAACTTGGATCTACCGGTTCCGCTCTATAGCGACCGGGGCGGGGGCCGATCATCCGCTGAAGGGCGGTGCCACCTTGGCGGTTGGCCCTCTTCTTCTCGTTGATCCGGCGTTGCTCATCCTTGGGTGGCCAGCTCATCAGATCTTGTTTCCCCAAGCGTCGCGGCGGGTCTGAGGAGCCGTAGCGGGGGCGGGATTGACCGGCTGACCCAAGGCCACGGCAGTCAGCAGGGCCACCGCAGGCCACTGGGCGGGATCTCGGGCCGCGTCAAGGGCGTACTCAAGGGTGATCTTGTCCTCAGCGGCGAACTCATCCGCGTAAGTCTTCTCAAAATGCTTGAGGTCGAAAACCAGGTAGTCCAGGATCTCGGCAATGTGCATCGTCTGGGTACCTTGTCCGCCAAACTCTGCCAGCGGCTCACTGAGGTCAACCTCAAATTCTGCATTGCCAAGGTGGACCGCACCGGGGAAGGTCAGGGCGGCGAACTCTGCCAGAGCTTCAGCGCCGGTACGGCTGTCCTTGAGAAGGCGCACCTGCTCGACCCAATAGATCTCCAGCAGAGCCGCCAAGGCCTTGGCGGTGGTCTCCTGCATGTCCTGAATCGTCACCTCATCAAAACCGTTGTACCGCTGCTCTTTCTGCTTGGCACCTTGGGCCTTGGTGTATGCCCCAATGAACGCGCTGTTGTGGCGGTTTCTGAAGTCACTCATGCTTACTTGTCTCCTCGTTCGATCTGAATGTGAATATCTCCGCTCAGGGAGATCTTGTGTCCCAGGCCTGCCAGCTCTGCCAGGCTCTGAATGTCCTCGGGGGTCAGCTCCGCAGCGGTAGCGGTGTAGTGGGTGTCCGTAAGCCCCGGCTCACTGATCCACTCGGTGCTGACTCGGTTCTTCCGCATGTGGCGTGCCAGCGGGAGCTTCCCCCACTCAGGCACCTCTTCCAGGTAGGGCCGTTCAATGACCTCTTGGACGTTGTACTTGCTCACGCTGCTTCACCTTCCATGTTGAGGTTGTCCTGAATCCAGCTCTCGACCTCGGCAGCGGGGTAGCGCACTGAATGCTTACCCACCCGCAGCCAAGCGGGGCCGGTGCCGTCGTTTCTCATCTCTGCCAGTGTCTGCCGTGAGACACCCAGCAGGTCTACCAACTCTGCAATTGTCAGCATCGTTCTTCCCTTACCATAGTCGTACATGTTCTGTCAATAGTATACCACATTGACTTTTTGGCACTCATATGATCCACTTTTGGCAGCGCTCTGACCTCTATGTACATTGGGATAGGGTCACTCATACCCGCTTGGCCCGGCGCGGCTTCACCCGCACACAAGGGCACCTATCCGGGGGCATGATCGCGCCGGGCTGGAGTGGCTTAGGCTGCTGACCCCATGCGGGTCAGGCTCTCTTCAATCTCGCTGAGCTTCACCCGGATACCCCGGCCAAAGCGGTACGCGGGGATACGCTTGGTGGCGATATGGCGGCGTAAGGTTGTCTCGCTCACGGCGAAGTGCTCAGCGGCTACCTGAAGGCTTGTGAATCCTTCTCGCTCTCGCTCTCGCTGCTTGGCGGGCGGGGTGGCGGCGTTGGGGGCAGAGACAGAAAAATTGGACACAGTAGACCCCTTCCAAGGGATCAACTGGCCCAATAGTTGTTTGTTCCGGTGTCGTTACCGGGGCAGAATCTGAAGTTAGAATGACCAGCTTACTTCAGCGGGGGCCACTTGGCAATCAGTGTCCTTAAGCGTTCCTCCGCTGATAGCTCTGGCTGGCCATCGACTCTGGCGGGGTGGGGTGCAAGCTGCTCGGGTTGATAGAGATCTTCCGGCCTGAGCGAGATCTTCCGCTGACCAGTCAGAACCTTATCCAGCGGTACGGTGCCGTTGACGCTACGGCCTGAGACATAGACACCGGCAACCAGCTCTCCAGGGTCCAGTTCTTCGGTGTCTGTAAGCGCTGTCCACGTCACCTTGGGGTTGCCGCCTGAGGTCCGATATAAGGCGTTAAGGTCGCGCTCGCTGACCTCTCCCGCGTCGATACGGTTCAGGGCTTCAGGCAAGCTCCAGGCGGTGACCTGCTCCAGGCTCCAGAGCGGCGGCTCAGCGGGTATCGGGGCGAAGTTCGCACCGGTGTTCTTGGCGTTGACGATACCGACCAGGACGGCGTTACCCTCGACAACCAGTGTGTACCCCAATAGGTCACCGCGATCTGCCAGCCGCCAGGTGCTGACCTTGTGCTGCTCGACAGCCGCAGGGTTGAGCTGGAGCCACCTACCCAGAGCGTTCACAGTGCTTCCCCAACTCTCCGCATGAGTTCCCCAGGCCTTCCGGGCTTCACCTTCATGTACGTATTTACAATCGTGCTCACATCATCCTGCCCTAAGATCCGGCCTATCTCCTGAGCGGTGGCCCCCTTCTCTGCCAGCTCAGTAATCAGCCAGTTGCGACCGTAGTGTGGGGTGATCTCGGGGTTCACACCTGCCTTGGACTTGGCGAACTCCATGGCCTTCCGCAGGCTGGAAGGGGAGCAGATATTGCCGGTTCTAGCCGTTGTGAGCTTGCCGGTCTCGCTCAGCGGGTAGGTCTTGAGGTGCCAGAACAGCAGCGGCACAAACTCAGCGAAGATAGGCACATCACGGAAACCGGCCTTGGTCTTCGGCGCATCTTTGATTGTCAGTTGCCAGCGACCGTTCTTCTGCTTAATGATTTGAGCGTTCTCTCTGACCCTTACCTCAACAATGGGGAGCCAAGGTCCAGGCTTGGGGGCAGCAGAGAACTTGAGATCACTCTCACTGACAGCCAGAGCTTCACCCACCCGCAGGCCATGGAACAGTGCCAGCACCGCAGCGAACTTGTAGCGCAGATAGATGTTATCGACAATCGCCTGCAACTCTTCCTTGTCTGCCAATTCCTTGTTCTTGGCTACGGGTTGCTTACTTGCCGCCTTGATATAGACCGGGTTAGCGTCGATCATGCCGCGCTCAACAGCAGCGGTACACGCGGCTCTGAGTCGCTTATAGGCAGCGTGGTTTGTCGGCGGGGTGCTGAAATTCAACGTGATGTGATCCCACCACCGGAAGACGTGAGCCTTGGTCAGGTCAACCAATGGCACGTTCTTGATCTCACAATCAATCTCGGTGATCCGGGTTGCGGTAATCATCCGGTACCGCTGAACCGAACCTAACTCAATCTCGGTTTCTTTGATGTCGTGGTGCTGGTCCAGCCACTGACCCACCGTGAGAGCGTTCCTCTCCGCTTGGTTGGCCTTGAGTTCCGGGTGAACCCAGATCCCTAACTCAATCTCCCGCTCTTGAGTCTTCAGCCACCCTTCAGCGTCACCGTAGGTAGGGAACGTGGAAGGGGCCTTGATCCGCTCCCCATCAGGGTGCGTGAAGTGAGCCTGACTCTTGCCTGAAGGCAATTCCCGGATAGAGCCGAACTTTCTGCGCTTGCGTGCCATGCCCCCATCCTAGGTGCGCGTGCAACATAACGTGCAACAGCAGGGGCAACTGATGGCATTTCGTGCTCAGCTATGCCCCCGCTAGCTCAGTGTTCCCGCAGGTAAAGGCCGTTGCTCCCGCTGGTCACCGGCGTATTAGGGCTTTAGTTCTCTAGTCCTGATCGGTCTTGTCACCACCTTGGCCACACACGGTGCGACCCCGGCCGCCTCATCGGCATGCTCACGCCGGTAGACACTGGGCGGCATGCCCACGAGTTCGGTGAACCTGGTGCTGAAAGTGCCCAGTGAGGAGGAGCCCACCGCGAAGCAGACCTCGGTGACATTCATATCGCCCCGGCGCAGCAGTGTTTTCGCCCGTTCGATGCGACGGGTCATCAGGTAGGAGTAGGGCGATTCCCCGTAGATCCGGCGGAATTCCCGGCTCAGGTGCCCGCTGGACAGGTAGGCCCCGCGGGCCAGTTCCTCGACGTTGAGGGGATGGTCATACTCGCGGTCGATCCGGTCACGGACCCGGCGGATGACGGTGATATCAGCTCGACGTCGTTGCTCGCGGTCCACGGAAAGAGCTCTCACAGCTGCCATGCCTCCCAGGTTACTGCAGTGATCGGGCGGCACAGGGGACACCCGTGCGGCGGGAATTTCCCAGGGATTGCACATATGATCTGAGGGGCAAGTAGGTTCAATGGTGAATTAGCTCACGCAGCAGGTGTCGTTGATACCGGACACCCTCGTGCTGCCACCGACAGAAAGACTTCCGTCATGTTTTCTTCCCGCTCGAAGATCCTCGCCGGCCTCATCGCCGTCGGCGCCCTGAGCCTGTCCGCCTGTTCCAACTCCTATGACAATGACACCGACCCCTCTGGGGGAGACGCCGGTGGCGAGTCCTACGCCATCGGCATCAACCAGCTGGTCCAGCACCCGGCCCTGGATGCCGCCACCGCCGGTTTCAAGCAGGCCTTTGAGGAGGCCGGCGTGGAGGTGACCTTCGAAGAGCAGAACGCCAACGGTGAGCAGTCCACTGCGTTGACCATCGCCCAGCAGTTCGCCTCGGACAACCTTGATCTGGTGCTGGCGGTGGCCACTCCGGCAGCCCAGGCCACCGCCCAGAACATCACCGATATCCCGGTGCTGTTCACCGCCGTCACTGATGCTGAGGCCGCAGAACTGGTCGACTCCAATGAGGCCCCGGGCGCCAATGTCACCGGCACCTCTGATGCCGCCCCGATCGAGGAGCAGCTGGCCCTGCTGCAGGAACTGGTGCCGGACGCCCAGTCCATCGGAATCGTCTACGCCTCCGGGGAGGTCAACTCCCAGGTGCAGGTTGACGCCGTCACCGAGGCCGCCGGGCCGCTGGACCTGGAGGTCAAAACCCAGACCGTGACCACCGTCAATGAGATCCAGCAGGCCGTCGAGGCGTTGGGCGATGTCGACGTGATCTACGTTCCCACCGACAACATGGTCGTCTCCGGAATCGCCTCCCTGGTGCAGGTGGCCGAGCAGAAGTCCATCCCGGTGATCGGCGCTGAGTCCGGCACCGTTGAAGGTGGGGCCGCAGCCACCCTGGGCATCGACTACACCGAGCTGGGCCGCCAGACCGGTGAGATGGCACTGGATATCCTCCAGGACGGGGCGGACCCGGCCACCACTCCGGTCCAGACCGCCCAGGAGTTCACCTACGTGATCAACGAGGAGGCCGCGCAGCGGCAGGGCGTGACCATCCCGCAGAACATCCTGGATAAAGCTGAGCGCGTATGATCGGCGCAGTTGAAGTTGGTCTGATCTACGGGGTCATGGCGCTGGGGGTCTTCCTGACCTTCCGGGTGCTCAACTTCGCGGATCTCACGGTTGACGGTTCCTTCACCACCGGTGCTGCCACCGCAGCGATTGCCCTGCTGGCCGGGTGGAACCCCATCCTGGCCACCCTCGCCGGATTTGGCACCGGCTTCCTGGCCGGCATAGTCACCGGTCTGCTGCATACCAAGGGTAAAATCGATGGTCTGCTCGCCGGCATCTTGACGATGATCGCGTTGTGGTCGATCAACCTGCGCATCATGGGCGGTGCCAATGTGCCGCTCCTGCGGCAGGACACCTTGTTCACCCCACTGCGTGAATCCGGATTGCTGGGTTCCTGGGGGAGCGTGGGAATCATGCTGGTGGTGGTCGGTCTGCTCGCCCTGGTGGTGATCTGGTTCCTCCGGACCGATTTGGGGCTCTCGATCCGGGCCACCGGTGATAACAGCCAGATGATCTCCGCCTATGGGGTCTCCACCGATTTCACCAAGACGCTGACGCTGGCACTGTCCAATGGTTTCGTCGGTATGTGCGGTGCCTTGATCGCCCAGTATCAGGGCTTCTCGGATATCTCCATGGGTATCGGTCTGATCCTGGTGGGTCTGGCCTCGGTGATTATGGGCCAGGCCGTTTTTGGCCAGAAATTCCTCTGGCTGGCGGTCTATGCCGTCATCGTCGGTTCGGTGCTTTACCGCCTGATCATCTTCGCGGCGCTGCGCCTGGGGCTGGACCCCAATGACATGAAGGCGATCACCGCTGCCCTGGTGATCATCGCACTATTGCTGCCCCGCTGGCGGGGGCTCTGGGAACGCCTGGGCCGCTCCAGCCGGGCAACGGTGGCACCATCGCTTAACGACGCCCCCGACACTCCGGCCATGGCCGGAACCGTTGAGGCCACCGTAGGGGAGAAGCACTGATGCTTGAGATCACCACCATCTCGAAGACCTTCTTTCCCGGTACCGTCAATGAACGCCGGGCACTGGATGATCTTTCCCTGGATCTGGCGGAGGGTGACTTTGTCACCGTCATCGGATCCAACGGCGCCGGCAAGTCCACCCTGCTCAACGCGGTGGCCGGTCGACTGATCATGGACCGTGGCACGATCACCATCGGTGGCGCCGATGTGTTCAGGTTGCCTGAATACAAGCGCGCCCGCTACGTCGGACGAGTCTTCCAGGACCCGCTGGCCGGAACTGCTCCGACACTGACCATCGAGGAGAACCTCTCGCTGGCGCTTCGTCGCGGCCAGTCCCGGGGATTGGGCGCCAGTCTGACCAGGAAGCGTCGGGAATTGTTCACCGAACAGCTCGCCACCCTGGAACTGAACCTGGAGAACCGGCTCACCGCCAAGGTGGGCCTGCTCTCCGGCGGCCAGCGACAGGCCTTATCCCTGCTCATGGCAGGATTCACCCACCCGAAAATCATGCTGCTCGATGAGCACACCGCAGCCCTTGATCCGCAGCGGGCGGCGTTAGTCACCGAACTGACCGAGCGCATCGTGGATGAGGGTGGACTGACCGCCCTGATGGTCACCCACAACATGGAGCAGGCTATCCGGCTGGGCAACCGGCTGATCATGATGCACGAGGGCCGCATCGTCTACCAGGCAGATCAGGCCACCAAAGCCAAGCTCACCGTGCAGGATCTGCTGCGGGAGTTCTCCCGGATCAAGGGAGCCACCCTCTCGGACAAATCACTGCTGGGCTAGTCGCCCCGGTGTCACCGGGCCGGCAGATCCCGGCGGGTAGTGGCATTGATGGCGCGGTTCATGCCTTCTTCGAGTGGGCCGCGCCGGAACTTCAACTTCCACAGTGAGCATGCGATGATCGCCACCACCAGCGTGACCCAAAAGGCGAGGGTGGTGGACTCCGGCAGCTGCTCCTGGTACATATCCCAGGTGTCATTGGGGTTTGTCATGCCAAAGAGGAATCCGCCATAGACCATGCTTGCGCTGATGACATGGATGACGTAGACCGTCAGCCCCATGGAACCAGCGGCACGCAGCGGATAGAGCACGGTGACAAGCCGCTGGGAACGGCAGAGCAGCAGCGAGAGACTGATCACGAAGATTGCCCCGAAGATACAGGTCAACTGGTCCAGCAGGCCCCCGCTATGACCAACCGGTGAGAGGAAGACAAAGCTTCGCTCGGAGAAGAGTACCGGGGCCAGCTCCGGGAGTGGTTCGGTGCTGTATTGGACGGCACCCGAGCTGTTCTCCGGTAGAATACCGATGACCCCGCGAGCATTGAGCCCCAAAAACGTGCCCACTGCCCCGATCAGGGTGAACACCGGGAGCAGCACCATCGAGTTGCTCCGGGTGACCAGCAGGCGGTGGATCAGTACCCCGACAGTGACATAGGTTAACCAGGCGAAGATCGGGTAGGTACCACCGAGCACCAGGCTGTTGGCGAAGGTACCCGGCAGGATGACCTGCAGCGCAGGGCCAACCAATAACAAGGTGAGAGCCAGCGAGATCAGAGTGGAGGTCCGGGCCCGGGGAGTCCAACTCAAGAGGATCATCGCCATCCCGAGGGTCTCCAGCACCACCGCTATCGAAATCTGAACCTCGGCGAGGATGAACCCCAGTACTACAAGCAACAGTCCACGCATGATCAACCGGTGGCGGCTGTGCGCGAGTTCCGCTCCGCCGTGTCGTGCCGCTGAGGCTCCCATCAGGGACATGGAGACGCCGGCCAGGACCGCGAAGAGCGCGGAGGGAAGTCCATCCCGGGCCTCAATGACCCAATTCAGATACTCCTGGTCCAGGTAGGGGCCGAGATGGGAGAAAGCCATCCCGATCACGGCCAGGAAGCGAGCAAGGTCAATGCCGTGAATGCGGGGGGAGGGGGTTCTTGCCGCGAGGCTCGTGGCAGGGCTCTGGGTGATCACGGGTGCGGAGGCATTCAACTCGTGCTCCTTATCAAATCCGGTGGCGGTCAGCTTATTCTATGCCTAATCTCAAGATTTAGGCAGGGCTTTTGCCTCTGGGATCAGGAACAAGGGGCGCCCGAGGTCGGCCAACAGTGGAGAATCCGGTGAGGAGGGGATCTGAGGGGTGTCCGGGGCGTCGATTAACTTAGCTGTTATGTACAGCTCTCTGGAGATCATCGACCTCGAAGACCATGCCGCCGTGTTTACCCACCCGGCTGGTTTCACTCACTTGGCGGAAGCCGGGCTACGCACGACGATGCCGCTGCTGGTGCCGGTGGCGATGGAGGTCTTCGCGGAATCCGGTGCGCTCAGTGATTTCGTGTGGAAAACCGCCGGGCCAGACTGTCCTTTCCTTTATGTGTTGGAGGACGCTATCCCGGTTCCCGGAGTCTCCCCGTTCGGAACGACGGTCGAGGACCGGTTGCTCGGGGCCTTCACCGTCCGCTCAGTGGCATCAATTTCGGGGAGTTCAGACTATGTGCTGGCGAAGGTGGTCAGAGAAAAACCCACGGCACAGGATTATCACCTGCTGTACCCGGCCGCGCTGGCGGAGCGCTTCGGGGTGGGTTCGGTGCTCTGGGGCACTTTCGACCGGCTCCGGAACATTGGGGAGCTGCCCACAGAACAGGTCACCGCCTCCCGTCATCCGAACCTCATCTTCCGGGTGGTGATGTCGCTGAGCCGTGGGGACAAGGATCTCTGGGAGTTGATGCTGGAACTGGGTGAGTCTGCCTCCACGATCATCGGGGCAGTCGACTTGGCGGTGCAGGACGGGATTCTAATCAATACCGTCGAGGGGCCGCCCCTGCGCTTCCAGTTCTATGAACCTGCTCAGCGGTCCACCCATGCCGACCCGAATTCAATCACCGGAAGAGGTGGTAGGGATGTCCGGGGAATTCCCATGGATGAACCGGCCTACCACAGCCTGCTGGCGATCCTGGCGGCGGTGATGAGCACACCATCCTTGATGGCGGATGAGAAGCTGGTCCAGCAAACCAGGCAGTTCCTGCGGTTACTCAGTGCCTCAGCACCGCGTCGGGTGCTCGCTGAGCACACCTGGGTGCCAGCACTGAGGCAGCAGGCCGGGGACGGTGAACTCGACTGGGAGGGGCTGGCGGGCTGGATCGCCGAAGAACCGCCGGAAGCAGCGGGCACCCAGATGATCCTCGAGGCCGGGGCTGCGGTCAATTCCCAGGTGCTGGCCCAGCTGCAACGTGCCTGTGCGGACTGGGCGCTGCTGCGGGTCGAGCTCAAGGATGGTTCCGGTCTTGTGCTCGAGGCCCGGCAACTCGGCTACGACTGGAGCGTCGAGCGGCGGCTCAAGGGTTTTGACCGCGCCACCGGGCGGTCGGTGAAGCTGAAGCTCTCGCTGATTCACAGTGTGGAATACCTGGCGTTACCCTGGCGCCGCTAGCCCCGTGGGGAGGTGGAACACGTCGAAAATGTCCAGGTGAGTTGCGACACAGTTTTTCCACCCACTAGTGTGAAGCCGTTGCCAACCCGCGACCTATTTCCCCTGTGCCCACCCCCTGCACGGATGTCACCCCAGAAATTAACAGGAGTAGCAATCGTGTCCCAGGCACCCGAAATCGCGCCGGATAAGCCCACCAAGCAGAAGCAGGATCGTGCGGCGGCGATCGCCGTCACCGGCTTCCCGGTGTTCATTCTCATCGGCACCGCCATCGCGTTCATGTTTCCGGCGACCTTCGCACCGCTGACGAGTTATATCAATCTCTTCCTCATGGTGATCATGTTCTCGATGGGACTGACCCTGACCATCCCGGACTTCAAGATGGTGGCCAAGCGGCCGCTGCCGATCCTCCTCGGGGTGGTCGCCCAATTCGTGATCATGCCGATCCTGGCGGTGATCGTGGCCAAGGCCCTCAATCTGAATCCGGCTCTGGCGGTGGGCCTACTCATGCTCGGTGCGGTGCCCGGTGGCACCTCATCCAATGTGATCACCTTCCTGGCTAGGGGAGATGTGGCACTCTCGGTCTCGATGACCAGTGTCTCCACCCTGATCTCGCCGATCATGACCCCGATGCTGATGCTGCTGCTGGCTGACACCCGCACCGATGTCGACGGTTTGGGCATGGCCTGGACGCTGTGCCAGACCGTGCTGTTGCCCGTCATCGGCGGTTTGGTCATCCGTGTGATCGCGGGCAACCTGGTGGATAAGATCCTGCCGATCCTGCCGTGGCTGTCCATCCTGGGCATCGGTGGCGTGGTTTTCGGCGCGGTCGGAGCCAATGCCGAGCGCCTGGCCTCGGTCGGTCTGATCGTTTTCGTCGCCGTGCTCCTGCACAATGTCTTCGGCTTCGTCCTCGGCTACTTCACCGGCAAGGTCTTCGGCTTCCCGGAGACCGCCAACCGCACCATGGCCGCAGAGATCGGTACCCAGTCGGCCGGCCTAGCTTCGGGAATGTCCGCGAAGTTCTTCAGTGCTGAGGCAGCGCTGCCCGGTGCGGTGGCCGCAGTGGTCCACAACATCACCGGTGCGATCTTCTCCGCGATCATGCGCCGGATCCCGCTGAAGGAGGAGAACGTGAAGGACGTGCAGCTTAAGGATGCACAGCTCAACGTTATTTAGCGGTGCCGGTTCCCCGGCCGCATGCCGGCGGCATTATGGTGTCGAACCTCGTGCAATGGGCTATTATCTGTCATGATCTACATGAACCAGTTGCGAGAGAAACGGCGGCACTCATGAATTCTTTTCACCAGGGTAGGGATAATGTGTCGCTGACGGTCGGGGAGGCCTCGGAGTTTGAACGTCTCGTGGACGTCTTCGAGGTGGTTGAGGAACATCTCCTCGACGAGAACCTGCTGATCCAGGTGTATTCCTCCTAGCGGATCCCCTTGAAGACATTATTGCGCTGCCCCAGGCCATGACGCCGGGGGCAGCGCAATAATGTTTTTCAGTGGTGCTTGAGGAGGTCCCCAGGTGCGTTGAGTAACCCTGACCTCCCCTTCGCCGAGAGGATCAGAAAGGTACTCCGGAGCGGAAGATCACGTTGGCATAAGGTGTGGTCTCCCCGGTCCGGATCACGAAGGAGGCCTCGGCGACCAGCACCTTGAGCTCCTCGTGCGGGACCTTCACCGGCTCCAGTGGCAGCAACTCCAACACCTGCGCCGGGGTTTGGGCGGCAACGGTGGCGCCCTCGACGACAACCTCCGCCAGCACCGCTGCCACCACCTCGGCAAACCGGGGAATACCGAACACCAGGGTCAGATCGACGACCGGAACCTGTGCCGGGATCGGCAGTCCCGCGTCGGCGATGACGAAGGTATCGGTGTGCCCGAGCCGGGCGATGTGGCTGACCAGCGCAGGATTGAGTAGTCCGGATTTTCTCATTCCGATACCTCCGGCAGTTCGGCCGCGGCCGTGGGATAGGAGGCCTGCGCACCGCGGCCGGTGGCGGTGTAGGCACCCACCCGGGCGGCGTGCCGGGCTGCGGTGATCATGTCCTGACCTGCCAGGAGCTTTGCGACGAAGGCCCCGGCGAAGGCGTCACCGGCGCCGGTGGTGTCCACGGCGTCGATACGCGGGGTGGGGACGGCGACCAGACCAGCGTGGTCACCGACCAGCGCACCGTGGGCGCCGAGTGTCAGGACCACCGAGGTGAACCCGGCGTCGAGAAGCGCCTGAGCGAGGACCTCAGGATCCAGGGACTCGACGGGGAATCCCAGCTGCTCCAGGATCAGCCCGGCCTCGTGCTCATTGGCCATGATCGGATCAGCCTTGAGGAGTGCTTCGCGGGGGACCTCGACCACCGGGGCCAGGTTGACCACGATGCGGCTGCCCGCGAGCTGCGTGGCCGCCTCAAAACCCGAGGCCGGAATCTCACCCTGCAGCAGGGTGATCTCGGCACCCTTGAGGATATCCGCGTGGCTGCGCACGTATTCGGCATCGACGGTCGCATTTGCGCCGGGAATGAACACAATTGAGTTTTCACCGTCCTCGGCCACCGTGATCACGGCCAACCCAGTGGTCTCTGAAGTGGTGGCCACACCAACCATGTTGACCCCGGCGGCGCGTAGTAGCTCGGTGGCGGGTTCGGCATAGGCATCCGAACCCACCGCACCGATCAACGTCACCTCCGCGCCCTGTAGTGCGGCGGCGACGGCCTGGTTCGCGCCTTTACCGCCCGGGGTGATGTCCCCGCCGGAGCCCAGCAGGGTTTCGCCCGGCTGCGGATGACGCGGCACCCGCGCCACCAGATCAGCATTGATAGAACCGACGACTACTACGCCACTCATAGGAACTCACCCACATTCTCCTTGGTCACGGTGATGACCTCCACCGGGACCTCAACCTCTGCTTCTTCGTCCTTCAGAAGCTTAGCGGCCTCCGCCACCGCCCTGGCTCCCAGCTCACCGGGCTGCTGCGCGATGGAGGCGGTCAGGGTGCCGGCCTCGATGGCGGCCAGCCCCTCATCGGTACCATCGAAGCCGATGACCTGGACCTCAGTGCCGGCGCGGTCACCCAGCGCCTCGATGGCACCGAGTGCCATCTCATCATTTTCCGCGAAGATGGCCTTGACGTTCGGGTGAGCCTGCAGCAGGTTGGTGGCTACGTCGAGCCCCTCAGCACGGTCGAAACCGGCGGTCTGCTGGGCGACCACGGAAATCCCCGGGAATTCGGCGATCCCCTCAGTGAAGCCCTGGCCACGGTCACGGGAAGCGGAGGAACCGGTGATGCCCTGCAACACCAGGATCTCACCCTCCTCGCCGATGGACTCCGCCAGAGCCTGCGCGGCCTGACGGCCACCGGCGACGTTATCGGAGGCGACAAAGGAGGCGATCTCACCGCCATTGGCGGAGCGGTCCACCGCCACCACCGGGATATCGGCGTTGTTCAGGGCCTGCACCGCCGGGACCACCGCATCGGAGTCGGTGGGGTTGACGATGACCACCGAAGCGCCGGTGGTGATGGCGTTGTTCAGCTGGTTGGTCTGGGTGGCGGCATCATCCGAGGCATCCTGGATATCGAGGTTGATGCCCAGCTCATCAGCCTTGTCCTGGGCGCCGTCCCGCAGCTGCACAAAGAAGGGGTTGGTCTGGGTGGACAATGCCAGCGTCACGGTGCCGGCGGCCTCGGTATCGGAGGAACCACGGTTGCAGGCACTCATGCCGAAGGCGAGGGTGGTGGTGGCGAGCAGGGCGATCGCGGCGCGGGCCGTCTTGCGGGTCTTGGGGGAGTTGAACATGGGGATGAGCCTTTCGGGTTGTCGGGTTTCAGGGTTTTCGGAGGTGAGGTCGTGGTGGGACCTGAATCAGCTGGCGGTCTTGTTGCGGATGACATCGAAGCCGACCGCCAGGGCGATCACACAACCGATGACGATCTGCTGCCAGAAAGATGAGACGTTGAGGATGTTCAGGCCATTGCGGATCACCGCGAGCAGGATCGCGCCGACCAAGGTGCCGGTGGCTTTACCGGTACCGCCGGCCAGGGAGGCCCCGCCGATGACCACCGCCGCGATGGCGTCGAGCTCATAGCCCACCCCGGCCTGCGGCTGGGCGGAAGCGAGTCGCCCCGCCATGACCAGACCAGCCAGGCCGGCGAAGAGCCCGGCCAGGGCATAGACGGAAACCAGGATCCGCTTCACTGGTAGGCCGGAAAGGCGGGCTGCTTCGCGGTTGCCGCCGATGGCGTACATGGAGCGGCCGAGCACCGTGCGGCTGAGAATGAACCAACACAGCAGGCCGGCCAGAGCCATCATCAGGATCGGGATGGGCACTCCGGCGACGGTGGAGCCGAGCCAGTTCACCGCCGGGGCGGTGGGCTTCGGGGATCCCTGGGAAATCACCAGGGTGGCGCCCCGGGCGATCGACATCATCGCCAGGGTGGCGATGAAAGCGGGCAATTTTCCGTAGGCGATGGCCAGGCCACTGATGGCACCGGCGATCAATCCCATCGCAAGCCCGGCGATCAGGGTGAGCCAGCCCGGTAGGCCGGCATCGACGAAGAAGTAGGCCGAGACCATGGCGCCCAGGGCAGCGACGGAACCGACGGAGAGATCGATACCGGCGGTGACGATGACGAAGGTCATACCGAAGGCGAGGATAGCCACGGTGGCGGCCTGGATGCCGATGTTGATCAGGTTGGGGAGGGTGAGGAAGTGCGGGGTGGCGATGAACAGTGCGATACAGAGCAGGATCAGACCTACCAGCGCACCATTGTTCATCAGCCACTGCACCACCTGGTGGCCGGTGGTGCTGGTTTTGGCGGCAGCGGCCTTCTCGGGGGCGGTGGCGGTCGTCATTGATTGTCCTTCTCAGAATCGTTTCTGGTGGTGGTCGGGGTTGTGGTGTTCCCGGGCGGTGTCCGCCCGGTCAAGGCCCACTCGGTGAGGGCGTCCTCGACCTGGGAGACCGCGAGCGCCATGATCGAGTCCTGGGTGGCCGTTGCCGCGGAAAGCTCCCCGGCTAAACGTCCGCCGGACATCACCAGGACACGATCGGACATGCCGAGGACCTCGGGGAGTTCACTGGAGACCATGAGGACGGCACCGCCGGCGGCGGTGATCTCATTGATGATGTTGTAGATCTCGACCTTGGCGCCGACATCCACGCCGCGGGTCGGTTCGTCGAGAAGCAGGACGGTGGAGCCGGCGAGCACCCAGCGGCCGAAGACCGCTTTCTGCTGGTTGCCGCCGGAAAGATCGCGGATGCGCTGATCGATGCCGGCCATCCGGATGCGTAGCTTCTCGGCGACGTCCTGGGCTCTCCTGCGCTGGCCACGACGATCCGCCAGCCCGAGGTGGGAGCTGGAGCGCAGGGTGGCCAACCCCAAGTTCTCCACCACGGCGGCATCGAGTACCAGGCCCTGGGCCTTGCGGTCCTCCGGAACGTGGCCGATGCCGGCCCGGATGGCCTCGGCGATATTGCCGTTGCGGAGCTTCTTGCCGGAAACCTGCACGGTTCCGGTGTCGACGGGGTCAGCTCCGGCGATGGCGCGGATCACCTCAGTACGGCCGGCACCGACCAGCCCCGCCAAACCGACGACCTCACCGGCGTGCACGGTAAAGGAGATGTTCTGGAACTTGCCGGCAGAACTGAGTTGATCGACCTGCAGCAGGGGAGCACCCTGTTCCAAGGCGATGCGGGGAAACTGGTCGGTGATATCGCGGCCGACCATGTGCCGGACCAGCTCTTCCTCCGGGGTGGTGGCCGGCACCTCCGCAATGAACTTGCCGTCACGCAGCACTGAGACCGAGTCCGCGATCCGGGCGATCTCATCGAGGTGGTGGGAGATGAAGACCATCCCCACCCCCTTGGCCTTGAGATCATCGACGACGGTGAACAGTTGCTCGATCTCATGGCCGGTCAAGGCGGCGGTGGGCTCATCGAGGATGAGTACCCGGGCATCCATGGACAGTGCCTTGGCGATCTCGACCAACTGTTGGCGGGCGATCCCGAGCTCGCTGATCTTGGCGTCCAAGGAGACATCGACACCGATGATGTCGAGCGCCGCGCGGGCTTGTCGACGCAACGCGCGGTAATCGACCAGACCAAAACGCTTCGGGGTGCGCCCCAGCATCACGTTCTCGGCCACGGACATGGTGGGAACCAGATTGAGTTCCTGGTGGATGGTGGCGATGCCGTGGGCTTCGGCCGTCCTGGTGTTGGGCAGGACCGTGGGGGAACCATCGATCAGGATCCGTCCGCCATCGGGCTGGTAGACACCGGACATCATCTTGATCAGCGTGGATTTGCCGGCGCCGTTTTCACCGAGGAGAGCCTGCACGTGGCCGGGACGGACATCCAGGCTGACGTGGTCGATGACGGTGACGGGGCCAAAAGACTTGGAGACGCCATCGAGCTGCAGTACCGGTGCGGTCATGGTCCGGCTCATAGGGTTCTCTCATCCTCGGCAGGAGTGGTGTGAAGGTGGGGCACGGAGTTGTCCAATGTTCGGGCGGGTTCAGGAACCGCAGTTGATTCGGGGGGTTCGGCGGCCGGTCCCGCCGGGCATTCGGTGGAGGCCCGGATCTTCAGCTCAGTGGGGAGCCGGAGCGAGGTGGGGGGAGTGCCCCCGGCAATCAGCTGCTGCAGGACCCCGAAGGCCCGGGCGCCAATCTCAGAGACGTGCTGGTCAATGATGGTCAGCGGGGCGGCCTGGAGCCGGAAGACCGGATGGTCATCGAAACCCACCAGTGCAATGTCCCGACCGACCAGCACCCCGAGGTCATGGCAGGCCTCAAGTGCCCCGATGGACATCATTGAGTCCCCGGCGATGATGGCCCGCACGCCCTGTTCCCATAGTCGGCGCGTTCCCTCATATCCCTCGGACTGGTGGTATCCGCCGTGGTAGACGGGCTGTTTCTCAAGTCCGGCGGCTTGGCAGGCAGCGTGGAAGGTTTCCCATCGCTGCCTGCCGGTGGAGGTGGACATCGGCCCCGAGAGATAACCGATGGGAAGATGCCCGCATTCCTTGAGGTGATTGACGGCGGCGGTGAGCCCGACCGTGGGGTCTGAGGTGACTGAAGGAATTCCGGTGTCCGGCAGATCACGGTCCACCAGCACTATCGGGAGACCGATCCGCTGCAGTTCCATCAACTGGGCGGTATTTTCCTCATGGGGGACAACGAGGAGGCCGTCTACCCGGTGGCTGGCCAGGACCCGGAGTGCCGTGGCCAGTTCCGCCGGGTCCTCATTGGAATTGAAGAGGATGGTGGAAAGTTTCGCTTCACTGGCGGCGTGTTGTACGGCTGCGGCCAGGGCAGCGAAATAGGGGTTGATCACACTGGGGATGGTCAGCCCGATGGTGGCGGTCCGTGATGCCCGCAGTGCCCGGGCCTGGGCGTTGGGCTGGTAACTCAGTTCCGTGGCCGCAGCCCGAACTTTTGCTGCAGTGGCCTCGGTGATGGCGGGGTGACCACCGAGCGCCCGGGACGTGGTGCTTATGGAGACGCCGGCCAACTGTGCCACCTCCTTGAGCGTGGGTGGTTTTGTCCGCCTGGGGGAAGCGGGTTGCAAGTTCATGATGGGCAGCTTTCCGTCTCGGGTGGCCTTCCCGAAAAACGGTCAGATGAGTACCTCAGGGAAGAGCACGGCAGGGTGTGGAGTAAGCATGTGGATCAATCGTGCAATCGTTTGCACTGTTCATGTAGATTTAACCTAAGGCCATTGGGTGTATGAAGTCAAGTATTCCGGGTCACAGTGCTGCATACATTGTGCCCTACCGTGCATAGTGGCTGGTGGGGGAGTGGTTTGCCGGAGTATTCGCGCCACCCAGCCGGGGTTCCTGTGTTGTAAGTGGCACCCGGGGTGGCCGGGGGAGGTCAAGAGTGTGACAAGTGCATGAACTATCTGTTTTCGCAGGAAGAATGCCGATTTTCGGGTTAGCCTATTAGACATGGAAAAAACCACCCAGATCTTGCCGGAGTGGCTGGCATCTCAGGTGGATGGTGCCGAGGGCACCGGCGTGAACCTGCAGCAATTGATGGATACTTCTCCCTTCCGTTCCGCCGCCGTGCGCACCGTCGCCTCTGCCGGGGACTTTGTCCTCCGGGAAGGGCTTGTCCACCGGCGTGCCGTCATATCGGGGGATACCTGGCTCCCGGCCGCCGATCCGCGCGTGGAGGTGGTGGGGGAGGAATATCGGGTGTCGGTCACCGTCACTGAGAAGATGCTTGCCGGGGAGGGCTTTGCGGTGCCCCGTGCCATCGCTGGAATGCTGGAGGTGCCGCGACTGTCCTTCCGCACCCTGGATTCCCGAAAGGGTGCGCGTGGCCTGCACCTCAATGATGAGCAGGCACTGATTGGCTCCATCGCCGATTTCCTCGCCGACTTCGGCTCCCTGGTCGGTGACCCGGTGCAGCTGATCTTCCATCGCAAGGGAAGTTTCGATGTCCGGAATTAAGGTGATGAGTGATCCCGGCATCTTCACGGCCTCCTATTCCCGGCGATCCCTGATCTCCTCACGCTTTGTGCTGGGGTCAGGTCTGTCGGCCAGCCTGGTGCTCTTCCTGGGCATGGTCCTTGCCGGGAGTCTGACCACCGGAGTCTCCATGGTGGTTGCTCTCCTGGTGCCGGTGCTGATCAGCCTCGGGATTCTCTGGGGGGCTGAGTACTGGGTGAAGGTCCGGATGCGTCCGCATTTCAGTCTCGCGGGGCACTACTTCCGGGATTTCACCGGCCAGGAATTCGATCTGACGGACTTCATCGGAATCCAGAGCTGGGTGGATTCCGGTGGTGAGGGCACCTCCTCGGCAGTGAACTTCACGCTGATTCCGCGGGGCGCTGAAGCGCGGGTGGATCCCAAAGCCAAGCTGGCGGCGGCCTTCAGCCGGAACCACCGGATCCCGCGGGAGCTGGAGTCTTTCACTTTCCGCTATCCCAACCAGTTGCGTCCGCCCCTGCATATCTTCACCGCGGAGCTGCAGCGCCGTGCCCCGCACCTATTCCTTGACCACGTCGGCGAGATCTGACTGGCACACTGGTGTCATGAGTCTGCTGGAGCGTTATTTCACCCGTCTGGGAATGCCCGCCCCCGTGCCCGGCGCGGCGCAGGCGGAGCTGCTCGACGATCTCCTGGCGCACCACGCCGGGGTGATCCCCTTCGAGAATCTCGATCCCCTCCTCGGCCGCGGGGTATCGCTGGACCCGGATGATATTTCGGCGAAGCTGCTCGATGCCGCCCGGGGCGGCTACTGCCACGAACATGCACTGCTCTCCCAGCGGGTGCTCCGCGAGCTGGGATTCCACAGTTTCGGCATCTTGGCACGGGTGTACCAGGACCCTGCCCTGACCACGCCTTCCGGCAAGACCCACCATGCCACTCTGGTGGTGGTCGACGGTGGGCTGCGACTATTTGATCCGGGTTTCGGCGGTGGTACCCCGACCGCCACCCTCCCGGTGGAGGTCGGGGCGCAGGTGGGGGAATTCCGCATTGTCGCGGCCTCGGAGGTGTTGGCGGTGTGTATGCAGGCCCACGATGTCTCCTTGATGCTGCAACGCCGCTCAGGTGCCGGGGTGTGGCACAACGTCTACGGCTTTGATCCGGTGGCCGCGCAGCCCCAGGACATCGAGATCTCGAACTGGTTCGTCTCCACCAACCCGCAGGTGATGTTCACGCAGTTCCCGGTGCTGGCCCGGCCGACGCGGGAGGGCACCCGGTACAGCCTGAACCGCCGGAGTCTGCGCACGGTGGGGCCGTCGTCGGCGGGAATATCAGGGGAGACCGTGGAGGAGATCACGGACTCAGGACGATTCGGGGAGGTGCTCCGGCAGACCTTCGGACTCCAGCTCAATGAGAAGGACATGATGGCGGTCTGGGAGCTCTCAGCAACGCAGTCCGGTTAAACTCTGGCAGTTTCGGCACCACCGCAGTAGGTTGTGAGGGTATGCGACTCTTCGCCTCGATTTCACCGTCGACGAAGGCCCGTGAGCATCTGCTCGGTGCACTTCGCCCAATTCGCCAGGACCTGGGGCCGGATCTCCGGTGGACTGACCCGGAACAGTGGCACCTGACCATGGCCTTCTACGGGGAGCAGCCGGAAGGCGCGGTCGATGACCTGCTCGGCCATCTGGCGATGGCTGCAGCCGGCTCCCAGAGCATGGAACTCTCCCTCAAGGGCGCCGGTTCCTTCAACCGTAAAAACCTCTGGGTCGGCGTCGGCGGTGACACTGCCATACTGAAGCGCCTGATGGCAGACTGCCTGCTGGAACCGAGCGAGCGAAGCCGCCAGCGGGCCCATCTCACCGTCGCCCGGAACCGTGCCCGCCAGCGGGGTTGGGACCCGGTGCTCGATGATGTGGTCCGCGCCCTGGCGGTCTATCACGGACCGAGCTTTGCGGTGGAGAAGATTGACCTGATGCAGTCCACCCTGGGGGCCGGGCGAAGCGGTGGGCCGCTCTATGAGGTGGTGGGATCAGTGCCGCTGGCGCCACATCGGATAGCGGCGGCTTTTTAGGGCGGACCAACGCTGGATCGGATTGCTGGCTGGGGCGGAGGCCTCCTACGGCGCCAGGTCCTGCGAGGCTTCCCGCTGAACACCGCTGCTCTCGACCCTGTCATCACATCCCATCAACCGACTCCGGATCTGCACCACACTGAAGACCTCCGGAGCCACTGCGGGGGAGGGGCTGGACTGCGAGATGAAGTTCGCGGTGCTCCGTGATCTGGTGGGCCGGAGCGATGCCACCTTGTCTAGACGGCCGGCTATATCTCCCGGCACCGTGCCTTCGAGGAACATCTGCAGGCTCTGCAACAGATCGCCGGCGGCGCCCAGCCCGCGGATTAGGTGTCCAGCACCGACACCGCCGCCAGCAGCTCCCGGGTGTAGGGGTGCTGTGGTTTCTCCCACACGGTGGAAATATCACCTTCTTCAACCACCCGGCCCTGGTTCATCACCACCACGGTGGAGCAGACCTGGCGCACCACGGAGAGATCGTGGGAGATGAACACCAGCGTCAGACCGTATTCATCCACCAGTTGATCCAGCAGTGCCAGGATCTGGGCGCGGACGGTGGCATCGAGGGCGGAGACGGCTTCATCGGCCAGCAGGATCTCCGGGCGGGGGGCCAGCGCCCGGGCGATCGAGATGCGCTGGCGCTGGCCCCCGGAGAACTGGTGCGGGTAGCGCTGCGCCGAGTCTGCGGGCAGGCCCACCTCAGCGAGCACCGCATGCACCCGGGCGGCACGCTCCGCCTTGTTCATCGAGGTGCTGAGCAGGGATTCCTCCACGGAGGAGAAGATTTTCATCCGGGGATCCAGGGAGGACATCGGATCCTGGAACACCAGTTGAGTACCAGCGGTGACGGTCACGGATCCGGAGGTCGGCTGGTCGAGCCCGGCGATCAGCTTCATCAGTGTGGTCTTTCCCGAACCGGAACCACCGACCACACCCAGCCTTTCCCCGCGGCGGACGGTCAGCGAGACGTCGACAAGCGCGGCCGTGTCCCGGTATTCCCGGGTCAGCGCAACCGCGGTGATGATCGGCTCCCCCGGAGTGGTGCGGGGGAAGCTCTCGCCGGGTTTATAGGCTTCTACCAGGGCTGCGGTGTACTCGTGCCGAGGGGCGGCGAGCACCGCTGCCGTCGGCCCGGTTTCCACCACATGACCACCCTTGAGCACCACCACCTTTTCACTGATCTGGCTGATCACGCCAAGGTCATGGGTGATGAAGAGCAGGCTGATGCCGCGGCGTTCCACCAACTCGGAAATCAGCTCCAGGATCTGGCGCTGCACCGTCACATCGAGTGCGGTGGTGGGTTCATCGCAGATCAGCAGATCCGGGTCATTGGCCAGGGCCATGGCGATGAGCACCCGCTGGCGCTGCCCGCCGGAGAGCTGGTGGGGGAAGGAGCTGAGTTTGCTCGCGGCCAGTCCCACGTCCGCGAATAATTCCCGGGTGCGCTGCTGCGCGTGATCCCGGGAGCTGCCGTGCACCCGCATCATGTCCGCCACCTGCCGCCCGACCCGCATCAACGGATCCAGGGCGGTCATCGGTTCCTGGAACACCATCGCGATCCTGGCACCCCGGATCTGACGCAGTTGCCGGTCCCGCAGCTCGAGTAGGTTGCGTCCCTGAAATTCCACCAGTCCGGAAGCGCTGAGCTCCCGCGGCAGCAGTCCCATGATGGCCAGCGCGGTCAGGGATTTACCGGAGCCGGACTCCCCGATCAAGCCGATTCGCTCACTCGGCGCGATCTCGAAGGAGACCTGGTCCACCAGTCCATTGATGGAGAGATTTTTGACCTTGAGCATCAGCCCCGCCTTTCTTTCGGATCCAGCGCATCGCGTAGGCCGTCGCCAAGCAAATTGAAACCGAGCACGGTGACCGCGATGGACAACCCGGGCCACAGGGCAAGCTGCGGGGCGGAGCCGAGCGAGGATTGCGCGCTCTGCAGCATCCGGCCCCAGGAAGGCTCCGGCGGGGGAGTACCCAGGCCGAGGAAGCTCAGTGCCGCTTCGGCGAGGATCGCCAGGGCGAAGGCCACCGAGGCCTGCACAATGAGCAGGCCGACAATATTGGGCAGCACATGACGGCGAGCAATTTCCCGGCTCGGCCGCCCGGCGCTTCGCGAGGCCGCGATATAGTCCCGCGTCATCACCTGCAACGTCCCGGAGCGCGCGACGCGGGCGAAGGCAGGGATGCCGGCGATACCGATGGCGACCATCGCGGTGACGGTCGACGCCCCGAACACGGCGCCGGCGACAATCGCCAGCAACAGCGCCGGGAAGGCCAACAACAGGTCCGAGCCACGCATGAGGAAGGCTTCCACCCAGCCGCGGCGCATGCCCGCCCAGATACCCAGGGGAGTGCCCACCAGCGCGGAGATCCCGACCGCCACCAGTCCCACAAGCAGCGTGATCTGGGAGCCGGCCAGAATCTGGGAGAAGACGTCCCGCCCAAAACGGTCGGTACCCAGGAGGTGCTCCAAGGAGGGGCCGGCCAGGCGGTGCCCGGGTGAGACATGGACCGGATCATGTGGGGTCCAGATCAAGGAGAGCAGTGCCGCCAGCACCACCAGGGCCACCAGCGCCAGACCGACCTGTCCGGTCCCGGGCATCCGTTTGAACAAGTTCATCGATCAGCCCTCCGGGGAGTGTCCGCAGTGGCACTGATCCGGGGATCCAACAGGGAGTAGCTGAGGTCGATGATCAGGTTGACCGTCAGAGTGAACAGCACCAGCAGCATGACGATGCTCTGCACCGTGACCAGATCACGGGTTCCCACCGCATCCAGCAGCATTGAACCCAGTCCGGGCAGAGTGAAGACCTGCTCGATGACCACCGCGCCGACGATCAGGCTCGTCAACTGCAGCCCGGACACGGTCAACACCGGCAGCGCGGCATTGCGCAACCCATGTACCCGCAGGGCCTGGGCCACCGACATCCCCTTGGCCCGGGCGGTGCGCAGATAATCCTCATTCATCACCTCGAGGATCGCGGATCTCATATAGCGGGTCAGAATTGCCGCCTGTACCGCGGTCAGCGCAATCACCGGGAGGATCAACCTTCTCAGGAATTCCCCGAAATCCGCGCCGGGTGGCACCCAACCATTCGCTGGCAACCAACCCAGCTGTACCGCGAAAACGGCGACCAGCAGCACCCCGGCCAGGAAGCTGGGGATGGCGATGCCGACCTGGCTGCCCGCGGTGATCAGGAGACCATCGGCGTGGCGGGCCCGCCGGGCAGCCCAAACACCCAGTGGTACCGCGATGAGCAGGGAAGCCACCATGGCGCAGCCACAGAGGATGAGACTGACCTGGGCACGGTCGATGATCAGCGGGGAGATATCGGCCCGACTGGTCAAGGAAGTACCGAAGTCCCCGCGGAGGATCCCCCCGATCCAGGAGAAGTACTGGGAGATCAGGGAGCGGTCGGTACCCAGCTGGGCGGACAGGGCGGCCACCGCCGCCGGGGTGGCATTGATGCCCAAAGCGATCTGGGCCGGGTCACCCGGGATAGCTCGCATCAGCGCGAAAATGAGAAGGCTGGCGATGAAGAGGGTGATGGCGAATCTGGCCAGATGACGGATAATCAGGCTCATCTACTCCTCCTGCTTCGAAATACCTGCCAGCGGCAGGGCATCAGTGACCACATCAGGTTCCACACCGGTGACCCCGGGCGCGCTGAGCACGATATTGGGGACATTGAGCAGGGTATCCGCTCCGGCCTCAGCCATGATCACCGCGACGGCTGCTCTCATGTGACTGCGCTGTGCCGCGAGGGGGCCGCTGGCTGCGGCGGCGAGCGAATCGCGGACCTGGGCGGAGTCGAAGCCGAGGTAGTAGTCCGGGTTCCCGAAGAGGACCGGAATATCCCGGGCCTCAACGTGGGCGATCAGGGACATCTGGTAGTTCCGGTCGCCCATCACCTCGGCTAGCCAGACGGCCGGGAACTCGGTAGATCTCAGGGTGACATCGAAACCGATATCACGCAGCTGGGAGTAGAGCACCTCAGCGGTGGCTTCGGCATAGGGCAGCGAGGGGACCGAGATGCTGAGCTTGTTGTTGCTCCCGTCGATGCCGGCCTCGGCCAGCAGCTCCCGGGCACGCGCCGGGTCATGCGGATAGAAGTTTTCACCGGTGAACCAGGGATCAGTCGGCGGGACCGGGGCGCCACCGGTATCGGTCCCGTGACCCTCGTAGACCAGGTCGATGATCGCCTGGCGGTCCACGCCATACATCACCGCCTGGCGTACCCGCGGATCATCAAAGGGGGCGGCCTGGTTGTTCATGCTCAGCAGCAGCTCTCCATTGGTGGTGCCCACCTCGACCCGGTACTTTTCGGGCAGGTTGTCCAGCAGTTCCGGGGCGGACATCGCCCACACCACATCCACATCCCCGGATTGCAGGGCATTGGTGGTGGCGGTGGCATCGGAGAAGTAGCGGATGGCCGCGGTCTCGGACTCCGGCTGCGTTCCCCAATAAGAGGGGTTGGCCTGGAAGGTGATGGATTCACCCACCGCCCAGTGTGCGACGCGATAGGGGCCGGTGCCCACCGGATCATCTGCGAGGGTAGCGAGGCCAGACGGGGTCATCATCGCCCCGATCAGGGTGCCCATGGACCACAGCCAGTTATTACTCGGCTCAGCGAGAATGACCTTGAGGAGGTGCGTGCCCAGCACCTCCGCCCCGGCGACGACCTCCATCTGGGCGGAAAGACCGTTGCTCCACCCGTTCTTCACGTGGTCGATGGAGAACTTGGCGGTCTCGGCGTTGAACTCATCGCCGTTGGAGAAGTGAACGTTTTCGCGCAGCTGGAAGGTGTACTCCCGGCCATCCTCGGAAACCGTCCAGGAGCTGGCGAGCCAGGGCTCAATCTCACCCGTGGAATTAATGCGGACCAGGCCCTCATAAACATTCGACATGAGCGCCTGCGGGATGGCGGCACCGCCGGTGGTGGTGAAATCCAGGGAAGCCGGGGCAGAGGTGGTGCCGACGACAATGGTGTCCGGTCCACTGATACGGCCTATCGACGTCGCCGTCGATCCGGCGTTGCAGGCGGTCAGCGCGATGATGCTGAATACCGCCACCAGTGAACCACCCAGTCGGTGTGTCCTTGTGCTCATAGAAGCAGGCTAGCGCCCCAGCCCGAACTCGGGAACTCGGTGTCCCGAACATCGGGGGTGCAGTTCCGGGGTGCCTAGGATCATTCCCCGGAGCGCATCGTCAGGGGAGTGGGTGTGCCGCGGGTGGAGTTCAGGGTGAAATTAGCCATATTCGGCAGATAATGGTCATCGGAAACTTCCACCGGAACCCCCTCACCGGTGAAGGCCCGACGCCGAACCCGGAGCAGCGGGCTGCCGTCAGCCACCCCGAGCAGTGCGGCATCCTCTGAACTTGCCCCGATGGCATCCAGGACTCGGGTGGCCCGGCTGATATCCACCCCACAGTCGATCAACCGCTGGTAGAGGGACCCGGAGTCCGGGTCAAAATCAAGAATGTGGCGGCCGATCTCCAGCGGATAGCGCAGCCGCTCCACCATGGCCGGCTGCCCGTTCATCAAACGGAGACGTTTGACCAGCACAACCGGTGAGTCTGCAGGTATCTCCAGGGCTGCCGCGACTGCGGCCGCCGCTGGTTGCTTAATCACCAGCAGAGTCTGCTGGCCCGGGGTGATGCCGACGCCACGACTCCATTCAGTAAAGGAGAGAACACCGTCAAAGGATTGGGAGGGAACCCGGTCGAGGACAACGGAACGGCGACCCCGGCCGGAGGAGACCAGCCCCTCGGCGCGCAGGGCCGCCATCGCCTGCCGCACCGGGCCGCGGGAAGAAGTGAAACGCCGACAGAGTTCAGCTTCGGTGGGGAGGGGATCGCCGGTGGTGAGCGCACCCGCCATGATCTCGCGGCGCAGATAATCTGCGATCTCGACATTGTGCTGGGTTTTTGCCGATGCGGCCACCATATTTCCTTCCCTGAATCCTGCCCATCCTGGCAGTCAACCTAACTGGACAAGTTGCACACGTGCACACTCATGGTCAGATGATAGCTGCTCAGCCTAGGTGGAAATGGCAGAACAACTAAGAGGTTCCTCAGAAATCACGTCCCTCGGAGGTAACCATGGATAGCGGGCTGGGAATCTCCCTGGTGGAGTTCATGGTGAAGCTGGCCTTGGTGGGGAGATAGCGGTCATCCGAGGATTCAATGGGGGTGCCCTCCAGGGTGAAGGCGCGGCGACGGACCCGCAGCAGGGGAGTACCGGTGGGAACCTCCAGGAGTGTGGCGTCCTCGGTAGTGGCCCCGATGGCATCGATCGTGCGGCTGGCATGGTTGATGTCGATCCCGTTCTCCAGGAGCTCCTGGTAGATCGACCCGGAATCGGTGTCAAAGGCCAGGACATGGCGGCCTACCTCGAGAGGGTAATTCAACCGTTCCACCATCGCCGGCACCTCATCCATCAGTCGGAGTCGCAGCACCGAAACGACGGGGGCGCCATCGGGGATGTCGAGGCTGGCCGCCATCGAGGTCTCTGCCGGGCGACGGGCCACCCACTGGGTTCGTTGGCCGGGCTTGATGCCGGAGTTCTGGCACCACTGACTGAAGGAGATCACATCATCGAAGGACTGGGTGGAGACATCGTCCAGTACCACTGAGCGCCGGCCGCGGCCGGAGGAGATCAGGCCCTCGGATCGCAGGGTGGCCATCGCCTGTCGGACAGGACCCCGTGAGGTGTCGAATTGGCGGGTCAACTCGGACTCGGAGGGGAGGGCGTCGCCGGTCTTGAAGGTTCCCTGCTGGATCGCTGAGCGCAGGTAATGGGCAATCATCTCATGCTGCTGGCGAGGTGCACTCAAGTTCACGGCGGGGGCTCTCGGTTGGGGTGGGAATACGAATGTGTGGGCTATTGATCCTTAACTAATTCTACCTGGCAACTAATCAGCTAACGGTCAGGCAGCCGAACCATTGCCGCCACAATCCTCATACCCCCTCCCGAGCTGCGAGTTTACGGTGAATTAAACTTAGGTGAACAAATGGGAAACTTGTACATACAAATTTTGTTCCGGGCGGTTGCGGGGTCCATGATGGTGCCATGGCAACCAGAGATCTCATCGTCGTAGGGTCCGGAATCCTCGGCCTGGCGACGGCCTTCCTTGCTCACGAGCAGGGGAGAGCTGTACATGTAATTGACCGCTCCGACCGTCCGGTCGGCTCCTCCATCCAAAACTTCGGGCACGCCTGCTTTACCGGCCAGTCGGACCTCGTCCAGCCGGTGGCTGAACTGGCCCGGGAGGGCTGGTTGAAGGCGGCGGCGGAAACCGGCCTCTGGGCGGCGGAGACCGGCACCTACGTGCCGGCCATGTCCGAGGCGGAGCTGCAGGTCCTCAGGGAATTTGAGGAGCACCGCGGTGCGGCCCAAGTGCAGCTGATGGCGGGCTCCGAGGTTGCCGCGGCGCTGGGTAATCCGGATCTTAAGGCGATCGGCGGTGCCTTCCTGCCGCGGGATATGCGCGTCAACCCCCGGGAGGCGGCACCCCGGCTCGCGGAATGGCTGGCAGCCCGTGGGGTGGAGTTCAGCTGGAACACCCAGGTCACCAAGGTTGCCGATGGCCTGGTGGACACCAATCGGGGTGAGTTCCGGGCTGCCGAGGTCGTGGTGTGCCCGGGATATAATCTCGGCGCGCTCTTTCCTGAACTGGCCGATGAGAATGAGGTGCGGATCTGCACCCTGGTGATGTCGCTGATCGAGAAGCCGGCCCATGTGCCCACCGGCATGGCGATGCTCACCGGAACCTCCCTGGCCCGCTATGACGGTTGCGCTGCGATGCCGGGGGCGGTGGCGCTGCGGGAGGATCTCGCCGAGCGGGAGCCTGAGCTGGTCGAATGTATCGCGAACCTCATGGTCACCGACATTCCGGGCGGTCTGCTCATCGGCGATTCCCACTCCTATGACAGGAGTCCGGAACCTTTTATTGATGAGCGGGTGGCCCAGCTGCTCCTGGGCCGGGCCACCGCATATCTGGGCATTGCGCAGCCGGTGGTCAAGCAGCGCTGGCTCGGCCGCTATGCCGACAGTGCGAGCCGGAACCTGGTGCTGGAGCGTCCCGATGCGAAGACCACTGTCGCAGTAGTGACTTCGGGCATCGGGATGACTCTCTCCTTCGGGATTGCCCGCCTGATCCTCGAGGGTGAAAGCTTCGATTTCTAGCTTTTTAAACCTCGTAGATACCAGGAGTGGCATCCGGGTGGCCGGAAAATGAACTCTTGAAACTTGTATAGACAACTGATGTTTTGTGTCCGATGATCTTTAAAGCGGGCTGACCTACCTCGTGATTGACTGCCCTCGGGATTGACCCTCTAATTTCCGGACAATCCGCTTTGACCGGCATCCGCAGGAATTCCTGCGCAACTCAGCTCCGACCTCCTCTCCCCGTACCTTTCGAAAGGCCTTCTCCCATGAAGCTGTCCACCATCCTCAACTCCCGCGCCAGCCGCGTCGCCGCTGTGGCCGCCATGACGCTGCCCTTCCTCGCAGCCTGTGGCTCCTCCAGCGGAGAGGATCCCATCACCTTCGCTTCGGTGCCCTCCGAGTCTGCAGCCACCCTGGAGACCTCTTTCGAGAACATCACCAAGCTGATCGCCCAGGAGACCGGCCGTGAGGTCGAGTTCCAGAACGCCTCCGACTACGCTGCCGTGATCGAGGGCATGCGTGCCGGTCAGATCGACGTCGCCTCCTTCGGCCCCTTCGCCTACGTCATCGGTAAGGACTCCGGCATTGACATGGAGGCCGTAGCCTCGCCGACCGATGATCCCGCGGTTGCTCCGGCCTACACCTCCCTGGCCTATGTCCGCGAAGGCTCCGATATCAAGAGCCTGGAAGATGTCAAGGACAAGACCGTCTGCTTCGTTGATGCTGCCTCGACCTCCGGTTTCCTGATCCCCAGCAAGGGCCTGATGGAAGCCGACATCAACATGGACTCTGACGTTGAGCAGATCCTGGCCGGTGGCCACGATGCTTCCTTGCTCTCCCTGTCCGCCGAGACCTGCGACATCGCCTTCGCCCATGACACCATGCTGAAGACCTTGGAGACCTCCGGTCAGATTGAGCCGGGTTCCCTGGTCTCCGTCTGGGAGTCCGAGCCGATCACCGAGGACCCGATCACCGTCAACCATGGCTCCCTCGACGCGGAGCTCGCTGAGCAGATCACCACCATCATCCGGGAGAAGGCCAACGTCCCGGCACTGGTTGAGGCCGGCATCTGCGCCTCCGAGGAAGAGTGCTCCCTGCCCGAGGAAATCCAGTACGGCTTCCTGCAGGTCGATGACACCGACTTTGACGCCATCCGCGAGGTCTGCGAAATCACCAAGGCAGACGCTTGCCAGAACGTGGGATAGGGAAACAACATGAGCGACACCACTAATACCCCTGAACTTCAGCGAGAGATCGATCAGATTTACGCAGTCCAGCTTGAACACGTGACCAAGGATTTCGGCGGTGGCGTTCTCGGCCTTGACGATGTCAACGTCGGTTTCAAGACCGGCGGCATCACCGTGCTGCTGGGTCTGTCCGGCTCCGGCAAGTCCACCATGCTCCGCCACATCAACGGCCTCCACACCCCGAGCTCCGGCACCGTCCGGGTCCTCGGTGAGGATGTCGGCGGCCTCAGCAAGAAGGGCATGCGCCACCTGCGTCGCGATATCGGCGTGATCTTCCAGAGCTTCAACCTCGTCGGTCCGATGTCCGTGCTCGAGAACGTCTGCACCGGCCAGCTCGGTGCGCTCAAGGGCCCGCGTATCTCCCTGATGATGTACCCGAAGTCCGTGCGTAAGGAGGCCCTGGAGAAGCTGGACCGCGTCGGTCTGGCGGACCGCGCCTACCAGCGTGCCGACACCCTCTCCGGTGGTCAGCAACAGCGGGTGGCCATCGCCCGCGCACTGATGCAGCACCCCAAGGTGCTGCTCGCCGATGAGCCGGTTGCCTCACTTGACCCGGTCTCCTCCCTGGACGTGATCAACCTGCTCCGGCAGATCTCGCAGGAGGACAACCTCACCGTGATCAGCTCCCTGCACCAGGTCCAGCTCGCCATCGACTTCGCGGACCGGATCATCGGCTTGCGCAGCGGCAAGGTCGTGCTTGATCAGTCCACCGAAGGACTCTCTGCCGCCCAGGCCTCCGAGATCTACTCCAGCGTCTCCGGCATGGATCTCGATGAGCCCGCCACTGCGGAGAGTGTCGCCCAAAACTCCGTGAATGACGCAGGGGTGCACTGATGACCACCCTTGCTCAGCGCCCCGGTAGCCCGGTGGTACCACCGGTAAAACCCCTGCCCTCGGTCGGCGCCATGGCCGCAACCGGCGTCATGGTGGTACTGATCATCGCCGGTGTCTGGTCGATCAATGCCCTCGGCATCAATATCGGCACCATCGTCGATTCCTTCGGCAACGCCGTCAGCTTTGTCAGCGCGATGTTCCCCCTGGATTTCCCGCCGATCGGGGAGACCTTATCCCTGGTGTTTGAGACTCTCGCGATCGTTTTCCTGGCGACATTGCTCTCGGTGATCCTCTCGGTCCCCACCGCACTCTTCGCCGCGAGGACCACCTCCTCGGGCAAGGTCGCCCAGTGGGTGGCCCGCGCGATCACCGTGCTCTGCCGTGCCATTCCGGACCTGGTCCTGGCGATCATCTTCCTGCGCATGTTCGGCCTGGGGCCGACCGCCGGCATCATCGCCATGGGCATCCACTCGGTGGGCATGGTGGCCAAGCTCTACGCCGACGCCATCGAAGAACTTGATGACGGCCCCCGCGAGTCCATCGAATCTGCGGGTGCCAGCCGCGGCCAGCAGATCCTCACCGCCATCCCGCAGAAGCTGATGCCGCAGCTCATCGCCACGGCGCTGCACCGATTCGACATCAACCTGCGCACCTCGGTGCTGTTGGGCTATGTCGGTGTGGGCGGTATCGGTCTGGCCATCGCCGATTCCCTCCGGGTCCTGAACTATCAGCGCGGTATGGCGCTCGCACTGATCGTCCTGGCACTGTGCATCATCATCGAGCTGATCTCCGGTTCCATCCGCGCTGCGCTGATGAGCAAAGCCGGCGGTGGCATCACCGGCGGCACCTGGGTTGACCGCGCGTTCAACAAGGGCCGTGAGCCGGGCGTCAACGACGTCAAGCTCACCCCGCCGTGGAGCATCGAGCGTTTCCGACGCTTCTTCGCCGTCGGTCTGATCGTTGTGCTGACCATTGCCGCCACCTGGCGGGTCGACATCTCCTGGACCGACCTCTGGACCGGTCTGCTTGATCTTCCGGCAACCCTGGCACTGTTCTTCCCGCCCTCCACCGGAGGCTCCTTGGAGAACATGCTCGAGCAGCTGCTGATCACCATGCAGATCTCCTTTGCCGCCACTCTGATCGGTGGGGTCATTGCCCTGCCGATCGGTATCCTGGCGGCCCGCAATGTGGTGGCGAACAAGTTCGTCTACCAGACCTTCCGCGTGATCATCGTGATTGTCCGCGGTATCCCCGAGCTGATCCTGGCCATCATCTTCGTGGTGATCTCGGGACTCGGTGGCGTGGCCGGTACGTTGGCGCTTTCCGTGGGCGCGGTCGGTCTGCTCTCCAAGCTGATCGCCGACTCCCTCGAAGAGACCGATGTTGAGGTCCAGGAGGCGATGCGGGCCGCCGGTGCGAGTGAACCGCAGGTGTTCTTCTCCGCGACCATCCGCCAGGCTGCCCCGGCCTTTGTCGCCCACACCATGTATCTGCTGGACAACAACATCCGCTCCGCGACCCTGCTCGGTGTCGTCGGTGCCGGTGGCGTGGGCTTCCTGCTGCTCAACGCCTCCCGTATCAACCAGTTCGACGTGGTCATGATGGTTCTGATCCTCATGGTCGCAGTGGTCCTGATCGTCGAGGCGCTGTCCATGTGGCTGCGCCGGGTCGTCCGCTAAGAACCTTCATTCCCCGTACTACCTCAAGGAGAAAACCTGTGATTGAACTTGCTGTCTTCGACATGGCCGGCACCACCGTCAATGACCGTGACGAGGTTTACCGCGTGCTGCGCGAGGCCACCGAGCGGGAGGGCGCAAAATACACCGATGAGCAGTTCCAGCAGTTCATGGGAACTGAGAAGTTCTATGCCATCGGCAAGCTGCTCGAAATCGGCGGCATTGAGCACACCGAGGAAATTCACAACAGTGCCTGGGACTGGTTCCGTGAGGAACTGCGCCGCACCTACACCGAGAACCCCCCGCTGCCGCTGCCCGGTATCGAGGAGGCGCTGGCAACGCTGCGTGCCGAAGGCATCAAGGTTGGCCTGACCACCGGTTTCTCCCGTGAGATCACTGACCTGATCCTTGAGGCCATGGGCTGGAAAGTCGGTGGCAACCTCGATGCTTCCCGCGCCGGTGATGAGGTCGCCGATGGCCGCCCGGCACCTGATCTGATTCAGCTGGTCATGGCTGATCTCGAGATTGATGATCCGGCCAAGGTCATCAGCGTCGGTGACACTTCCGCTGATGTCCAGTCCGCTTTGCGGGCCAGCGTCACCTCGGTGGGGGTGCTCACCGGTCACCTGACCGAAGCTGACTTTGAGTCCGAGGGCGCCCACATCGTGGTTGATTCCGTGGCCGTGCTGCCCGCCGAAATGAAGAAGCGGGGTATTTAGGTTGTCGCAGGTCAACGCCCAGGTCTGGACCGGCGGGAATACCTTTGAATCCGTCGAGATCCCGCTGCCGGAACTGGCGGAGGGTGATCGGCTGGTGAAGATGAGTGTTGCGGCAGTGTGCGGCTCGGATCGACACACCGTCTCCGGGCGTCGTTCCGGGGCTTGCCCCTCCATCCTGGGCCATGAGGGCGTCGGCGAGATCGTCGCCGGCCCCGGGTTGGGGCAGCGGGTGGTGTTCAGCGTGACCGCGATCTGTGGGGAATGCGAGAACTGTCGCCGTGGCCTGAGTGCGAAATGCTCCCAGGTAACCAAGGTCGGACATGAGTCCTATGAAAGTGACTGGCCGCTGTCAGGCACCTATGCCTCCCACATCCTGCTCCCCAAGGGCGTGACCGTGGCGTCCGTCCCGGAGCAGATCTCGGATGAGGTCGCCTCGATCGCCGGGTGTTCGGTGGCCACCGTGATGGCGACCCTGGAAGCTGCTGGTGACCTGAACGGCCGCACGGTGCTGGTCAATGGTCTGGGCATGCTCGGACTCGTCGCCGCTGCTGCTGCCCTCAACCGGGGTGCCGCTGAAGTCCTCACCTTTGATCCGACCCCGGAGCGTGCCGCCTTGGCCGCCGAGCTCGGGGCGAAGGACTGGGAGGGCACCGGTGAGGTGGACATCGCCCTGGAATTTTCCGGGGTCACCGCCGGAGTCCGGACCTGTGTCGATGCACTGGCGATCGGCGGCACCGCAGTGCTGGCCGGCAGTGTCGCTCCCGGTGATGACATCGCCGTCAACCCGGAGTGGCTGGTCCGGGGTTGGCGGACCCTGACCGGGGTGCACAATTATGAGCCCCGTCATCTGCAGGAGGCCGTGGATTTCCTCGCCGAGGTCGAGCTGCCCTGGGAGAAGATTCTCAGCGGTCCGATTCCCCTGGCACAGCTGGCGGAGGAGTTCAGCAACCCGCATGCGGGACTGCGCACCCTGGTACGCATCCAGCAATAAAGTACGTGTCAGAGCCCGCCAGCGTAGGTCTTCCAGATCTGCGCCGGTTCGGCGTCTGTGTTGCTCAGCTCAACCGCCTGCGCCAGCAGTTCCTGACCGGTGAGGGTGAGATGGGTGCGCATGGCCGCACCGGTAGCCCCCGGGTCCCGCCTGCGCAGGGCGTCGAGAAGCACATCGAATTCGGCGAGGATGTCGTGCCGGGAACGGACTGGCCCGATGACACTGCGCCCGATCAACCGGGTGTGCGGGCGGAGTTGTTCCACGAGTTTGGCGCCGCGTCCGCTGTGCCCGGTGCGCAGAATCAGGGCGTGCAGGGCGCGCTCATGTTTGAAGAAGGCATCCTGATCTGCGGTATCGGCTGCCCCGGCCATCAGTTCCGCCAGGCGTTCTGCCTCCACCAGGTCCTCCGGGGTGTGCTGCTGCGCCGCCCGGCAGGCGGCGGGAACCTCGATACCGAGGCGTAGCGCATAGATCTCGGCGATATCCTCCGGGGAATTAGCCACGATCTGAAAGCCCCGGTTCGCGGTGAATACCAGCAGGCCCGCTTCCTCCAGCCGCAGCAGGCCATCCCGGACCGGGGTGCGGGAGAAACCCAGCACCTCGCTGAGCTGGGGGATGCTGTACCAGGCCCCGGTCACGATCTCCCCGGTGGACACCGCCGTGCGGACGTAGGCCATGACCTGATCCGTCAGCGTTAGCTCCGAATTTTCCGCCATGCTCGAAGTATCCCACATCCGAGGCCATGGCCGGAGCAGGTTGTTCACCAGCCGCTCACTGCGGGCGTTTATCGATGCCGCGTCGGCCCGGCACCCGCGGCGGGGGAGCGCGGCACTGGGGCCAGAAAGCAGGCTCGACCATCCTCCGGAACGCCAGCGTGGAAGAATAACCACTCATGCAACAGGTACTCGTCGGCTTCACGGTCGTATTCATCGTCGTATCCGTCGGATATGTACTCGGCCGTCGAAATAGCCTGGGCAAGGACGGGCGCCAGGCGCTGGCCTCCCTGATCTACCTGGTGGCTACCCCGGCCCTGCTCTTCGACCGGTTGATCGTCACCGATCCGGCGGATATCTTCTCCACGAACTTTCTGGTGATCGTGCTCTCCGCCCTGCTCACCGGCTTCCTCTTCTTCTTGCTGTGTCGCACGCTGCTGCGTCGAAGCACCGCCGACAGTCTGATCGGCATGTTGGCCTCTTCCTATGCCAATGCCGGAAATCTCGGTATCCCGCTGGCGGTCTACGTGCTCGGTGACGCCACCGCCGTCGTTCCGGTGATTCTCTTCCAGGTCGCCTTCTACGCCCCGATCACCCTGACCGTGCTTGACACCGTGAATTCCTCGAAGCAGTCAAGTCTGCTGCGCAACCTGGTCGTCTCTCCCTTGAGCAACCCCATGGTCATCGCCGCGGTGTTCGGCATGCTCATCTCCTTCTTCACCATCCCGGTGCCCAGCGTGATCTCGGAGCCGGTGGGGATTCTCGCCGGGGCCTCGGTTCCGCTGGCGCTCCTGGTCTTCGGCATGTCGCTGGCGGGCGCTCCAGTCCTCAAGGAGGGGGCCCGGGACGCCCTGCTGGCCTCGGCCTTCAAGGTGATCCTCATGCCGATCATCGCCGGTCTATTGGCGCACTACGTCTTCGGCATGACCGGGCACGCGCTGATGACTGCAGTGGTACTGGGGGCGCTGCCCACCGCCCAGAACGTCAATGCCTATGCGATGCGCTTCCGGACCGCAGAGAACCTGGCGCGGGATGCTGGGCTGGTGTCCACCCTCGCCTCCTTCCCGGTATTGGTGATCATCTCAGTACTGCTGGGCTGAGGGGCATCGGGATAGATTCCCGTCCCCGGCGCTGCAGTTCCCATAACTTCAGGCTGTCTCCTAGAATCGAGCCACAATGACCACGAAAAACTCGATCACGGTGCGCCGGCGCGCCGGAGCTCTGGCCCGCTCCCGCGCGGTGCCCAGCTGTATTATTTTTGTGGTGTTGCTCAGCCCGATCCTCTACGGACTGCTGTCCGAGCGTTCCCGTCAGAGCACCGAATTCTGGCAGAATGCCTATGCCCTCGCCGCACTGGCACCGGCGCTGGGAATCATTGCGGCGGTGATCTCGCTGGTAGTGGTCCTCTACCGTCGATCGCGGCCGATTCTGCAGATTGATGAGCAGGTGCGAATCCGGCACAGTGGGGTCAGTTTCCCCATGGATGAGCTGGGCACCGTCCAACTCTGGTCCAAGGGCGGCACCTACGTCACCTTGCTGCCGGTATATGTCCAGGAGCGGGTCCAGCAATCCCGGAAGGCAGTGGCACCCTATTCAGTACGGCTCCCCGATGATGTCACTCCCCGGCCCTTTGAGCTGGCGGAACTGATTAAGGCGCATCGCAATGAAGTTCACATAGATAAGCTCGGGGCGTTGTAACACCCCGATACTGATTCGAAGCAAGCTTGAAGCCCCCTCGAGAAGAATTTCCTGGAGGGGGCTCAGTCATGCGTTGGGGTGTGTCAGTCTTCCGGTGGTGCTACTTGGCCGGAATGCTGGCGGGGTCCAGGTCCCAGGCCTGCGCCAGGATCTCCATGGACCGCAGTGTCTCATCATGGGTGGTGCCCTGCAGCGAGATCATCAGTTCATCGGCCCGGGCGACTTCCGCGAACTGCTCGAGCCGGGCGCGGATGTCATCCCTGGTTCCCACTGCGTGATAGTGCAGCATAGACAGGATCTGCTGGCCGGAATGGGAGTTGATGATCGTGTCCAGCTGCTCCTCGCTCAGGTGGCGGCCACGGCCGGCCATGGAACGCACCCGCTCACGGTGGACCCCTTCGACCTGTCGTTCGGCGTCCTCCTGGGAATCCGAGGCGGTGACGTTGACTGCGGCGATGACGTAGGGCTCCGAGAGCACTTCGGAGGGTTTGAAGTTCTCCCGGTAGAGGGTCACCGCCTCCTGGAGGTGTTGCGGGGCGAAGTGGGAGGCGAAGGAATAGGGCAACCCGAGTTCGGCGGCCAGGGCGGCCCCGAAGGAGGATGAGCCGAGGATATAGAGCGGCACATTGGTGTTGGCACCGGGGATCGCATTGACTCCGAGAATCCGGGATTTTCCGCTCAGGTAGCCATTGAGTTCAACCACATCCTGGGGGAAGTTCTCCGAGGAGGAAGGATCCCGGCGCAGTGCCCGGAGGGTGTTCATATCGGTGCCCGGTGCGCGGCCCAGACCCAGGTCGATGCGGTCCGGGTACATCTCGGCGAGCATGCCGTACTGTTCGGCGATGGCGTAGGGGGAGTGGTTGGGCAGCATCACGCCGCCAGCTCCCAGCCGGATCTTTTCAGTTTGGGCACCAACATGGGCAATCAACACCGAAGGCACCGAGGACGCGATGGTCTTCATGTTGTGGTGCTCGGAGTACCAGATACGCGAATAACCGAGCTGTTCCGCGCGCTGTGCCAGAGTCACGGAACGGGCGAAGCTCTGGGCGGCGTTTTCCCCGGGGTAGATGGTGCAGAAATCAATCAGTGAGAGCGGGACAGACAAGAAAATCCACCTTCCGGAGACAATTATGGTCATAGACCCCAACTGTTCCGGAGGCGGAAATATTCCGTGGAACCTGGAACTTAAGCCTCCGCCGGCGCCGGGCTCGCCTTTCCGGCGAGGGTCGCGGTTGCCGGGGTGGGCTTCGCGACGTCGATAAGCACGCCGATGAGCGAGGCGATGACGGTGGGCAGCACCCAGCCCATATCGACGGCGTGCAACGGGGACCAGGAGATCAGCGGGTCAATGAGGCTGGCGCCCCAGCCGAGGCTATTGAAGGTCATCAGCGCGGCCCAGGCCACGGCGACCCAGACGCCGAGCAGGAAGGTCCAGTGGAAGTGGAGCTTGCGGGCCACCATCGGCTGGATCAGGCTGAGGAAGATCAGCGTGATCGCGGAGGGGTAGAGGAATCCGATCACCGGGGCGGCGATGGCGAGGACGGTGTCCAGCCCGAGGGTCGCCAGCGCGAAAGAGCCCAGGGCGAAGACGATCGCCCAGACCTTGTAGTGGACACCCGGCAGAATGGTCTCGAAGAACTCACTGGTGGCGGCGATCAGGCCGACCGCGGTGGTCAGACATGCCAGCAGCACGATCAGGCCGAAGAGGATCTGGCCGGGACCACCCATCAGCTGCAGCGCGGCATCAGCCAGCAGCGCCGCACCATCAGGGTACTGGGCGGCATCGGGGATGATCTGGCCGATGACACCCAGGCCGAGGTAGATGATGGCCAACAGGACACCGGCGATGATGCCGGCCCAGATGGTGGCCTTGACCAGTGGCTTGCCCTCTGGGACGCCCTTGTACTTCAGGGCGGAGATCACGATGATGCCAAACGCCAGACCGGCGATGGAGTCCATCGTCAGGTATCCCTCGATCAGGCCGGTCGGGAAGGGCGCCTCGGCCCACTTCTCGGTCGGGGCACCCGGGGTGCCGTCGAACTTGATCACGGACAAGGTGACCAGGGCCACCAGCAGGACCAGCAGCACCGGGGTGAGGAACTTACCCAGGTTATTGACGATCGCGTTCGGGTTATAGGCCAGAGCCAGGGCGATACCGAAGAAGATGAAGTTGAAGATGCCTGAGGCCAGGATGCCCTCGGTGTCCAGAACGGGCTGGATGGCGGTGGAGTAGCTCACCGCACCGGTACGGGGCAGGGCGTAGAAAGCACCGATGGACAGGTAGGCCAACACGGGGAAGGCGATACCGAAGACCGGTCCGGCGCGGCGTGCCATATCGCGGACATCGGTGCCGGAGAGCGCAACGGCGATGATCGCCAGCACCGGCAGCAGCACACCGGTACCGAGGAAGCCGAGGATGGCGGGCAGGAAGTTCTCGCCCGCCTGGGCGCCGAGCGCCGGGGGGAAGATGAGGTTACCGGCTCCGAAGAACATCGAGAAGAGCATCATCGCCGTAATGGCGAGGAGCATCGGGCTCGCTTTCGTAGCCGTCTGGGGTTTCGACATATTAGAGAAACCTGACTAGTAGACGGGATGAGGAATTGAAGTCAGAGTACTTCATCCCCTGGACTGGACCACAACGTCGGTGGGACAATCCTGCCCTGAACAGATCCTGCCGAGAGACTGTGGGGAGTGCCGGTCCGCCGAAGCCGGATTTGGGACACGGGCCAATCTGGCGGAACGGTTGTGAGCTACCTCACCGCCAGATATTGTGGCGCCATGGCCATCAGCGAGCAGCAGCGGCGGAAGCTCCGGCGTCTGCCCATCCCCCGTAAACCTGTGAACTTGGCCCGACAGGGCTTCCTCCGCGTGGCCAATTTCGGCCTCACGGCAGCCTATAACCTCTACCGGGTGCATCCGGTGATCTGGCGCTTCACCGCCAAGCACTACTCGCCGAAGCTGGAGGAGCTGGCCCGGCTCAACGCCTGGATGATCTGTCAGCATGCCTTCCTCGATGTCCCCGCCTACCAGGACTTTCTGGCCGAGAATGACTTCGAGTTCAAGTGGTGGGACCTGGCGAACTACCCCATCACCTCCAAGGACAACTACGTCCGCCAGTATGGGGAGGCGCAACGCTGCTGGAACGGCCGGATCCGGGTGGCCGGCACCGTGGTCGATGAGTCTTCCGGTTCCACCGGCCAGCCCTTCAACTGGATGCGTTCCAAGCGGGAGCTGCATTCCGTGCACAAGAACATGGCTGGTTTCACCACCATGACCTTCGATTCGAAGAACCTCTTCTGCATCAACGCCTTTTCCATGGGGGCCTGGGCCACCGGGACCAACACCGGACTGGCGATGGCCAAGGTGGCCATGGTCAAGAACACCGGACCGGATCTGGCGAAGATCCTGGACACCATGGAACATTTCGGGCCGGAGTTCACCTACCTGATCACCGCTTACCCTCCTTTTCTCAAGCATCTGGTGGACCGGATGGACCGCGAACCGGACCGCTGGTCACGCTTTGAGGTCAATGGCTTCGTCGGGGGAGAGGCCATGACCGAGGGATTGCGCGCATACCTGGAGAAGCGTCTGGGCTTCGTCTACTCCGGTTACGGCGCCTCTGATCTGACCATCGGGATGGCCGGGGAGACCGACCTTTCCGTGGTGATCCGCAAAGGCCTGGCCGCCCCGGAATTCCGGGCGGCGCTGCTCGGGGAGGATGAATCCCGCACCCCGATGATCTTCCAGTACAACCCGCTGGAGACCTATCTGGAAACCACCGAGGAGGACGATCTGGTGGTGACCATCAACAACGCGGCGGTGATGAGTCCCCGGCTGCGCTACAACATCGGCGATGAGGCCCGGCTACTCAGCTTCCCCGAGATGATGGACCTGCTGGCACCCTTTCCGCTGGTCGCGGCGAAGGCGAAGAAGGCGTTGCGGGCCCAGCGGATGCGCCTGCCTTTCCTGCTGCTCTTCGGCCGCTCGGATGCCACTGTCTCCTATATGGGGGCCAATATCTATCCCCTCGACGTGGAGAACGGGCTCTACGGTTCGGCGGAGTTTGCCCCGCTGATCGAGACCTTCCGCACCGAACTCGTTGACATCGGGGCCGGGGAGCAGCGCCCCACTATCCACGTGCAGCTCCGGACGGCGGAACGACTCCCGGCCGGGGGATTAACCGCGGCAGTGCGGGCGGAGCTGGCTGCGGAGCTGGCCGCCGGCGTGGTCGCCCACCTGAAGACCGTCTCCCGGGATTTTGTGGCCTCCGTGGAGGAGGACCCCAGCGCCGCCGATATCCGGGTGGAGATCCACGACTTCGGCACCGGCCCCTTTGCCGGGGACCAGGCGAAAATCAAGAACACCTACCTGATGAAGGGGCCGCAATGAGATCCAAGGACTTCTCCGCCGGACCACCGCAGGCCCAGGCCGAATGCTTCTTCCTCGGCTGCAACCGATACCGCGGACCGCTGGCCATGCTCGGCCAACTGCGGCAGTGGCCACCGGTGGCCAAGGCGCTGAAGGCGCATCCGGGATACCTCTGGCACCGCTCCTACTATCAGTTCCCCTTCGGGATCGGTCTGATGGTGGGGTTCCGGGACCGCGACAGCCTCATGGACTTCGCCCGCACCCCGGAGCACCACCAGATCATGGACTGGCTGGTCGGCGGCGAGAGCACCCCGGCAAAGGGCGGCTTCATCCGCATTCTCGATGCCCGGGAATGGGGCTACACCAACGGGGTTTACCGGGCTGACGGCCAGCTGGGGATGATCGAGCACTTCAGCCCGATCGGCGAGGAGGACCAGGGCCCGGCGACCGGCGGTGGGGTGCGGTGATCAGCCCGAAGGTGCAGGTCTCCCCGGTGCGCAGCCGCGCTGAGCTCCGCGAATTCATCAACCTGCCGTTGACCCTGGGTGAGGAATACCAGCAACACCATGTCCCTGTTCTGCGCAGCGATATCAACCGGTGGTTCCGCGGTAAAGGGTGGTTCCGGGGTGTTGATCTCCTGCTCGCCCGGGCCGGTGGGGTGCCGGTGGGACGAGCCATTACCCACCGCTCGGCAGCGCTGGATGCCAAGCTCGGTATCCGGGCTCAGCTTTTCGGTGCCCTGGACGCGGTGGATAAGGAGGTGGTGGCGGCCCTATTGAGGGAGGTCGAGCAGCGCGGTCGATTGGGTGGTTGCCATCAGATATTCGGCCCGGTGACCCCGCTTCCCAATGTCACCGGTGGGGCCGTGACCTCTGGCTTTGAACATCCGGGTTTCATGGATTCCACCTGGAATCCGCCTTCGATTCCCGTGGCGCTGGAGTCGGCAGGGTATCAGCGCTGGGGGCAGGCGGACACCTGGGAGGTTCCTGCCATCCCAGTGATGAGGGCTCCCACCGCGGCGGAGTGGGGGAAGGCAAAGCTGGTTTATCCGGGGAGATTCGGCCTGGCCAAGCGACTCCTGCCCGTGTTGAACGCCGCCTTTGAGCAGCTGCCCTATTACACCCGTATCACTCCGGCCCAGCTGAAATCCCAGACCTCCGGCCTTGAGTTGCTCATGGATCGCACGCTGATCCCGCTCGTGGAGATCGACGGTGAAGTGGTCTGCTTCGCCCTGGTCATTCCCGACCCGGTGGAGATCCTGCGCACCCGTGGCGGTCGGCTCGGCTTTCCCGAACTGCGCCGTCTCCTGCGCAACCGTCCGCGCGATGCGGTGCTCATCATCCAGGGGACCCGCCCGGAATACCAGGGTCAGGGACTGTTGTCCCTGCTGACCCGCCAGCTCTACAGCAACCTGCGTGCCGGGGGCTATCAACGTCTACGGGTGACCTTCATCGGCCGAGATAATCCCGCCTCCGTCCGCGTCTTCGAGAAATTCGGTGGGCGGCGGCTCCACGGCATCAGCTTCTACCTCAAGGACCTCTAAGTGGACGCGCTTATCGACGCCGCGATCGCCCTGGCGGGACGCGCGCCCTCGGCGCACAACACCCAGCCCTGGGTGGTGCAGCGCACCGACCGCACTATTTCGGTGAGCATAGATCCGGCGCGGACCCTCCCACAGGCTGACCCCACCCACCAGGACACCCTGCTGGGACTCGGTGCCTGGGTGGAGTATTTCACCATTGCCCTGCACCATCCGGTGACAGTGGAGGTCGCTGGCGAGGGACTCGGGGTCGAGGTGCTACTTCGGGTTATCCCCGGCGTGCAACCTCACTTCAGGATCGGGGAGTTGACTGCCAGGCAGGTTGATCGGGGGCGACTTCGCGCGGACTCCGCCGCGGTGACCCGGGCGTTGGCGGCTTTTAACTCGACAACTCCCGGGACATCGGCCGTGGTTCTTCCCGAGAAAACCTGGCGTAGATTGCACAACCGCACTGCCCTGGATATCGCCCGAACCCCAGCGGCGCTGCGGGAAACGCTGGACTGGCTCCGGCTCGATCCCCGCCACCCGAACTACCGGCGTGATGGTCTCACCGCCGAATGCCTGCGGATTCCCCGCTGGGTGGGGCAGCTGGCCCAGCGACTTAGCGGGGACCTGCTGGTGGGAAGCAGCGCACGGTGGCAGCCCATCCTGGCACGGATGTACTACAGCCGGAATCTCCGGCCACCCACCCGTGTGGTGTGTACCGCCCCAGATACCACAACCCCGGCCGCACTGATCGAGTGCGGCCGGGAACTGCTCCGGCTCTGGCTGCTGCTGGGAAGAGAGGGACTGCGGGTCTCGGTGAACTCCGAGATCAAGGACAACCCCGACGCTGCCGCCGAGCTGCCAGCCGGTGCTTTCGCGGTGTTCTCCGCCGGGCACTCCACCAGCGAGGTGCCCTGGAGTTCCCGGCTCAACGATCCGCGCTGAACACTACTCCGCAGCCTCGAGTGCCGCAGCGATGCGGTTGACCGCCTCCTCGAGGTTCTCCCGGGAGGTGGCGAAGTTGAGCCGCGCCCAGCCTTCACCACCGGGGCCGAAGGTGACCCCCTCATTGAAGGCGACCTTGGCATTCCTCCGCAGCCAGGTGGCGGGCAATTCCTTGTCCGGGATAGCCGTTCCGGAGAAATCAAGGAACATCAGGTAGGTGGCCACCGGGTTGGTGGTTCTGATTCCGGGGATGCGCTTGGGCAGGTTCTCTACCAGCCAGTCCCGGTTTCCCCGCAGGTAATCGAGCTGCTTGTGCAGGAAAACCCGGCCCTCGGTGTAGCAGGCGGTGGCGGCGAAGACCCCGAGCGTGCCGGTGCCATCCTTGATCACCCCGTTGAGCTTCTGCCAGGCCTGAACATCCTCATCATTGGAGAAGATCACCTGGGCGCACTTCAACCCGGCAATATTCCAGGCTTTAGAAGTGGCGGTGACTGTGACACAGATCTTTGCCGCGAGCTCGGAGATGTTGGCGGCCGGCAGGTGGGGACCCTCATACTGCAAGGGGGCGTGGATCTCATCGACCATGATGCGGGCATCATAGCGATCGGCCAGGGCCACCAGCTCGTGGAGGAATTCTTCGGTGTAGGTGTAACCCAGCGGGTTGTGCGGACTACACAGCACGAGCGACCCGGCGCCAGCAGCGAACTCTCGCTCAACCTCAGCCAGGTCCAACCCACCAACGGCATTGATGAACACCATCTCACGGTCGGCGGCCTCCGGAAGATCCAGGAAAGGCATATACGCCGGGGTTGGGATGATCACCTTAGAACCCGGCCGGGTCAGATACTTGATGGCGAGCAACAGGCCGCGGACCACATCCGGTACCGCGAAGATACGCGCAGGGTCCGGCCGCCAGCCGAATTCCTCGGCATAGAAGTTCGACAGCGCCTGCTGCATATCCTCATTGGCTGGGGTGTATCCGAAGGATTCCCGTTCCACCGCAGCACGGATCGCCTCCATCACCGGTTCACAGGTGGTGAAATCCGATTCGGCGATGAACATGGGGAGCACGTCATCCTCATAGACCGTCCATTTACGGGTCTGGCGGTTCTTCAGGACATCAAGGGAGGGAATCTGCATGAACTCCAGTGTAGTGAGGACACTGAACCGAAGCCGTGCATTAGATTCACTTAGTTGATCACTCAGATCCGGGAGGGCAAAGCACGGGGACTCGGACACTGCAGAAGGCTTCTACCGAGGATCAGAGTTCCTCGTCTTCCTCCTCATAATCAACCGGCCCCGGAACGTCGGCGACAAAGCCGAACTCCTTGAGACGCTTGCGGTCGGCCGCCGAGGTGGAGGCGGTCAATGACAGCAGCTGGGCGTAGATGCCGCCGGAGACGGCGAGCTCGGCGGGGGAGCCGACCTCCTGCACCCGGCCCTCCTCGAGGGTGACGATGACATCGACATCCGCGATCGTCGATAAGCGGTGCGCGATGATCAGCGTCGTGCGATCAGCCATCAGCTCATCCAGACCAGCCTGCACCGCGCGCTCGGCACGGGTGTCCAACGCCGAGGTGGCCTCGTCAAGCACCAGCACCGGGGCATCCTTGAGCATGGCGCGGGCCACCGCCACGCGCTGCTGCTGACCACCGGAAAGACGAAGTCCACGCTCGCCGATGACGGTGCCATAGCCATCGGTGAAAGCACTGATGAAATCGTGGGCGTTCGCCCGCTTGGCGACGTCGACCACCTCAGCATCGCTGGCGTGGGGGCGGCCGTAGGCGATGTTGTCCCGGATGGTTCCGGAGAACAAGCTCGCATCCTGGAAGACCACACCCACACTGGCGCGCAGCTGCGCGGCCGAAAGCTCCGTGATATCCAGACCACAGATCTGCAGGACACCTGCGTCGGGGCGGTAAAGACCCAGCAGCAGATTAACCAGGGTGGACTTGCCGCCACCGGACTCGCCGACGAGGGCGATCCGCTGGCCGCGCCGGGCCTTGAAGGAGACATCCTGGATCACCGGCTCGCCTGGCTCATACTCAAAAGTGACCTTCGAGAAGCCAATCACCGGGTCCTGCGCCGGCAACGGAGGCGTGGGCTGATCCTGGAGATCCGGCACCCCGGACGTCTCGGTTGCGGCGATCAACTGGCGGTTGGCGGTGGGTTCAAACTCCTCCTCCATCACCTTGAAATAGTCCTTGGAACCGGCGACCGCGCGCTGCGCGGAATCCACCAGGAAACTCATCATGAACACCGGCTGCTTGGCCATGTTGACCAGGGTGATCAGCATGACCATGTCGCCGAGGGTGAAGTAGCCGTACAGGGTGCGGTAGAAGAGAACCAGGTAGATGGCGAAGAAGATGAGGTTCATCGCGCCGCCGCGCCAGGAATCCATCACATGCCAGTAGCGGGACTGCTTCCGGGTGGTGCTGACGGTACTGCCATAACGATGGCCGAAGTCGGCGAGCTCACGTACCTCGGCGACGAAAGACTTGACCACCTTCACCTGACCGACAACCTCGGCGAAACGGCCACCGGCGAGGTCCACCTGCTCATTCTTCTCGCCCTCGAGCTTCTGCCACTTCACGCTGGTCTTGGCTGTCAACCACATGTAGATGGGGAAGATCGCGGCCAGCAGGATGGTCAGGGGCCAGTAATAGAAGGAGGTGATCACCAGCACCGCAGCCACCGTGATGACCATCGGGAAGAAGTTATTCGACACCGACTGCAGGAACTGGGTGATTGAGGTGATCGAACGATCCAACCGGGCGATGATCGTGCCGGTGGAGGAAGAATCATAATAACGCTGGGGCAAGGCCAGCAGTTTCGCATAATAACGCGTGGACAGAATCTGTCGCATCCGGGCGGCCATGACATCACCGATATAGCCACCGATATTGGTCATCAGCGTATTCGCCAGATCGGCGATCAACAGCGCAGCTGCCAAGCCGATGATCGTCCGGGTCACCGCTGCTGCGGTGGTTTCCCCACTGATCGCAGACACAATGGTGTCGGTGGCCTCCCGGAGGATGAAGGGGGAGACCAGACCAAGTGCGGCAATGAGAACCGAGGTGAGAATCACCCCGAGATAGAAAGGCCATAGGGCGGAGGCACTGCTGATGATTCGTGCCAGAGGGCGCACGTAGTCAACCTTCCTGAAAATGAGGAGACCGCGGGCTGGCGATCCTTCGCAAAGATGAGATTATGCCATGAAGCCATGAACACAGCACGTCAGCTAAGATAACGCCGGTAGAAGCTGGCGAACCCGGCAGGTGTAAAATCCGGCCCGCAGACCGATGCCCTCGGCAGCTTTTCCCCCAGCGTCTGAGTCACTTACCGGTCCGAAACAGAAAGGACTCAACTCCAGTGAAGTTGAACCGACTCCTCGCCACCGCCACGGCATCTTCGTTATTCTTCCTCCTCGGCTGCTCATCTGGTGAGGTAGCTGAAGATGGAGACCAAGATGTAGTGGGTAGCACCACAGCGGCGGCAGAAGATGCCTTCGAGGCCACCCCGGTTGACCCCATCATCAGTGATGATGTCTCTGAAACTGTGGAAGACACCGGCCTCAACGTCGAGTGGACCATGTACGGGGCAAGCATCGCACCGATGACCGGAGACGTGATCATCTACGTCAAGATGAAGAACCTCAATGAGGAGCCGATTCCGCCGGGCGCCATCGAAGGCCCGACACTGCACGTCAACAACGGCGGCAGCCGTACCCAGATCGACCGGGTTGCCGATGCCACCTCCGATGTGGATACCGGACTGGAGCTCCCGCTCGGCGCTGGTGCCATCACCACCCTGCAGTATGTCTTCGACACGACCACCGGAATGATCTGGGACGCTGAATTCCAGATCGGCAATGTCACCTTTGAAGGAAACCTCTACTTCTAACTATTGAGGTGGCGGGTGTGGTTCACCCCGGGGGTGGGGGAATCCCCCAGGGAACCTTTGTACGAGACCCACAGTCGAAGTGAAGTGAGTACGACTGCCGGATCGCCGCCGGGAAACCGGGGCGAGCTGGCAGGCGGACCGCACGTTCACATCGTCATCATGCGGTAACCGCCTCCGGGACGGGCAACTCCAGTTCTTTGGGGAGTTGTCACCAGGGGGAAGTTCCGTCATGGAAAGTAATGGGGGTTACTTGAATGCATCTTGCTGATCTCAACGGCATCCGGCAGTCGTATTCATCTACTTTTATCTCACACACCTTAGTGGTTCTTCTGGCAGCACTGGCCTGTGTCTCTTGCAGCTATTCCGCGGCATCTTCCGATCAACCGGGGGCCGGGGAGGAGGAGCGCCAGGAAGAAACCGCAGCAGAGCAGGCCACAACACCGCTGATTGAATTGGGCGAGTTTGACGGGGAGAGTGAGGATTTTGAGCTCTTTGACCCCTGCACTGAAATTCCCTGGGAGGTGTACCAGGCGGTGGGGTTTGTGGAGGAAAGTGTCGACAGATTCTATGATCCCGGGAGATCTGCGACCTGCTACTTTCAGTCGACTGCAGAACTGGGCCGTCCCGCCATGGTTGGTGTCACCGGGGATAAGGTGCCCTATGAGCGGATTGTGGAGCAGGGCCTTTTGCTCAATGTGCATGCACCATCGAGGCTTCCGGGGGTCTACCACCACTGGTTGGCATCTAGCTTGGGGACTAACTGCACCGCTGTAGTGCACACCAGCCGGGGGCGGCTGGCTATCAACTATCACGATGCTGAACTCACCGGGCAGCCGGAGCTGCTCTGTGTCAAAGCCAATGAATATCTGGAAAATATCTACGAACAGACTGGGGGAGTCTAAATGGACATCAAGATTGACACTGCTTCCATTGAGCAGTCCATTCAGGAATTGAATTCTCTGTACAACAAGGCTTTAACAACATCTGGAGAAGCCCAGCAAGCAACGTTGAATGGCGCCTTCTCCGGGGTTTCCGGACTAGATCAACTGGGTAGTGGCCATGGTTCCATCATCACCGGGGGTCCCGGCTCTGCCGGAGTCATCTTGAGCTCCTACGCCGAGCAGATCGAATGGCTAACTCAAGCACTCCAAGCCAGCTACACCGCGCTGACGGGGCAGAACACCTACGTCTCTCGTGGCATGGATATCGCGGATGAAGGCGGCGCTGTCGGGGCGGATGCCGTGAGCTTCCCACAACGCCCGATGCCGCGTTTTGAGAACTTCAGCTTTATCCCACCGGTGGTCATGCCGGCGCTGTCGATTGATCAGCTCGCGATGGAGTTCTCGGCCACTAATATCGGTGCTTCCACCGCAGCTGCCGCGACCTGGAAGAATCTGTCGACCTCTATTGCCCAGGTTGCTGCCGGACTGCATGGGGTTGCCGGACGGCTGGCTGCGGGGAATAGCGGAGACGTGATTGCGGCGGCGGTGGAGAAGGTATCCGCGGTCGCTACCGCCGGTGATACCTTCGCCATGAATGCTGCAGTGATGACGACCTCCGTGCAACAGTTGGCGGCGATCAAGAGCCAGGGGGCGGTGCAGGTGAATTTGGCGCGTACTGCTTTGGCGGCGATTGTTCTGCCGGCGGAAAGGATCGCTGCGGAGCAGGCTTTCCTGGCGACCTTCCCGGCGAGTTTCTCACCTTCGGTGGTCACGGGTGTGCCGCCGATCCGGAACCTGATGGTGATGGAGGGTGGCGCTGGTGGTGGCGGCGAGATTGCCCTGGGAATGGAGACCATTGAGGGCGATGGTCCGGCGCAGACCTCGGACCTGAATCCGGCCGGTGGGGCCGCAGGTGCCCTCAACACGATGCAGTCCGCACTGGGCGGTAGCCAGTTCAGTTCGGTGAATCAGGGGATCAGTGAGCTTTCCAGGGTGGGAAACAATGCGGCGGAACTGGATAGTCTGGTGTCCGCTGATGAGCTGAGAACCACTGGTGCCAGCGTGGGGTCACCACTGGCTTCGGGTATCTCTGGGCCGGGAGCTCTTCCTGGTGGGCTCACGCTGCCCTCCTCGGGAGGCTTTTCCGGTGGTATCGGCGCAGGCATCCCGCCATTGGGTGGTATCGGGGCTGGCAGCAGGTTCGGCGGTGCGGCCACCGGCGGTACCGGTGCCGGGTTGCCTGCTGGTTCAGGTCCACGTGCTCACTTCACGCCCCTTAGCGCACCGAATTTCAGTGGAGGACTTTCTGGTTCGGGGCGGCTGCCAGGTGTCCTGCCAGCTTCGGGTCTGCCCTCTGGGCCAGCTGGGTCCTGGGGAGCCACCAGTGGTTCCACCGCTCCGGTTTCTGGCATGGGCGCTCCGATGATGGGTGGTTTCGGCGGCGGAATGGGACAAGCCGGTTCCCTTGGTTCCCAAGGCATGAACTCCAAACCTGGCGCCCTCCGGCCTTCCCCAAGCACTATCGGCGGTGCCGGTTCCACCAGCGGGGGAGCCGCCCGACTCAATGGGGCCATGGGGTCGGGTGTGGGAGGTGGTTCTACTCGGGTGGGCCTGCCTTCAGGAAATATCTCCGCTGTCGGAGATCCCCATCAGTCCCGGCTCGGATCTGCCTCAGGTGCGGGTGCCGCCGGTACCGGGGCTTCCACCGGGACGGCTCCGGCAGCAGGTGCCAGGTCCGGCGCACCGTCCGCAGGTCGGGGCATGATGCCGATGATGGGCTCTCCGATGGGTGGAGCTGCAGGTAACCAGGGCAAGGCAACGAAGGTCAAGACCGTGACCAGCGCCGTCGAGGAGGAAGGAAATATTGCTGCTCTACTGGGTGAACGTGGCCCAGTGGTCCCTGGTGTGATTGGGGCTTGGGTGCGGGGCTAGGCTACCCTTGAATGCATGAATAAGGACGTTGAGCTGGTCGTTTTGGCTGATGAGTCTGGCCAGCCGGCCGGCACTGCCCCGAAAGCCACCATCCACTCCACCCAGACCCCGTTGCACTTCGCCTTCTCCAACTATCTGCTTGATGAGCGTGGTCGCCTGCTGATGACCCGCCGGGCATTGAGCAAGATCGCCTGGCCAGGAGTCTGGACCAACAGCTTTTGTGGGCATCCCGGACCGGGGGAGTCCAATGCGGATGCGGTGCGCCGTCGGGCGGTGGAGGAAGTGGGGATCCCGGGTGAGGCGATCCATGAGATCACCGCGATCCTGCCGAAGTTCCAATACCGTGCGGTGGATTCCAGCGGGATTGTGGAGTGGGAGATCTGCCCGGTCCATGTCAGCCGCCTGGAGGCCGGACACAAGCCGGATCCGAACCCGGAGGAGGTGGACAGCATCGCCTGGATCGCACCTGCGGAACTTTTTGCCGCAGTCGATGCCGCCCCCTTCGCTTTCAGCCCGTGGATTGTCGAGCAGCTCAGTGATCAGAGTCTGCGGCTCGCGTTGACTGAGGCTTCAGCCAACCTCGCCGATGAAGAACTGGGCTGAGGCTTAACGGCTTAATGGCTTAAACCTGCCGGCACTACTTGAGTAGTCTTTGTACCGCCCTGAGGGGGATATCCACCCAATCAGGGCGGTGGTCTGTTTCATAGGCCACTTCGTAGAGGGCTTTATCCAGGATGTAGGCATCGAGTAACTTGGAGCTGGAAAGTCCGGGAACTCCGTATCCCGTCAGCAGCGCAGCGGAAGCGGCTTCCACCCATTCCGCTGAGTCCTCGCCGACGTGGGCAGCGTAATCGAGGGAGCGCAGTAGTCCGGCGAGATCCCGAAGTGGGGAGTCCGGGAGGCGTCGTTGGGGGAGCGGTCGATCGGGTTCACCTTCGAAGTCGATCAGTACGTAGCTGTCTTCGGTACGGAGAACCTGCCCCAGGTGCAGGTCACCGTGAATCCGTTGGGCCAGCGTGGTACCGGAATCCAGGTTCCGGTAAAAGGCGCGTGCCGCAGTCTCGAACTCCGCGAGCACCGGGGCGCGGGAGATCAAGTGGTCCAGGCGGGCTTCCAATTCCGGGACCAGATCGGAGATTTCCACCTCCATGACGGGGAAGGCCGCAGCCAGGGCGGTGTGCACCGCTCGGGTGGCCTCGCCGATCAGTGTGGCCTCCGGGGCGAAGGAGGCGTTGATCCGGGTGAAACCCAGCGCATAGGTCCAGCCGTCCAGGGCCTCGGGGATGAAGCGCTGGATCATCGCCAGGACGTATTCGGAGCCTTGAATATCTGCGGTCACCCAGCCGCTGACCGGGGCGATGTGGGGGCAGTCGGAGATGGCGCGGAGCAGTTCCACATCCGGGTTGGGCCCTGGTTCAAGTTTGCGAAAGTATTTGACCATCACCTCATCGCCGAAGATCAGCGAGGTATTGGATTGCTCACCCTCGTGGACCCGCCCTTCCAGCCCGATCAGTTCCGCTGCGGTGCCGTGCAGCTCGCCGAAGCCAGCCGGGGTACCGGTGGATAGTGCCTGTCCCAGTGAGGTAGCAGAGGTGGCGAGGACGTCGCGGTCCGTGGCGTCGAGAAGCAGCTGGTAGAGGGCGCGCTGTTTCCCGTGGTGAACCTGTGCCACAACATGGCGGTGGCCCAGTGCCGGGGCCTCCCGGACCACCTCGACCCAGTCGATTTCCGAAGATTTTGCGCCATAGAACCGTGCCTGTGACAGCATTGCCTTCAGGTTTTCCGTGCTTGGTCCCGACATTCCACACTCCTGCCCTCAGTCAGCTAGTGCCCTCCACCTTAGGACCCCGAAACTAATGCTGCAGGAGGAATTAATCAGGTGAAGGTGGCGCGCACCAGCGCCAGGGGATCACGCACCAGCTGCCCGCCACGGGCGGGATCATTGATGTCGATCCGCTGCGCCACCCGGCCACCAGTCACGGGCTGATAGGTCTCCCAGCCCGGCAACACCCCACGGATGAAGGTGACCGCGTCTCCGTGGACCAGATCCGCCAGCTCACGGGCGCGGGGGTCCTCGGGGTTCTGGTAACCATCGGTGCCCAGGGTGTGAAAGAACAGTGGGATATCGGCGCTGTGGAGCGCCGGGGCAGCGTGGTTGCCGGCGTATTCACGCAGCCATACCGGGCCGGGGGCCTGCTCAGCGGCCCGGGCCACCCAGCGTCGGTTGGTGGAATCTCCGATCAGTTGGCAGGCGAGCCAGTCGGGGTCCTGTTCCCGGGCACCGGCCAGGTAGTCACTGATCGAGTGCACTCCCATGGATCTGCCGAGCAGCCGTACCCCGGCGGCGGACCAGTTCTTTCCTCGTCGGTCCAGCTGCTTTCCCAAGGGGTGGTGGTAAAATTCCTCCCGGTTCGTGGTGAGTAGGAAGGGGATCTCACTGAGCTCCGAGCCCTCGAACAATGCCGGCCCTAAGGCCATGTCGGTGAAGTGGCGTTTGGCGAATCGCCGGTAGCCGTGCACCAGGTCAGCTGGCGGAGCCTCGCTCAGTGCTCGCCGGGTGATCGGCAGGCCCAGTGCCATCCGCAGGGAGCTCTTGCGCTGGTTAAAAGTCTGGCGGGGGAAGGCCGGAGACATGGCCATGACCCGGCGGAACTCACCGCGGAAGTGGTCGCGCCGGGCCAGCCACAGGGCGATGCCGGCCCCGGCAGACTGTCCGGCGAGGGTCACGTTGGTGGGGTCACCGCCAAATTCCTCGATATTGCGCTGGACCCACTGCAGTCCGTTCAGGCAGTCTTCGATACCGCGGTATCGGTTGGCCTCATCGTCGTGGAACCGGACGAAGCCGGGCATCCCCAGGCGGTAGCCCAGGGTGACGGTGATGATCCCGTCGCGGGCGAAGACGTCGCCCCGGCTGCGCGGCTCCTCATGGGAACCGTATTCGTAGCTGCCGCCGTGGATGTAGACCAGCACCGGCAGGTCAGCGCCGGGCCGGGTGCCGGCGGGAATGGTGATGCTGAGGGCGACGGCCCCGGGGTCGGGGTGCGTGGCGTCGATCTGCGCGGGGGCAGCCAGGTGTGAGGCGCCGAAGGTCTCGTAAGACAGGTGGCGGATGGAATGGAATTGACTGATTCCCTGCGCTGTCATCCCGCGGATTGATCCGGCGGCGCAGTTGACCTGCACGATTTCTCCCATGCCGGAGACTTTAGCAAGCGTCGCGCAGCTACGATGGCAAGCTATGAGTGAACAGAACCCCCTCCTGACCCCGTCCACGCTGCCGTACCAGCTCCCGGACTTCGCCGCTATCGAGATCGATCATTTCCGGCCGGCCTTTGCCGCCGCCCTGGCAGAGCATGATGCGGAGATCACCACGATCCTGAACTCCGGGGAAGCCACCTGGAGCAACACCGTGGAGGCATTGGAGTCCGCTGGGCAGACCCTGAACCGGGTGGCCGGGGTGTTCTTCAACCTGCAGGGCACTGACTCGACTGAAGAGTTCGACGCCATCGCCGCGGAGATCGTCCCGCAGCTGAGTGCGCATTCGGACCGGATCTATCAGAACCCGGAGCTCTATGCCCGTCTCAAGGCCGTCACCCCGCCCGCGGATGAGGAATCCCAGCGTCTCCTGGACCACCTGCGGCGTGCTTTTCGACGCCGCGGGGCGGACCTCGACGGGGCCGGCAAGGCCCGGCTCAGCGAGCTGAACCAGCGGCTCTCGGTGCTCTCTGAGGATTTCGGCCGCAATCTCCTGGCCGATACCCGCGAGCTGGCGGTGGGCTTCGCGGACCCCACCGCTCTCGAGGGGCTGAGCCAGGGTCGCATTGACGCCGCCGCCGATTATGCCCGCACCACCGGGGTGGACGGTTGGGTGTTGCCGCTGGAGCTGCCTACCGTGCAATCGGTCCAGGCGAACTTGGCCAACGCCGACACCCGCGCGCAGCTCTATGAGACCTCGCAGCGCCGGGGTGCGAAGTCCAACCTGCCGGTGCTGCTGGAGACCGTGCAGCTGCGTGCCGAGCGGGCCCAGCTGCTGGGATATGCCACGCACGCCGACTACGTCATTGAGGAGGAGACCGCCGGAACTGCCGCCGCGGCCCGCGACCTGCTCTTTGATCTGGCTCCGGCGGCGGCCGCCAATGCCACTGGAGAGCACAAGTTGCTCACCGAGGCGGCCAATGCCGCTTCTGCGGAGGTGGCGGCCGCGGATTGGCCCTATTGGGAGAGCAAGGTCCGGCAGCGCGATTTTGACCTGGACACCGATGAGCTGCGCAAGTACTTCCCGCTGGATCGGGTGCTCGTTGACGGTGTCTTCCATGCCGCGCAGCGTCTCTACGGCATCACCGTGGAACCCCGTGATGAGCTGCGTGGTCACGCCGAAGGGGTGAGGGTGTGGGAGGTGAAGGAAGCCGATGGCACCGGAATCGGGTTGTTGCTCACCGACTATTTCGGCCGTCCCACCAAGCGTGGCGGCGCCTGGATGAGTTCCTTCGTCGACCAGTCGCATCTGTTGGGCACTAAGCCGGTGGTGATCAATGTCATGGGGTTGACCAGGCCCGCCGATGGTTCCCAACCGCTGTTGAGCATCGATGAAGTGACCACCCTCTTCCACGAGTTCGGCCACGCGCTGCACGGTCTGCTCTCGGAGGTGCGCTACCCGAGCTTCTCCGGCACCTCAGTGCCTCGTGACTACGTGGAGTTCCCCTCCCAGATCAACGAGAACTGGGCCTTCGACCCGGCGGTGGTGCGCAACTACGCCCGCCACGTGGAGACCGGCGAGGTGATCCCCCAGGAGCTTCTCGACGCCGTGGCCGCCGCCCAGCAGTTCGGCCAGGGCTTCGCCACCTCCGAGTACCTCGCCGCCGCGATCATCGACCTGGCCTGGCACTCACTGAACCCGTCGCAGGTTGCGGCCGTGGGCGAGGACCTGGCAGCGGTGGAGGCCTTCGAGGAACAGGCACTCAAGGATGCCGGCCTGGTGGTCGAGGACCTGGCCCCGCGCTACCGTTCTACCTATTTCAACCACATCTTCGCCGGGGGCTACTCTGCCGGCTACTACTCCTACCTCTGGGCGGAGGCACTGGACGCCGATGGCTTCGACTGGTTCACCGAATCCGGTGCCGCCGGGGAGGATGCCACCGAAGTTGCGGTGCGCCACGCTGGGCAGCGCTTCCGGGAGCTGGTGCTCTCCCGGGGAGCCTCGCGTGATTTCACCGGCGCCTTCGAGGAGCTGCGTGGCCGGGCCAAGGATGTCGGCCCGCTGCTGCGTCGCCGGGGTCTGGCAGGAGCGGCATGATCGACTGGATCACCCAGACCCTGACAACCTCACCACTCTGGATCCAGGCACTGGTGGTTTTCGCGGTGGTGCTGCCGCTGTGCGCCGGTCTGGGGGCCCTGCTGATCCGGGTGCTGGACCTGGTAGCTGAGCTGCTCACCCGGTTTTTTGAGAACCGCCGGGGCCGTGGAATCGGTGAAGTCGGGTCAGGGTCCTAGAATAGGGTTATCTATCGCAAAGGAATTGGAAGTTATGGCTAACCCCGAGGAACTCCGCAAGCAGGACCAGCAGCTGCCGAAGCGGAAGCGCAAGTACCCGCAGTCACGGGTCACCCAGGCACTGGTGCTGCTGCTGGTGCTCGTACTCGTGGCCTGGCTGGTCAGTATGTTCTGACCGGTCCACCGACCGCGTAACGCCACCGACCCCGGTGCCCCCTGTGATCAGGGGGCGCTGGGGTCGGTGTCTTTTCCAGTGCCGGGAAACCTAGCCTTGCACGGGGCGTCGCGAAGCATCCGCGATGCGGTGGAAGAGCTCGGATTTCGGCAGATCCTCCAGCAACACCGGATGTCCGTCGATATCGCAGAGCGGGATACACCAGTTGGGGTAGAGATCCTTGGTGGTGCCCGGCTGGTTCTGGGCGCGATGGTCGCCAACCATATCCACCAGGGAGACACAGGTCAGAGCAGAGGGGGTGCCGGCGATGAAGCGGTGCAGGCCGACCAGCAGATCCTCGGTGGCACCGCGATCTGAGCGCTCCCGGCCGCCAAAGTTCCGCCCCGCCAGGTCGGTGCCCGCGAAACCTTCGGTGGACGCGACCTGGTCGAGGATCTCGTTCTGCCAGACCAGATCTTCGGCGTGCTCCTGCGCAGCATCAGTGGTGAGCACTCCCAGGCGTTCGCGGAGATCGATGTGTTCACCTTCGAGGTAGCCGACCGAGGGCGGCAGATCGTGGGTGTTCACGGAGGACAGTGCCAACTGGCGGTACTCGCCCTGGTGGCGCGGGCCGCTGCTAGGGGAGTGTTCGAACCAGAGGATGGAGGTGCCCAGAATGCCGCGCTCGGCGAGCACGTCCTGAACCCAGGGTTCGAAGGTGCCCATGTCCTCGCCGATGACCACCGCATCCGCGCGTTCCGCTTCGAGCGCGAGGATGCCGACCAGGGCGTCGTGATCGTAGTTGACGTAGGTACCGGTGGAGGGGTGCTGCATCCGCGGCATCCAGAACAGCCGGAAGAGGCCGAGGATGTGGTCGACCCGGATACCACCGGAGTGGCGCAGCACGGTGCGCAGCAGATTACGCCAGGGTAGGTAACCTGCCTCCGCCAGCTTGTCCGGGTGCCACGGCGGTTGGGACCAGTCCTGGCCCTGCTGGTTATAGGGGTCCGGCGGTGCGCCGACAGAGGCATCCGGAGCGAGGACCTCGACCAGGTTATTGGCATCCGCGCCGCCAGGGTGCACCCCGACCGCGAGATCAGCCATCACCCCGATCGACATGCCCGCAGCAGTGGCCCGGTGCTGGGCCTGCGCCAGCTGCTCATCGCAGAGAAACTGCAGCCACATGTAGAAATCGGCGACCTCTTCCACCGGGGTGGAAAGCTGATGAGCATTGGCAGCCTGGGCATTGAGTTCCTGTCGGGCGCACCACAGGGCGAAGTCAACCAGACCAGCCCCCTCGCGCTCCTTGAACTCAAGATATTCGCCGGTGCGCTGCTCGGTGCGCGGCAGCGCGTGCAGTTCACGCAATACCTGGAGCTTCGCCTCATAGACCGGGTTGCGCTCAATGATGTCCGCGGAGGTGTTGAGCTCCTTGAACTCCGCCGCCAGTTCCCCGACTTCTTCCTGCAGGGCGGAATCCAACTGGGCGAGCTCGGGGATATCCTCGATCCGCAGATAGATCGGGTTGGTGAAGCGGCGGGTGGTCGGCAGGTAGGGGGAGTCCTCGGCGGGTGGGAACGGCTCGGCGGCGTGCATCGGGTTGATGAGCAGGAAGTCCGCGCCGGCCTCCTTCGCCACGACCTCGGCCAGGGAACCCAGGTCGTGGAAATCACCCATGCCCCAGGAATCCCCGGAACGTACCGAGTAGATCTGCGCCATCACCCCGCCCGCCGGCTTTGCCAGGTACCGGTCGGTGGTGGACAACCGCGCCGGAGTGATGATCAACCCACAGCTGGCATGTAGCTCAGCGGAGCGCAATTGGATGTGGTGCCAGCCCAGCGGCAACTCAGGGGGCAGCTGGAAGCTGGCTTCGCCCCAGGTCGTGCCGTTGATCTCCCGCGGCGGGGTCCAGTTATCCACCTGCACCGGGGTCAGCGTGGTGCCGTCCTCGAGGATGATGCTGACCTCGGCGGGGGCGCCATCATGGACGTGGACATCAAAAGTCCGCTGATCGCCGGCCACCGCCACCACACAGGCGGGCAGTGGGCGGGACGCAGCAATCTCCTCCCGGTGCAGCAGTGCGGCCCGCAACCCAGCTTCGTCCCCGGCGCCGAGGTCGACGCCGAGTGCCTGCAGGATTTTGAGCAGGGTGTCCTCGGAGACGAGGACCTGCTCGCCACTGCTTGCCCAGTACTCAGTGGCCACGCCGTGTGCCGTGGCCAGTTCCCTCAACGCATCGTGGTAAGTCACAAGGGCTGATTCTGCCATTAACAATCGCCCCCTGCTCCCTTAATGGAATATGAGGGGGTGATGCCTACGCGCCTGAGGGAACAAAGGCCGGTAGATTATGAGGTGAGCGTCACTTTCGAATTCCAGTGGTTGAGTGTGCACGCGGCTAAGTGAAACAGCGATCCCCAGAAAGCGAGATGCCCCCGTGCAGGAGTACCACAGCCCGGCAAACTTCGAGGTCAAAGCAGGTGAGACCTGCCTGACGGCAATGTTGGACAGCGCCCGCGCCCGGCCCTACGGAGTGCTGTTCACCCGGCCGAAAAATTATGAGTGGGTCAATGTCACCGCCGAGGAATTCATCCGCGAGGTTTATGACGTGGCCAAGGGACTGATAGCCAATGGGGTGCAGCAGGGCGACCGTATCGCACTGCTGGCCGCCACCCGCTATGAGTGGTCGCTGCTGGATTACGCCATCTGGGCAGCCGGCGCCGCCAGCGTGCCGATCTACCCTTCCTCCTCGCTGGGGCAGGTGCAGTGGATCATCGAGGACTCCGGCGCGGTATTGGGCATCACCGAGACCAGGGAACACAGCGAGCTGATGGAACTGCTGCTGCTTGACGAAGAAGGCCAGCCGAAGATCATAGATTCCCGCAGCCAGTTGCGTCGCATCCTCGAGATCAACTCCTCGGCCATCGAGACCCTCAAATTCGAGGGGCGTCCCATCGAGGATGCTGAGGTCGACGCCCGCATCGCGGCCACCACCGGTGAGGACCTGGCCTCCATCGTCTATACCTCCGGCACCACCGGCCGACCCAAGGGCTGTGAACTGACCCACAGCAATTGGATCCATCAGATCCGGGGCCTGTTGACCCACCCGATCGGCGCGATCGCGGTCCCCGGCACCCGGGTGGTCACCTACCTGCCGATGGCACATGTCCTGGCACGCGCGGTCTCCCTGGCGGTCGGCATCGGTGGCTCCACCCAGTCGCACTGGTCGGACACCTCCACCCTGACGGTGGAGCTGCAGCGCTCCCACCCGAACCTGTTGCTCGGGGTGCCCCGGGTCTTCGAGAAAGTACGCAACTCCGCCGCGAACAGCGCCAAGGAGGGCGGTCCGCTCAAGGCGGGGATCTTCGCCCAAGCCGAGAAGACCGCCATCGAGTACTCCCGTGCGATGGATACCGAAGCTGGCCCCTCCCGGGTGCTGGCGGGGAAGCAGAAGGTCTTTGACCGGCTGGTGTACAGCAAGATCCGCAGCGCGATCGGTGGGGCAGTCTGGTACTGCATCACCGGTGGTTCGGCGATGAGCGCCGAGCTCTCCCACTTCTTCCGCGGCATGGGCCTGCCCATCTATGAGGGTTATGGCCTGACCGAGACTGCGGCGGCGGCAGCGGTGGATTTCGAGGACCAGAAGATCGGCACGGTGGGCCGGCCGATGCCGGGCACCACCATCCGGGTCAATGAGGAGGGCGAGATTCTGGTCAAAGGGCCGATCGTCTTCAAGGGTTATTGGAATAACCCGGTGGCCACCGCCGAGTCCAAGGATGCCGAGGGCTGGTACAACACCGGCGATCTCGGTGAACTGCATGAGTCCGGCCACCTGGAGATCACCGGCCGGAAGAAGGATCTGATCGTCACCGCCGGCGGCAAGAATGTCGCTCCAGGCCCGGTGGAGGAGTCCCTTCGTTCCCACCCGCTGATCAGCCAGGCGATGCTCGTCGGTGATGGTAAGCCCTTCATCGGCCTGCTGGTCACCCTCGACGATGACGCGCTCCGGCACTGGAAGCTCGACCGTCATGTCGCTGAGTCCACCTCCGTGAAGGATCTGGCGACCGACCCTTCACTGCGGGCGGAGATCCAGGACGCGATCAACACCGCCAACCAGATGGTCTCCCAGACCGAGTCGATCAAGCGCTTCTACATCCTCAACCAGGATCTGACAGAAGAGGCGGATGAGTTGACCCCGACCCTGAAGGTTAAGCGCAATGTGGTGGTGCGCCGCTATTCCGAGGCCATCGATCACATTTACAAGCCGCGCTAGCTAGTTCACCGGCGCACCACCACCAGCTGAGGAGTGCACTGGGATAGCTGTGCCGGTAGCCGGCGCGGCGGTGTTCAGGGCTGTTCCGGACCTTAAAATGAGGGGCGGCGGGCTCGGTGGTTCGTGGTCTCGGGAAGAGCCCGGGGGCAGCCTGAACCGGAACATTCCGACACGCGCGGCGGGGCAAACCGACAATTGCCTGAATCTTACTTAAAGTCACCTAGCAGAAGAGAAAAGTCTCAAGTGGAACTTGAGGGTAATCGGCCTGCGGAAGGAGCCGTCTGGATGATCAAGACCGCCGCCGAGCTGCGACACCGCGAGCTCACGCAGGAGATCTACAATATCGGCGATGAAGTCGCCGACTACCTCGAGCATCTCATCGAGTCCCTGGCGGACTGGGACAGCGAGCTCGTCGAGGACAGTCTCGTGGAATTCGGTGAGATCCTGGAGGATGCGCGTCTCGACGCCCGCCGCATCACCGCTGAGCTCACCGGCCTGCGGCAGGCCCTGACCTCGGGGCTGCGCGCCGGGACCGTCAGTTTCCAGCCGAGTCTGGTTGAGCCAAGCGTCGCAAAGCCGGCGGAGCTCGATGCTGAGTGGCTGCGTGTGGCGTACCCGATCACCGCCCGGCCGGTTATCGTCCGGGAACTCGCGGTGGCGTTGAAGGCCCGCACTGAAACAGTGATCGAGCACCTCGAGATTCTGGTGCAGTGGACTCTCCAGCAGACCGGGCTGGTGGCCAATGATCTCAACGCCCCCTCATTGCCGCTGGTCTATCAGCAGGTGCGTACCCGCGTTGAGGTGGCCATCGCCGCCTGGCTGGAATCGGTCGCGCAGGAACATCCCGGCTACACCCGCGCGATGCGGGGCACGAACCCGCCGGAATTCCTCGCCGAAAGGGCGCGGGTGGATGCCATCGTGGCCAAGGTCGCCGAAAAACGAGCGGCCGCCCGCCGCGTGGTCGCCGGTGGCGGCTACGCTTCCTGAGTATGGCTACCCCTTTCGGCGTCTATCTTCACGTCCCCTTCTGTACCACCCGCTGCGGATACTGCGATTTCAACACCTACACCGCCGGAGAGCTCGGCAGCAGCGCAAGCCCGGCGTCCTACCTGGACGCCCTCGAGCGTGAGCTCGAGATGGCGGCGGCCTCCCTGGCCGCCTCCGGAGAACCCCTGCGCAGCGCCGATACCGTCTTCATCGGCGGCGGCACCCCCTCGCTGCTGGGCGAGGCCGGCCTGAACCGTCTCCTGGCGGCGGTGCGCAACTCCTTCGGGCTCAGTGTCGGGGCGGAGGTCACCACCGAATCCAACCCGGAATCCACCAGCCCCGCCTTCTTTGAAGGGCTGTTGGAAGGTGGTTTCACCCGCATCTCACTGGGCATGCAGTCCACCGCGCAGCATGTGCTGCAGGTGCTGGAGCGTCGTCACACCCCGGGTCGTCCGGTTGCGGCCGCCTTAGAAGCGCAGCGTGCCGGTTTTGAGCACATCAACCTCGACATGATCTACGGCACCCCGACCGAGACCGATGATGATGTCCGTGCCACCCTCGACGCCGTCCTGGAGTCCGGGGTCGACCATGTCTCCGCCTACTCCTTGATCGTGGAGGAGGGCACCGCCATGGCGCGCAAGGTCCGCCGCGGGGAGCTCCCGGCACCCGATGAAGATGTCCTCGCCGACCGCTACCTCATCATCGACCAGCGACTCAAGGACGCTGGGCTGGAGTGGTACGAGGTGTCCAACTGGTCCAAGCCGGGCGGGGAGTGCCGGCACAACCGGATCTACTGGGTCGACGGCGACTGGTGGGGAGCTGGCCCGGGTGCCCATTCCCACCTCGGTGACTCCCGTTTCTACAACATCAAACACCCCGCCAGCTATGCCCACAAGGTGGCGGAAGGACAGCTGCCCATCAAGGGCACCGAGCTTTTGACCGCAGCGGATCACCACACCGAGAAGATCATGCTGGGCATGCGGCTGCGCGAGGGCGTGCCACGGAACTGGTTCGCTGAGGCCGCCGATCCGGTGATCGCCGACTTCCTCGAACGCGGCCTGCTGGGACTGGATGGCGGGCGGCTGGCGTTGGCGGAACCCGGACGCTTGCTTGCAGATGGCATGATCACCGATATTCTGGTGGCAGAAGAAAACTAGCCGGACAGCTGGAGGGAGGGGAGAACCATGGTCAGTGCAGCGGAACGCCGTCGCCAGGAAGTACTGCGGGCGATCGTCGCCGACTACATCGCCTCACAGGAACCGGTGGGCTCCAAGGCTCTCCTGGACCGCCACCACCTCAAGGTCTCCTCGGCGACCATCCGTAATGACATGGCGGTCTTGGAATCTGAGGGGTTCATCGTGCAGCAGCACGCCTCCTCGGGCCGGATTCCCACGGAGAAGGGCTACCGCGAGTTCGTGGACTCCATCCACGAGATCAAGCCGCTCAGTGCCGCGGAACGCCGGGCGATAGTCGGCTTCCTGGAGGAGGGCGTGGACCTGGAGGACGTGTTGCGTCGTTCGGTGCAGCTGCTCAGCCAGTTGACCCGTCAGGCAGCCATCGTGCAGCTGCCCACCCTCAAACTTTCCCGGGTCAAGCATTGTGAGGTGGTGCTGTTATCCCCGCACCGGTTGCTACTGGTGCTGATCACGGACACCGGTCGGGTGGACCAGCGCAATGTGGAGCTGGAGTTCCCGATCTCCCCGGAGGAGCAGTCCCGGCTGCGGGATCTGCTCAACTCGGAACTGGTGGACAAGACCCTCGGCGATGCCTCCACCTCCCTGGCGGAGCTCGCGGAGAACGCCCCGGAGGATATCCGGATAGTGGTGATCCAGGCCTCCACGGTGCTGATCGAGACCCTGGTGGAGCAACCCACTGACCGGTTGATTCTGGCGGGTACCTCCAATCTGACCCGTGGGGTGCGTAATTACCCGGCAGGGCTGCCGATGGTGCTTGAGGCTCTGGAAGAGCAGATGGTGGTGCTCAAGCTGCTGGGCAACGTCCGTGACCTGGGCGATGTCATGGTGTCCATCGGTGGGGAGAATGAGGTGGTGGAGCTGCGGTCGACCTCGGTGGTCACCACCGCCTATGGTTCCGATGGTGCCGCCTTGGGGGGTCTGGGTGTGGTTGGACCCACCTTCATGGACTACACGGGAACTATTTCCAAGGTCTCAGCCGTTGCACGCTATGTCAGCCGGGTTCTCGCCGGCGAATAAAGTTGAGTGTTCCGTTATCAACCATGGGTGCCGGGGCGTTAGAATGGCTCGGGTATCTGAAAGACCATCATTTCATTGTGAGTAAAGGAAGTACGAACTAACCGTGGCTCGTGATTATTACGGCATCCTTGGCGTCGACCGTTCCGCGACGGATCAGGAGATCAAGAAGGCTTATCGCAAGCTGGCCAGGAAGTACCATCCGGATGTCAATGACACAGATGAGGCAGCGGAGAAGTTTCGTGAGGCCTCAGTGGCGCACGAGGTCCTGACCGACCCGGAGAAGCGCCGCATCGTAGACATGGGTGGAGATCCGATGGAGCAAGGCGGCGGCCAGCCCAGTGGCGGGGGCGGTGGTTTCGGCGATATCTTCGAGGCTTTCTTCGGGGGCGGGGCCGGCGGCGGTTCCCGTGGCCCGCGTTCGCGGGTCCAACCGGGCAATGATGCCCTGCTGCGGACCGCGATCACCCTCGAGGAGGCCTATGCCGGGGTCAAGCAGGAGATCACGGTTGATACCGCGATCCTCTGTGACCACTGTGAGGGCACCGGATCGAAGTCCAAGGCTAGGCCCACCACCTGTGGCACCTGCCACGGCTCCGGAGAAGTACAGCAGGTGGAGCGCACCTTCCTGGGCAATGTCATGACCTCGCGTCCCTGCGGCACCTGTAGCGGTTATGGCGAGATCATCGCCGACCCCTGCGAGAAGTGCGGCAGCGCGGGCCGGGTCAAGGCACGCCGTGACCTGGTGGTCAACATTCCCGCCGGCATCGATGACGGCATGCGCATCCGCATGGCCGGTCAGGGCGAGGTGGGTCAGGGCGGTGGCCCGGCCGGTGACCTCTACGTTGAGGTAGCCACCCGCCGCCATAAGATCTTCAGCCGCGAGGGCAATGATCTGCATCTGACCGTCAAGGTGCCGATGTTCGATGCCGCTCTGGGCGCAGATTTCCAGGTCGAGGACCTGGCGGGGGAGAAGGTCTCGGTCACCATTTCCCCGGGCACCCAGCCCGGCCAGGAGATCCGCCTCGAGGGTGAGGGCATGCCTCAGCTTCGGAGCCAGAACTTCGGTGACCTGATCGCGCATGTCGATGTGGTCATCCCGACCGAACTCGATGACACCTCCCGTGATCTGCTCACCCAGCTGCGGGATCACCGGGCTGAGGCCTCCTCGGTGCGTAGTGAAGACGATGGCGAGGAATCCCTGTTCAGCCGACTGCGTAACCGCTTCCGCCGCTGATGTCGCTGCCGGTTTTTCACTTCGATGCGGCCCTGCCCGGGGTCGGCGAGCAGATACAGCTCGACGGTCCCGAAGGCCGTCACGCGGCCACAGTCAAGCGCCTGGGGCCCGGTGAGCTGCTGAAGCTTATCGACGGCCGCGGGGGCTGGGCACAGGCTGAGGTGCTCACGGCGTCGAAAAGCGCCCTGGGGTTGAAGGTGCTCGAGGTGGGCACCGATCCGGTGCCGACCCCGCGGGTCACCGTGGTGCAGGCGCTGCCGAAGTCCGAGCGTTCTGAGCTGGCCATTGACCTGGCCACCCAGGCAGGTGCGGATGAGATCATCGCCTGGCAGGCGCAGCGTTGCGTGGCCAGGTGGACCGGCCCGAAGGCCGCCAAGGGGGTGGCGAAGTGGGAGGCGACGGCACTGGCTGCGGCTAAGCAGTCGCGCCGCTCGACCGTTCCCCGGATTTACCCTTCACCTGTGGGCACCGCCGAGCTGGTGGAGCTGCTGGTGGGGGAGCCGGACGCCCTGGTGCTGGTCCTGCATGAGGATGCGGCCACCCCGATCAAGGCGCTCGAGCTCAGCGAAGTAGCACAGGTGTACCTGATCATCGGTCCCGAAGGTGGCATCGGTGAAACCGAACTGGCCCAGTTGCGCAGTGCCGGAGCCCGGCCGGTGAAACTCGGTCCCGAGGTGCTGCGCACCGCGAGCGCGGCGATGGTCGCTCTCGCCGCCCTCGGGGTACTGACCTCCCGCTGGTAAGGTGACCAATAATTTCCCTCAAGATGAAAGCAGGCGCTGAACACAACGTGGCAGCCTCCAAACACCCCAAGGAGACCCGTCGCCGGGTCGAGGCGATCACCCGGAGTGTGGAACTGGACCAGCAACATGTTCAGACCATCCTGGGGATCAACGATGATAATCTGCGGGTTCTCAACAACCAGCTCGGTGCGCATCTCTTCGCCCGAGGCACCGTCGTGCGGATCACCGGGCCAGCCCACGAGGTCGCCCGCTCGCTGAAGGTGCTCGAGGAACTGCAGTCCATCGCCCGTCGCGGCCAGGTGATCACCCCGGACGGCGTCAAGCACGCTGTCGGCATCGTCACGGTGGAGGCCCCTCAGTCGGTGCGCGAGGTACTCGGCTCCGATATCATCTCCCGCCGCGGCAAGGTGGTGCGCCCGAAGACCCTGGGACAGAAGGAATACGTCGACGCGATCGACGAGAACACCGTTGTCTTCGGCGTCGGTCCAGCCGGTTCCGGTAAGACCTATCTCGCCATGGCCAAGGCGGTGCAGGCATTGCACTCGAAGCAGGTCCAGCGCATCATCCTCACCCGTCCCGCGGTGGAGGCCGGCGAGAAGCTGGGCTTTCTGCCCGGCACCCTGAACGAGAAGATCGACCCCTATCTCCGTCCGCTGCATGATGCACTGCGGGAGATGGTGGACCCGGAGACCATCCCGAAGCTGATGGAGGCCGGGGTCATCGAGGTCGCGCCGCTGGCGTATATGCGTGGCCGCACCCTCAACGATGCCTTCATCATCCTTGATGAGGCACAGAACACCACTCCGGCGCAGATGAAGATGTTCCTGACCCGTCTCGGCTTCGGCTCGAAGATGGTGGTCACCGGCGACATCACCCAGATCGACCTGCCCGGCGGACAGAAGTCCGGTCTGCGGGTGGTGCGCCACATCCTCCGCGGTGTTGAGGATGTGCACTTCAGTGAACTCAGCAGCGGCGATGTGGTCCGTCACCAGTTGGTCGGCCGGATCGTCGAGGCCTATGACGACTATGAGGAAGATGATCAGCGATGAGCATTGAAGTTTTCAATGAATCCGGTATTGCCAGCATCAACGAGGAAATGCTTATCGACGCCCTCTCCTTCGCCCTCGGCGAAATGGACGTCCACCCCGATGCGGAGGCCGCCATCCACATCGTGGACCTGGCCACCATCGCCGAGCTGCACGTGCGCTGGCTGGACCTTGAAGGCCCGACCGATGTGATGAGCTTCCCGATGGACGAGCTCACCCCCGGCGGCGGCGCCCGCCCAGATGCCGATGAACCGGGCCCCGCCCTGCTCGGCGACATCGTGCTCTGCCCGGAGTTCGCGGAGAAGCAGGCCACCGCCGCCGGACACGGACTAGACCATGAACTGGCCCTGCTGACCATCCATGGTTGCCTGCACCTGCTCGGCTACGACCACACCACCGCCGAGGAGGAGCGCGAGATGTTCGCTCTCCAGAACGAACTATTGGCCGACTGGTACGACGATCTCAAGCGTCGTGGCCTGGAGTACCACCCGCGTCCCACCGGCCCGGGGGCCTTCCCCTCGGCCGCGGACCGCGAGGCACTCGATGAGAAGATGGGCGAGGCAGATTCCTAGATGGGGGCATTAGCTTGGGGACTGGTCACGATTCTCGCGCTGCTGGCCGCCGGCCTGATCGGCACGGTGGAAGCGGCGGTGTCCAGCATCTCTCGGGCCCGGGTGGAACAACTGGTCAAAGATGAGGTCCAGGGCGCACCGGCGCTGTTGAAGATACTCATCGACCGGGCTAAACACATCAACCTGCTGGTGCTGCTGCAGAATCTGCTCAGCGTCAGTGCCGCCGTTTTTGCGGCGGGCCTGGCGATGGCACTGCTCGATAACGACCCGCTGGCGATCACCGTCGCCATCATCTCCGTCACCCTGGTCACCTTCGTGGTCATCGGCTTCTTCGCCCGGACCATGGGACGCAAGAACCCGTACACCATCTCCCTGCGTTCGGCGATGGTGCTCTCGGCGCTGGCCTTCGTATTGGGTCCGGTGATCAAGCTGCTGATCTGGCTCGGCAACCTGATTTCACCGGGTGCCGGATTCCGGGACGGACCCTACTCCACCGAGATCGAGCTGCGGGAGATGGTCGACATCGCCCAGGAGCACGGCATCGTGGAGATCGGGGAACGGCGGATGATCCAGAACGTCTTCGATCTGGCACTGACCAATGCCCGCCAGGTGATGGTGCCGCGACCCGAGATGATCTGGATCGAATCCGATAAGACCGCCGGACAAGCGGTGACCCTCTGCGTGCGTTCCGGTAACTCCCGCATCCCGGTGGTCGGCGAGAACGTCGATGACATCGTCGGCGTGGTCTACCTCAAAGACCTGATGGCACAGACCTACACCGCCACCGATGGCGGCCACTCAGTCATGGTCACCGATGTCATGCGCGAGCCCAGTTTCGTGCCGGACTCTAAACCGCTGGATGAACTGCTGCACCAGATGCAGGTCGACCACACCCACCTGGTGATGCTGGTCGACGAATACGGCGGCATCGCCGGCCTGGTCACCATGGAAGACATCCTGGAGGAGATCGTCGGCGAGATCGCCGATGAGTACGACGAGCGGGAGGTGGCGCCCATCGAACAGCTCTCGGCGGACACCTACCGCGTGGTGGCCTGGCTGCCCCTGGATGACCTCATGGAGCAGATCGAGGAGGACCATGAACGAGAAATCGAGTTCAGCGAGGAGCTGCTCGATCAGGTGGACACCGTCGCCGGTCTGATCGCCTTTGAGATTGGCCGGGTACCGCTGCCAGGTGCCCAGGTGAGCACCCACGGGCTTAACCTCACCGGCCTCGGAGGCCAGGATCGACGGGGTCGGGTGCGGGTGCGTTCCGTGCTCGTGGAGGTTACTTCTCCCACTGATGGAGAATCCGCTGCGGAGTTGGAGGCTTCTTCACGCTAGAGTGGAGGAATAATCTTTCTCTAGCTAAGGATGGCCTGTTGAGCTTCACCAGCACCCCGGAGGGCTTCCGCTCCGGATTCGTCAGCTTCGTCGGACGCCCGAACACGGGTAAGTCCACTCTCACCAATGCACTGGTGGGGGAGAAGATCGCGATCACCGCGGATCAACCCGAAACCACCCGTCATCCGATCCGAGGCATCGTCCACCGCAAGGACTCCCAGATCATCGTGGTGGATACCCCGGGCCTGCACAAGCCACGAACCCTGCTGGGCGAGCGGCTCAATGAACAGGTCAAGGAGACCTACGCCGATGTCGATATCATCGGCCTGACCATCCCGGCGGACGAGAAGATCGGACCCGGTGACCGTTGGATCCTGGAGGCGGTGCGCAATGTCGTGCCCAAGACCCCGATCATCGGCATCGTGACCAAGCTGGACAAGGCCACCAAAGACCAGGTCGGCGCGCAGCTGGTGGCCCTGCATGAACTCCTCGGCGGTAACTCCGAGGTCGTTCCGGTGTCGGCACAGGAGGGCATCCAGACTGAGGTCCTGCTCAACGTCATCGCCGGCCTGCTGCCGGAGGGGCCCAAGCTCTACCCGGATGACCACATCACCGATGATGACACCGAGACCCGTCTCGCCGAGATGATCCGCGAGGCGGCACTGTCCGGACTCAAGGACGAGCTCCCGCACTCGGTGGCCGTCGAGATCGACGAGATCCTCCCCAATAAGGATCGCGAGGGAGTCCTTGACGTCCACGCCGTGATCTATGTGGAGCGTCCCGGGCAGAAGACCATCCTCATCGGCAAGGACGGTCGTCGGCTGTCGCGCATCACCCATATCGCGCGCCAGGACATCATGGCGTTGCTGGGTTCCAATGTGTACCTGGACATCCGTCTGAAGGTGCTCAAGAACTGGCAGTCCGATCCGAAGTCCCTGGGCCGACTGGGCTTTTAGGCGGCCCGAGGATCATGCGGCGGGAGAATTACCGCGACCGTGCGGTGGTGATCCGGACCCACGATTTCGGGGAGGCGGACCGGATCATTGTCCTGTTGACCCGCTCCCACGGGATCGTCCGGTCCGTGGCGAAGGGGGTTCGCCGCGCCAAATCCCGCTTCGGTTCCCGGCTCCAGCTCTTCGTCGAGCTTGATGTCTCCCTCTACCCCGGCCGCACCCTGGCCACCATCGCCGGGGCAGACACCCTTAACTACTTCGCCTCCGGCATCATCGAGGAGTACCCGCGCTACACTGCGGCCTGTGCCGCTCTGGAGAGCGCCGGCCGTCTCGCCGTGGTCGAGCAGGGGGAGGATCCCTGGCTCTATGACGCGCTCGTCGATACGCTCGGGCGGATCCAAGTCGAAGCACACCCGGAGGTCGTGCTTGATGCATTCCTCCTACAAGCGATGAAACACGCTGGCTGGGCACCGAGTCTCTTTGACTGCGCCCAGTGCAATGCGCCGGGCCCACACCATGCCTTCCACCCCGGGGCGGGTGGTGCGGTCTGCCTGAACTGCCGACCCACCGGATCCGCGGAAATCCCGGCGGAGACCCTGCACCTGATGTGGCTGCTCAGTGGCGGGCACCGGGAGAGCACGGCAAGCTACCTGGGAAAACCTGAGATCCTTGCCGCTGCGCACCGGCTGACCACCGCGCACCTCCAGTGGCACCTGGAGCAGAAGCTGCCATCGTTGAAGATCCTCGATCAGGGATAAGGCACAATAGAACCTGTGAATCTCAATCCTCCGCAGATCCCCGAAAAATTCCTCCCCAAGCACATCGCGCTGGTGATGGATGGCAACGGACGCTGGGCTCAGGAACGGGGCCTGGCACGGACCGAAGGTCATAAGCGTGGCGAGGCGGTCCTCATGGATGCCGTCGACGCCTGCCTCGCGATGGGGGTCACCCATCTCTCGGCCTATGCCTTCTCCACCGAGAACTGGCGCCGGAGTGCCAGTGAGGTCCGCTTCCTCATGGGCTTCAACCGCGATGTGCTGCGCCGCCAGCGGGATGTTCTCAACGAGAAGGGGGTGCGGGTGCGCTGGGTCGGGCGCCGCCCCCGGCTCTGGCGTTCGGTGATCCGTGAGCTGGAGACCGCTGAGGAAATGACCGATGGCAACACCCGGATGACCTTGTACATGTGCATCAACTACGGTGGCCGTGCCGAAATCGTCGATGCTGTCCGGGACATCGCCCGCCGTGCTGCACTCGGGGAACTGCGTCCCGAGGACATCACCGAGAAGACCTTCGGCAGCTTCCTCAATGAACCGGACATGCCCGATGTCGACCTGTTCCTGCGTCCCTCGGGTGAAAAGCGCACCTCAAACTTCCTGCCCTGGCATTCCACCTATGCCGAGCTTGTCTACCAGGACAAGCTCTTCCCTGACTTCACGCCACAGGACATGTTTGACGCCGTCGAGGAGTATGCCCGCCGTGATCGCAGGTTCGGTGGAACGAAGTAATCTGAGGGGCATGATCAGGGAAATGGACAAACCGACGCGGCGCCAGATCAACCGCTGGCGGCGTTATCTCGCTAATGAACGGGCGGAGGCCGCGGTCTACCGGGAACTCGCCGCCCACCGCAGTGGGGAAGAGCGGGAAATTCTCCTGGCATTAGCCGAAGCGGAGAACCGCCACGAAAGCTATTGGCAAGAGAAGCTCGGCAACGATATCGGGATGCCGCTGCAGCCGGGACTGGGTACCCGGATCAACGGCTTCATGGCCCGGCGATACGGGTCGGTGTTCACCCTGGCCATGATGCAGTCCGCGGAAAACCGCACTCCTTATCTCTCCGATGCGGATGCCTCCGAGCAGATCGCTGCGGATGAGAAGATCCACGCTGAGGTGGTCCGTGGACTTGCTTCCCGGGGGCGGGAGAAACTCTCCGGATCCTTTCGCGCCGCAGTATTCGGGGCGAATGACGGACTGGTGTCTAACCTCGCCCTGGTGCTCGGTGTGATGGGTTCCGGTGTCGCCCCGAATATCGTGTTGCTGACGGGTATCTCCGGTCTGCTGGCCGGGGCGTTATCCATGGCGGCCGGCGAGTATATTTCGGTGCGCTCCCAGCAGGAGCTGCTGGAGGCGGCGCGGCCCGGCCAGGACGCACAAGAGGTGGTGCCGCGGCTGGATGTGAACGCCAATGAACTGGCGCTGGTCTATCGTGCCCGGGGGATGTCCCAGGCGGATGCGGAAGTGCAGGCGATGGCGGTGCTGCAACGTCGGGACCACCCTGATCCCGTCGAGGCTGTGGTGGAGAAGGACTTCGGTGGCAGCCCCATGTCTGCGGGTCTGTCCAGCTTCCTCTTCTTCTCCTCCGGAGCGGTGCTGCCGCTGCTCCCCTTCATTTTCGGAGCCAGCAACCTGGTGGGTGGTGTTATTGCTTTGGTGCTGGTGTCTTTGGCGCTGATGCTCACGGGTTCCATCACCGGCCTGCTCTCCGGAAAACCGCCGTTGTACCGGGCGCTACGTCAGTTGGTTATCGGGTTGGGCGCGGCTGCGATCACCTTTGGCCTGGGCGCGGCTTTCGGCGCCCTACTCTGATCCTTCCTGCTTTCTTATGGCGAGGCAGGCCGGGCAGCGGCCGAAGATCTCGGCATCGTGTCCGGTGAGCTCGAAGCCGTACTCTGCGGAAATCTGCCGGGCCCAGGATTCCACCGGGCCGCCGGGGATCTCCACGGTTTTTCCGCAGTCAATGCATACCAGATGATGGTGGTGCTTTTGGGTGGAGCAATGGCGGTAGAGAGTTTCACCGTTGCTCATATTGAGGACATCCACGGCTTCGATCTCGGCGAGCGACTGCAGGGTCCGGTAGACGGTAGTCAACCCGACCCTGATATCTCTGCTCTCAAGAGCGGTGTAGATCGATTTGGCGGAGGAAAAATTATCCAATTCCCGCAGCACGTTAATCACGGCGGTACGCTGACGGGTGTTTCGCGCCCCGAGCTTGGGAATGCCGGAGTTGAAGGTGGCCATGACACTACTTTCCTCGTGCTTGGAAGTTGCAGTCAAGGTTACCCCTTCAACTAACTCACTGGTGACCCCGATTCTGGGGGCACATTCTCCAGTGCGAAGACGGCGGCTTCCTGGATCAGATTGATGATGCCGAGGTCAGTGAGCCGGTAATGGCTGCTGCGGCCGCGCTTGTTGAACTCGACGATCCCGCTGTTCTTGAGGATCTTGAGGTGCTGACTGACCAAGGGTTGACTCTTTGCGGTGCTGGCCGAAAGCTCACTGACGGTGTGCTCCCGATTGTGGAGCAGTGAGATGAGCCGCAGGCGCAGCGGCGAGTTCAAGGCGTTGAAAAGCTGATTGGTATGGCTGAGGTCCAGAGAGGTGGGAATGCTAGTGATGTCCCGGCCCCTTTCGCTACTTTAAGAAGAACCTGATTTGTGTCTTGTGTTAAGTATAATATTCCACTGAATGCTCAATTGTAAAAGGGGGGTGTGGGGGGATCTCGTCCCCAGCGCCATTCTTGTTTCGGGTGGTCGCTGGCAGTAGCGGGGTGAGCAGCTAAACTGGCGGGGAGTCTGCGTCGGAGTCAGTGACTCTGAGGCGCAGTGACCTTTATATTCCGATCCCGAGGAGTACCAGAACCCCATGGCGAAGAATTCCGTCATCGACACCGTTGTTAACCTTTGCAAGCGACGCGGCTTGGTTTATCCCGGCGGTGAAATTTACGGTGGTACGCGCTCTTCTTGGGACTACGGTCCGCTCGGTGTCGAGCTGAAGGACAACATCAAGAAGCAGTGGTGGCGTTCCATGGTGCAGTCACGCGACGATGTCGTCGGTGTGGATACCTCCGTCATCCTTCCGCGCCAGGTGTGGGTCACCTCAGGTCACGTTGAGGTTTTCTCTGACCCGCTGATTGAGTCCCTCCACACCCACAAGCGCTACCGTGCCGATCACCTGCTTGAGGCGTACGAGGAGAAGCACGGCCACCCGCCGGTCAACGGCCTGGCCGACATCAATGACCCGGTGACCGGTCAGCCCGGTAACTGGACCGAGCCCAAGGCCTTCTCCGGCCTGCTCAAGACCTACCTCGGCCCGGTTGATGATGAAGAGGGCCTGCACTACCTGCGTCCGGAGACCGCCCAGGGTATCTTCGTCAACTTCAAGAACGTGATGACCTCGGCGCGGATGAAGCCCCCGTTCGGTATCGCCAACATCGGCAAGTCCTTCCGTAACGAGATCACCCCGGGCAACTTCATCTTCCGCACCCGCGAGTTCGAGCAGATGGAGATGGAGTTCTTCGTCAAGCCGGGGGAGGATGAGGAATGGCACCAGTACTGGATCGACACTCGTTTCCAGTGGTACCTCAACCTCGGCATCAAGGAGGAGAACCTGCGCCTCTACGAGCACCCGAAGGAGAAGCTGTCCCACTACTCCAAGCGCACCGTCGATATTGAGTACGCCTTCAACTTCGCCAACACCAAGTGGGGCGAGCTGGAGGGCGTGGCCAACCGCACCGACTATGACCTGCGGGTTCATTCCGAGGGGTCCGGCGAGGACCTGAGCTACTTCGATCAGGAGAGCAACGAGCGGTGGATCCCCTACGTCATTGAGCCCGCCGCCGGCCTGGGCCGCGCGATGATGGTTTTCCTGGTGGATGCCTACCATGAGGATGAAGCACCGAACTCCAAGGGCGGCGTCGATAAGCGCGTCGTGCTCAAGCTGGACCGTCGCCTGGCCCCGGTCAAGGTGGCTGTCCTGCCGCTGTCGAAGAAGGAGGAGCTCGCCGTCCCGGCCCAGAAGTTGGCCGCCGGCCTGCGCGAGTTCTGGAATGTCGACTATGACACCTCCGGTGCCATCGGCCGCCGCTACCGTCGACAGGACGAGATTGGTACCCCCTTCTGCGTGACCTACGATTTCGATTCCCTCGAGGACAATGCCGTCACCGTGCGCGAGCGTGACTCCATGGAACAGGTTCGCGTGCCGCTCAATGAGCTGCAGGGCTACCTCGCACAGCGCCTGATCGGCTGCTGATGCACTACACCTCCTGGGGCAAGCGGGAAAAGGTCGAGAATGAGGTCCGTATTCCACTGCTGATCGAAGCCGGACCAGAGGAACTCGGGGTATTCGGCGAGTCCACCGCCGTCGTTGGCGGCGAGGTCTGGCAGTTGCACTACGAGAAATCCGAGGGTGCCAGGGCAACGCTTAGCGACGGCCGCGTCTTCGAGGCACCCGCCGACTTCGGCCGTGCCAAGCGGATCGAGGTTTCCCTCGCGGGCACGAAGTTCACTCTGGTCAGTGAGACCAGGAACGACTGGATCATCGACGATGCCGCAGGTGACAAGGTGGGGCAGTTCTCCGCCGGAAACAATGGCGTGCGTCGCTCCATCCTCGAGTTCGATGAGGGCGTGCAACTCAGTGATGAGGAGCGTGCCGCCTTGAGCTGGTTCGTCCGGCTGGTGCTGCAGGCCAACCTCGGTTCATCCTCCCGCACCCTGATCGGCACCCTGCTGGGGTTCACGGTCATCGGCCTGATTGCCTTCGTGGTGAAATAGATGGGGGAGCGAGCTGGAAGCTTCACCGAATCTGGTGCCGGGCGGTGGCTGTGGGAGGGCAACCAGCTCTTAGACACCCACGGCAAGCTCATCGCAGAGGTCCGCACTGACCTGATCTATCAAGGCGATGAGCGCCTGCTGGTGGAGAGCAGCCCCGGGCCGTTCCGTTTCCGTGCCCGTGCAACCAGCGCGAACGGGGACGTCTACACCCTGAATCAGGATGGCTACACCGTCAGCCGCCTCCACGCCGATTGCGTGGGGCGGAAGTACACCTTGGAGCGGGTCTCCATGTGGCGCAAGGAACGCCGGATCCTCAATGCTTCAGGGGAGGTCGCTGCGATCGTCCGCCCGCTGGTCTCCGGCAAGGTGGCGGTCTCGGAAGGCCCTGCCGAGGGCTCCATGCCCACCATTGATGCGGTCTTTTTAACCTGGGTATGTGTGTTGGTGGACTCCCCGGTGCGCCGCCCCCGGCTCGCCTAGGGGCTAGAAGCGGCCACCGCGGAAGCCGCCCCCGCCTCCGCCTCCGCCACCGAAGCCACCACCACCGCCACCCCGGCCCCCGCCGGAGAGCAGACTGTTGATTACCATGCCGGCGACGAAGGCACCCGTGCCGCTGTTGCCGCCGCCCCCGCCGCGGTGTCGGTTGCGGTAATCCTCAATATTGCGCTGCGCCTGCTTGAGTGCCCGGGTGCCCAGTGCACTGGCCTGACGGGCGTGTTCGATCGCGGCCCGGGTATCGGAGGAACGTAGTTGCAGCGCCATGGCCTGCAGTCGTTTCGCTTCGGCGAGGTGGGTGCGGGCCTGGGAGCCGATGACCCGTCCGCGGGAGGCGATGAGATCTTCCGCCGTCTGAATCGAGGTGCTCGCGGAGGCTATCTGCTGGTCGAAGAGTTGGAGTAGGCGGGCCTGATCTGCGGCGGTGGTGCGGAGCTGGTCGAGGTGGAGATCAAGTTCCGCGTCGATTTCATTGAGCGAGGTGAATAGGGCGAGGGGATCTCGGTCGCCATTTAGGCGGGCTTCCTCCACCTGCGCGCCAGCCCGAGCCACCACATCATCGATGGTGTTCCAATCGGCCTTGACTTCCTCATGTTTGAGCTGTTCGGCCTCTCGGATCTCTTCTTCAACCTCGGTGATCAGGGCGTCCAGTCCAGCCCGGGCGGCGCGGATATTCTCATCGGCGTGCTCGATGCTGCGCAACTGCCGGTTGGCTACTTCCACGGCGTGCTCGGCATTACGGATCGCGTCGATGAGGCTGCCTTGCTGGCCGGCGGGCCGGGATTCGAGTTCGCGTCCGGCTGCCAGTGCCTTTTCCCCCTCGTCGAGGCTGATGGTCGCGGCCTCGATATTGTCGTCGATGCTGCTGAGGACGTCCGTCGGGTAGTGCTGACGTAATTGATTCAGGACTTCGGCTGCCTGTGGTAGCCGGGCACGTAGGTCAATGGTCTGCTGGGTGATCTCGTCGAGTTTGGCGGGGGCGTTGACCAGCAGGTTGCGCAGCTGGGCGAAGTTGGCAGCCTCGGCATCGAGGGCGTCATCGGCCTGGCCGCAGGTGGAGATGATCTCGACCAGCATATTGCGGCGTTCCGCCTCGGATTCACGGATGGCATCATCCAGGCGCTGCTTGAGGGCGAAAGCGCGCTGCAGGGTGGTGGTGGAGTGGTTCATCGCCCGGGTGAAGGAACGGGTGCGGTCGGGGCCGAACTCGGCGATGGCCAGGTCCAGTTCCTCCCGGCCGCGGCGGATGGATTCATCGGTGGAGACCAGTTCCTCCTGAGCCAGGGATTCCAGGGTCTCCAGGGGCAGTCGCAGTAGTTGGTTGGTGTCGGCAGGGTCGATGCCCCTGGAGTCGGCCAGTAGTTCGGCGTCGGTCTTCTTCTTCCGGCTGCGGGAGTAGGCCCAGAGCCCGCCGCCTGCCACCGCGAGGGCGGCGGTCCCGCCGCCCAGCCAGGCCACCCCGGAACCGGAACCTGAGCCGGCGGCGGCGTCGACAAGCATCAAGGCGGAGCTCGCCCAGTTGGCTCCGGCGAGTTCGGCGTAGGCGGCTTCATACATGTTGCCGAGTTCGGCGTCGGTCCACTGGGAACCGCCGCGCAGCCCGATCATGCGGTCCTCGGTGGCCACCGCGTAGACCGCGACATTGTCACCACCGTTGAGGGCCACGGCCTGTTGGGTCCATTCCTCGGCGCTCATGCCGTTGAAGCTGGGCTGGAACACCACGAAGATCACCCGTTGCTGTTCGATCTGCAGGGCGTTGATCGCTTCCTCGATCTGGTGTTTCTCCGAGGCGGAGAGCACACCGGAGTGATCCGTCACCCGCTCGCTATAGAAGTCGGGGGCCTGCGCCACAATCTCGGCACCTGCCAGAGCCGGACCGAAAGTGCCGCCGAAGAAGGTGATCGTCCCCGCCGTTATGGCAGCCGCCCCGAGTCGCACCAGATTTAGTTCCATGCCGCCCAGATTAGACTGTCTGAGATGAAGTCGTCACGGAAGGACCCGGCCTGGCTGCTGGTGCTGGGTACCGCGCAATATGATGGCCGCCCCTCGCGGCAGTTCGCCGCCCGGCTGGACCATGCTTTGCGACGCTCGCGGGAGCTACCCGGCATCCCGGTGGTCACCGTCGGCGGGAAACTGCCCGGTGACCGCTTCACCGAGGCTGAGGCCGGGAGGCGCTATCTCCGGGAAAAGGGGGTGGCGGGGGAGCGGCTCCTGGCGGTACCTGAGGGGTCGGATACCCGAGGCTCCTATGCGGCGGCGCTGGAACAGCTGCCGTGGCTGGCTGGGCAACGGGGAGCGGTGATCACCGACCCGCTGCACAGTAGAAGAGCCGTGCTACTGGCACAGGCGGCGGGAATCCCGGCAGTGGGTGATCCCACCGGGACCTCACCGACGAAGTGTCCGTCACCTGCCTGGTGGCGGGCGCTGAGTCATGAGACAGGTGGATTGGCGGTGGTATATGTGTCCCGCCTCTTCGGCCGTGGTGCGGCAGATAGGCTGGAGGACATCCTCCGCCGACTGCAGGCCCGGGTGCGGCCTTCGCGTCGGGCCCGACATGAGCAGCTGCGGCGACACGCAGGCAACTGAAGGAACCATGTACCAGTACCGTCCCACCGACACTGAGCGCCGCTTCGATGAATCCCCCAAGGGGAGTCAGTTCACCGACTCCCAACCCGACCACCGGGGTGCCTTCGCCCGGGACCGGGCGCGGGTGCTGCACTCGGCGGCGCTGCGGCGGCTGGCGGATAAGACCCAGGTGGTGGGCCCGCGTGACGGGGACACCCCCCGAACCCGGCTGACCCACTCGCTGGAGGTCGCCCAGATTTCCCGCGGCCTGGGGGCCGGGCTGGGACTGGATCCCGATCTCTCGGAACTGGCAGGTCTGTGCCACGACATCGGGCATCCGCCTTATGGGCACAACGGTGAGAAAGCGTTGAATCAGGTGGCCGCGGACTGCGGTGGCTTCGAGGGCAACGCCCAGACCCTGCGGATTCTCACCCGGCTGGAGCCGAAGATCGTCTCCGATGCGGGGGAGAGCGTCGGCCTGAATCTCTCGCGTGCCGCGCTGGACGCCGCCTGCAAGTACCCGCGCACCAAAACCAATCCGGATGGCTCCGTGAACGCAAAGTACGGCGCCTATGATGAGGATGCCGCGATCCTGGCCTGGCTGCGTGAGGGGCATACGGACCAGACCCCCGCGATGGAGGCCCAGGTGATGGACTGGTGCGATGACATTGCCTACTCCGTGCACGATGTCGAGGACGGCATCGTCTCCGGTCGCGTCGATCTGGGAGTACTCCGGGACCTGGTGGAACTGGCCGCGCTGGCAGCGAAGGGAGCCCGGGCCTTCGGCGGCGACCCAGCGGCGCTCATCGACGCCGCGGCCGGGCTGCGCGATCTCGCCGTGGTCCATGAGGCCGCCGATTTCGATGGCACGCTGCGCTCTTATACCGCCCTCAAACGTCTGACCTCAGAGCTGGTGGGACGCTATGTCGGGGTGACGATCGGCGCGACATCGGGATCAGCACAACTGGGGCGGGTACATGGCCGCCTGATCATCCCTGAACAGGCGCTGGCCGAGGTCACCCTGCTCAAGACCATCGCGGTGCTCTACGTGATGGATGATCCTGGCCATATCGCCCGCCAGGAGCGCCAGCGTGACCGAATTTTCCGGGTTTTCGACTACCTGACCCTCGGTGCACCCGGGGCCTTGGACCCGCTCTTTCGGGGCTGGTGGGAGGAGGCGGAAACCCCGGCGCAGCGGCAGCGGGTGATTGTCGATCAGATCGCCTCCATGACGGAATCCCGTCTGGAGAGGGTGGCCCGCCATTCTGCGGATGTGACGACTTTCCTGGCTTAACGCTGGAGGTTGATCTGCAGATCCGCAAAGACCCCGAGCACGCCCCGGGCCTCATCTCCGCTCAACCGCCAGTCGGCGCAGATGATCTTGGAGACCCGGAATTCCCGGAGGAGATCGGCCATGCCGTCCAGGTTCTTCGGGGCCGGGCGCTGTCCGTTATAGGTGCTGTCCGCCAAGGCCTCAAAGAGGTCGGCGTGGTTGAGGATCGGGTGGGTGATCAGGATCGGATTATTCAGCATCAGGAATTTCGCAGAAGGATTCGTAGTGGTCTGAGGTGTAGTACCAGGTCTCAGGATCGGTGTCTTCGCCACCACCGGTGACGATGCGGCGAGCTCCCCGATGGTTCAGTCCCGGGGTCTCCACCGTGTACTCCCGGTAGAAATCAGAGTTTTCCGGGGGAAGCTGACCCTCGTAGTTCCCGAAGTGCACCCCATCGTTGTCCGGATATTCGAAGGGGCCGCCAGCCTGGACAGCCGACACGACCTCGACGGCCTCCGCCGGGAGCGCCTCAAGGGTGCAGGAGCTGTCATCGCCGAGCCCGAACCAGGCCGCCGCCACCGCAATAATGAGGGCGCCCACCGAGCCGAGCGTCCACTTTGTCGTGCGGGAATTCTGCTTTGGCATAGGAAAATCTTCTCATGCCGGGGGAGGTTTTCTGAAAACGTCATGTGAAATCGATTGCATAATCTCTTGATCGGTGGGGCGACTCACAAGGTTGCGGGGCCGAATTTGACCGCCCAGCTAGAGTTGAACGCATGGGTGCGATGAACAAAGGGAGAATTCCCGAGAGCGATATTCAGGCGATCCGGGAACGCACACCGATCGAGGAGATCGTGGGCGATTACGTTCAGCTCAAGCCGGCGGGTGCGGATTCACTGAAGGGTCTCTCACCCTTCAAGGACGAGAAGACCCCCTCCTTTCACGTCCGCCCCAACCGCGGCTACTTCCACTGCTTCTCCACCGGGGAGGGCGGTGATGTCTTCAGCTTCCTGATGAAGATGGAGCACATCACGTTCCCGGAGGCCGTTGAGGCCTGCGCCGAGAAGATCGGCTTCCACATCAACTACCAGGGTGGGGGAACGGGGCGCCGGGAAGAGCCCGGCACCCGCCAACGGCTGATCGCCGCGAACAAGGCCGCCCACGCCTTCTACCGGCAGCAGCTGGAGACCCCGCAGGCAGGCAAAGCCCGAGATTTCCTCATGGGCCGGGGCTTCTCCGTTGAGCACGCCCATGAGTTTGAGTGTGGTTACGCCCCCGAGGGCTGGGACACCATGACCAAGGTGCTGCTGCGCCAGGGTTTCGACTTCAAGGAACTTGAGGCGGCCGGTCTGTCCAAGATGGGCAAGCGTGGCCCGATCGACATGTTCCACCGTCGGCTGCTCTGGCCGATCAAGAACCTCTCCGGCGATGTCATCGGCTTCGGGGCGCGGAAGCTCTTCGAGGACGACAACATGGGCAAATACATGAACACCCGCGACACTCTCCTCTACAACAAGTCCAAGGTGCTCTTCGGCTTGGACAAGGCGAAGCGGGACATCGCGAAGGGGCACCAGGCGGTGGTGGTGGAGGGCTACACCGATGTGATGGCCATGCACGCCGCCGGTGTGACCACCGCGGTCGCCTCCTGTGGCACCGCCTTCGGTGAGGACCACCTGCAGATGCTGCGCCGCCTGATGCTCGACGACAACTATTTCCGCGGTGAGCTGATCTACACCTTCGACGGCGATGAAGCAGGCCAGAAGGCCGCGATGAAGGCTTTCGACGGTGACCAGAAGTTCACCGGCCAGTCCTTCGTGGCAGTGGCCCCCGATGGCATGGACCCCTGCGATCTGCGCCTGGCCCGCGGTGATGCTGCCGTCCGTGATCTGGTGGCCTCCCGCGAGCCGATGTTTGAATTCGTCATCCGCGCCATGCTGAAGGACTTCCGGCTCGACACCGTCGAGGGTCGCCTCCAGGCTTTGCGGCGCACCGTGCCCGTCGTCGCCGGCATCCGTGACCATGCCCTGCAGGGGGAGTATGCCCGCCTGCTCTCTGGCTGGGTCGGCTGGAATGATCCCGGGGAGGTGCTGCAGCAGGTCCGCGAGGAAACGCGGCGCCCCAAGCGGGCGGAGCCGACGCCCCGCCGGGCGAGGCGTTTCGATAATGACCAGGCGCAGCCGGTTCGGGAGGAAAAGCCCACGCTGATTCTGCCGAACCGACGTGAACCCAGGCTCTGGTCTGAGCGGGAAAGTCTGAAGATCTCCCTGCAGTACCCAGAGCTCGCAGGCAGCTACTTCGATGGGCTGGCGGTGGACACCTTCAGCAACCAGGCCTACCGCCTGGTCCGCGAGGCCATCGCCGCGGCGGGGGGCTGCGCCTCCGCCCGTGAGGGCGTGGACTGGCTGGCCGCAGTCTCTGAGCGGATGGCGGACCTCCTGGGTCGCTCCCTGGTCAGTGAGCTCGCGGTCGAGGAGATCCAGGTTGAGGTGGAGAACCTCAACAGCTATGTCGACAGCGTGCTCTCCCGGCTCCAGGAGACCCGGGTGGGCAATCAGATCGCCCAACTCAAGGGACAGCTCCAGCGGATGCGCCCCAGCGATGATGAGGTGACCTACAATTCGCTCTTCGCGGACCTGGTTGCCCTGGAGCAGGCACGGCGGGAACTCAACGACCGCGCCCTGCGGGGTTAGTTCTCGTCCGGCTCCAGGACGGTGCTGTCATCATCGCGCCGGAGGTTCTTGACTTCCCGCATCCGGGGCTGCGGATCCAGGCGGTCCGCCAATGCCTTACGGGTGGCCTTGACCGCGGATTGGGTGGCCGGCGAGTTCACGGCCGTCAGGTAGCCCTTCTTGATCTGCTCGAACCTCTTGCGTCCGGCTTTGGTTCCGAAGACGTAGCCTGCGGTGGCGCCGATCACGAACTGGATCATGACAGAATCTGACTCCCTGGGTGCATAGTGGATTTCCGACAGCCATCCTAGCGCAAAGAATCCCGGGCACCGTTTCGGTGACCCGGGACTAATTCTGCTCCCCCAACTGGGCTCGAACCAGTGACCTTTCGATTAACAGTCGAATGCTCTGCCAACTGAGCTATAGGGGAATATGTCCGCCGGGAGTGTTCCCTGCAACGAGATGTAACTATATCGACAGTCGTTGAAAGTTAGCAAATCGCCAGTTCAGGAAGTGAATCCACGATCAGGTCGCCAGGTTAGTCCGATGGCCTCGCGGACCGGGGAACCCCGGCGTTCCACATCATCCACACGCAGCCACGTGAGTTGCACCTCTGCGGCGGTGAGATGGGCGATGGAGTAACCGTGGGAGTCGAGATCCACGTGGCGGACGTGTGGGTTGGAGTCACGGATGAGCTGTTCCGCGAGGTGGCTGGCCGGATTATCGGCGCTCAACTTCAGCTGTTCATCGACATTCGGGGCGGACACCGAGGAGCAGACCAGCTCCACCCCGAGCTCTTCACCCCGGAACATGACCCGGTTGGCCCATTCGGTGTGGATGTCACCGGTGAGGAAGAGCGTCGGGGTGCCCTTGTCCGCCAAGACCTGCAGCAGGCGGGCACGGTCGGCCGCGAAGCCGTCCCATTGGTCGGCGTTGAGCGGAATTCCATTGAAGGGGGAACCGAGTGCCTCCTGCACCCGTGGATCAACGCGGCCCAATTCCATAGGGGCGAGCATGACTGAGTTGCCGAGGAGGTTCCAGCGGGTGTTGGCAGTTTCGACCCGGCGTTGCAGCCAGTGGAATTGTTCCTGGCCCATCATGGTGCGCTGGGGGTCGGTGAAGCTAGCTTGGTCACGGTAGGAACGCAGGTCCAGCATGCTCAGTTCGGCGAGGTTACCGAAGCGCAGTGTCCGGTAGATCGGGGTGCCGCTGGCCCGCACCGGGAGCCATTCCAGGTAGGCCTGCATCGCCGCGTGACGACGCCCCTGCCACTCACCCTCGCCAGGGGAGTGGTTCTTTGCGCCGGCCCGCCAGGAATTGTTGGCGATCTCGTGGTCGTCCCAGGTGAGGGACCAGGGTAGGGCCGCGTGGGCGGCCTGAAGTTCGCGGTCGGTCCGGTAATGGCCGTGTCGGATCCGGTAGTCCGCCAGGGTGAGCAGCTCATGGGGCGGCTCGTGCAGGCGGAGTGCGCCCTGTGCGGCGGTGTACTCGCCGCGCCCGTATTCGTAGAGGTAGTCGCCGAGAAAGACACAGAGGTCGAGTTGGCCGGCCCAGGCGCGGGCCGCGATATCGGAGTAAGCGGAGAAGTACCCGGATTCCCAGTTGGCGCAGGAGGCGACGGCCAGGGTGAGGGAGTCTGGGTTCGAGTCAAAGGGCGGCGCTGTCTGGGTGCGCCCGGTCGGGGAGGCGCGGCCGTCGTCAAGCAGGAAGCGGAAGTAGTACACCGTGTCCGGTTCCAGACCGCCGGGGTCGACGTGGAGGGTGTGGTCCCGGGCCGGTCCGGAGGTCACCCGGCCACGCGTGACGACGTCGCGGAAACCCTCATCGCGGGCGACCTCCCAGGAAACGGGGGTCAGTGCTCCCTGCCCCGACCCTGGGATGGCCTCGGGGGAGGGGGTCAGCCGGGTCCAAAGGATCACCGAATCCGGGAGGGGATCGCCCGAGGCCACCCCGTGCTGAAAGGGCAGGTGGTCCCGGGGGAGGGCCAGGCCGGCGCCGGCGGCGAGGACGCCGGTCTTGAGGAGGGTACGGCGACTGAGGGGCATGGGTGGAACTCCATCTTTCGCCATTGGTATGCTGGTCTGGTTGCCACGCGTGGCAAGGGGGCTATAGCTCAGTCGGTTAGAGCCGCGGACTCATAATCCGTAGGTCGCGGGTTCGAGCCCCGCTGGCCCCACTAAGCTGTTGATTATGCCGAACGTCGACCCGGAAATCCTGGTGATCTACCAGATTTCCGATCTCATCGGAGTTGTACTCAACGGAATCATCGGCGGCACCATCGCCCGCCAACGCAATTTTGACATCATCGGCTTCCTCTTCCTGGCGCTGTTCTCCGCGCTCGGTGGCGGCATGCTCCGGGACACCCTCATTCAGGAGGGAGCACCCGCCGCGATCGCGGACCCCACATATCTGACCCTCGCCTTCGCGGGTGCCGTGATCGCCCTCGCCGTGAACTTCAACGGTAAACCCTGGGAATTGTTCAGGGTGCATGGCGACGCCATCATCCTCGGGGTCTGGGCCGTCACCGGCTGCGTGAAGGCCCTGAATTACGACCTGCCCTGGCTCTCCGCCATCTTCATGGGCGTGATCACCGCGATCGGTGGCGGCATGATCCGGGACGTCTTCGTCGGCGAGGTGCCCCAGGTCTTCGGCGGCGGACCGCTCTACGCCATCCCCGCCGTACTTGCCGCAGTATCCATGGTCATCTTCCACACCGTCGGCATGGACGCCGTGGGGATGATCATCTCACCCCTGTTCGGTATCGCCCTGGCAGTGCTCAGCTATTGGAGGAAATGGGTGTTCCCGCAATCGGCGGGATTTGCCCCGGTGAATATGACCGCAGCCCAGCTGTCATCCGCGCTCAGACGCGCCGAAACCAAGGGCCGCAATTCCGAAAGACGCAACCGGGAGAAGTGAGTGGGCGATTGAACCTGTGGAGGGAGGGTAGCTGTCCACAGGGTGAGTGGTGGCTGATTTTGGGTTCCGGGGGGAGTACCTAAAGTTCGTGGCATGACCCTCCTCGCGCAGTTCCTGGCCGTACAGCGGCTCGGTGTGGACCTGGTGGCAGAACTCCACCGGGCCAACACCAACCCGGCCATGCTCGCTTCGCAACTGGGGCTCCCGGGAACCCAGGCGGCGCGTCTGCTCAAACTGGGCAAGGCGCTATTCGGGCGGGAGAATGACACTGGGGAGCGGGCGCTGCGTTCAGAGTCCGTGCAACTGGCCAGGTCACACCAACTGCCGGTGGAGGCACTGCTGGCCATCAACACCGCCCTGAGTTCACTGCTGGGCGGTGCGAAGGACTCCCGGGAGACAATCCGCCTGGAGATGACCCGTCTGGCACCGGAATACACCATCGACCAGATCAAGGAACTGAGCGTCAACCGGGTCCGGGAAGCCAACCGTGGGGCAGGGCAGGGCGCCAACCGGGGGCGAAGAAAACTCCGGACCTCCCGAAACCCGGATGCCGCGGGGATGCGCCACGCCATGCTCAGCCTGCCGGACCAGACCATGCGTGCCCTGGAACGTACCCTGCACCCGAAGATCAAGCAGCTGCGCAAAACCGATCCCGGCCTGAGCTTCGAACAAGCCGGTGCTGACGTCCTGATCGCACAGCTGGGAGCCGGCGGCAGCGGGACGCAGGAAGAACTCCAACTCGCGGTGATCATGACCCCGGGGGACCTGCGGGAAGCCCGGGCCGGACGAATGGGTCCGGACCATCTCTTCCACTGCAATGACGGATCCAGTATCAGCGCCTGGTCGCTGGTGCAGGAACGGCTCGCCGACATCGGACAGATCCTCCTCTACGACGAGAACGCACAGCCGGTGGACCTGAAACGTACCCAGCGATTCGCCAACACCAAACAACGACAGATCCTCGCACTGGACCAGCTGGTCTGTTCCCATCCCGACTGCGCCCGGGCAGGAATATTCTGCGAACCACACCACCTCATCGCCTGGAAACTCGGTGGTGAAACCAATCTGGAGAACCTGGCACTGCTGTGCGCCGTCCACAACGGCATGAACGACGACGATCGGGAACGACCGAAGAACGGCTTTGCGATCAGGGACCCGCACACCGGAAGGGTCGGCTGGCAACCACCTGATCCACGGGAACCACTCCGGTTCAACACCCACCCGCTGAGCGAACAGCCCGCAGGACAACGTTCCCGGGCACGCAACTGACCCCCGGCGGCGGCCAGCCGTCGGGGCGTTCCGGCATGCCCAGCCTAGGATGGGCGCCATGAGTGCACTTTCTAAGGTTCAGGACTGGCCCGTTGAGCATGCCGCCGCCGCACTGCTCAGTGACGGCCGCGTACAAGAGGTGGGGGACACCTCGCGAGTGTATGAGCTGGCGAGTGTGACCAAACTGCTGTCCACCTACGCGGTTCTCCTCGCAGTGGAAGAGGGGGTGTTCGACCTGGACAGCCCCTGCGGGCCAGCAGGCGCCACCGTCCGGCACCTGCTGGCCCACGCCTCCGGGGTCGGCTTCAAACGGGAAGACCGAGTAAAACCGGTGGCGGAAAGAAGAATCTACTCATCCGCCGGCTTCGAGATCCTTGCCGAGGCGGTGACACAGGAGACCGGGATCGACTTCCCGGAGTACCTGCGACTGGGATTGCTCGAGCCCCTGGGGATGGACGCCACCGCCCTCTGGGGATCTGCAGGACATGAGGCGCGCTCCACGGTCGCCGACCTCACCGCCTTTGCCGGGGAGCTGCTCGCGCCCACCCTGCTACACCCGGACACCCTCAGGCAGGCCTATGCCGTTCAGTATCCGGAACTGCGCGGCATTGTCCCGGGCTATGGCATGCAGCGCCCCTGCCCCTGGGGCCTGGGCTTCGAGATTCGTGGGGAGAAGTCCCCACACTGGACAGCTGCATCGATGCCGGCTGAGACGGTGGGGCACTTCGGTCAGTCCGGGACCTATCTCTGGGTTCATCAGCCCACCGGCCGTGCCATGGTGGCCCTCACGGACCGTGCCTTTGGTGACTGGGCGAAGCCATTGTGGGCCGAGACCAATGAGGCGATCTGGCGGGAGCTCGCGGATTAGACTGCGACATGCCGAAAATGAGCACCTGCTCAGGAAACTGACAGGTTAGGATGTGCGCAGACGCGGCTAGCCATAACCCTCAAGTAGAGCTTTAATAAATGGGGGTCCCTGGCGTGGGGCGAGGGTTGCCGGGGGAGGGGATCCTACCGGACACTGGCATGTGAAACGTCATTGGATTGACGCACATACGAGGCCGTTGGGGAAGACGAACCTCGTCTTGCATCACCTGTGGTGGGCCCAGCTGTTCAAGGGCGCACGCAGGTGTTGTTCCGTGTTGCCGAAGGACACCGACATGACGATGAACATGCTTACTCCCACCCGTCAGCTAGCGGCCTCCAATCTGTGGGAGAGCCAGAGCATGCCCCAATCACCCAATCAGACTGCGGTACTGACCATCCATAACCTTCCGCGAGGTTTGCGGCCCAGCGTGGAGTCCGCCATGGTGGTCTGCATCCCCAGCCCCGCAGCATTGAGTTTTTCCGGGGAGGACCCCCGTTACGCCAATTGGTGCACCACCTGGAACCCCTCGAAGGACAACCGCCGTGCCGTTGAATGTCGGGAGCTGATCACCGGAACCGAGCGGGAGCTCGGTCATCTGCGTGATGTGCTGTCCAGCATGGCGCAGGAGCACTGTTTCGACGCGGCTCTCAGCCTTCTTCATTAATCAGGAAGGCACCGTCCCCGAACGGGTCGAGGATATTGTCGGCGACATCAGCGATGGAGTTCACGACCTTGGTGGGTCGGTAGGGGTAGCGGCTGATTTCCGCGTCGTCGGAGATGCCTGAGCGCACGAGGATGGTGCGCAGTCCGGCTTCAAGCCCGGATCGGACGTCGGTGTCCATGCGGTCGCCGATCATTACGGTGTGCTCGGAGTGCGCTCCGATGGTGTTGAGTGCGGAGCGCATCATCACCGGGTTCGGCTTTCCCACGTAGTAGGGTGCCATGCCGGTGGCGGCGGTGATGAGGGCGGCGACTGCCCCGGTGGCGGGCAGGATCCCGTGGGGTGCTGGGCCGGTGACATCGGGGTTGGTGCAGATGAAGCGGGCTCCGGCGGTGATGAGGTTGATGGCGGTGGTGATCGCCTCGAATGAGTAGGTGCGGGTCTCCCCGAGGACGACATAATCTGGGCTGGCGTCGGTGAGGATCCAGCCGGCGGCATGGAGCCCGGTGGTCAGCCCTGATTCGCCGACGACGTAGGCGGTGCCGATCTTGTTCTGGCTGGCGAGGAAGTGGGCGGTGGCCGTCGCTGAGGTCCAGATGCGTTCTGCGGGGATGTCGAGGCCGGAGGAGCGCAGTCGTGCGGAGAGGTCCCTGGGGGTGTGGATCGAATTATTGGTCAGCACCATGTAGGGGATGCGGTTGTCTTCGAGTTCCCGGAGGAAGCGATCCGCGCCGGCAATCATCTCACCTTCGCGGATGAGGACGCCGTCCATGTCGGTCAGGTAGGCAATGTTGTGGCTCATGCCTGCCATTGTGCTCTGTTAGGCCGCTTCGAGGTAGGTAATGAGGTCGCCGACGGTGTTGAAGCTGGTGACGTTTTCGTCGTCGAGGCGGACACCGAAGGCCTCTTCGATGCGGATGGTGATTTCCACCAGGGTGAGGGAGTTGACGGCGAGGTCCTCGATGATGCGTGCCTCGGGCACCACGTCTGTGGCGTCGACCCCGGCGTAGTCCTGGAAGATCTTCGCGAGTTCGGTGGTGATCATGGCTTTCAGCATAGCGGGTAACCTCATTCATCATGAATCTCAGGAGCGCGCTTAAGCGGGGCGCCAAGTATTCCCGGACGCGCGAGCCCGGGCTCCGCGACGTCGATAAGCAGGGCGCGGTAGACAGTGACGGCATCGCGGTGCATTTCTACCGCACCGGCCCCGCGGAGCCCACGGCGACAGTGGTGTTCGTGCATGGTTTCACGCTCGCGGCTGAGTCTTTTCACCTGCAGGTCCGGCACCTGCGTCGCCATCACCCGGGGGTCGCCGCACTCCTGCTGGACCTGCGCGGCCACGGCGGAACCGGGGCGGTCAACCCCGGGGAGTGCACTGTCGACGGTCTCGCCCACGACGTGCGCGCGGTCATCGCCGCGCAGGCACCCACCGGCCCGCTGATCCTGCTGGGCCACTCCCTCGGCGGCCTCGCCGTGCTAGCCACCCTCCGGCAACTGCTTGACGACGACCCCGCCACCCACGCGCGCGTGGATGGCGTGCTGCTGCTGTCCACCAGCATTGAATCGCTGGCCGCGCAGGGCATTCCGCAGGTGCTGGCCTCACCGCTGGCGGACCGCGTGATGGATGCGGTAGAGGCCTCGCCCAACGACGCCCGCCGCATCCGGGAGGCCGCCGCGAAATACCTCGCCCCGACGCTGGCCACCGCGGTCTTCAAACGCCCCATCGACTATGAGCTGGTGAAATTTCACGCCGCCATGATCCATGAAACCCCACTGACCTCCTTCGTCGGCTTCTTCGACGACCTGCAGGAACACGATGAACTTGGGGCGGCAGCGGCGCTGCAGGGCAAACCCGGTTTCGTCCTGACGGGGGAGAAGGATGAAGTGACCCCGATCAGCCAATCCGAGCGACTACGGGAGGTGTGGCCGCAAGCGTGGCTACAGCTGGCCAAGGGGGCTGGGCACATGATTATCCTGGAGGCGCCGGACATCATCAACAATGCCCTGGACCGGCTTCTAGGATCCCCAGATTTTATTCCAGAGTGAATTCTTACCCGGTGCGCGGGTGTCAACCACCAGGGTGGAACCGCGGACGAAGCCGGTCAGAAACACCTGCGGGGCGCCCGGGCTCGGGGCGGTGACATTGAACTTGGAGTCCGACCAGGTCTCTTTCAGCTGATTGTGCACGTGCACCCCCGGCGGGACGATGATCGTGATATCCGCGGCCGTCGCCCGCAGCTCGAAGGTGATCAGCTGCGCCGCGGCGGTGGCTTCCCGGAGATCCAGGTGCAGGGTGGCGGCATTGAGCTTGAAGGTGCAGTGCTCCGGAACCAGCCAGTTACCGGTGCGTTTGATGGTGCCCATGGTGGAGGAGAACTCGCGCTGGGGCTGGAGCTGCGGCATCTGCGGCTGCGAGATGGGGGCCGGGAGAGCTCCCCATTCCGCCGGGGGCGTGCCGATATAGCGGGCGTGGATCTCGGCCAGCACGCTGATGTCCTCGGCCGCGAGAACCGTGTCCACTGCCTGTTGGAAGACCTCCAAATTGATCCGGCCGATCCCCACCATGCGGGTGAGCTCGGACTGGAGGTATTCACGGTCACGGTCAGTGGGTATTTCGGCCATGAAAACAGTGTAACCCCCGCTGAAGAGACAGCGGGGGTTACCTGGGGAGGCGGTGTTATGCCTTCGTGGGGTCGCTCAGGTTGTACTTCTTCGCGGCCTCATCGGCGACGGAGATATCGAACTTACCCTCACGTGCCAGACCGGAGAGAACCGCGACGACGACGGACTCAGTGTCGGTGTTGAAGAAGCGGCGGGCGGCCGGGCGGGTATCGGAGAATCCGAAGCCGTCGGTGCCCAGGGTGATGTACTCGCCCGGGACGAGCTTGCGGATGGACTCCGGCAGGTCGGTGGCGTAGTCGGAGACCGCCACATAGGGGCCGGAGACCTTGCTCAGCTGCTTGGTGGCGAAGGGCTGCTCGAGTTCGGCTGCCGGGTTACGCAGCTGCTCGAGGTTCTTCGCGGCACCCTCGCGGGCCAGTTCGGTCCAGGAGGTGACGGAGAAGATGTTGGCGCGTACGCCGTACTCCTCCTTGAGCACCTCCTGGGCCTGTAGCGCGGCCTGCATGCCGACGCCGGAAGCCAGGATGGAGGCCTCGTGTCCATCGCCCTCGGGCTGGGAGAAGAGGTAGATGCCCTTGTGCAGGCCCTCGATATCCAGGTTCTCCGGCTCAGCCGGCTGCGGGGTCGGCTCGTTGTAGATCGTCATGTAGTAGATGACGTCTTCGCCGCGGCCCGGACCATACATGCGGTCGATGCCCTCATGGATCAGATGTGCCACCTCATAGGAGAAAGCCGGGTCGTAGGAGACCACACCAGGGTTGGTGGCGGACAGCAGCGGGGAGTGACCATCCATGTGCTGCAGGCCCTCACCGGTCAGGGTGGTGCGACCGGCGGTGGCGCCCATGATGAAACCGCGTGCCATCTGATCAGCGGCGGCCCAGATGGAGTCGCCGGTGCGCTGGAAACCGAACATGGAGTAAACCACGTACAGCGGGATCATGGCCTTGCCGTGGGTGGCGTAGGAGGTGCCGGCGGCGATGAAGGAAGCCACGGAGCCGGCCTCGTTGATCCCCTCGTGCAGAATCTGGCCGTCGGTGGCCTCACGGTAGGAGAGCATCAGGTCGTGGTCGACCGGCACGTAGTTCTGGCCGTGGGGGTTGTAGATCTTCAGCGTCGGGAACCAAGAGTCCATGCCGAAGGTACGGGCTTCATCCGGGATGATCGGGACGAGAGTTTCGGAGATTCCCTTATCGCGGAGCAGTTCCTTGAAGGTACGGACCATCGCCATGGTGGTGGCGATCTCCTGCTTGCCGGAACCCTTGCGCACGGTGCGCAGCTTCTCGATCGGGGGTACCACGATGGGCTCGTAGGTGTCGCGACGCTCCGGCAGGTAACCGCCGAGCTCCTTGCGACGCTCAAGCATGTACTTGATTTCCTCGGAGTCTGCACCGGGGTGGTAGTACGGCGGGAGGTAGGGATCCTTCTCCAGCTCTGCGTCTGAGATTGGGATGCCCTGCTTGTCGCGGAAGAGCTTCAGGTCTTCCAGGGCGAGCTTCTTCATCTGGTGGGTCGCGTTGCGGCCCTCGAAGTTGTGGCCCAGTCCGTAACCCTTGATGGTGTGGGCGAGGATGACGGTGGGTCGGTCCTTGGCCTCCATGGCGCTCTTGTAGGCGGCGTAGACCTTGCGGTAGTCGTGGCCACCACGCGGCAGCTTCCAGATCTCGTCGTCGGTCATGTCCTCGACAAGCTTGGCGGTGCGCTCATCGCGACCGAAGAAGTGCTCGCGGACGTAGGCGCCGTCGTTGGCCTTGAAGGTCTGGTAGTCGCCGTCCGGGGTGGTGTTCATGACATTGACCAGGGCGCCCTCCTTGTCCTTCTCCAGCAGGGCATCCCACTCGCGGCCCCAGACGACCTTGATGACGTTCCAGCCGGCACCGCGGAAGAAGGACTCGAGCTCCTGGATGATCTGGGTGTTACCGCGGACCGGGCCGTCGAGACGCTGCAGGTTGCAGTTGACCACGAAGGTCAGGTTGTCCAGGTTGTGTAGGGCAGCCTGCTGCAGCAGACCACGGGATTCCGGCTCATCCATCTCGCCATCGCCGAGGAAGGCCCAGACATGCTGCTGGGAGGTGTCCTTGATGCCACGGTTGTGCAGGTAGCGGTTGAAGCGTGCCTGGTAGATGGCATCCATCGGGCCGAGGCCCATGGAGACGGTGGGGAACTCCCAGAAGTCCTTCATGCCGCGCGGGTGCGGGTAAGAGGGGATACCGCCCTGCTCGCGGGAAACTTCCTGGCGGAAACCGTCCAGGTCATCCTCGGTCAGGCGACCCTCGAGGAAGGCTCGGGCATACATGCCGGGGGAGGCGTGACCCTGGAAGAAGATCTGGTCGCCACCACCCGGGTGGTCCTTGCCGCGGAAGAAGTGGTTGAAACCGACCTCGTAGAGCGGGGCGGCGCCGGCAAAGGTGGAGATGTGTCCACCGACTCCGATGCCGGGGCGCTGGGCGCGGTGCACCATGATGGCGGCGTTCCAGCGCATCCAGCGACGGTAACGCTTCTCGATCTCCTCATCGCCCGGGAATTCCGGTTCCATGGAGGTCGGGATGGTGTTGACATAATCCGTCGAGAGCAGCGGCGGGAGGCCGACCCGCTTGGCGGTGGCACGCTCCAGCAGGCGCAGCATGAGGTAACGCGCACGGTCGTGGGTGGACTCTGCGAGCAGTCCGTCGAGTGAATCCATCCACTCCCGGGTCTCCTCCGGGTCGGTGTCATTCAGGTACGAAGCAACGCCATCGCGGATCAGCGCGAAATTGGAGTCGTCCGTGGGCTTGCCACCGATTTTCCGGTCAGCCATTCCAAACCTCCTATGGGAAATAATTAAGGTAATGCATGGCCAGCTTTCCATCACGAGGTTTTCGCTCTGAATAAGACACGGGTTACCCGAGCCTCGGGCTGAACACACATAGCATTACCCAGGATACGTGTTTCTTGATTGACACGGCAGCTGAGGGTTGGGGTGGGGAAGCCTATTTGCAAAGGTTTGTTATTGCAGAATTTGCATTACGAACGGGAATCAGCTGACAAAATTGCATGGGCTCAGGTCCGGTGAGCCTTTGCTTCCAGGTGGAGGTTATGGGTGATACCCCTTCGCACCCCAGGGAAAGGGGGTGCGTGATGAAGAAAATCCGCCTAAAGCAGGTCATTTCGACGATCACCTTGTATTCTGCTAGAAGGAAGAATAAATCGTACCCGATCGGGGTGCGGCCTAAATGAGGAGGAACATCACAGTGGTGGACGCTCCGGGCACAGTCAAAAACAGTGCCCAGGATTACGCACAACGTCTCGGGATCACCTCGGGCCAGACAGTTCAGGAGGTGGGCTGGGACGAAGACTCCGACAGCTCGATCTCTGAGAGCATCGAGGATGCCCTCGGTGAAGAGCTGCTGGATGAGGATACCGACGAAATCTGCGACGCCGTGATTTTGTGGTGGCGCGAAGACGACGGAGACTTGGTCGACGGACTGGTGGATGCCATCCGCCCGCTCGCTGAGAGTGGCCGGATCTGGCTGTTGACCCCGGGTGCCGGAAAGGCAGGCACCCTGGAAACCGGCCTGATTGCGGAATCTGCCCAGTTGGCAGGTCTGGTGCAGACCAAGTCGGATCGCTTCGGTGACTGGCAGGGATCTTGCCTGGTACAGCGGGGTGGCGCGAAGAAATAGCCCCCCGTTTTCCTGGGTGGCTGCTTGGCATGCTAATGTTCTTGCTTGTTCACCCGAGTACGGGTGAGACCTAGGCGCCTTTAGCTCAGCTGGAAGAGCAGCTGGTTTACACCCAGCAGGTCGGCGGTTCGAGCCCGTCAGGGCGCACCATTGTAAAAGCAGGTCAGAGACTGAAATAAAGTCTCTGACCTGTTTTCTATTTTCAGCTGTTGTGTTCGATCTGCCAGCGTAGGTGCCGATCTTCGGCGGCTGTCTCCTCAGCCCGCAGGAGGGTGCGGAAGCGTTCGGTGTGGTCCGTTGGCACCCAGTAGTTGTGGGCGCTATCGACAGTGCTGATGCGGGTGTAGCCGCTCGGGGTGGTGTCGGTGAACATTGAGTCCACCACGGTGGGGTCGGCGAAGTCGCCTTCGCTGGATACCTCGTAGTTCCGGGTGGTGCCGCGGATGATGTACCGGAATTCGCCGATGGGGTGGAGTTGGAAATCCGGGCCGAAGTGCAGATCGCAGTGGATCTCACTGAACTGTTCGGCGGTACCGGTTGCCGCCGCCATTTTCTGGAGAATGTGGGCGTAGGCGTCGTTGGATTCGACGAAGTCGTATTCGAGGTAGAAATACCGGGGGAAAAGTGGTCCTGCTTCATCCTTGAGCTGGAGCAGGGTGCTCAGGCGTTCGGTGCTGAAGGGTTTGATTCCGCCGAGTCGGTCGAAGGGGACGTCGTCGACGGTGATCTCGCGACGTGGTTCAAAGCCGAATTCCCCGGCAAGTTCCAGGGCTGTGGCTAGAGCCCTGGCGCGTTCCCGGGGGTCCTCCACGAGGTCCTCGACTGGGGTGTCGGGTTCTTCCCGGAAGCGCAGCTTTTCTGCGATCGCATCGTTCGATTCTTCATCGCGGTTGAGCAAACGTCGCCAGAATCCCATCGGCACTCCCTTATAACGAAAGGATGATACATCGGCCACGATAGTGCGTGCCGGGGGATTCGGCTAGCCCTGAGGCTCAGCGGCGGGACTGGTTGCCCCAGTGATCGCGATGCTGGCCACCGTAGCGGGCACGGACATCCCGCGAGCGCTCGGAGATTTCCGGCTGCTCCTGCTCAGGAGTCAGTTCTGCTTCCTCGCGGCGGATCCGGCGGCGCTCCCGGATTTCCGCCCAGATGAAGTAGCCCATGCCCAGCGGTGCCATGATACCGAATGCCAGCCACTGCCAGCCGTAGCTGAGGTGGGAACCGCGGTCCAGCTTGGGAACGGGCATGGCGTTGAGTTCTCCGGCGGAGCCCGTGGCGAGCTGGAGGTAGTCTTCGGCGAGGTCCACTTCAATGGCCTCGCCGACCTGTGTGGTGTTGATGCCGTAGACCTGTAGTCGGTCTTGTTCGATCATCGGGGGGTTTTCGGGGCGGTTCTCGCTGAGTCGGGCCATGCCGGTGATGGTCACTTCAGTACCAGGCGCCGGCTCGATGAAGGGAAGATCAGGGCCGGGGAAGCCCACAAAGCCGCGGTTGACGAGGAAGATGTCTCCGTCCGTTGTGGCAAAGGGGGTCAGCGCCTGGAAGACCGGGGTTTTCTCCACCGGACGCAGCCGCAGCAGTGTCTCCGCCTCCGGGAGATAGCGACCGGTCAGGGACACCCGGGCCCATTCCTCGGAAGGGTCGACCGCCCCGGTGGCATCGAAGACGGTGGAATAGGGCTCCGGGTCTGAGTCGAAGGCGCGCTCGATCTGTTCGTTCCGGCGGACGATGTCTTCGTCCTTGTTCAGCTGCCAGGGCGCGAGGAAGGTGAAGGAGGCGTAGGAGAAGGCGATGATGGCCATGACCGCCATGACCCAACCCGGTCGGAGGAAGACCCGCCAACTGAATTTCTCCCGTTGGTGGTCCTTGGCGCGATGACGATCAACCCTGGTGCTCACACCAATTGAGGATACAGTCGTTAACCTTCCTTAACGACTTCCCGCAGGTCGGCGTGCTCCCGGAGCCAGGTGATCAGACCTGGTTTCGCGGCCTCGATCAGGTGGCGGGTTTCGGCGAAGCCCTCGGGGCCGCCGTAGTAGGGGTCTTCGATGCTCGCCTCTTCCGGGGCGGCGGGGTCGAAGCTGCGGAGCAGTCGGATCTGTTCCGCTGAGGCACCACGGGCGATCAGTTCGGCGCGGTGTCCGGTGTCGAGTGCGATGAGCAGGTCTGCGGTGACGTGGTCGGGGCCGAATTGGCTGGCTCGGTGTTCACTGCCGTCGTAGCCGGCGGTGCGGAGTTCCGCCAGGGCCCGCTTGTCAGCCTTCTGACCGACGTGCCAGCCGCCGATGCCGCAGGAGTCAACCTTGACGAAGGCGTCGAGACCGGCAGCCTCCACAGCTTCGGCGATGATGACGGCCGCCATGGGCGAGCGGCAGATGTTTCCGGTGCAGATGAAACTGATGTGGTAGCGCTGGTCCTCGCCGAAGGCGTCGGACATGGCTGGTCCTCTCCTAGAGAAAGTATGACGCCCAAAGGATAGGGGGTCGGGGACTCCGGTGCAAAGGAACCGGACCGCTACACTGGTCGGGTACGCGAGGAGGAGGGACAAGGATGGGTAGCACTGTCGGCGAGGTCCGTAAGGTGATGGATGAAGCTTACCCGCCGCACCTGGCGGAGAGCTGGGATCAGGTGGGGTTGACCTGCGGGGATCCTGCTGCAGAGGTGAGCAAGGTGGCTTTTGCACTCGATTGCACACAGGCGGTGGCTGAGCGCGCGGTGGCTATTGGGGCGCAGATGTTGATCGTGCATCATCCGCTGTTGCTCAAGGGTGCTCATTCAGTGGCGGCAGACACCCCGAAGGGGAAGGTGCTGCACACCCTGATCACCAATGGCGTCGCACTTTTTGCCGCGCATACCAATGCGGATTCCGCGCGCCCGGGTGTCAACGACAAGCTTGCCGAGTTGGTGGGCATCCGCCCAGGTCCGCCGATTCTGGCGAAGCCGGGCCCGGCCCGGGACAAGTGGGGGGTCCACGTGCCCGCCGAGCATGCGGAGACCCTCAAGAAGGCACTGTTTGCGGCGGGCGCCGGCACCATCGGTGATTACGCGGAGTGTGCTTTCGAGATCGCGGGTACCGGCCAGTTCACCCCGCTGCCGGGCGCGAACCCGACCGAGGGCCAGGTGGGAACCCGCTACCGGGCCGCCGAGACCCGGGTTGAGTTCATTGCTTCTCGACGCTCGCGCCCCGCCCTGATCGAGGCGATCCGGACCGCCCACCCCTATGAGGAACCGGCTTTCGACATCCTCGCGATGGCGGATGACTCGGATCCTGACACCGCCACCGGTCTCGGCCGGATCGGCGAACTGCCGGAGCCGATGAAGCTCCGGGATTTCGTCCAGCAGGTCGCCGACGCACTGCCGGTCACGGAGTGGGGGGTACGTGCCGCCGGTGACCCGGAGCAGCTGGTCCATAAGGTTGCCGTTTCCTCCGGCTCCGGGGACAGCTTCCTGGACCGGGTCGCCGGTCTCGGGGTCGATGTTTATGTCACCTCTGATCTGCGTCACCATCCGGTGGACGAGTATCTGCGGGCCGGCGGGCCCGCAGTGATCGACACCGCCCACTGGGCGAGCGAGTTTCCCTGGACCTCCCAGGCTGCCGCGATCGTCGCAAAGCGTACCGGGGTGGAGGTCGAGATCCTTGACCTGCGCACCGACCCCTGGACCATGTCCACCCATAACAATCAAGGAAAATAATGAAACTCTCCCCGGAATCCCAGATCACTCTCCTCGAGATGGCGAATCTGCAGCGCAACTTCGCCACCTCCAGCACCACCACGGAGCTGCCCGAGCAGCAGGAACTCGATGAGCTGCGTGCCCAGCAGGTGCGCATGCGTGATGCTGCCGCGGCCGCGCAGATGGCCGTCGATGACATGGAGAATGAGATCCTGCGGATCCAGTCGGACGAGATCAAGCTGCGTCGCCGCGACAAGGACGCCAAGGACCAGCTCGGTGCCGAGATCGATGCGGACAAGCGCAAGGATCTCGAGCATGACCGTTATTCCACCAAGTCCCGCCTGGCTGATCTGATGGCTGAGCTGCAGGAAGCTCATAATGAGATCCACGCGCTGCGTAATAACCGCGACGTTCACGGCGCCCAGGTCGATGAACTGGCCAAGAAGGTCGAACTCGCCATCCGTAACCGCGACTCCGCCGCTGAGGCCTCCAGCCACATCCCGGATCCCGAGCTGCGCCTTGAACAGCTGCGCGCCCAGCTCGATGAGGTGACGTTGGCGGAGTATGACCTCCAGCGCGAGGAGAACGAAGTCGGCGCAGCGCTGTTCAACGGCCGTGCCTGTGGTGGCTGCTTTATTGTGCTCCCGCCGGCCGACCAGTCCGCGATCCGACTGGCCCCGGCCGCGGACGTGCCGCAGTGCCCCAACTGCGGCAGCTACCTGGTCCGGAAGGCCGTCTAAGAGTGAAGGTCTGTATCGAAGCTGACGGTGGCTCCCGCGGTAACCCCGGTATCGCCGGCTCCGGCACGGTGGTCTACGCCGCCGATCACCGGGAGATCCTGCGCCGGGTCTCCTACGTGGTGGGCACCGCCACCAACAATGTTGCGGAATACCAGGGGCTGATCAACGGGCTGCGTGCGGCCGCCGAACTGGGGGCCGATGAAGTGGCGGTCTATATGGACTCCAAGCTCGTGGTGGAACAGATGTCGGGCCGCTGGAAGATCAAGCACCCGGACATGAAGAAGCTGGCCCTCGAGGCCCGCGATCTTGCGGCGACGTTCACCAAGGTCACCTATGAATGGGTACCCCGGGCGAAGAATGGCCTGGCCGATGAGCTCGCCAACAAGGCCATGGACGCCATGACCAAGGGCGCGAAGGTGGGGCTGCTGGGGGCGGAACCCGAAGTCCCGAAAATAGCGGTGGACACCAACAGCCCGGCCCGTTGGAACGGGGCCACCACCGCCCCGACCCGGCTGATCCTGCTGCGCCACGGCCAGACCCCGATGTCTGCGGCCCGGATGTACTCGGGACGCTCCAACCCCGATCTCAGCGAGCTGGGGGAGCAGCAGGCGCAGGACGCGGCTGCTGCCCTGGCGGGGCGCGGCGGCATCGACCTGATCCTCGCCTCCCCGCTGCGCCGGGCACAGCAGACCGCAGCGACGGCCGCCGAGCTCACCGGACTGGACGTCGTCACGCATGAGGGCCTGATCGAGATGGATTTCGGGGAATGGGACGGCCTGACCTTCGACGAAGCCCGCGCCAGAAACCCCGAGCTGCATGAAAAGTGGATCAATGACCCCTCGGTGACCACGCCAGACGGGGAGTCTCTGCAGAAGCTCCACCGCCGGGTGAAGAAGCTGCGGGAGGAACTGCAGCGCGATTATGAGGGCAAGAACATTCTGGTGGTCTCCCACCTGACCGTGATCAAGTCACTACTGCGTCAGGGGCTCGATGCCGGTCCGCAGATCTTCAAGCGGATCTTCCTCGATCTGGCGTCGATTTCCATCGTCGAATTCTATCCCGATGACAAGTCCAGCGTCCGGCTGGTCAATGACACCTCCCACCTGCGCTAGCGGGTTGGTTAAATCAGTGCCGGAGCGAGTAGAGTGGGAACTCGCGAATGAGCTGGCTGGGTGATCGCGGCAACCGAACCCCACGGAATTAAACCTGTGGCAGCGGTGCGCCGAGGAAAGTCCGGACTCCACAGAGCACGGTGGTTGTTAACGACAACCCGGGGTGACCCGCGGGCAAGTGCAACAGAAAGTAAACCGCCCTCAAGGCTTCGGCCGTGAGGGTAAGGGTGAAAGGGTGCGGTAAGAGCGCACCGGCAGGCCAGGTGACTGGTCTGGCCAGGTAAACCCCACCGGGAGCAAGGCATTAAGCCGTACCGCTTGCGGTACGGCGGAACGGATGACTGAGGGCTGCTCGCCTGAGTCCGTAGGTAGCTGCTTGAGGCGGCCAGCGATGGTCGACCCAGATGGATGTTCACCGCCCCTAGGGGTACAGAATCCGGCTTATAGGCCGGCTCATTCGCATTGTGCCAAAATCGGGACTCATGAAACTCTATGCCGCCCCACTGAATTTCCGGGGGATCGCCGAGGAGTTCGGCGTCCTCACCGACTTCGACCCAGCCCTCCACGAAGCCGCTGCGCACGCCTCGGACCGCTACGCGGCAATGCGTATCGACGCCCGCAGCATCCCCCTGGTCACCGTCGACCCGCCCGGCTCGATGGACCTCGACCAGGCGGTGGCGGTGACCACCGGCTCAGGTGAGGCAAAGTACCGGGTGTACTACGCCATCGCCGACGTGGCGGCCTTCATCGAGCCCGGGAGCGCCCTAGAGGCGGAAGGGCTGCGACGCGGGCAGACCATCTACCTGCCCGATGAACCCGCCCGCCTGCACCCCGAGGAACTCTCCGAGGGCTCAGCCTCGCTGCTGCCCGCGGTGGACCGGCCCGCCGTACTGTGGACCATCGACCTGGATGCGGCGGGAGAGGTCCTCGACTTTTCCCTGGCACGTGCCCTCGTCCGTAGTCGCGCCCGCCTGGACTATGACGGCGTCCACCGGGATCTGCGGGCGGGTTCAGTGCATCCGTCCATCGCGCTGCTTCCGGAGGTCGGGCGACTACGGCAGGCCTCCGCACTGCGACGGGCGGCCGTCAACCTGCGGATCCCGGCACAGCGGGTGGAACAGATCACCGATGGTCGCTATGAACTCGTTATTGAACCCCGCCACGAGATCATGGACTACAACTCCGAAATCTCCCTGCTCACCGGCATGTGCGCCGGGCAGCTGATGGTCAGCGGCGGCGTCGGCATCCTGCGGACCCTGCGGCCGGCGACGGCGGAATCCGCGGCAGAATTCCGGGCCGAGGCGCTGGCACTGGGCTACCTCTACCCCGAGGACATGCCGGTCGGCGAGTTCCTGGCCTCCGTCGACGCCACCGACGCCCGCGGCATGGCGATCATGCGGGAGGCGCAGAAACTGCTCCGTGGCTCCGGCTACGCCCAAGTCGAAAACGGGGACAGCGAAGTACATGCCGGGATCGGTGGCTTTTATGCCCACGTCACCGCACCGCTGCGCCGACTGGTGGATCGCTTCGCCACGGAGGTCTGTCTGGCGCTGTATGCGCGGGAGGAGGTACCCGACTGGGTAAATGAGCGCGCCGGGCAGGTGGTCTCCACCATGAAACGCACCTCGCAGCTGGCCAACAACGTGGACCGGGCCTGCCTTGACCTGACCGAGGCCACGGTGTTGGCGCCCTGGATCGGCCATAACTTTGATGCCGTGGTGCTGCGTACCGACGCCACGAAGGGACAGGCCAGGATCTTCCTCAGCGATCCACCGGTATTGGCCAACTGCCTGGGACACCCTAAACAAGCCACCACGACGATGGTGTCACTGATCCAGGCGGACATCCGGAAGCGGGAGGCGGTCTTCACCTGGCCTGCGGATTAGCCGATTCAGAACAGCGACAGGGCCTCATGCAGGTGCAGCATCCTGGCTGCCCGGTCAGTGAGGAGCAGTGGCAGACCCAGGACATCGTGGGCATCCAACTCCCCGGCCGATATGGCTGTTGGTGGGGTCAACGGCCTTGATCAGGTGGCGGTCGTGATGGTCCCCAAACTCCAGGACCACGGCATGGGTAAGTCCCCAGGAATGGTCCTGCATCAGCTGCGCCTCCGGCAGCCACGCTCTCACCAATTCATGTTGCCGCTCTGATGAGTTTCATCAGCTGAAGTTTCTGGTGACATCGCCGTCAGTCAGCGGCACCACCATGAGCCCGTCAGCGATCATATCGGCCTGGAAGTTTGGGGTGTGGGCTGCTGGGACAACGGTGATCACGGCCATGGAGATGCCGGCGGCGGCACTTCGGGCGGTGATCGCACCTCGGCTCTGACACAGTTGTGCCAGCGCCATATCCGCCCCACCGAGGCCATAATCCCGGTGGAGGGAAGACTGGGAGGCCTCCAACAGCGGCCAGACATCAGCCTGCCGGCGTGAGCGCAGTGCGATGGCGAGCTGTTGGACGCGGGAGGTTTCCCGGTCGTAGAAGTCCAGCCAGGCGCGGGCGTCGCTGAGCGAGGGGTTGCCCTCGGGACCGTGGAAGTTGTGCACCGCCTCAAGCCACTCCGAGACCCGCTGTGGGGCGTCGGGGAGCTGGCGCAGCGAATCCACCCCGAAGGCGTGGGTGGCGCGGTTGAGAAAACGCTGGCGCTCCCGGATCTGCATGGACTCGCCCGGGGTGATTCCCCCAATGGGTGCAAAAATCGCGAAGGCGTTGGTCTGCCGGGACACCGGGTGTGGGGCCTGGGTCACGGAACCATCGGAATAGTCGATGACCGAGACCGTTCCGGTGGCTCCGCGCAGCGCCGCAGTATGGCGGGCGCGTAGCGGCGGAAACTGGGAGAAGGTGCTGGCGGACTGGGAGCAGACCTCGGCCAGCCGGGCGCGCACCGGGGCGTCGTCAGATTCACCGGTGGTGTGGTGCAGCGCCAGTGCCACTGCGGTATCCATCGAGCTCAGCGCACCCAGACCAGCGCCGGTGGGGATGTCAGAGATGACGGTGACATCGATTCCAGGGGTGTCGCGGCTGAGCAGCTGACGGTGGATCATCGTCCAGAGAATGCCACCGATGCGGCTGGCCAGCCCACCCGCAGGATGAGGCGGAAGTGTCGGACGTCCCCGGTCATCGATTCCGGGCTGCTGTTCCGCCGCGAAATCAGCCAAGGTGTTTAAGGTGGTCTCATCACTGAGCACCTCGCCCTCACTGCGGTGAAGTCGGATGCGGACAAGCTCATCTGCCCGGAAGCTGATGGCCACCGCAACCTCCAGGGAGGACAGTGCCATGATCACCACACCACCGACATAGTCGACGTGTTCGCCGATCACGGACCAGGTGGCCGGAGCGACGGCACCGCTCAGTGGCTCGGCACCACACCAGGAGGTATGGGCGGTTGTCACCCGACCCTGGATCGGGTCTTCACTGGTTGGCCACATCGGCATATATGTTCGTCTCCTTTAGCTGAGCTGCACTAATGCATCCATCCTAGCGGCCCCGGCAGGACCGTGATTCGCTGAGTAGCCTGGGAACATACCTGCAGTGACGATGAAGGGACAACTCATGAGCGACACCGGAAACCAGTGGTACTTCGATCTCACGACCGGCGAGGTATCACAGGATAAGAATGCCAGCTGGGACAACCGTATGGGCCCCTATGGCTCTGAGACTGAGGCACACAATGCGTTGACTGTGGCCAAGAACCGGAATAAGGCCGCCGATGCCGCGGAAGAGGCAGATGAGGACTGGGGGGTGGCGCCGTCCTGGGAGAAGGGAAACTAATTCGCCACAATCACTGCGCCATTGCGGGGCAGACCCCGGGGAAAGCTGAAGGGTAGACCTCTGGCGGTCTCGACCGCCATGGTCTCCATTGCCTGCATGTGCAGGTGTGGCTCGGAACTGTTGCCGGAATTCCCGCATTCGGCCAGTTGATCACCAACTCTGACCTGGTGACCCACCTGCACTCTGAGGCTGCCTCGGCGCAGGTGGCACAGCGCCACGAACACTTCCGCTGGACCCGCAGCCCGCAGGATCACGTGGTTTCCGGCCAACCCCCGCCATCCTTGGGATGCCCGGCGATGCTGGGTCAGGGCATAACCGACGGAGGGGAGACCACGGTAAGCCGCGTGGTCTGGTTCAGCATCGTGGGCTGCCGCCACGGTCCCGGATAACGGGGACCGGATCGGTTGACCTAAACCCGGGAATCTCTCCGGTGGTTCCGGCCGGAAGAAAGAACGCGGAGTGTAGGGCGCGGTGCGTCCGCGTTCATTGACCGGCACGAAGTCAACGGAATAGGCCAGTCCGAAAAGCCGGGTGCCGTGACTGGGCACCTTGTTGGCCGGACTGTTCTGCACCAGCCACCGGCCGGTGAAGGGGTAGTCAAGTTCCAGTTCGGCCATGGCAGGCTACTTCTTCTTGTTCTTCTTCGACTTGCGCGAGCTTTCCAGACGCCCGTAGGCGGCCTTGATCTGTTTGACGCAGGTGAGGTAGTCATCGAGTGCGCCCAAGCCGATCTGACGTTCGCGCTGGTAGAGAACGCCATAGCCGAAGGTGTCCTCACCACGGGAGCGTGCCTGCTGAGCCTTCTTCAACAGGAAGTCCCGTGAGGTCACTGAGTCCTGGAAGTCGCCGAGCACGGACTGCAGATCCTTGCAGCTTCGGTAAAGGTGCTTGGTTTTGAGATCGGTCGCAGATCCCACCGCCTCTGCGGAGTAGCGCAGCTTCTTAGCGGCCTTGCGCATGTCGTGGAAGTTCTCTTCACGCTCATGGAGGGTGAGCTCCAGGTTGTCCCGGTTATCCACGGCCTTCTTATGGCGCTTGAGCAGCTTCTTATATGCGGACTCGAGGTGGCGGGAGAGAATCTCCTCCATGTCCTCAGACGCTTCGGCCTCCGTGCCCTCAGTGGGTTCGATGAGCTCCACGCTCTCCACTGCCTCGAGGTCCTCCAGTGCCGCCACCGTCTCCTGGTCGGCTTCGGGAACCTCCCGGGAGGCGGTGACGATCGGCGGATCCGCCAGCAGTTCATCGAGCGAGTCAAGCAAGGAGAGGTAGCGATCGGAATCGAGGGTGGCAATGACCCGTCGGTGTGCCCGGCGGTACTCGGCACCCATGTCTTCGCGGAGGTGTTCGCGGGTGGCCTCATCGAGCACCCCGGAATCTTCGGCATCAAGCAGGGCGTGGAATCGCTCCTCAACAACTTCTGCATCGCGGGCCACACCGAGCATTCCCGCGAGCAGCTTCAGTTCATCTTCGAGGTACTCGAACTCTTCGCCACCGAGGATGCCCTCGAAGGTCTGCATGTGGCTGCGCAGCTCGCGGGTGGCCACCCGCATTTGGTGGACGGAGTCCCATTCATCGCGGCGGACCCGGGGGTCATAGTCGATGAGCTTGTCATGGTTGGCCTGGAGGGCGGCAACCACGGCGGCGGCGGGGGAGTCTTCATCGAGATCTGCCGCAGGATAAGGGGAGGGGACGTGGTTGATGCTCTCTCCGAGAGCCGCCACCAGCTTGGAGGGGGACTGGGAGACCCGGGCGCCGGCGCTGATCAGCAGGCCGGTGGCGAGGCGGATGAGTTCGCTGCCTTGTGCACTTTCCACACTCTCCGGGGTGAGTTCGACCTCCCATTCCCGCCAGCTGGTCTGGTCTCCACCAGGCAGCAACGACCAGGCAGTGACCCGGTCATCGCAGAATTCGGCGAGCGCGGTACCGGCCTCATCCGCCAGGACAAGTTCAGTGCGCTCATTATCGACCTGGGCGATCGGGACCAGCGGGTGGCGGCGCACGATGGCGCGCACCTGCTCCAATAGATCCTCCGGGACCTGGAACTGTCCATCCACCGGTTCGCCCAGGTCAGCTTGGATTTCAATCCGACCAACAGTACCCGGAAGCTTGATGTGCCAGCCATCATCCTTGCCGCCGGACCGTCGACGCAGGGTGATCTTTGCACGGGTCAGGCGGAGATCCTCAGTGTCATAGTAGATCGCGGAGAGGTTGTGCTGCCGGGCCTCGGCAACCGTGGATACTCCGGGGATTCTGGTGAGTTCCGGGACGGGGGAGTTCTCCGAGACCGCAAATTTAGCTTCTACTTCGAGGAAACGTCGGGTGGACATCAGTATATCTCTCCAGTTCGCCGGGGTTTTGTCAGTTCTCAGCCTACCGCCTGACCGGTCACGCCGACATTGGTTGTATGCCGTTGGAGTCGCCATTGAGATGGGAGCGGTGCGCGGCGCTGATCCCGTCACGGTAGCCGCCACTGTGACGGGAGCTCAGCTGCAGCGATCTGGAGTGGGGAAAGAGTTTGGCGAGCGTGCGGTGGGCCTCAAGGCCACGGCCCACCAGGACCGGCAGTGTGGTGCCGTCGCTGGCTTGCCGGGAGGCCTCTGTCAGTAGCTTCACGGTGTGGCTGCTGTAGGCAATCATGAAACTACGCCGGTAGGCGGAGGTTTCACCCCGGGCGGCGGCTTCGTGCGCGCCGGGAGAGGTGCGCATGAAGTGCCCTCGCTGCCGGTTGAGACTGCCGAAGAGGTCCGTGACGTAGCGCAGGTCATCTGCGGTGCCGAGGATGGTGCAGATGCCGTTGGTGGTCAGCAACATGCTCGCACAGCCATTGACCCGCGCCACACCGGCCAGCAGGCTGTACTGGTGTTTGATCCAGGGGGCGTGCAGGTAGAGGCGTTGAGCCTGGAGGTCGGGCCCCTCGCCGGGCACCTCGGCGAGAAGGGATTCGATGCGGTAGCGCTGGCGTAGCTGCTGGGCCTTGGCCACCAGGGCGTCCGCCTCACCCTCGAAGTTGGTGGACTCGGCCTTCTTCAACAGGGCGATCACCCGGTGGTGGGCCTTGCGCTGTTCCGGGCTCAGCTGTGCGAAGGCCCGGTCGCTTTCCTCGACCCCGTGAGGATCCCCGAGGAGCGGATGATCACGCAGCGGGCCCACCTCACGAAGCAGATCCCGACATTCCTCCAGGGAAGCGGTGGAGTGGGCGATCTCCTCGGTGGGATGGCATTGTCGGAGCCAGGCGGTGCGGGTCGCCTCCGGGACAGTGTCATTGATCCGGTGGAGGACCAGAAAAAGCAGGTGGTCGATCCGGGAGCCGAGGACATGGCGGAGGTCATCTGGGGTCCAACCTTTCCGGGCAGCGGCGACCAACCCTTCGGCGATCTCCCGGTGAAGCTCAAGGGTGTAATTTTGCCAGTTTTCGGTGGTGTCGGTGTACATGGCGTTCAAGGACCTTTCGTTCAGGTGTTCGATGTCCTGGATAGTTGAACAGGGGCGCTGGACATGGCCACCCCCAGGATTGGGCGGTATCCCAGATAACCTGCAGGAATGCGTGTCAGGGTTACCCCCGTGGCGTCGATAAGCAGCGCTGGGGGAGCAGCACCCCGCCGCTGTGTCCAGCCCCGGAACTAGCATGGGCGGCATGAACAGTCAGCAGGAATTCGTCCTCCGCACCGTCGAGGAAAGTGGCATCAGGTTCATCCGGCTCTGGTTCACCGACATTCTCGGATATCTCAAGTCGGTGGTCATGGCGGCCAGTGAACTTGAGTCCGCCTTCGATGAAGGGGTGGGTTTTGACGGATCGGCGATCGAGGGGTTCTCCCGGGTCTCGGAGGCCGACATGATCGCCCAGCCGGATCCCTCGACCTTCCAGATCCTCCCCTTTGACCCGGAGGACTCCCCGCTGGTCACCGCGCGGATGTTCTGTGATGTCTCCATGCCGGACGGGACCCCCTCCTGGGCGGATCCCCGGCAGGTACTGCGTCGGCAGGTGGAGTCCGCCGCGGAGGACGGCTTCACCTGCATGGTTTCCCCGGAGGTTGAGTTCTACCTGGTCAAAGACCTGGAGACAGACGGTCACCCGCCGGTGCCTACCGATACCGGCGGCTACTTCGACCAGGCCTCTCACTTTCAGGCCCGCACGGTGCGGCGGGAGTCGATGATGGCGATCGAATCCATGGGTATCCCGGTGGAGTTCTCCCACCACGAAACCGCGCCGGGTCAGCAGGAGATCGATCTTCGCCATGCGGATGTCTTGACCATGGCGGACTCGATCATGACCTTGCGCTACATCGTCAAGCAGGTCGCGATGCATAATCAGGTGGCGGCGACCTTCATGCCCAAGCCCTTCCAAGAGCACGCTGGCTCAGCGATGCACTCGCATATGTCCCTTTTCGAGGGTGATCAAAATGCCTTCCATGATCCCGATGAGGAGATCAGTCTTTCGCTCACCGGGCGGCAGTTCATCGCCGGCATCCTGCGTCACGCCCCGGAGATGACCGCAGTGACCAACCAGTGGGTCAACTCCTATAAACGCATCATGTTCGGCAATGAAGCGCCGACCGCCGCCACCTGGGGGGTGTCCAACCGATCTGCGCTGGTCCGGGTGCCCACTTACCGGCTGCACAAGGCCGATTCCCGGCGCGTCGAGGTGCGAAACCTTGATGCCGGCACCAACCCCTACCTCGCTTATGCGGTGTTGCTCGGCGCCGGTCTCAAGGGCATCCGGGAGGGCTATGAGCTGGATGAGCCCGCCGAGGACAATATCTCGGATCTGACCCGACGGGAGCGTCTCGCCATGGGGTATGTCGACCTGCCGACTGATCTGGAGGTGGCACTGAAGGAGTTCGAGCGCTCCGAACTGATGGCGGAGGTGCTGGGGGAGCACGTCTTTGAGTTCTATCTGCGCAGCAAGTGGGATGAATGGCACCGTTATCAGGAACAGATCACCCCCTGGGAGCTTCGGACCAACCTCGGATACTGATTCACGAACCCGAACCGAATCCCCCCTTTCAGGAGTAACACCGATAAATCATGACCCATCCGCGATCACTTCGAAGCACTCTTCCGACCCCGGCCCTGATCGGATTGTCCCACCCCAGGACCACCGAAGACCTGAACTGGTTGGGGTGGAATAACGCTGAGAGCGCAGATCTGCTGTGGGCCCTGGGAGGTGCGGGAGACCCGGACCTGGCGCTGAATAATCTCGTCCGGCTGATGAGTGCCCTGGATGAGCGGGACGGCCTCTGCTTCACGTCCACGGAACAGCGGATGAGTGCTTCACCGGGGCCCGGGCGCCTCGATCTGGATCATTCGCTGCGCAGTGATACTGCCCTGCGGGTCAGGCTGATCGCCCTGCTCGGTGGTTCCACCGCACTGGGAGATCACCTGGTGGCCAACCCTGAACTATGGTCCCAGCTGGCGCAGCCGCTGCCGACGTCGGAGGAACTGCTGACCCAGATGCTGGGCGCGGTGGAGGCGGTGCCAGCCGAGATCGCGATTCCTGGGGACGCCGATGTTGCTGACCGGGGGAATGATCCGGCGACCCTGGGATTGGACCAGGCGGGCACCTACCGGGCGCGGGTGGGGGGAACGGAGGCGGAGAAAGTTCTGAGGTTCTCCTATCGCACGCTGATCATGCGTATCGCCGCGCATGACCTGGCCGGTACCTATCCGGGTTCGCGCCGTCGCATCGGCCATCCGATTGTTCCCTTGACCTCCGTGACCGCATTGCTCGCGGAGCTGGCTGATGCCGCTTTGACCGCAGCTCTGGCGGTGGCGGTGGAATCGGTTTATGGCGAGAAGCCGGTGGATACCAGACTCGCCGTCATGGCCATGGGGAAGTGCGGTGCCCGGGAGCTGAACTACATCTCGGATGTCGATGTCATCTTCATCGCTGAGCCTGCGAGCTCCCGGGCCACCCGTTTGGCGGGGGAGTTCAACCGGATCGGTTCCCGTGCCTTCTTTGAGGTGGATGCGGCGTTGCGCCCAGAGGGCAAGAGTGGTGCGCTGGTGCGCACCCTCGAGAGCCATGTCGCCTATTACAAGCGGTGGGCGCAGACCTGGGAATTCCAGGCGCTGCTCAAGGCCCGTGCGATGACCGGCTATATTCCGCTGGGGCAGGCCTACCTGGAGGAACTGCAGCCCATGGTGTGGGCGGCCAGCCGACGTGATTCCTTCGTCGATGATGTCCAGGCGATGCGTCGCCGCGTGGTGGAGAATGTCCCGGAAGATCTGCGGGACCGTGAGCTGAAGCTGGGCAACGGTGGATTGCGTGATGTTGAGTTCGCGGTCCAGCTGTTGCAGTTGGTCCACGGTCGGGCCGATGAGTCCCTGCGGGTGCTTTCCACCATCGAGGCTCTGCATGCCCTGGTCATCGGTGGCTATGTCGGGCGGGAAGACGGCCATGATCTGATCGCGGCCTATGAATTTCTCCGCTTATTGGAACACCGTCTGCAGCTGCACCGACTTCGGCGTACCCACCTGCTGCCGGCCCCCGATGAGACGGCGCACCTCCACTGGCTGGCGGTGACCGCAGGTTTCAGTGGTTCAGGTAACCGTTCAGCAGCGGGCCTGATGCTGGAGAAGCTGCGGAAGACCCGTCTGCAGATCGCCTCCCTCCACCGTCGTCTTTTCTATCGTCCGCTGTTGAACTCCGTAGCCAATATGTCGGTGGATACCCTGAAGCTCTCCGCGGAGGCGGCAAAGCTACAGCTGGCGGCCCTGGGGTATCAGGCTCCGGGGCGTGCCTACGAGCACCTCTCCGCGTTGGCTGCGGGGGCGACCCGCAAGGCGCGGATCCAGGCGGTTCTGCTGCCCTCCCTGATGGACTGGTTGGCAGGTACCGCAGACCCGGATGCCGGACTGCTGAACTACCGGAAGCTCGCCGATGCCTCCTATGACCGGACCTGGTTTCTGCGGATGTTGCGGGATGAGGGCATCGTCGGCCAGCGGCTGATGAAGATCCTGGGTAATTCTCCTTATACCTCGGACCTGATCATCGCCGCCCCGGATATCGTCAAGGTGCTCGGCGATGGGGCGAAAGGTCCGAAACTGCTGGAAAAGTCCGCGGACATTGTTGCCCGTTCCCTGGTCGCCGCAGCCGGCCGACACCTGGATCCGGACCGGGCCAGCACTGTCGCCCGTTCCCTGCGGCGGGGGGAGCTGGCACGTGTGGCGGCCGCAGATCTGCTCGGCATGATGTCGGTGCAGGAGGTCTGTCACAATCTCTCGGCGGTCTGGAACGCGGTGCTCGAGGCGGCGTTGCGCTCGGAGATCCGCTATCAGCTCAAGGAACAGGGGCGGGAGACCGCCCCAGCCCAGATCGCGGTGATCGGGATGGGTCGTCTCGGCGGTGCTGAGCTCGGCTATGGGTCCGATGCCGATGTCATGTTCGTGGCGGAACCGGCCCCGGGCGAAGATGAGAATGCGGCGGTGCGCTGGGCGATCACGGTCTGTGATCAGCTACGGACCCGCTTGGCCAAACCCAGTCAGGATCCCCCCTTGGAGGTTGACCTGGGATTGCGCCCCGAAGGCCGCAGTGGGCCGATCGTGCGCACCGTGAAGTCCTATGAGTCCTACTACCGCCGCTGGGGGGAGACCTGGGAGATCCAGGCGCTGCTGCGGGCCACCAATGTTGCCGGTGATGAAGAGCTGGGCATCAGATTCCTCCAGATGATTGACACCTTCCGCTACCCGGAGGGCGGCGCCAGCCAGGCCACCATCCGTGAGGTCCGCCGGATGAAGGCCAGGATCGATGAGGAACGCCTGCCCCGCGGGGCTGATCGCAACACCCACACCAAGCTGGGCCGGGGCGGTCTCGGCGATGTGGAATGGACCGTGCAGCTGCTGACGCTGATGCACGCCCATGAATATCCCGAATTGCACAACACCTCCACCCTGCAGGTGCTGGATGTACTCGCAGAACAGGGCATTCTTCCGACCCGGAAGGCCGAGAAGCTCCGGGATGCCTGGTTGGTGGCCACCAATGCGCGTAATGCGCTGGCGCTGGTCCGCGGCAGCGGGAAACGCAGCGATCAGCTGCCGCAGCCGGGCCACCAACTGGCACAGGTGGCTGGTGCCGCGGGTTGGGATCCGGAGGATAACCACGGCTTCCTGGAGAACTATCTCAAGGTCACGCGCCGGGCCAGGCAAGTGGTCGATGAGGTTTTCTGGGGTGAGCTGACGCTGGAGCCGGAGAACTAGGGGGAGTCTCGGTACCATCCCCGATCTTTCCCCTAAGGGTATCGACGCAGCAGGTCAGGATACCTACACTCGGGTTTACACCCACTATCGAGAAGGAATGAGCATCATGGCACTGAACCTTTCCATCAACCTCAACGACGCCAGCTTCGGCGATCTGGTCGCGCTTGTCGACGCCGCCCGCTCGGCGGGCATGGACCCCCACGATCAGATCAACTTCGACGGCCAGACCCTCAGCCTGGAGGTCGATGTCGATGCCTTCTTCCCGAGCTTCGCGGACCGGGGCGGCGTCGAGGAGATTGACACCGAGACCGAGCCTGAGCCCGAGATCATCGAAGACACCGCCGAGGATTTCTTCGGCCCGCATCGTCGTTCGCGTAACCCCTGGGAAGGTGGCCGCAGCCCCTTGGATTTCGTGGATACCTCCGGCATCGGCGATGCCGCGATCCGCAGCGTGATCGATATTCTCACCGGGCGGCAGGAGCCGCCGAAGGGGCCGCGCCGCTGACAGTGAAATAACAGCGGCACAGCACGGCATCCGCAGTACCTGACCCTAAGGTGGGTTCTAGAGATCGGCGAACATCACCCGGAGGTGAATATTTTGACTACTCGGATCCGCGCCTGGGTCATGACCGGAGCTACGCTCATCGCACTGGGTACCTGCACCTTTGTAGGTGGGCTCCATGAGGCGACACTCAGCGCGCCTGCCCCACAATCAGCTGGCCTCGGTTCCCCCATCGGCGTCGAATTCGGTGCAACCCTGCGGCAAGCTCTCGACTGATACCGCCGGACCCAGGGAGTTAGATATCGGAGGAGTGGATGATGCGCACCCCGCCCTTGCCCTCATCCGAGCGGAGCATGGCAGCCCGCGAGATCAGCAGGCCCACCACACCGAGGGCCCAGACCACGATGACGGACATCCAGGCGATCCGGAAGTCAGCCCACTCATAGGCCTCACCCTGCGAGCTCCAATCGAGCATCAGACCGACCACCTGGGCGGCGACCATGGCCGCCAGGAAGCCTCCCATATTCGCCAGTCCCGTGCCCGTGGCAACGACCGTGCGGTCCAGGCGCTCCCGGATGTGGTCGAAGCCGAAGTTCGCCGCCGGGGTGAAGGCCGAGGTGATGATGTTGACGATGATGATCGCGATCAGCCCGCGTGGGGTCTCCGAGTAGAAGAAGATGATCCAGGTCAGGCCGATGCCGAGGGTCAAAGCCAATGCCCCGAGTTCGCGGCGGGCACCCATCCGGGAGGAGATGAAGCCCAGCACCGGGCCGACGGATACCGTGGCGATGGTGTTCACAGTCAGCACCAGGGCAGCCTGCGCAGCGGACAACCCCATGCCCAGCGTCATCATCGGCACACCCCAAAGCAGGGTGAAGACGACCTGCGGCAGCATGCAGGCGTAGTGGATGAAGAAGCCGAGCCAGCAGACCGGGCTACGGAGCACCAGTTTCAACAGGTTCCACACTCCCGTGCGTTCCCGGTCCTGGACGACGTCGGGAAGCTCCTCCTGCTCGCCGGCCTTGCGGGCCTTCCGGTTGGCGCGTTCGAGCTTCGCGGCGTTATCGGTGTCGGGGGAGTCCGCGACTGCGACTCCGGCGGCCAGCGCGATGAGAATGCCGATGGCACCGAGGGAGACAAAAGCGGTGGTCCAGCCGGAGACGTGCAGCAGTGCCATGAAGGGCACTGCGGAGATGAACTGTCCAACCTGGCCGAGTGAAGCGGTCAGCTGGGTAAAGAGGGGGGTCTTCTTCAGCGGGAACCAGTAGGGCAGGATCCGCATCACCGAGAGGAAAGCCGAAGCATCGCCGGCGCCGATGAGGACACGGGCCAGGATAGCCACCCAGTAGTTGTCGGTCAGACCCAGCAGAATTTGGCCCGCACCCATGATCAGGGCACCGGCCACCAGCATTTTGCGGGGACCGAAGCGGTCGATGAGCATGCCCATCGGGATCTGGGCGAAGGCATAGACACCGACCTGGACGGCGGTAAACACTGCGATCCGGGAGGCGTCAACCTCGAAACGGGCGATGGCGTCGACACCTGCGACACCGAAGCTGGTGCGGCCGGTGATGGCGACCATGTAGACGAGGACCGCAGCTCCCCAGACGGTCAGGGCGCGGCGGGTTACTACTTGACGGGGATCAGGGCTGCTCACAACGTGTTACCTTAGACCGCTCCCGGCAAAACCGGGACCCTGGTCGATGGGTGTGAGCGACACGGGGCCGAATTTGGGGGTTAGCCTGGCCAAGGCCCAGGTATTCCGGGAGCGGGGGAAGTAAGGTGAGGGGCGTGGAATACATTTCAACTCGAGACACCTCAGCAACCCCCGTGAAGTTCACCGACATTCTCCTTGGTGGTCTGGCCCCGGACGGCGGCCTCTATCTCCCGGTGGAGTACCCGCACCTAGATGACGCCACGTTGACCGCCTGGCGGACATTGCTCGCCGAGAAGGGCTATGCCGCGCTGGCCGCGGAGGTCCTCAAGCTCTACATCGATGACATCCCGGCCGAGGACATTGAGGCGATCACCGCCCGCGCCTACACCCCGGAGAAGTTCACCTCCGAGGAGATCGTCCCAGTAACCAAATTAGAGGAGGGGCTCTACATCGGCCACCTCTCCGAGGGGCCCACCGCCGCCTTCAAGGACATGGCGATGCAGCTGCTCGGCGAGCTCTTCGAGTATGAGCTCACACGCCGCGGCGAGACCATGAACATCCTCGGTGCCACCTCCGGTGACACCGGTTCCTCCGCTGAATACGCCATGCGTGGCCGCGAAGGCATCCGGCTCTTCATGCTCACCCCGGCCGGCCGGATGACCCCCTTCCAGCAGGCGCAGATGTTTGGCCTGGATGACCCGAATATCTTCAACATCGCCCTCGACGGGGTCTTCGATGACTGCCAGGACGTGGTCAAGGCGGTCTCCGCTGACGCCGCATTCAAGGCGGAGCACCGCATCGGTGCGGTCAACTCCATCAACTGGGCCCGTCTGATGGCCCAGATCGTCTACTACGTCTCCTCCTGGCTCAAGGTCACCGAGTCCAACGACCAGAAGGTCAGTTTCGCCGTGCCCACCGGTAACTTCGGTGATGTCTGCGCCGGTCACATCGCCCGGCAGATGGGCCTGCCGATCGACCGGTTGATCGTGGCCACCAATGAAAATGACGTGCTCAACGACTTCTTCAACACCGGTTATTACCGCCCGCGCAAGGCCAGCGAGACCCAGGCGACCTCCAGCCCTTCGATGGATATCTCGCGTGCCTCGAACTTCGAGCGTTTCATCTTCGACCTGATGGAGGGGGACGCCGGCCGGGTCAAACAGCTGTTTGACATGCTCGATCAGGGTGGTTTCTCGCTCGCGGAGGACACCCGGATGCTGGACGTGATCGACGAGTTCGGCTTCGGTTCCGGCAAGTCGACACACGCCGACCGCATCGCCACCATCCGCGACACCTGGGAGCGTCTCGGTGTGTTGATTGATCCGCACACCGCCGATGGCGTGTTTGTGGCCCGCGACTGGAGCAAGGATGTGGACAGCCCGATCGTCTGCCTTGAGACCGCGCTGCCGGTGAAGTTCGCCGAAACCATCAAGGAGGCCATCGGTCAGGAGCCGGAGGTCCCGGAGCGTTTCGCCGGCATCCTGGACACCGAGCACCACGTCAGCGAGCTGCCCAATGACGCCACCGCCGTCAAGGAGTTCATCGTGTCCTCGATCGAGCAGACCGCAGTTCACTGAGACCGCGGACTCCACAGCAAACCCAGGCTCTCAATGCCTGGGTTTTCTGCATTGGTGTCGCGAGCTGCTTATCGACGCAGCGGAGTAACGCTGGGCGCGATATCCGTGGGGCAGGCACAATGGACGGACAAGACTAATAAGGAGGTGACCCACAGATGGGTCAGGAACATCACATGGGACCGGAGTACTTCCTGGAGTTTGATCCGGAGCGTTTCGCCGAGCAGATCAAGCAGGAAGCGGCCGCCCAGAAGGCTGAGGCGGAGAAGTCCGCTGAGGAGGAGCAGGAGTAACCTGCTTGGAAGTTGAAATTGTCTGAACTCTGGCGAAGGAACTGATGTGGCCACCCCTGAATTCATTGTCGAGCTGCGTAAGAAGATCGGGCATGATCCGCTGCTCCTCCCCGCTGTAACCGCCATCGTGGTCCGCGATGTCCCCGCGGGTGCCCCGATCTGGGCGGTGCCGGAGGTGCTGCTGGTCAAGCGGGCGGACAACGGCAAGTGGACCCCGGTCAGTGGGATCTGCGAGCCCGGGGAAGAACCCAGCCTCACTGCAGTCCGCGAGGTCAAGGAGGAGACCGGTATCCAGGCGCAGGTGGAGGCCCTGCTCGGGGTCGGTGAGATGGGGCGGGTGACTTACCCCAATGGTGATGTCGTGGACTATATTGACACCGCCATCCGGCTGAGTGTGGTCGGTGATGATACCGCGGTGGTCGGCGATGAGGAATCCACCGAGGTCGGCTGGTTCACGGTGTCCCAGCTGCCGCCGATGGATCCGCGTTTCCGATTGATCATCGCTGATGCGGTGGCCCAGCTCAAGCACCCCCAGGGGTTCCGGCCCCGGCTGGGCTTCCACAAGCGCGAGCGTCGCTGAGCCTCACCGATCTGGCCAATCGGAACGTGGCCCCCACATCGTGCCCTCATCCAGGAAGGTGCTGCGGAATAGTTCCCATTCACCGTGGACACACCGGTGTAGCTCGGCAGCCGAGGAGACGAAGCAGATTTCCTCAAGCCAGGGCGGCACGGTCTCATTGTGGACCTCATCGGGTTCGTGGGTGCCACCGCAGACGATGAGGTGCGGTGGCCCGAAGTCGGGGACCAGCACCAGGTTGCCGGCCACCGCCAGCTCGTAGATGAGGTGGCATTGAGCCTGGTTCAACTCGGCGCCGAAGAGCTGTCCGTAGAAGGAACGGGCGCCTTCGCCCAGCCAGGAGGACTCGAAGTACATCCTCGCCCCACCGAATTCGGTGCAGAGCAGGACCTCCGTCCGCAGGAGGCCATGGTTGGCCAGCACCGCGCGTATCGCTGGTAGTGAGGGGTCCTCCGCAATGGGGACCAGACTCAGGTTCATCGCGTCACCTGCGCCACTTGGGCCTCAAACCGCAGCCACTGCACCGCGTGCCACAGCATGAGGAGCATCAACGCATTGCGCAGCACCAGGGCAATCACCGGGATCAGCTGCGGATCACCGTTGACGAGCTCATCGTAGAAGACCGGGTAGATGAAGGTACTCAGCGCGGCGAGGGGGATGGCCAGCCAGGCCAGATGCCGCAGCGGCCGTGGCACCCCGTCGACCCGGCCGGCGGTCCCCACCAGGCAGGCTGCGATCAACGGGCCGAGCCACAGCATGTATTGGGTGGAGAAGACCTTGTTGGCCACGATCAGCCCCATCACCAACACCAGCCAGAAGGCCAGGGTGGTGTGTGGACCCGCACCACCCTGGCGGAATCGGCGCAGGGCGAACCCCACTGCGAAGGCCAGCAGCAGGAACATCGCCACGGAACTGAGCAGGGTGACGGTACCGGTGCCGGGCCCCTGAATCTCCAGGCTCTTGGAGGGGGCATACCAGATCTCCCAGTCCTGCGGTTTAAACCAGGCCAGCAGCACAAATGGGGTGGCGGCGACGGATTCGACCTGCAGGCCGCGTTCCCCCTGGTAATTCAGTGGGGAGAGCACCCGCTCGACCCCGAAGAAGGCGATGGTGACCGCCACGGTGGCGGCCAGGGTCCCGAGGAACCAGGCGAGTCCCCGCCAGGTGTCGCGGTCCCGCCAGGAGGTGACCAGGCCAGCGGCCAGTACCCCGGGCCAGAGTTTCACCGCGGTGGCGTAGCCCAGGGCGATCGCCGCGAGCCTGGAGCCACGGAGCAGCGCCAGCGCGGCCACCCCCACCAGCAGGGCGGGGATCAGGTCCATCCGGAAGACCAGCATGGGACCGCAGGCGATACTGAACAGCAGCCAGAACCACAACGCCGGCCAGTGGTTTCCCCATGCCAGCCAGCAGCAGAACGCGGCGTCGAGAAGCAGACAGAGGGCGAGAAAACCCAGGGTGAACGCCCCGGCATCGTTCGGGAATACCGCGTGCAGGGGATAAAGCAGCCACAGCGAGGGCTCGGGGTATTCGGCGAGCCCGCCGCTGCTGATCCCGTGGTGGTAATAAGCGACATCGTGGATGACCGTACGATCATCGATGCCGATGAAGGCGAGAATGCTCAGGCGACCGAGCAGCCAGGTCAGCACGGCGGCCACACGCCGCAGAAGGGGAGTCACAAGGGTGATTCTAGGCAGCTTCCCTAGAATGGGGGGCATGCGGATCGGAATCATCGGCGCCGGCGCGGTCGGCGGCTACTTCGGCGGGCGACTCGCCCTGGCCGGCAAAGACATCACTTTCCTGGCGCGGGGAGAGACCCTTGAGGTGCTGCGCGAGAAAGGTCTCACGCTTATCGACGCCGCCGGCACCACCACGGTGCAGGTCCCGGCGGTGGCATCCTTCACGGAGGTCGGCGGGGTGGATGTGGTCATCGTGGCCACCAAGGCGCTGCCCAGCGCAGACACCTTTCCCGGGGTGCCTGCTGGCACCCCGATCGTGACCACCCAGAACTCGGTGGAAGCCCCCTATTTGGCCGCCGACCGTTTCGGTGCGGACAATGTGCTGCCCGGGGTGGTCCGCGGCTTCATGATCCATCAGGGGCCGGCGGTGGTGGAGTTCCGGGGTGGCCCGCTGAGCCTGAACCTCGGCAGCTTCGACGGCCGGGACGGTGAGCTGGGAGTCTTGGGACGCCAACTTGCGGCGGATCTCAGTGAAGCGGGCATTCCCAGCACCTGGTTCAGTGACATCTGGCTTGATGTCTGGGGAAAGGCGATGTTCGTGGCACCCTTCGGTGCCTTAGGCGCCGCCGCCGAACAACCCCTGGGTTATCTGCGCACTGAATTGCGCAGCTCCCTGGAGAAATTGGTGCGCGAGGTTGCTGCCGTCGCCCGGGCTCATGGGGTGGCGCTACCAGCTGATGCGGTGCCCAAGATCATGGACTTCGCCGATGCCATGGACCCGGCCGCCACCTCATCCATGCAGCGTGACGTTCTGGCCGGGGCCGAGAACGAGCTGGATGCCCAAGTTGGCGCGATCCGCCGGATGGGGGCACAGGTGGGAGTCGATACCGCCTTGCACGATCTTCTGCACGGTATCTTGGATGCCCGCTAAGGTGGGGCAATGTCTCACCAACATCGACTGCTGGTCATGCGGCACGCCAAATCCTCCTGGGCCACCGCGGAACCCGATCATCAACGGGGGCTGAATAAGCGCGGCCAACGTGATGGTCTGGCCGCCGGAGAATGGCTGGCCAAAGAGATCGGCCCCCTCGACCATGTCCTCTGCTCCACCGCCACCCGCACCCGACTGACCTGGGAACGTGCTCAGGCCGGTGGGGCACAGAGCGTGGGGATCAGCTACCACGATGAAATGTATGAAGCTCCCGTGGCATCTTTCGCACAGCTGATCACGGCCCTGCCAGAAACCACCGGTACCGCCCTTTTCCTCGGGCACTGGCCTGGAGTGCTCGACCTCGTCCGGGGTCTGGCGCAGCGCGATAACCACCCCGGCTGGGTGAGCATGGATGAGAAATTCCCCACCAGCGCCATCGCGGTGCTGGACTTCGATGTCCCCTGGGCGCAACTGCGGGTCGGAACCGCGCAGTTGCAGGACTTTGTCATCCCGCGAGCCCCTCAGCAGTCGTAGTAGAGCTCGAAATCCAGGGGGGTCGGCCCCAGACGGGAGGGGATGATCTCATTGTCATACTTGAGCCGGATATAGGACTCGATCAGATCCGGGGTGAACACATCCGCCTCGGTGAGGAAATCATTGTCCCTCTCCAGCGACTGCAGGGAGGCCTCCAATGAGGTCGGTGCCTGCGGGATGGAGATGGCCTCCTCCGGCGGGAGCTCATAGAGATCCTTGTCCACCGGCTCATGCGGCTCAATCCGGTTCTTGATGCCGTCCACCCCGGCGAGCAACATCGCCGAGAACCCGAGATAGGGGTTGCCGGAGGGATCAGGGGCCCGGAACTCGATGCGTTTGGCCTTCGGGTTGGCCCCGGTGATCGGAATCCGCACCGCGGCCGAACGATTGCGCTGCGAGTACACCAGGTTGATGGGGGCCTCGAAGCCGGGCACCAGCCGCTGATAGGAATTCATCGTGGGATTGGTGAAGGCCAGCACCGCACCGGCATGGTGCAGAATACCGCCGATGAAATAGCGGGCCATCTCGGACAGCCCGGCATAGCCGGACTCGTCATAGAACAGCGGATCGCCGTTCTTCCACAGGGAAAGGTGGGCGTGCATGCCGGAACCGCCATCATTGGCCAGCGGTTTCGGCATGAAGGTGGCGGAACGCTCATGCGCCTTCGCCGTGTTCTTGATGATGTACTTGAAGTTCTGCAGATCATCCGCGGCATGAAGCAGACTGTTGAAGCGATAGTTGATCTCCTGCTGCCCGGCACTGCCTACTTCATGGTGGGCGCGCTCCACCTCGAAGCCCGAGTTCTCGAGATTCAGACACATCTCGTCCCGGAGATCCTGAAAGTGGTCGTAGGGGGCAACCGGGAAGTAACCACCCATATGCCGCACCTTATAACCGAGGTTGCGGGTGCCGTCCGGGTCGAACTCCTCACCGCGGTTCCACCAGCCCTCTTCAGAATCGACATGGTAGAAGGACTCATTGACGCCGGTGGAGTAGCGGACGGAGTCGAAGACATAGAATTCCGCCTCGGCCCCGACATTGCAGGTGTCGGCGATCCCGGTCGACGCCAGATACTCCTCAGCCTTGCGGGCGATATTGCGGGGATCCCGGGAGTAGGGTTCCCGGGAAAAAGGATCATGGACAAAGAACTTCATGTTCAGTGTCTTGGCCTTACGGAACGGGTCTATCGTGGCGGTCCCAAGATCCGGAAGTAGGTTCATATCAGATTCCTCGATCGAGGTGAACCCCGAGATCGAAGACCCGTCGAAGGCGAATCCGTTATTGGCGGACTCCTCAGTGAAGGCCTTGGCGGGAATGGTGATGTGCTGTTCCACCCCGGGAATATCAGTGAAACGGATATCGAGGAACTTGATGCCCTCATCCTGAATCAGCTTCTCAATATCTGCGGCGGTAGTGGTTGCGCTTGGCACTGTTACGGCTCCTAGGGTCCGTTGGCCCGGCGACGGTCGGGGAGTTTTACAGCCACAGGAGTCCTGTGGCTGCCGGGCCCTGAATAGCTCCGGGCCTGGTGCAGGAACGCGATAGAGCTCCCCAATTTCCGGAGCTATCGGGCCTGCGCCATGATCCGGATACCCTACAACCCTACGTCAAGACCAGCTCAGCGGAGCACCGGTGTCTCCCAGAGGTTGAGCATGGTGCCGATATCTAGCTCCCTGGCACGTGCCAGGACATCAGTGGCCCAGGCGACGTCTTCCACCGGCATCCCGCCGATGGAGTAGCAGAAGATCTGCTCATCATTTTCCCGGCCAGGTGCCTTCCCGGAGGCGATATCACCCATGTTGATCAACCTGCTCTTCGGCAGGACGCCCTCCTCTGCCATGTCCCACCAGCGGTTACCGGGGATGCCCAGCAGCTTCTCATAGGTGACATTGGGGCCGTTCTCGTGGAACCACTCGGCGTAGAGCCCGGTGTAATCGACCACCAGATTGGCGTCTCCGGAGTTGATGAACTCATCATCGAAACGAGCGGCGGCCGGGCACAGGATCAGCGCGCCGGGCTTGATCCACTCGCGCTTGAAATAGGGGAACTCAGTGGGGCCGGCGGGGGAGGTGGAGGTGCCGCCGATGAGGATATCGGAACCTTCGATGGCGTCCTGCTCGCTGGCCACGATCTGGACCTTCACCCCAGGGTGGTTCTCGCTGAACCAGTCTGCGGCCCGCTGGGTCGACTCCGGGGAGCGGCCCTTGATCTTGACGGTGTCGATGCTGGGTCGCTGGCTGCGGGCGGCGGAGAAGATGGTGCGGGACATGACGCCTGGTCCGATGATGCCCACGGTCTTGGCATCTGCCACCGCGAGGTGTTTGACACCGACTCCCGGTACCGCGCCGGTGCGGTAGGCCGAAAGCAGGTTCGCCGACATGATCGCGGTGGGTGCCCCGGTCACGGCGTCGTTAAGCACGAAGACGTGAATTGATCGGGGGAGTTCGTTCTGCCGGTTCTCCGCGTTGGAGCCGTACCATTTCACACCGGTGGTCTGGAAACGGCCGCCCAAGTAGGCCGGCATGGCCATGAAACGGCGGTCAGGCCCATCAGCCGGCATCCCCTCGTGCTCGGGGGCAGCGGGGAAGTTGATCTGGGCGCCATGGGAATTTCCGGAGGCGCCAGCCATCCGGTAGTCGCCCTCGGCCAGCAGAATGAGGGTCTCTTCCATGGTGTCAACGCAGCGGGCGACATCGGTGACGCCAGCGGCGATCATGTCGGGTTCGCTGAGATAGCGGAAGTCGATGCGGGTGTTGTTGGTGGCCAAAATTGCCTTTCGGGGGTTATCCGACGGCAGCGCACAGCCATGATCGTAGGCGGCCAGCCGCCGTCTCGAACAGGAACCGGGTTGAATGCTCAACCCACTGGCCCCACGCTAGTGAACTCTCTCCGACAGGTCCGGGCAGCGGGTGGGGGCCCGGAAGACCACGGTGGGCACCCCAGCAACTGATGTGGGCGCCGGGTGGGGTGGGGAGCTCATGCTGGGATTTCAGCTCTGACATGGTGCTTAGTCCGGTCTGAAGGTGGGGCCACATGATGCTGGAAGGCTCCGCCCAAAATTACACTCCGGGGCTCCGGAACCGGGGGTGGAAGAGGGCGCTCAATGGTGAAAATCTTCCTGGGTGGCTCGTCTGGCGGGGGAGCGGCGGCCCAGCGGAGAATGAGAAAACCGCCCTCCCCCTAGCGGGGCGGGCGGCGGTCATGCTGGCTAGCTCAGCCTTAGCAGTCGTAGTAGAGCTCGAACTCCAGCGGGGTCGGGCGTAGGCGGTTCGGGGAGATCTCATTGTCGTACTTGAGACCGATGTAGGTATCGATCAGATCCTCGGTGAAGACATCGCCTTCGGTGAGGAAGTCATTGTCCTCGGCCAGGGCCTGCAGGGAGGCCTCAAGGGAGGTCGGTGCCTGCGGGATGGAGGCGGCCTCCTCCGGCGGGAGCTCATAGAGGTCCTTGTCCACCGGGGCGTGCGGCTCGATGCGGTTCTTGATGCCGTCCAAGCCAGCCATCATCATGGCGGCGAAACCGAAGTAGGGGTTGCCGGAGGGGTCCGGAGCGCGGAATTCGATGCGCTTGGCCTTCGGGTTGGAGCCGGTGATCGGGATACGCACGGCAGCCGACCGGTTACGCTGCGAGTACACCAGGTTGATGGGGGCCTCGAAGCCCGGCACCAGCCGGTGGTAGGAATTCAACGTCGGGTTGGTGAAGGCCAGCACCGCCGGGGCGTGGTGCAGGATGCCGCCGATGTAGTAACGGGCGAGGTCAGAGAGGCCGCCGTAGCCGGACTCATCGTGGAACAGCGGCTTGCCGTCCTTCCACAGGGACTGGTGGGCGTGCATGCCGGAACCGTTGTCTCCGGCCAGCGGCTTGGGCATGAAGGTGGCGGACTTGCCGTTGCGGGCTGCGGTGTTCTTCACGATGTACTTGAAGGTCTGCAGATCATCTGCGGCATGCAGCATGGTGTTGAATCGGTAATTGATCTCCTGCTGGCCGCCGGTGCCCACCTCGTGGTGGAAGCGCTCCAGGTGGAAGCCGGACTCGCGGAGGTGGCGGACCATCTCATCGCGCAGCTCACCGGTCTGGTCATAGGGGGGCAGGGGGAAATAGCCACCCTTGACGCGGGTCTTGTAGCCGAGGTTGTTGCTGCCGTCGATGTTGGTTTCGGAACCGCGGTTCCACCAGCCCTCATCGGAATCGACCTCGTAGAAGGAGGAGTTGGTGTCGGCGCTGTAGCGCACGGAGTCGAAGATGTAGAACTCTGCTTCGGCGCCGAAGTTGCAGGTGTCCGCGATGCCGGTGGAGGCGAGGTACTCTTCAGCCTTGCGGGCGACATTGCGCGGGTCGCGGGTGAAGGGCTCGCGGGTGAAAGGATCGTGGACGAAGAACTGCATGTTCAGCGTCTTGGCGCTCCGGAAGGGATCGAGCCTCGCGGTCTGCGGATCCGGCAGGAGGTTCATGTCGGATTCATCGATGGTGGTGAAACCACGGATGGAGGAGCCATCGAATGCCAGGCCCTCCTCCGCGGCATCTTCGTCAAAAGCCTCAGCCGGGATCGAGAAGTGCTGCTCGATGCCGGGAACATCGGTGAATCGGACGTCGACGAATTCAACGCCCTCGTCCTTGATGAACTTGATGACTTCTTCATTGGACTTGAAGGTCATGGTGACTCCTTGCGGATTCCGGGTGCGGGTGCAATATTGTTCATTCTAGGTGGGAGTAGGATTTCCCGGCGTAGGCGGTACGGCCAAACCCACATTGCCCTAGTATTTCTTGCGGTTTTAAGTGTACTTCAATATCTGTCGGTCTATCAAAAGGGGCGGTTTTCCACCCCCCGCTCAGCCGACTAGATTGGAGTTCATGGCGAACCAGAAGCGTAGTTGGATAGAGGGGCCGCAAATCCCCGCGGAAAATGATGACCCCCTGGCACCAGGACAATGGCCCGGTGAGAAGCTCGGCTTCCCGGAGAAGGGGGAACGGTCCCTGGCCCCGGTGATGCGGCGGCTCGGCGGGGTGTTCATCGACTGGATCATCGCCTGGATCATCGCGAACTTCATCCATATGTTCACCGACTGGTTCGGGGACGTAGCCACCATGACCCTGGGAATCTTCGTGATCATCGGCGTGGTTTCGGTGTGGCTACTGGCCCGCACCCCCGGCCAGGCGGTCCTGGGCATGGGCGTGGCGCGTATCGACATCCCAGGCGCCCGGGTGGGCTTCATCCGTGCGCTGCTGCGCACGGTGCTGACCGCCTTCCTCCTCCCCGCCGTACTCGTCGACGCAGACGGCCGGGGGATGCATGACCGCGGCACCGGCACTGCGGTCATCCGCGGTTGATTCTTAGCTGAAGACACCATGAAGCCCCCGTCTCAGACGGGGGCTTCATGGTTGATGCGGTGAAGCGGGACTACTTCTCCCGGCGCTCCGATGCGCGGCGGGTACGGCGGTTCATGCCGGACATGCTCGCGCCCTTGGGCATCGGGCCCTTCGGGAGGCCAGCGGCCATATTGCCGGAACCGACATTATCCATCGCCTCGATCTTTGCGGCGATCGGGCCGACCTCGTTCTTCTTGTAGTTGCGGGGGAGCTTCAGCAGGGAGCGCTGCAGATTGCGCAGCTGCACCCGGTCCTCGCCCTCGCCGACGATGATCTCATAGACCGGCACCCCACCGGCGATCCGGTTGATGCGCTTCTTCTGCTGGTTCAGCAGCGGGCGGAGACGGTGCATCTCACCTTCGCCGACGAGCACGACACCCGGGACCCCAACCACCCGGTGCACCGCATCCATCTGGGTGGTGGCGGCGACAGCGGTCTTCGAACGCCACTCAACACCGGGGGAATTACGCAGGTTCTCCACGGCCCACCCTGCCGAACCAGCCTGCTCTGAGGCGCGGTCGTACATCGAGGATTCCAGGCGGCGGGTGAAGATGAACATCGCCAGCATGAAACCGACGGCGATACCGATCGGGAGCATCCACCACTGACCGTTAAAGATCAGTCCGATGAAGAAGAACAGTGCACCCAGCCCGACAATGGCGAGAGCCATGTAGGGGATGAGCTTCTTGTCCTGCTTGCGCTGGATGTTAAACGCCTGCCACAGCTGTTTCCAGGTCTGGGTACGCTGCGCCCGCTTCTGCTTGCGGGCCTCCTTCTTTGCGGCCTTTTCAGCCTGCTTCTTCGCATCTGCCATGACATATACATTAGGCGATCTCAAGCGGGAAACCAGAAACGGGGCCGAGGCCGCCTACTGGCAGCCCCGGCCCCGTTGAAAATCGGGGACCGGTCTTAACGGGAAGTGGAGACCGGGGTGTCCTCTGAAGGGCCGTACTTCGCCAGTAGCGTGGAGGCCTCCTGGGAGGTGGCGCCCTGGGAGGTGACCTCAAGGTGCTTGAGGTTCTCCGGGATCTCGCGCCCGTGGAAACGCATGGCTTCCGCCCACAGGCGACCAGCCCGGTAGGAGGACCGGACCAAGGGGCCGGACATGACGGCGGCGAAACCGAGTTCCTTGGCGTAATCGGAGTGAGCGACGAACTCCTCCGGCTTCACCCAGCGATCGATGGGATGGTACATCGGGCCGGGGCGCAGGTACTGGGTGATGGTGATGATGTCGGTGCCGGCCTCATGCAGATCACGCAGCGCGGACTGGACCTCTTCCTCGGTCTCACCCATGCCCAAGATCAGGTTGGACTTGGTGATCAGACCGAAGTCACGGGCCTGGCGGATAACGTCCAGGGAGCGGTCATAACGGAAGGCCGGGCGGATGCGCTTGAAGATGCGCGGCACGGTCTCCAGGTTGTGGGCGAAGACCTCGGGACGGGATTCAAAGACCTGCTGCAGGAGATCCGGCTTGCCGGAGAAGTCCGGGACCAGGTTCTCCACACCGGTGTTCGGGTTGAGCTCGTGGATCTGGCGGACGACCTCAGCGTAGAGCCAAGCACCCTCGTCCTCGAGATCATCACGGGTGACACCGGTGATGGTGGAGTAATTCAAGTTCATCTCGCGGACGCTTTCCGCCACGCGGCGGGGCTCATCACGGTCCAGCGGCTCCGGCTTGGCGGAGTTGATCATGCAGAAGTCACAACGACGGGAGCAATTGGCACCGCCGATGAGGAAGGTAGCCTCGCGGGACTCCCAGCACTCATGGATGTTGGGGCAACCGGCCTCCTGGCACACAGTATGCAGCGAAGCGCCGGAAACGCGCTTCTTCATGTCCTGATACTCCGGACCCGTTTTTACTGAGGTCTTGATCCATTTAGGTTTGGCCTCGATCGGGGTTTGAGAGTTACGGGCCTCGATGCGGAGAAGCTTGCGTCCTTCAGTAGTGGTAGTCACAGTGGCTAAGCCTACCTTTCAAAAATAGAGTGGTCTAACAGCTGTGGAATGGGGCACATTCGGCTGAGAAGGGGAATAGGGGCTTCAGCTCCGCTGCAATTTCCGGCTCAGTCCTTTGGTGGGGTCCGGCGCGGAGCCGAAGGTATGGTCAGCGACCTGCATCCGGCCGGAGAGCACCTCTTCCAGGGCATTCAACAGCGGCTGGGTCATTTCTTCGACGGTGACCTGGCTCCCCAGTTCGCGGGTGAGGGTGGTGACCCCGGCATCGGTGATGCCGCAGGGGATGATGTGCTCGTAGAACTCCAGGGTGTTCGAGCAATTGAGGGCGACCCCGTGCATGGTCACACCTCGGGTGATGCGGATGCCCAGGGCCGCGACCTTGGCATCCTCGCGGCTGTCATGGGCAGGGACCCAGACCCCGGAGCGGCCGTCGATACGCCCGGCTGCGGTGACCCCCGCCTGGCGGGCAACGTGGATCAGCGCCTCCTCCAGACGGCGGACATAATCGACGACATCGACCGGCTCCGCGAGCTTGAGGATGGGGTAGACGACGAGCTGTCCGGGACCGTGCCAGGTGATCCGGCCACCGCGGTCGACATCGATGACCGGCAGCTCATTGGTGGGCCGGTCCTCGGGCTGGGTGCGTTTTCCAGCGGTGTAGATGCTGGGATGCTCCAGTACCAGGATCGTGTCACCGATCTCATCACGGGCGCGCTGGGCAGCCAGTTCGGACTGGAGATCCCAGGCCTCCTGATATCCGAGTGTGCCGAGATAGCGGATCTCGAGGGGATCTGCGGCCGCGCGGATGGATTTATCGGCCGGGAAAAAGGGGTCACGTGGGGCTGTCATGATGGCTTCCAGGGTACTCGTCGGGGGTATCGGCGCCTGCCCCGGGGAAAGCTGAAACCCGCAGCACCGCAGGAAAGCGGTGCTGCGGGTCCCTCAGTTCGTGAAACGGTGCTTAGGCGATGCCGTTAGCCTTGGCGTACTCCGCAGCGGTGGCCAGCGGACCAGCCTCGGAGACCTCGACCTGGAACAGCCAACCCTCACCGAAGGGGTCGTTGTTGATGATGGCGTAGTCATCGTGGACCGCGTCATTGACGGCGGTGACGGTGCCGGAGACCGGGGCGTAGAGGTCGGACACCGACTTGGTGGACTCCACCTCGCCACAGGTCTCGGAGTGGGTCACGGTGTCGCCGACCTCGGGAAGCTCAGCGAAGACGACCTCGCCGAGACGATCAGTGGCGACGGAGGTGATACCGATCTTGACGGTGGTTCCGGCGGCTACATCAGTTGCAGCGTCGATCCACTCGTGGTCCTCGGAGTAGGAGAAGTTCTCGGGCAGAGTTGCCATGGCTTAAGGCCTTCCTGATCAGGGATTATCGTCGATGACTGAGTCTAGCGCGGGCGAGCCCGGCTGGTGGGCTACTTGGCCCGCTTGTAGAAGGGGGTTTCCACCACGGCAAAGGGATAACGTTTGCCGCGGATATCAACCTCGAGGGTGGTACCGGGGGTTGCCAGCTCACGGTCGAGGTAAGCCAGCGCCACCGGGTACCCCAGGGTGGGGGAGGGCTGGCCGGAGGTGACCACGCCGACCTCCTTGCCCTCGGCGTCGAAAAGCGCTGCGCCGGAGCGTGCCGCACGGCGACCCTCACTGCTCAGACCGACCATCGCGCGGGTGGGCTCAGCCTGGGCATCGAGGGCTTCCTTACCGAAGAAGCTCTCCTTCTTCTTGCCGATCAGCACGCCGAGGCCGGCGTCCTTCGGAGTCAGGTCCACCGAGAGCTCGTTGCCGTAGAGCGGCATGCCAGCCTCCAGGCGCAGCGAATCGCGGGCGGCCAGGCCACAGGGCAACAGACCCCGGCCGGCGCCGGCGTCGAGAAGCTTGTTCCACAGCACCGGTGCCTCAATGTTCGGGGCGTAGAGCTCGAAGCCGTCCTCACCGGTGTAGCCGGTGCGGGCCACCAGGACATCAACGCCGGCGACGGTGGCGAGCAACGCGGAGTAGTACTTCGCGGCGCGGATGTCCTCGACATCCTCCTCGTCGGTCAGGGAGAGCAGGATATCCAGGGACTTCGGTCCCTGGACGGCAATCAACGCGGTGGCCAGGGACTCATCGCCGAGGACGACATCGAAGCCCGCGGCACGCTCCTGCAGGGCAGCGAACACGGTGCTGGCGTTGCCGGCATTGGGGACCACGAGAAACTCGTTCTCACCCAGGCGGTAGGTGATCAGGTCATCCAGGATGCCACCGCGCTCATTAACGATCATCGAGTACTTGGCGCGGCCGATCGCGATGGTGGAGAGCTGGGAGATCAACGCATGATCAAGGAAGGCGCCGGCCTCCGGACCGGTGACCCGGACCTCACCCATGTGGGAGAGGTCGAAGAGCCCAGCCGCCTCGCGCACGGCCTTGTGCTCGGCGAGCTCGGAGTCATACTTCAGCGGCATGTTCCAGGGGCCGAAGGCGGTGAAGCTGGCCCCGAGCTGCTCGTGCTCGGAATGTAGCGGGGATTCCCGCAGAGTGTGTTCAGTCATGACGTCCAAAACCTTCCTAGTTGTCGGTGTCGTGTTCGTTGGTGAAGTCGAAAGCCTCGGGCGGCGGGCAGGAACAGACCAGGTTGCGGTCACCGTAGGCCTCGTCCAGACGACGCACCGGCGGGAAATACTTGTTCTTACGCAGGTCGGAGACCGGGAAGGCGGCCTGTTCGCGGCTGAACTTGTACTCCCAGTTGTCGCGGGTGACGGCGAAGGAGGTGTAGGGGGCGTGGCGGATCACGGAATCCTCGTAGGCGATCTTGCCCTCGATGATCTCCTGGATCTCGGCGCGGATGATGCGCATGGCCTCGATGAAACGGTCAATCTCGGCCAGGTCCTCGGACTCGGTCGGCTCCACCATCAGGGTGCCGGCGACCGGGAAGGCCAGGGTCGGGGCGTGGAAGCCGAAATCGATCAGGCGCTTGGCGACATCCGCAGCGGTCACCCCGGAGGCATCCGTCAGCGCACGCAGATCCAGGATGCACTCGTGGGCGACCAGATCATTGGCACCGGTGTAGAGGACCGGGAAGGAATCCCGGAGCTGGGCGGCGAGGTAGTTCGCTCCCAAGATGGCGTGCGCGGTGACCGAAGCCAGACCCTCGGAGCCGGTCATCGCGATATAGGCCCAGGGAATCTGCAGCACACCGGCGGAGCCGTGGTTGGTGCCGGAGATCGGCACACCGCGATCACCCGGGGCGGGAGCCTCGGGCACAGCGGTGGTGGGGTCAGTGGGCAGGAAAGGCACCAGGTGCTCAGCCACCGCGACCGGACCGACGCCCGGGCCACCGCCCCCGTGGGGAATGGTGAAGGTCTTGTGCAGGTTCAGGTGGGAGACATCGCCACCGAACTGACCCGGCTGTGCCAGTCCGGTCAGGGCGTTCATGTTGGCGCCGTCAATGTAGACCTGGCCGCCGCTGGCGTGGACCTTCTCGCAGACGGTGCGGACGGTATCCTCGAAAACGCCGTGGGTCGAGGGGTAGGTGATCATGATGGCAGCGACCCGATCGCCGTGCTGCTCGAGCTTGGCATCTAGGTCATCGAGGTTGATAGAGCCATCCTCCGCAGTGGCCACCACGACGACGCGTAGCTTGGCCAGGGTGGCGGAGGCGGCGTTGGTGCCGTGGGCGGAAGCCGGAACCAGGCAGATATCGCGCTCGGTGTCACCGTTGGCGACATGATAGCGGCGGATGGCCAGCAGGCCGGCCAGCTCGCCCTGGGAGCCGGCATTCGGCTGTACCGAAACCTTGGCATAACCGGTCAGAATGGCCAGCCAGTCCTCAAGTTCCGCGATCAGTTCACGCCAGCCGGCGGTCTGGGAATCCGGGGCATAGGGGTGGATATTGGCGAACTCGGGCCAGGTGATGGTCTCCATACCGGCGGTCGGGTTCAACTTCATGGTGCAGGAACCCAGCGGAATCATGGTGCGGTCCAGCGCCAGGTCCTTGTCCCCGAGCATGCGCAGGTAACGCATCATCTGGGTTTCGGAGTGGATCTGGTTGAAGATCGGGTGGGTCAGCGGCAGCTCTTCCCGCACGATGGTGGCCGGAATGGCAGCGGCGGCGTCACCGCTGACCACCGAGGTGGCCCCGAATGCGGCGGTGAGCTTCTCGACGTCCGCAGCGATGGCGGACTCGCCGAAGGAGACGGAGACCTTGTCGGCATCGACCGGGCGCACCAGGTATCCGGCCTCGGCCAGCGCCTCGGTGATCTCCTGTGCGCGGCCAGCGGTGGTGACGGTGACGGTGTCGAAGAAGGTCTCGTTGACCAGCTCGACACCCTCGGCGGTCGCCACCGTGGCGGCGAAGTCCGCGGCCAGACCGTGAATGCGATCCGCGATGTTCTTCAGGCCCTGGGGGCCGTGGTACACGGCGTACATAGAGGCGGTGACGGCCAGCAGGGCCTGCGCGGTACAGATGTTGGAGGTCGCACGCTCACGACGGATGTGCTGCTCACGGGTCTGCAGCGCGAGGCGGTAGGCCGGGTAGCCCTCAGCATCCACGGAGACACCGACCAGGCGACCCGGCATCTGACGCTTGAGCTTGTCCGCGACCGCCATATACGCGGCGTGCGGGCCACCGAAGAACAGCGGGACACCGAAACGCTGGGAGGAACCGACGGCGATATCAGCGCCGAGTTCACCGGGGGAGGTCAGCAGCAGCAGCGACAGCGGGTCGGTGACCATGGTGGCTAAGCCGCCGCGGGTGTGGATGTCTTCGATGATGGCGCGAGGATCCGAGAGGTCACCCTCGGTACCGGGGTAGGCGATGACGACGCCGATCAGATCCTCACCGACGAGATCACCAGTCAGCTCGGTGATCTCCACCTCGAGATCGATGGCGCGGGCGCGCTCGGCAGCCACACCCAGCACCTGCGGGTGCAGCCGGGCATCGAGAATGACCCGGCGTCCCTTCTTCTGGGAACGTGACATCAGACCGACGGCCTCGGCCACGGCGGAAGCCTCATCCAACAGGGAGGCGTTGGAGACCGGGAGACCGGTGAGCTCGTTGATCATAGTCTGGTAGTTCAGCAGCGCCTCCAGCCGGCCCTGGGAGATCTCCGGCTGGTAGGGGGTGTAGGCGGTGTACCAGCCGGCATCCTCGACCACGCCGCGGCGGATCACCGGGGGAGTGATGGTATCGGAGAAACCCTGACCGAAGAAAGACTTCAAGACGACGTTCTTATCGGCGTAGGAGCGCAGCTTCGCCTGGGCATCGGTCTCGCTCAGGGCCTCGCCTAGGGAGGAGACCTGAGTGGCCCGGATATCAGCCGGGAGAGCGGCGTCGATCAGCGCATCCAGGGAGGAATAGCCGAGTGCATTGAGCATGGACTGCTGCTCGGTGCTGTTCGGCCCGAGGTGTCGCGCCAGGTAGGAGGCGGGATCGTTGACCGGGGTCAGTGACATACGGCTCAGTATCTCCTTAGTTAGGGGGAAATATTTTAGTCTTCGCCGCCATTATATGGGTTTGTCTATCCCCAATTGTCAGTTTGGTCCCGCGGGCCGGGGGAGTTCAGGGCCACGAGGGGCCATGGACTGCTGTCGCTGACCTCAGCGCAGTGTGAAAGATCATATTTCCGGCATCGGGAAAGTCCCCTCGGCCGATGAAAAAACCGCCGACCCACCCCGTTCAAGGGGTAGGCCGGCGGTTAAACTGACTCACTCAGAAGTGACTCAGAGCTGCAGATCAGCCTGGAAGTCAGCGGTCTCCAAGCGGTCCTTGATGGTGGTGATGAAGCGGCCTGCATCCGCACCGTCGACGACCTGGTGGTCGTAGGTGAAGGGCAGGTAAGCCATCTGACGGATCGCGATGGAATCAATCCCCTCATCGGTGACGACAACCGGACGCTTCTCGATGGCGGCGGTACCCAGGATGCCGGCCTGCGGCGGGGTCAGAACCGGGGTATCCAGCAGGGCACCTTCGGAACCGATGTTGGTCACGGTGAAGGTACCACCGGAGAGATCATCGGGACGCAGCTTCTTGTTGCGTGCACGGTCAGCCAGCGCAGCGATCTCCTGGGCGATCTCCGGCAGGGACAGGGTCTCGGCCTTCTTGATGACCGGGACGAGCAAGCCCTGGGGGGTGTCAACGGCAATCGCGATGTTGACATGCTCGTGGTAGGTCATCTCATGGGTCTCGGCGTTGTAGGACGCGTTGACGTTCGGGTGAGAAACCAGAGCCTCAGCAGCAGCCTTGACGAAGAAGGGCAGGTAGGTCAGGTTGACACCGTGCTTCTCGATGAAGGCAGGCTTGTTGGCCTTGCGCAGCTCGCTGACGCGGGTCATGTCGACTTCCTGGACATGGGTGAGTTGGGCAGAGGTCTGCAGGGACTCAACCATCTTCGAGGCGGTGATCTGGCGGATACGGTTCACCTTTTGGGTGGTGCCGATCAGCTCAGCCTTAGCCGGGTCAACGGACTTGGTGGACCAGTTGCTGCGCTCGCCCTTGTCCTCGGCAGCCGGGGCAGCGGAGCCACCCTCGGCAGTAGCCAGGACATCCTGCTTGCGGATACGGCCACCGATGCCGGAGCCGGTCACGGTGTTGAGGTCAACGCCGTGCTTCTCGGCCAGCTTGCGAACCAGCGGAGTGACATAAGGAACGTTATCGCCGGAAGCGGAGGCCTTGGGAGCTTCCTTCTTCGGCTCAGCCTTCTTCTCTTCGGCCTTGGGCGCTTCCTTCTTGGTCTCAACCTTGGGAGCCTCAACCTTGGGGGCTTCCTTCTTCGGCTCAGCCTTCTTTTCTTCGGCCTTGGGTGCCTCCTTCTTGGGGGCAGCCTTGGCGGCGGCGTCGCCGATGCGGGCGATCACGGCGCCGACGTCGACGGTGTCGTCTTCCTCAGCGAGGATCTCGACGATGGTGCCGGCGACGGGGGAGGGGATCTCGGTGTCGACCTTGTCGGTGGAGACCTCGAGTAGCGGCTCATCAACTTCGACGGTGTCGCCGACCTGCTTGAGCCACTGGGTGATGGTGCCCTCGGTGACGGATTCGCCGAGTTCCGGCATCTCAACGTCGGTGGACTCGCCGGAAACCTCTTCGGCTTCCTCGGAGGCGGGAGCAGCATCAGACTCAGGTGCAGCCTCTTCGGCGGGCTCAGCCTTCTTTTCTTCGGCCTTGGGTGCCTCCTTCTTGGGGGCAGCCTTGGCGGCGGCGTCGCCGATGCGGGCGATCACGGCGCCGACGTCGACGGTGTCGTCTTCCTCAGCGAGGATCTCGACGATGGTGCCGGCGACGGGGGAGGGGATCTCGGTGTCGACCTTGTCGGTGGAGACCTCGAGTAGCGGCTCATCAACTTCGACGGTGTCGCCGACCTGCTTGAGCCACTGGGTGATGGTGCCCTCGGTGACGGATTCGCCGAGTTCCGGCATCTCAACGTCGGTGGACTCGCCGGAAACCTCTTCGGTTTCCTCGGAGGCGGGAGCAGCCTCTTCAACGGGGTCCTCCGCGGGGGCCGTCTCTTCCGATGCCGGGGCTTCATCAGCCTCGCCGATAATGGCAATCACGGCGCCGACATCGATGGTGTCGTCTTCCTCAGCCCTGATCTCGATGATGGTGCCGGCAACGGGAGAGGGGATCTCCGTGTCAACCTTGTCGGTGGAGACCTCGAGCAGCGGCTCATCAACCTCGACGGTGTCACCAACCTGCTTCAGCCACTGGGTGATCGTACCCTCGGTTACGGATTCGCCCAGTTCGGGCATCTCTACGGAGAACGCCATTATTAAAGACTCCTCGAAAGTCGTGTCGTAAAACGAATGCTAATAGCTAAGAGCGTACCGGTTCGCCCGAACGAGTGTGGCCCGGAGGTACCCAATTGGGCGCAGTAAGTCTCTATGATTGTAAAGCGTGTTCAGTCTATTCGGCCGACGGAAGGCCAAGTCCAATCTTCGTCCGCCCCGCGGTCCCGGTGAAACCATCCGTCCCGAGGATCGGACGACGTTGCAGAACTGGGCTGCCGGCCGCGCCCATATCGAGGCCTACATCGAACCAGAAACCTTGATCAATGAGATGTCTGTGGTGCTGGTCGACGAGCGGGGCGAGTTCATTCGGCGCCGCATCGGCGGGCCCAAGGGAATTGATGCAGTTCAGAAACTCCTGAAGTGCCCGGTTTTTGACGTGGAGGAAACCGGTTACCCGCAGCGGATGCGTACCCGTATTGAAAGAGACAGGCTGTTGCGGAAGCGGGAGGAACAAAAAACTCGCCGCGCGAAATTCGAACGCGGCGAGCTGCCGGATTAGTTTCCGGCGGGGGTAAATCGGGGGTCAGGCTTCCGCCGCCAGTTCCTGCAGCAGGGCGACGAAGGTCCGCACCGGCACACCGGTGGCACGCTTCGGGGTGTAACCAGACACCCCGCCGTTGTTGAAGGAAGGGCCGGCGATGTCGACATGTGCCCACTGGATATCTTCGCCGATGAAGCGGGAGAGGTAGAGACCGGCGAAAAGCATCCCGGCGTTGCGGGAGTTATGGGAGTTGCGGATGTCGGCGACCGGGGACTTCAGCTCCTCCTCCTGCTCCTCGAGCAGCGGCATCGCCCATGCGGGCTCGCCGACCTTGCGGCCGGTTTCGGCGACCCGGTCACGGAACTCATCGGAGCCCATGACGCCGGAGGTCTTCGCTCCGAGGGCAACCATCTGCGCCCCAGTGAGCGTGGCTGTCTCGATCAGGTAGTCGGGCTCATCCTCACTGGCACGGGCCAGCGCATCGGCGAGCACGATGCGCCCCTCGGCATCGGTGTTGATGACCTCGGAGGTCAGTCCACCGTAGTGGGTAATCACATCGCCGGGGCGGGTGGCCGAGCCACTGGGCATGTTCTCCGCCAGCGGCAGGGTGGCGGTGATCGAGAGGTTCAGGTTCAGTCGGGCCGCCGCGAAAATGGTGGCGACCATGACCGCTGAGCCACCCATGTCGGAGATCATGTCCTCCATTTTCGAGGCCGGCTTCAAGGAGATGCCGCCGGTGTCGAAGGTGATGCCCTTGCCCACCAGTGCCACCGAGGTCTTGGCCTTGCGCGGGGACCAGCTCAAGCGGACCAGCCGGGGGCCACGTTCGGAACCCCGACCCACCGCTAGGATGCCGCCGAAGCCCTGCTTCTGCAGTGACTTCTCATCGAGAATCTCCACCTCAACGCCGAAGTGTGCGGCCTCCGCCGCGATGATCGCGGCATAGGATTCTGGGTAGAGGTGTGAGGAGGGGGTGTTCACTAGATCGCGGGCCAGGATGACCGACTCTGCGGTGATCTGGGCGGCGACAAACTCATCCTTGTCAGTCTTCGGATCACCGATGAAGGTCACCTTCTTGACCGGCTGCTTGGCGGGGCTGTCTTCCTCACTGCGGATACCGGGGTAGGTATAAGCGCCCAACACGATGCCCTCGACCGCGGCCCTGAGACCGAAAGCCCCGAGCGTGGTGGCCACGGATTCCAAACCCTTGAGGGATCGGCCGGCCGCGCCAGCGGCGCGACGCAGCTTTTCTTCATCAAGTTCTTCGGCGTCGCCCAGTCCAACGGCAATGAGGAAATCAACCTCAGTTTCCGCGGTACCGGGGATCCGGGTGAGCTCAGCGTGGGCTCCGGTGGCGCCGACGGCGATCAGTTGGCGCAGCACCGCAATCTCAACCTCATCGCTGAACAGGCCCGAGGCGGCGAGCTCCGGGCCCTCTTCACCCTTGAAGAGCGGGACCAACAGGGCCTGGGCCTTCTTCGGTAGCTTCTTGCTCAGCTCCAGCTCGGTGATCGGGCTGCGGGACGGGAGTTCAAACTTTTCACTCACCGGTGTATTACCTCCACTTGTTGGCGAATAACGGGGAACTTCCCGCCAGCATAATCACATCCCGGAAAATGGGGATCTCGGTACTGATGGCCCTGAGGTACTTGGTTGGGTGTAAATTACCTGTCTATGACGTCCCTCAACTTCGCCGTGCGCAAGAACGAAAACCCGACGTCACCGGATCGCCTGAAGGAAATCCTGGCCAACCCGCAGTTTGGCAAGAACTTCACCGACCACATGGTGACAATTGACTGGACCGAGGAAGCTGGCTGGCACAATGCCGAAGTGCAGCCCTACGCTCCGCTCTCCATGGATCCGGCCACCACCGTATTCCACTATGGTCAGGCGATTTTTGAGGGCATCAAGGCCTACCGTCAGCCGGACGGCAGCATTGCCACCTTCCGGCCCACCGCGAACGCCGAACGCATGCAGCGTTCCGCACGTCGCATGGCGATGCCGGAGCTGCCCGTCGAGGACTTCGTTGAAGCACTGCGACTGCTGGTTGATATCGACCGTGACTGGGTTCCGGCGGCCGGTGGTGAGGCGGCGCTCTACATCCGGCCCTTCATGATCTCCACCGAGGTCTCACTGGGTGTCAGCCCGGCGGATGCCTATAAGTTCATCGTCATCGCTTCTCCCTCGGGCGCGTACTTCACCGGTGGGGTGAAGCCGGTCAGCGTCTGGCTCAGCGAGGACTATGTCCGTGCGACTCCGGGCGGTACCGGTGACGCGAAGTTTGCCGGCAACTACGCTGCCTCCCTGCTCGCGCAGGCACAAGCCGCGGAAAAGGGTTGCGATCAGGTCGTGTGGCTTGACGCCATTGAGCGCAAGTACATCGAAGAAATGGGGGGCATGAACCTCTTCTTCGTCTACGGGGAGGGGGAGAAGACCACCGTGATCACGCCGGAACTCTCCGGTTCGCTGCTGCCGGGCATCACCCGCGATTCACTCCTGCAGGTTGCCCGTGATCTCGGGTACACCACCGATGAGCGCCGTATCACCACCACCGAGTGGCAGACGGATGCCACCAACGGGACGATGACGGAAGCCTTCGCCTGCGGCACTGCCGCGGTGATCACACCGGTTGGTTCGGTCATGTCCAACCACGGTAACTTCGAGGTCAATAATAACGAGGCCGGTCAGGTGACGATGAAACTGCGCGAAACCCTGACCGGGATCCAGCGCGGTGTCATCGCAGACACCCATGGCTGGATGCACCGGCTGCTCAGCTAAACACCGACCAAATGGCCCCTGACTAATAAGTCAGGGGCCATTGGCGTTTCCGGAACTGGCCTTAGTTGGGCTCAGGTTCCACACCCACCGCATCGCGGGCCAGGATTCCGGCGGTCTGCAGGAGTGGTAAGGCGGCCAGTGCTCCGGTACCGGCCCCCAGGTCGAACTGCAAGTCCAGCAGCGGTTGCAGGCCGAGATCCCGCAGGGCTGCCGCCTGGGAGGGGGTGGCGCTGGCTTGAGCAGCGAGGAACCAGGCCCGGGCACCGGGGGCGAGGCGGTCGGCGAACATCGCGGCGACAGTGGCCAGCGGGCCGTCGATAAGCACCGGGGTGCGACGCACCGCCGCCTGCGCGCAGAAGGCAACCAGCGCGGCGAAATCGGGCGATGAGATCTTGCGCAGCACCTCAAGCGGCTGATCAATATCTGAACGCACCCGGAACATGGCATCGCGGACGACCTTGACCCGCTGCTTCCACAACTGCTCGGTCATGCCATAGCCCGCACCCACCACAGCCACCGGTTCGGTGCGGGTCAACGCACCTGCCAGCGCCGTGGCCACGGTCTCGCCGGCCACTCCCAGGGAGCCCGGGAGCAGCAGATCCGCCCCGAAATCAACCTCCTGGTCGGCGATTTGGCGACCGATCGCCAGCGCCCGCTCGAACTGTTCCAGAGTCATCGCATCCTCGGTATCGATGCACCCGGAACCCGCGGAGACCCGTTCATCGCCCCAGGCCTCGTGATTCAGGGAAACATCCACCAACCGCACCCCCGCCCCGGCAGCGGTGGCCAGGGCGTTCACCGGGGACTGCCCCGCGGTGAGCTCCTCGGCGCGTTGCACTGAAAGTGCCGGATCAGCGGTATCAACACCCTGCTTTGCGACGCCGTGATCACCGGCGAAGATGAGCACCCGCGGGCGCTCAATCGTGCGGGGTGGGTAGAACCCCTGGCAGGCGCTCAGCCAGGAGCCGACCTCGGCGAGCCGGCCCATGCCGGCGAAGGTCTCTGGCGCGGAATCAGCCAGCCCGGCGAACTGTGCCCGGGCCTCCGCTGAGGGCTCGCTGACGGGGGCGAACAAAGCTGCCGAATCCATGAATAGCCTCCTTGTGGCGGGAATGTCTCAACTTCCCAACCTTAGTTCGGGAAGAGAAATCCCGCCCTGCCGGCGAATGAATACGGCGGGTAGGGCGGGAAATAGGGGGCGGGATTTAAGGCTGGATCTTGGAGCCGGCCTTAACCTGCGGCTTGGGGGTGCGCCAGCGGCGCGGCTGAGTGGTCCGGGAGTAGGCGTAGAAACCCATGGTGAAGCCACCGAGTGAGGTATTCGGGAATTTCTGGCGGGTGGCGGCGCTGGCGCGACGACCCAGAATGACTCCCTCAATCGCGAAGACGACGATGAGGACCATGGCGAAGGTGGAGACGAGATTGGCGAAGGTGGGGGCCCAAGTTCCCACCAGCATGACCACCAGCAGCACCAATGCCACCGGCATGACCATGCCGTTGATGAAGGTACGGGAGTCCACCCAGTCGCGGATGAAGCGACGCTCCGGGCCCTGATCCCGGGGGAGGAGGTACTTCTCATCGCCGCTGTCCATGCGGGACTGTGACTCGCGCTGCCGCTTGCGGTTCTCATCCCGCTCCTTGCGCTTGAGCTCCTTCCATTCCGCCGAGGACATGGAAGCCTTCATTTCTTTACGACGCTTACGCAGCGACTGCGGGGACTGCGTACCGCCGGCGGGACGGATCACTCCGCGTTCGACCTCCACCTCACGACGCTTCGGGGTCGGGCGACCCTTCGGCGGGGTGTAGCCCTTGGGGAACTGGTTGCCTGAAGCATCCTCGACCGCCGAGGTGTTTTCAGCTGAGGAGAGGTCTTCCGGGGTGTCTTCATTTTTCTGCCAGGGGAGTTTCACACTCCATAGGCTACAAGCCTGAGGGAATGAACGGGAATAAGGGTGGGATATGAGTTGTTGGACCGTATGTACCTACTGGCTCTCCTGGTACCCGAGTTCACGTCTGCCGGGATCCGGCAGACGAGGGCAGGGCCGCAGGGTATCCCATTGGCTCCCAGCGGAGTAGGGTTAGGCGTCAGAGTAAGCGCACGGAAACCTCTTCGGACCTCCGGGTCGAGAGAGTTTCGGACAAATAAGTAGTTTTCAAAGGCAAGGAGATCCCAGTTATGACCGCTCCCTCCACCAGCACCGGTGTTGTTCTCTCTGATGAGGCAGCCATCAAGGCCAAGACCCTCCTGGATCAGGAAGGCCGTGATGATCTGGCCCTGCGTATCGCCGTGCAGCCCGGCGGCTGCGCTGGCCTGCGCTACCAGCTCTACTTCGATGACCGCACCCTCGACGGTGACAAGACCGATGTCCTCGGTGGTGTTCGCCTCGTGGTCGACAAGATGAGCGTTCCTTACCTCATGGGTGCGAAGATTGATTTCTCGGACACCATCGAGTCTCAGGGCTTCACCATCGACAACCCGAATGCCGGTGGCGCCTGCGCCTGCGGTGACTCTTTCAACTAAGTCTCAGGTTGTCACGCCCTTCCCCGTGAAGAGCGAAGGCCCCGGCACCATCCTCCCTCACGGAGAGGATGGTGCCGGGGCCTTCTTTCTCAGCTCAGTGCCCGCCAAAGGTTAGAGATCGACAGGGTACTCGCGGTGCTCGATCTGCGGGTCGATGCGCTTTTCCACAAAGATCCCGTGCCACACCATGAAGGCCAGGACGGTCCACAGTCGACGGGAATGATCAGAGACACCATCGCGGTGCTCCTTGAGCATCTCCAGAACGGCCGGCTTGTTGAAGATATCCTCGGTACCGGACTCATTGATGGTGTCCTGGGCCCAGCCGAAGAGCTCATCGCCGGCGAGCCAATGACGCATCGGGACCGGGAAACCCAGCTTCTTACGGTGCAACACATGCGGCGGCACGATCTGCTCCATGGCCTTTCGCAGGGCGTACTTGGTGGTGCCGTGGGCGATCTTCAGCTCGTGCGGAATCTCCTCCGCCACCCGGAAGACCTCCTTGTCCAGGAAAGGCACACGCAACTCGAGAGAATTGGCCATGTTGATCTTGTCGGCCTTGACCAGGATATCGCCGCGCATCCAGGTGAACAGGTCCAGGTGCTGCATTCTGGAGACCGGATCCATGTGGGTGGACTGAGCGTAGATCGGGGCGGTGACCTCACGGTGATCCCATTCAGGCTTCGCCCAGGGGATCACCCGCTGCATCTGCTCGAAGTTGAAGGAACGGGCGTTACCGTAATAACGCTCCTCCATCGACTGGGTGCCGCGGTCCAGCAGCGACTTGCCCTTCACCCCCTCCGGCAGTGCCTTGCCGAGCGCGCGGAGTCCCTTCTTCAGCGGAGAGGGGATCTTCTCGAAGGGCGCCAGCGACAGTGGCTCCTTGTAGATGGTATAACCACCAAAGAGCTCATCCGCGCCTTCTCCGGAGAGCACCACCTTGACGTGCTTACGGGCTTCCTCCGCGACAAAATACAGCGGAACCAAGGAGGGGTCAGCCACCGGATCATCCAGGTACCACATGATCTTCGGGATCGCGCTGGCGTATTCCTCCGGGGAGACGATCTTGACGATGTGCTCCACCCCGATCGCCGCCGCCGACTCGGCAGCCACATCGACCTCTGAATATCCCTCCCGCTCGAAGCCGGTGGTGAAGGTCAGCAGATTGGGGTTATGGCGCTTGGCCAAGGTCGCGATGGCGGTGGAGTCGATGCCGCCGGAGAGGAAGGAACCGACGGTGACATCGGCACGCATGTGCTTCTCGACGCTGTCCTCCAGGGCGCGGGCGATCCGGTCGAAGAGATCCTGTTCGCTGCCCTTGGGGACCGGCTTGACGGGGAACTGCGGGCGGAAGTAGCGCTCCTGCACCAGTTGGCCACCGGGCTCGATCAAGGAGGTGCAGCCGGACTCGAGTCGACGGATCCCGGCGTGGAGGCTTTCCGGCTCCGGGACATACTGCAGGTCCACATAGTGCTCAATGGCGCGCCGATCAAGGTCAAGGCCTAGACCCAGCTCGGGTGCCATCTCCAGGATGGTCTTCTTCTCGGAAGCGAAAATGGTGCCGGCCTCCGTGGTGGCATAGAACAGCGGCTTAATGCCGAACTGATCACGGGCCAGGAAGAGTCGACGGGACTCGGTGTCCCAGATGGCGATACCGAACATGCCGCGCAGGTGCTCGACGACCTTCTCGCCCCAATGATGGAAGCCGACGACGATGGTCTCGGAATCTCCGAAGGTCCGGAACTCATGGCCGGCAGCCTGGAGTTCCTCCCGGAGCTCCAGATAGTTGTAAATCTCGCCGTTGAAGGTCAGCGCATAACGGTCGGGATTCTCCGGCGGACCCCAACGCAACGGCTGGTGGGAGTGTTCCAGGTCGATGATGGAGAGTCGGTTGAAGCCGAAGACCAGATCCTTGTCATGCCAGGTGCCGGCATCGTCGGGACCGCGGTGACGCATGCACGGCAGGGCCCTTTCTACAGCGTTAACGAAGTTCGCCGCATTCTCATTGCTCGACAAAAAGCCCAGTAGCCCGCACATGGTTTAGACGGTTCTCCTCATAGGTAAGGGGACAGAAGATTCCTTCACGATACGGTGTAGCGCCCCACCATGTTAAACAGGCATGCGAGACCCTGCTCATCTTCAGGAACCGCCAATCCCCGGAGAACGCAAGAGAGGTAGGGGAGTGGCAGTGGTTGAAAAACTCCCCGATGCCTCGAATCTCCTCATGGGGTTGATGAAGTGGGTTCAATCTTAAGTATGATGCGCTGTGATTTGAATGACAGGGACGTAGGGGGTGTTGTTCGCTAGAAAACCCAGCTGGCTGTAACATCCTAAGTGCTTAATAAGACACGGGTCTGTCCTTTACTGACCTCGCGGGATCCCTGGGCAGGGAAACTACTGCCCGATCGGCTATCCTGCCTAGTTAGGACAGGACCAAAGTGTTCTAAGAATTTGTGTGGACAGGAAGGCAGACACACGTGGATCAGCGAAACAAGCGCGGTTTCGGGCGTAAGGCGTCGCTCGCCGGCGTCATCGGCTTGGCCGGTGCCGCAATGGCGGCATGTGACATTGCCCCGCCAGAGAACGCGGTATTCGATTTCCTCCGCATGGGATGGCCGCAAGGCATCACCCCGGAGGCCACTGCGATGGGCAACTTCTGGGTGTGGGTCTGGGTCGCAGCCTGGATCATCGGCTTCATCATGTGGGGCATCTTCCTCTATGCCGTTTTCGGCAAGTGGAATGCGAAGAAGGCCGAGAAGCGCGGCGAGGGTGAATTCCCGAAGCAGCTGCAGTACAACGTTCCCTTGGAACTTGTGTTGACGATCGCTCCGATCGTCATCGTCATGGTGATCTTCTTCTTCACGGTTCAGACCCAGGAGAGGGTTGTCGCACTCGATAAGAACCCCGAGGTCGAGGTTGACGTCACCGCCTTCCAGTGGAACTGGAAGTTCGGTTATGCCAACATCGCGGGATCTCTCACCGGCGGCAGTGACTATGTCGGTATCGATGAGGAACGACAGGCAATCGCCGAGGAATCCGCGGAGAGCCCGGACGGTAACAATCCGATCCACGGCAACTCCAAGTCGGACCTCTCGTACCTCAACTACAACGAGATCGAGACCCTCGGCACCACCGATGAGATCCCGGTTCTGGTTCTGCCCTCGCAGACCCCGATCCAGTTCAACCTCGCCTCCGGCGATGTTGCACACTCATTCTGGGTCCCGGAGTTCCTGTTCAAGCGTGATGCTTTCGCTCACCCGGAAGCTAACCAGCAGCAGCGTTCTTTCCAGATCGAGGCAATTGAAGAAGAAGGCGCCTTCGTCGGCCGTTGTGCTGAAATGTGTGGCACCTACCACGCGATGATGAACTTCGAACTCCGCGTTGTCTCACCGGAGGCTTTCGGGGAATATCTGGCAATCCGCCAGGCGAACCCGGATGCTCCGAACTCCCAGGCTCTCGAGGCCATCGGTGAGGAGCCCTACGCGATCACGACCCACCCGTTCAACTCGGAGCGCAACACCTCTGACGGTGACAACTACAACGATCCGAACGAGAACGTTTAAGGCTGAGGAGTAAGACAAAACCATGAACTCAAGCGCAAAGATCATGTATGGTCTCTCCGCCTTTATGGCAGTGACCGCTCTGATCTACATCTTCGGCACCACCTTTATGGCGGACGATTCCTATCTGGTCCGTACCGAGTGGGTCGGCGTCGTCGGCCTGGTCCTGGGCTTCGGCCTGACCACCTTCCTCGGAGTCTACTTCCACTTCACCTCGAGCCGTTCGGATGTCCTCCCCGAGGACTGGGAAGAAGCTGAGGTCCCCGATAAGGCTGGTGTCCTGGGCTTCTTCAGCCCCAGTTCCATCTGGCCGGCAGCCATGTCCGGTGCGATCCTTCTTCTTGGCCTGGGCATCGCCTTCTGGCTTGCGTGGTTGATCGTGCTTGGTGTGTTGTTGCTCATCTACACTGCTGCCATGATGAACTTGCAGTACGGCCTCCCCAGGGAGAAGCACTAGTTTCCACCAGTGACTGAGCGCCGGAATCCATTGCGGATTCCGGCGCTTTTCCATGTCTGGGCGGCTTCGCGGGGATCGGCGTAGGAGTGGCGGCAACTGGCGCTGGGGGATGGTTAGGGCCTTGGCCCTGATCACTCAATGGCAAAGGTTGCCGGAGTGTCGCGGGGGAGCTTCGGTGCCAGGGCGAGACGGGGAGTGTGCGGAGTTTCTATCCTGTGGCAGCAGCGGTGGGGGAGACCGGTGAGGTCTAGGGGTCTTCCAGCCTGGCTCGGTGGCCGGCTGCCAGGGATAGTGCTCGGGGAGGGTGCGGGAACTGCCGGGGAGGCGAGGTTCTGGTCCGGGGAATTCGGGAGGGACTGAATCACCCAGACACGAAGGGGTCAACCGAAAGTATGAACTTGGGGTTCTCGTCGGGCGGCTGTTGTGATTTGAATCTCTGCGTGTGCGGCGGATGAATCTTCGATCAATCGCCAGAGTTGGGGTAAGCTATGCCCAGAGCTTTTTAACCTCTTCCGAAGGTTGTCCGGGGGGACGATATGACCAGCGGAAATGGTGCGTCGTAAATGAAGGGAAGAAAGTTCCCAAGTTACGCGAAAGTTTTTGAAACTTTTAGACTCGGGACAAAAGTGCAGGTCGATTCTGAGTTTCTTCCACCATAGCGGGGGAATCAAAGTGACTTACGCTCAGCGAACCGCCATACTGGTAGGCGTGACGAGCGTAGTTTCTAACCAAGGTATGGCAGCACCACAACGTGTTGCGGCACTGAACCGACCAAATATGGTCAGTGTCGGCACCATTGTGTTCCTGTCTCAGGAATTGATGTTCTTCGCCGGACTATTCGCGATGTGGTTCACTTCGCGTGCCAATGGTCAGTCAGGTGACTGGGCGGATCAGACCGCTCACCTCAACGTGGTCTACGGCGCCGTTATTACGGCTATCCTGATCTCGTCTTCGGTGACCTCGCAGTTCGGCGTCTTTGCAGCTGAAAGGGGTGATGTTTTCAAGCTGCGCCGGTGGTATCTGGTGACCGTTCTTCTCGGCGTGATCTTCCTCGGTCTCGTGGCCTTTGAGTACTACGAGATGATTCACGCTGGTGTGACCATCCAGAACTCCGTGTTCGGTTCGATGTTCTACATCATCACCGGCTTCCACATGGCACACGTGACGGCAGGCATTATCGCCTTCATTGTGATCCTTCTGCGAACCCAGAAGTCGAAGTTCACCCCGGCGCAGGCAACTGCCGCCATGGTGACCTCCTACTACTGGCACTTCGTGGACGTCATCTGGGTCGGCGTCTTCATCGTTATCTACATCATTCAGTAGGCCGTAGTCCGCCGAGATTTTCGGCCTACAGCCATTCACTTTCCGCATTCGAGTTATAAAGGGAAATGATGGAAACCAATCCACAGTCATCCGAACTTGCCGCAGCCCCGGCAACTTCGGCAAAGAAGACCAAGGCGCGTCGCAAAGTACGTCGTGCTGCGGCCGGCGCCCTGGCGCTGACCTTCGGTCTCACCGGCGCTGGCGTCATTGCCACTGCGCTGACCCCTGATGCCCAGATCGCCACCGCACAGCGTGACGATCAGGCTCTCATCCAAGAGGGTAACGATCTCTACGACGTTGCCTGTATCACCTGCCACGGCGCAAACCTGCAGGGTGTCGAGGAGCGTGGCCCGTCTCTCATCGGTGTCGGCGAGGGTGCTGTGTACTTCCAGGTGCACTCCGGCCGTATGCCGCTCTACCAGAATGATGCACAGGCTGAACGTAAGACCCCGCGCTACACCGAGGCACAGACCCTGGCCTTGGCGGCCTACGTCGCAGCTAACGGTGGCGGCCCCGGCATCGTCTACAACGAAGACGGCACCATCGCAATGGAGTCCCTTCGCGGCTCCAGTTACGAGGGGCAGATCGATCCCGCGGACGTAGCCCGTGGCTCCGATCTCTTCCGTCTCAACTGCGCCTCCTGCCACAACTTCACCGGTCGTGGTGGCGCGCTGTCTTCCGGTAAGTATGCCCCGACCCTGGATGATGCAAATGAGCAGGAGATCTACCAGGCAATGCTGACTGGGCCGCAGAACATGCCGAAGTTCTCTGACCGACAGCTCTCCGCTGATGAGAAGAAGGACATCATCGCCTTCGTCAAGTCCAGCAAGGAGACTGCGAGCCCCGGTGGTTACTCCCTCGGTGGCCTAGGTCCGGTGGCTGAAGGTATGTTCATCTGGATCGTCGGCATCGTCGTGCTGATCGCGGCTGCTATGTGGATTGGATCGCGTTCATGAGTAATGAAGTGAAGAAGGATTACACCGCTCAGGAACTGCGTTCCATGAGCAATGAGGAACTCGCCCGCCTCGGTACCGAGCTGGACGACGTCACCATCGCGTACCGCAAGGAACGCTTCCCGATCGCCAATGATCCGGCGGAGAAGCGTGCTATCAACGCTATCTCCATCTGGCTGGTCATCTCGATCCTCTCGGGAATCGCCTTCCTGGGCACCTACCTGTTCTGGCCTTGGGAGTACAAGTCCCACGGTGACGAAGGGTTGATCTGGTACACCCTGTTCACCCCGGCCCTGGGTCTGTTCTCCGGCCTGGCGATCCTCGCCCTCGGCTTCGCTGTGGTGCTCTACATCAAGAATCTTCTTCCTGAGGAGATCGCTGTCCAGCGTCGTCATGACGGTGGCTCCGAGGAGATTGATCGTCGTACGCTGGTCGCACTGCTGAATGATTCCTGGCAGACCTCGACCTTGGGTCGTCGTAAGGTTCTGCAGGGCCTGCTCGGTGCCAGTGGTCTGCTGGCTGGTCTCGCGATCATCGCCCCGCTGGGTGGCATGATCAAGAACCCGTGGAAGGCCGGCGAGCTCGGCATCCAGGGTGACGGCACCCTGTGGACCTCCGGCTGGACCCTGGCCAACAATGACGTGAAGCTGTACCTGGCGCGCGATACCGGTGCCATCGCTCAGCCTCACACCGGTGAGACCGGCACGCACATGTCCACCGTCGGTGTCACCCGACTGGTGCGCGCGCGTCCGGAAGATCTGTCGGCAGGTGGCATGGAGACCGTATTCCCGCTGCCCGAGTCCTATGTCAACGATGGCGATTTATACGATGCGACCCGTGATGTCTACGAGGACCAGATGCACTCCATCCACGGTCCGCGTAACGCTGTCATGCTGATCCGTCTGCGCTCTGAGGACACCGCCCGTGTCATCGAGCGTGAGGGGCAGGAAGACTTCCACTACGGCGACTACTACGCCTATTCCAAGATCTGCACCCACATCGGCTGCCCGACTTCGCTCTTTGAAGCACAGACCAACCGAATCCTCTGCCCCTGCCACCAGTCGCAGTTTGATGCTCTGCAGCACGGTAAGCCGATCTTCGGCCCTGCCGCCCGTGCATTGCCGCAGCTGCCGATCACCGTGGATGAAGAGGGTTACCTCATCGCCGCAGGCAACTTTATTGAGAGCCTCGGCCCGGCATTCTGGGAGCGTAAGTCCTAATGACTAATAAATCAGCCCAGTTGGGCAATAACCTCGACTCCCGCTACCCCTGGGCGGGCATGGTCCGCACCCAGATCAACAAGGTCTTCCCGACCCACTGGTCCTTCATGCTGGGTGAGATCGCACTTTATAGCTTCATCATTCTGCTGCTGACGGGTATTTACCTGGCACTGTTCTTCGACCCCTCCATCACCAAGGTCATCTACGAAGGTGCCTACCTTCCGCTCAATGGTGTGGAGATGTCTCGTGCCTACGAGACCGCGCTGAACATCTCCTTCGAGGTGCGCGGTGGACTCTTCGTCCGTCAGATGCACCACTGGGCAGCGCTGATGTTCATGGTCGCCATGGTCGCCCACATGCTCCGCATCTTCTTCACCGGAGCGTTCCGTCGCCCGCGTGAGGCCAACTGGATCATCGGTTGCCTCCTGCTGATCATGGGCATGGCTGAGGGCTTCATGGGCTACTCGCTGCCGGATGAACTGCTTTCCGGCACCGGCCTGCGAATCATGTCCGCCATCGTGGTTGGTCTGCCGATCATCGGTACCTGGATGCACTGGATGATCTTCGGCGGCGACTTCCCCTCCGAGATCATGCTGGACCGCTTCTATATCGCTCACGTGCTGATCCTGCCGGGCATCATCCTGGCTCTGATCGCTGCACACGTGCTGCTGGTCTGGTTCCAGAAGCACACCCAGTTCCCCGGACCGGGACGTACCGAGAACAACGTTATCGGTATCCGAATCTTGCCGCTCTTCGGTATCAAGGCCATCGGTATGGGTCTGTTCGTCTTCGGTGTTCTGGCACTGCTGTCCGGTCTGACCACGATCAACGCAATTTGGACAGTCGGCCCCTACAACCCCTCGCAGGTCTCCGCAGGTTCGCAGCCTGACTGGTACATGCTGTGGACCGATGGTGCCGCCCGTGTCATGCCGGCCTGGGAGCTTTACCTGGGTAACTACACGGTCCCGGCCGTGGTCTGGGTGGCGGTGATGCTGGGTATCCTGGTTGTGCTGTTGGTCGGGTACCCCTTCATCGAGAAGAAGATCACCGGCGACGATGCGCACCATAACCTGCTGCAGCGTCCGCGTGATGTTCCGGTCCGCGCTGGTCTGGGTGCGATGGGTCTTGCCTTCTTCATCCTGATCACCATTTCCGGTGGTAACGACCTCTTCGCCCACTACTTCCAGATCTCGCTGAACACGATGACCTGGGTTGGCCGAATTGGTCTGATCCTCCTGCCGCCGATCGCCTACTTCATCACCTACCGCATCTGTGTTGGCCTGCAGCGCTCTGACCGTGAGGTTCTGGAGCACGGCATCGAGACGGGTGTCATCAAGCAGATGCCGAACGGTGCCTTCATTGAGGTTCACCAGCCGCTCGGCCCGGTGGACGATCACGGCCACCCGATCCCGCTGGAGTACGCCGGTGCGATCGTTCCGAAGCAGATGAACGAACTCGGCTTCGCCGGTAGTCCCGGCCGTGGTGGATTCCTCAGCCCGGATGATGCTTCGATCGCCGCCCGCGCGGCGGAGATTGAGCACGAAAACCATCGCGAGGAGCTGGCTGCACTGCAGAAGGTGCAGGACGCTTACCGCGAGGACGAGCGTAAGCAGGGTCTGACCGACTAGCTCTTGGTTTCACCAGAAACTACGTCTCAAAGGGAAGTCCCCTGACACCGAAAGCGGTGTCAGGGGACTTCCCTTTCTTGGTGCTTCGGGGGATGGCACTGCTGCGCCCTCCACCTAGGCCAATGCGAGTCTGGAGTATCAACCTCGAATCCGGTGTCCGGGCAGCTATTTTCGCACTGTATATATAGGTGCACTGGGACGCAGGGTAGGTGGCTTTCCCGAGTGGGTGGGGTCAGCGTCACCTGGGTTGCTCTGGGTGGACAGGGTGCATTGGCTCCCGAGGAGGGCAGTTTGAGTGCCACCAGGGGCTGGCGTCGCCATACGCCCGCCTGAGGGGCTGAACTTGGCAGATGAGTCTTTGCCTGAATCGGAGGATCGGTCGCGGCAGGCGCAGGTACAGCGTCCCTGGGGGTCTCGGGATGCGGGTAGCGGCGGCGCTTGCTGGGATGGCGGTCGTTCATGTCTGCTTTGTGCTGGGGCTGGGAAAGGCTCGGGGGCAGGTTCTCGGGAGCGCGTTAATCATTGAATTTGGCGGTTTTCGGGGCTTTGGGATGATCTAGTGATGACAATCACAATTGGATCTAAATGAAAAAGTGCCGGGATTTTCGGGGGCACCAGGAATGCCGTTTGGGCAGTGAAAGTCTATTGGGCAAACGTGCAGGCAGAGACCATTTTGTGACCGGGTACTTTTGGTGATGTATCAATTTAGGGGAGCCTCCCTGCCCTATTGGAAATGAAGGCCAATCTTTTCGATAACAGTCCGATAACGCCTCCGTTTCCACCGCTTGGGTAGACAGCAGTCGTTGTGGTTTCGTAACCTGATCGAGACATTGCGGCACAAGGATCTGACCATCCCAGCCAGAACCCGAAGTGCCCGCGTGATTCAACTGAAAATTACATGCCTAATCTCCGACCGAATCCCTTATCCGAGGGACGGCGGGGAGCCGGGGAACCACTCTTGATTCTCTGGGGTGAATTCACCGCAAGAACGGGTCGCTGAAGATCCGTGGCGCGGTGAGGGAGAGCTTCCGTTCTCCAACCCGACAGCTAACCCGGCAGGCTCAATGGAAGAACTTGGAGTTAAATTCGTGGGTAAGCACCGCAATCAGAACGTGAAGAACATCCGCCGTATCGCTACTGCCTCTGCACTGGCAGTCGGCGCCACCGCACTAGTGGCGGCACCGGCTAACGCCACTGAAGTGAGCTACGGCGGCTCCAGCGTCAACGTTGACGCCGCTACCCTGGCCAAGATCCCGGGCCTGGAGAACATCCCGAACATCGAGAAGTTCATCCCGAGCCTCGCCGAGCAGGCAGCTCCGGCGGCGTATGGCAATGCTGCTGCTACATTTGCCCCGGCCGCCGCCGCCCCGGTCCAGCAGGTCTCTCAGACCCAGTCCAACGGACAGGCCATCGTTGATGCCGCTCGTTCCGCGATCGGTTCCCCCTACGGCTGGGGCGCTACCGGCCCGAGTTCCTTCGACTGCTCCGGCCTGACCAGCTGGGCTTACCAGCAGGCCGGCAAGTCCATCCCGCGGACCTCCCAGGCTCAGGCCGCTGCCGGAACCCCGGTCGCCATCTCTGATCTGCAGCCCGGTGATATCATCGCCTACTACGGTGGTGCCTCCCACGTCGCCATCTACGCTGGCAACGGCATGATGATTGATGCCCTGAACTCCGGTTCCACGGTCACCGAGCGTCCGGTGAACTACATGCCGATTCACTCGGCAGTGCGTTTCTAAGCTTTAGCTCTGGCATCACAGGTGCCTTTCCAACCCCGCTAACCCCCACTGGGTGGCGGGGTTGAAGCATTTCCGGGGTGTTCTGCACCGAGGGGGTGCTGAGACGATAATATCTTCAAGAACACCCCACTGGGGCCTTTTCCTGCGATCGGGGAGGGCATATAGTCAGCTTGTTTCTGCGTTCACTGATAAGGAAGTCCCCGCTGATGCGTGATTCTGAGAGTTCCGCCAGCCACACCCCGGGTTTCCGCGCCATTGCCGCGCACCGCGGGAAGATGGTGGCGGCCACCATCGCGGCCCTGCTTGCTCTGAGCTGCCTTGAAGCGGTGCCCACCGCCAAGGCTGATGAGCTGGCTGATCTGATTGCCACTATGGAGGAGGTCTCCCGGGAGGCGGCGGAGAAGAACGAGGAAGTTAAACAGCTTGAGCTAGATATTGCCTCGGGTGAGGAAGGTTTGAGCACCCACCAGCTCGCGGTGGAGCGTGCCTTTGCGGAGGTGGCGGACTCCCGCGCTGCGGTGTTGCAGCTTCAGGAATCCGTCAATCAGGTTGCGGGCGCCAGATACCGGATCTCTCTGATTGATCCGATTACCCTGGTGTTTAGCTCGGAGAGTCCCCAGAAGGCTATTGACCGGACCGCTTACCTGGACACCCTGACACGGAAGCACACCGCAGTGGTTGATGATCTCGGTGCAGCGAATGAGGCCGCGGCCGAGAACCACCAGGCGGCATCTCGAGCGAGCGCTGAAGCGGAATTCCAACTGGGGCAGTTGGCGCAACAGCGGGTGCGGCTCAGCTCGGAGCAATCGGAGCTGCAGGAACGGATCCAGGAGATCCAGGCTCAGGTTGATACCTTGGACCGGGCCGCCCGCGAGCAGTGGGAGAACAAGAATAACCCCATTGAGGGTGTGAATCTCAGTGATCTGGTCGGCTCTCCTGAGGCGGTTGCTGCCGTGCAGGCGGCGATGTCGAAGTTGGGTGCACCCTACGGTTGGGGCGCCACCGGGCCGGACACTTTCGACTGCTCGGGGCTGATCTACTGGGCGTATCAGCAGCAGGGGAAGAGTGTCCCGCGTACCTCGCAGGCGCAGATGGCAGGCGGTACCGCGGTCACTCGTGGGGAGCTGCAGCCCGGTGATGTGGTGGGATATTTCCCTGGGGCGACTCATGTCGGGCTCTATATCGGGCAGGGCATGATTGTCCACGCCTCGGACTACGGAATTCCGGTTCAGGTGGTCTCGGTGGACTCGATGCCCTGGCACGGTGCCAGCCGTTTCTGAGTCGCTCACTAAGGTAGGTGGGCATGGGCCGAACTCTCCTGGTGACCAATGACTTTCCGCCGACGATCGGTGGCATCCAGTCCTACCTTCGGGATTTTGTGGATACCCTTGATCCAGCCGAGATCACGGTGTTCGCTTCCACTCAGGATGCAGATGCCGCTGTGGACTATGACCGACAGGCCGCCTATGAGGTGATCCGTTGGCCCCGGAAGATCATGTTGCCGACCCCGGCGACCACCCGACGGATGGCTGAGATCATCCGGGAGCGGGGGATTGACACGGTCTGGTTCGGGGCTGCAGCACCACTGGCATTGATGGCTGGGGCGGCCCGCGAGGCCGGCGCCAGCCGGATCGTCGCTACCACGCATGGGCATGAGGTGGGCTGGTCGATGGTACCCGGGGCCCGTCAGGTTCTCCGGCGCATCGGCCGGGAAAGCGATGTGGTCACCTATATCTCTGAGTACACGCTGCGCCGGTTCCGCCGGGCCTTCGGTACCCACCCGGAGTTCCGGCATCTGCCGTCCGGGGTGGACATCGGGCTCTTCCAGCCACTGAACTCTTCGGAGAAGTCGCAGATTCGAACGGAATTTGGAGAAGGTCCGCTGTTGGTCTGTATCTCCCGGCTGGTGCCGCGCAAAGGACAGGATCAGTTGATCCGCGTATTGCCGGAGATCCGTCGGCGTCATCCGGGCACCCGGCTGGTGATCGTGGGGCAGGGTTCCCACGGTCCTCGGCTCCGGAAGCTCGCGGCACCGCTGGGGGAGGCGGTGGTGTTCACCGGCAAGGTGAATCTGGAGCGGATGATCTCACTGTTGGCGGCAGCGGATGTCTTCGCGATGCCAGCGCGCACCCGGGGCCGTGGTTTAGACGTGGAGGGACTCGGCATCGTCTACCTGGAGGCTCAGGCCTGCGCGGTGCCGGTGATCGCCGGTGATTCCGGCGGCGCCCCGGAAACGGTGACCCCGGAAACCGGCATCGTCGTCGGGGGGCGTGACCTGGAGGCGCTTATCGACGCCGCCGATGACCTTCTCGGCGATCCTGCCCGGCGTTTGCGCATGGGTCAGGCGGGGCGTCGTCATGTAGAGCAGGAGTGGACCTGGCAGCAGATGGGGCAGCGGCTGCGTCAGATTCTGGATGCTTCCTGAGCCAATGTGATGATGATTTACGGCCCCGTTATACTTGCGGGGTAATCCTTGATGTTTCTCTCCGATTTCTGAGCTAAGGCGGCCGCATGTCCTTCTTCCCGACCGCGCACACGGTTGGTCTAGACATCGGAGGTACTAATCTCCGGGCCGGTGTCGTGACCGAGTCTGGGAAGATCATCGACTCCCGTTCGATGCCGACTCCGCAGACCGTCGACGATCTTGAGGTGGGTATCGCCGAACTCGTGACCCAGCTGCGTCACGACCACGAGATCCAGGCGGTGGGCCTGTCAGTGGCAGGTTTCCTGGATCCGCAGTGCGAGATTGTCCGCTTCGCTCCACACCTACCCTGGCGAGATGCCCCGGTCCGTCGGATCATCACCGGTCTGCTGGACCTGCCGGTGCGTTTGGAACATGATGCCAATTCCGCGGCTTGGGGTGAGTACCGTTTTGGTGCGGCCCGGGAGGCGGACAATTGGGTGCTGCTGGCCATTGGCACCGGCATCGGTGCCACGTTGATGGTCGGTGGTGAAATTTACCGTGGCGCTTATGGCACAGCCCCGGAATTTGGCCACCTTCCCGTGGTACCAGGTGGTCGGCCCTGCCCCTGCGGGAAGCGGGGCTGTCTGGAGCGCTACTGCTCTGGCACCGCTTTGGTGGAATCGGCTCTGGAGGAGCTGCGAGGCGGCAGTCACGCGGTCAGCGATTTCACCCGCCAGCTCAGTGAGCATCCCGCGAGCGTCAGCGGGCAGGAGGTATTTGCCGCCGCTCAACGAGGCGAGCCGGTGGCGGCCGCTGCGGTGGAGTCCTTCATCCACTGGCTGGGGGAGGCCCTGGCTATTGTGGCCGATGTCCTGGATCCAGAGCTGATCCTCATCGGTGGTGGGGTTTCCCGGGATTCCGAGCACTTCCTGGATGCGGCGGTCAGTCGCTTCGCCGGCCGGATTGTCGGAGCTGGGCATCGTCCGCTTTCCCGTGTTGCCAGCGCTGAACTCGGTGGTGACGCGGGTATGATCGGCGTAGCTGATTTAGCCCGGCACGTCGTGCCCCGTTAGCCCAACCCTTCCTCCGCATCCCCCCAAGAAAAGGATTCAAGACATGCACAATAAGTGGTACTCGGTCTACAAGTACGTGTTGATCGGCCCTTTCCTGCGTGTCTGGAATCGTCCTGAGATCGAGGGGCTGGAAAATATTCCGGCGGCTGGTCCGGTGATCATGGTCTCCTCGCACCAGTCGGTCATGGATTCCTTCTACTTCCCGTTGATGTGCCCGCGCCAGATGATCTTCCCCGCGAAGAAGGAGTACTTCACTGCGCCGGGCGTCATCGGTAAGCTTCAGAAGTGGTTCTTCCACTCGGTCAATCAGATCCCGATTGACCGGCAGGCCGAGAACGCCGGAGCCTCGTTGATGGCTGCCGGTAAGAAGGTGCTGGGCGCCGGGGGGATGTTCGGCGTTTACCCGGAGGGCACCCGCTCCCCGGACGGCCGGGTCTACCGTGGTCGCACCGGTGCTGCCCGGGTGGCTCTGGCCACCGGGGAGAAAATTCTTCCGGTCGGGATGATCGGCTCCCGTGATGCCAACCCGATCGGCACGTGGGTGCCGCGGCCGAAGAAGGTCCGGATGAAGGTGGGCGAGCTCGTCGATCCGATCGAGTGGATTCGATCCCAGGGGATGGAACCCGATGACCGTGACGCGCCCCGCGCGCTGACCGACCACCTGATGCATATTCTCGCAGACCTGGTGGGTGCCCCCTACATCGATGTCTACGCCTCCGAGGTGAAGAAATCCCTGGAGCAGGGCAAGGGCTATCCCAAGGGCGCAGAGCTGAAGTAGCGGCCCTATATATAAGGAGAACTCCCCAGTTGATCCCCGTGGATCGGCTGGGGAGTTCCTCGTGTTTCCGGGGCCAGATACTCCCGGGGGATCAGCTCTGGATGGTGGGTGAGCCAGCCCCTTCCCCCAATCGTAGAAGGCCCGCTGGGCAGGGGCGATCACCGCACCAGCTTCAGTTGAGGGTCAACTGCAGGGCGTCGAGTGTGGCTCGGTAAGCATCCTCATAATGCTTGAGCTTCTCGATCCCCTCGAAACGATAGAAGCTCAGGGTCTGTTCCCCGAGATAGCGGACGTAAGTGGTGAGCGATCAGGGTCGGCGCATCCCGGCCATCTCGGAGTTGTTCGAGTTCAACGACCTATTCGGCGGTGGTGTCCAGCAGCCGGGGTATCCAGGCACCGCCTGGAGTCGGGACGCACGGCGGGGGCGGGCATCGGCGGTCGGGGCGACGCGGGCGTCGTCACGCATCTTCTCGGTGGCGCCTTCGAGGGCGGGGTAGCACAGCAGGTGCAGTGAAAACGGCGGGCTCTGCTTCCTCAGGGCGTCGGACCTCCGACCAGCCAGGTGGATAGGGGCCCCAGTGGCCCCGGGGTGGCGGGGGAAAGTGCGGCCCATTCGTGGGTGACCTGTCCCTTGATGGATCAGACATTTAAGCTTGAGTTGATGTTCGGGCTACAGTGATCAAAGAAAGAATTATGTCAACCTTCCTCGGATCAGGGGATGGTGGGTCCTTGGAATCAGCTGAGCTAGTGGGCCTGGAAGTTATCTGGAGGAAGTTCATGCCCACAGTCAATCCCGCTAGTGCCACGCAACGCCTGGCTTGGCCGGATGTCGCCAAGGGCATCTCGATCATCGGTGTGGTCCTCCTCCATGTCAGCCTGGCGGTGCCGCAGGGCATGGACAGTCTCGCCGCAGAGATCAACCATCTCCTGGATCCGCTCCGGATGCCGCTGTTTTTCATGGTCAGTGGTTTCTTCTCGGTCAAGATCATGAAGTACAACTTCCGGGAACTCTTCGCTAAGCGGCTGTGGTTCTTCCTCGTGCCCTATGGGATCTGGGTGCCCGTTGAGCTGTGGTTCAAATTCCGGGAATATAACATGTTCCACGGCACCCCGATGCCTGAGGCCGTGGTCTATCTCCAGCACCTGGTGGAAGCCCGGAACATGGCCTGGTTTCTCTATGCCCTGGCACTGTTCAGCTTCATCCTCTGGCTGAGCCGGAAGCTGCCGCATTGGGCCGGTATCGCGGTGGCCTTTGCCCCGCTGCTGTTCCTGCCGCTGAATTCGGAGTGGCACATGATCGGCAAATCAGTCATGTATCTTCCGGTGTTTATTCTCGGGGCCCGGCTGCATTCCTACATCAGGGAATTTGCGCACACCGCCCTGGATCCCCGCCGAATCGTCTTCGGTGCCAGTCTCTATGTCCTCGGTTTCGGGGTGTCGACCCTGGCGCTGGTCCTGGGCGCTTCCTTCGTGGACAACCTCATGCTTCCGCTCGGCGGTAGTTTCGGTCCGCAGGAGATGCAGATGATCATCAATATGGTGGTGCACCTGCTGATGCTGCCCGCCGCGATCATCGGTGCGGTGCTGCTGGCGAAGGTCCCGGTGCTGTCCCCGGCTCTGCAGACCCTCGGCCGAAACACCCTGCCGATCTATCTCGGTCACCCCATCGCCCTGACGGTGCTGTACCACTACAACATCCGTGCCGCGGACTGGCAGATCGAGCTCGGGGCGCCGGAGCTGTGGAGCCGAACCTCCACCTGGATGGTGGTGGCCGTGGTGATTTCCGCCCTCGGTGGCGGCGTGTTCTGGCTGCTGATGAAGGTTCCGGGGGTCACCTGGACACTGACGCCGCCGCGGATTGACCACCTGCTCCTCGGCGGGGGGTACAGCTCTGCTACGGCAAAGACCTACCAGGCCACCAAATCGGGTCGGGAAGTGCTTGCTGGTGCCCGGCAGGATTCGGAGATCTCGGGAACCGGTAGCCAGCGTTAGAGCTTGCCGCCCTCGGGGGAGTAGGGTGATGCTCCGAAAGTATCAATCGAAAGTAGGGGGTCCCGGCCGTGGATCGGCAGAATCTCTTCAAGCTCCTGGCCATCTGTCTCCTGGTGATCGGCTATGTGTTCATCGCCGCCTTTGATTTTCATCGTGAAGCTGTTGCCCCGGTCATCGTGTTGGCGGTTGCTGCCGTCCTCTTCCTTCCGTTCGGCCGCTGGCGGCGTCGCGGTGGGAAAGACGGGATCCCCGCGTCTGAGCTGGCAGGCGACCCCGGCGCTCGGGGCGTCGATAAGCGGGACTAAGCTGGTGGCGTTAGGCCGCGGCACAGTGAGGTGAACGCGGAGAAATGATGCTGGAAGGACAAGACGCCGCCGTGCGTTATTTCTACGACACCGAGTTCATCGAAGACGGCCAGACCATCGAGCTGGTATCCATCGGCATCGTCGCTGAGGACGGCCGGGAGTACTATGCCGTCTCCACCGGTTTTGACGCCGCCAAGGCAGGCCCCTGGGTCCGGGAGAATGTGCTCAATCAGTTGCCCAGCCCCTCGGACAGGTGCTGGAAGTCCAGGGACACCATCCGCAGCGAGGTCCTGGCCTTTCTCACCTCCGCCACCACTCAGCCGGAGTTGTGGGCCTGGGTGGGGGCCTATGATCATGTGGTGCTTGCGCAGCTCTTCGGGGACATGACGGAGATGCCGCGGGCCCTGCCGCGCTATACCCGCGAGCTCAAGCAGTACTGGGAGATGGCGGGTCGGCCGAAGCTGCCGGCCGCGCCGCTCGGGGTTCATGATGCGCTTGTCGACGCCCGACACAACCTCGTGAAGTTCCGTGCCTGCATGGATTCGCTGCCGCTGCAGCGCGGCGGCCGAGCCTACCGCTGAGAAAGCGCATGCTGACCTAAGGGTGGCTTAAGGTTCTGGATATGACGGAGACGTGCTTTAATGGCTCTTGTGAGTTGGACTGTAGATATCCCCAAGGAAGCACTCCCCGATCTCCCGCCGCTGCCGGCCGGACTCCGGGAGCAGTTTGAAGATGTTGTCGCCCGTGATGCCAAGCAGCAGCCCACCTGGGACAAGCAGCAGGCTGAAACGGTCCGGAAGATCCTGGAGTCGGTTCCGCCGATCGTGGTCGCCCCCGAGATCGTGGAGCTGAAGCGTCAGCTCGCGGAGGTCGCCAACGGCAAGGCCTTCCTCCTTCAGGGGGGTGATTGTGCCGAGACCTTCGAGTCCAACACTGAGCCCCATATCCGGGCCAATATCCAGACCCTGCTGCAGATGGCGGTGGTGCTGACCTACGGTGCCTCCACTCCGGTCATCAAGATGGCGCGCATCGCCGGGCAATATGCCAAGCCGCGTTCCTCCGACCTGGACGGAAATGGCCTGCCGAACTACCGCGGTGACATCGTCAACGGTGTCGCTGCGACCCCGGAGTCCCGCCGTCATGACCCGGCTCGTATGATCCGTGCCTACGCTAACTCCTCGGCCGCGATGAACATGGTCCGTGCGCTGACGGCTTCGGGCACCGCAGACCTCTACCGCCTCAATGAGTGGAACCGCGAGTTCGTGGCGAACTCACCGGCCGGTGCCCGGTACGAGGCATTGTCCCGGGAGATCGAAGCCGGTCTGCGTTTCATGAAGGCCTGTCAGGTCGATGACACGAACCTTCGGGCCGCAGATATCTTCTGCTCGCACGAAGCCCTGGTCGTTGACTATGAGCGCGCCCTGCTGCGGCTGGCGGAAGATGAAAACGGTGAGGTCAAGCTCTATGACCAGTCCGCCCACCAGGTCTGGATCGGTGAGCGCACCCGCGGCATTGATGATTTCCACATCAATTTCGCCGCGATGATCGCCAACCCGGTCGGGCTGAAGATCGGCCCAGGCATCACGCCGGAGGAAGCTGTCGCCTATGCCGCGAAACTGGACCCGAATTTCGAGCCCGGTCGCCTGACCTTCGTCGCCCGCATGGGACATGACAAGGTCCGCTCCGTCCTGCCGGGTGTCATCCAGGCCGTCGAGGCCGCCGGTCACAAGGTGATCTGGCAGTGCGACCCGATGCACGGCAACACCTTCACCGCCTCCAACGGCTACAAGACCCGACACTTCGACAAAGTCATCGACGAGGTGCAGGGATTCTTCGAGGTCCACCGTGCGCTGGGCACCCACCCGGGCGGCATCCACATCGAACTCACCGGTGAGAACGTGACCGAGTGCCTCGGTGGCGCTGAAGACATCACCGATGTCGATCTGCCGGGCCGCTATGAGTCCGCCTGCGACCCACGGCTGAACACCCAGCAGTCGCTGGAGCTGTCTTTCCTGGTCGCGGAGATGCTGCGTAACTAGGAACCGCGGGGGAACCCAGTCCTCCGGGACTCGGGGATCCACCGATACCGGGGGACAGGACACTGGCACTGTTTGCCCGGTAGGTGTGTGAGCCAAGAACCAGCAGGTAGACCCCCGTACTCTCAAGGAGCTCAGTGCCCCAGGCACCGCGGCTCTTGAAAGTACGGGGGTCTACCTGCTGGCTTTTGTGTTACCTCATGTCTTCCAGGACAGTGCGCCCCACCAGTTTCTGGCTCCGCAGAGTTAGGCATGCGCCAGCCCCGCCACGAACGCTGCACTAGAGCGGTGGGCAGCCATTCGCTGATTCAGCCCACCGTCTTGAGCGTGATCGAGGTACCAGACTTGACTTCCTTCCCCGATCCGGGGGATTGACTGTAGACACGGGCATCACCATCGCCCTTGACAGACACCTTCAGACCGGCCTCCTCGAGGAGCTCCCGGGCCTCGGAAACTTTCTTGCCCTTGACATTGGGCACCTTCACCTTGCCTGGCAGCGTGAGGGTGACGCTCGGGTTAGCCGGGTCAACGTACTTGCCTTTGGCCGGGCTGATGGCGATGACCTCATCGGCGGAGTCCGCGACCTCATCGGAATCAGTGCTCGCGGCGCTGACACTCAGCCCGACGTCCTGGAGCTTCTTCTCGGCCTCGGCACGGGTGAGTCCCTTGACATCAGGCACCACAATCGAGTTGGACACCGTGAGGGTGACCGGCGTGCCACGGGTGACGGACTCGCCGGCAGCGGGCTGACTGCCGGTGGCGGTACCGGCAGGGTGCTTTTCATCGAAGTGTTCGGTGACCTCGGAGACGCTCAGGCCAGCCTGTTCCAGCGCATCGCGGGCCTCTTCCGCGGAGAGGCCCGCGACCGAGGGGATGCTGACGGGGGCCGGACCCTGGCTGAGGCTGACACTGACGGTGGATTCGGTGGGCACCTGCTCGCCGGGGCCGGGGGAGAGCTTGACCACGCCGCCCTCGGCGATGTCATTGGAGTAGCTGGGTTCACCGACTTCGAGGTTCAGGGTGCGTTCCGCCAGCAGGGGACGCAGTGAATCGATACTGCGGTCCTGGGGGATGCCCGGCACCGTCGGCTTCCCGCGGGAGACCATGACGGTGACAGTATCCCCGCGGACCAGGCTCTCACCTGGTGAGGGTTCAGTTGCGGCGATTTGCTCAGCGGCCACCTCATCGCTGTAGATCTGTCGGGTGTTGGTACTGAATCCGGCCTCCTCAAGCGTGGACACGGCTGCCACCTGTTCCATGCCGAGGACCTGCGGGATCTCGCCGTAGCGGCCGGAGCCGAACCACCAGCCACCGACGGCGATCGAAGCGGTGAGCAGGGCAATGACCACGAGCCAGACGATCAGCTTGACCGGGGAGCGGTTGCTCACCGGTTTTTCGGCCACCTCCTCATCCACCTCCGCCAACTCAGCCGCAGAGAGGTTCGCAGGCAGGTTTGTCGGTGCCACCGGTCCCAGCGGCGGCTGCTGCAGGCCGGGCACGATGGCGGTCTCCTGACGGCTTCGGTGACCAGCGGCCTCAACCAGGGGTGTCACCACCGGCATCACTGAGGTTTCATCGGTGGCATCGGAGATGATCCCGGTCGGCTCCAGGGGGCCGACGATTCCGGTGGTGTCGGTGGGGATGGCAGCTGCCCGGTGGGCGGCCGCGTTGCGTGGCACCGGGACCTTGAAGGCCGGCAGGGCCAATTCGGCGGCGACATCGTCAAGTGCGGCGAGGAACTCAGCGGCATCGGTGAAACGGTCCGCCGGATTGCGGGAGGTGGCGGTACCGACGAGTTCATCGAAGAGCTGCGGGACGCCCTCAATGAGGGAACTGGGTGCCGGGACATCCTGCTGCAGGCGTGCGAAGGCATGCGCGAGGTCGGTCTCACCGTGAAAGGGGGTGCCGCCGGTGAGCAGTTCAAAGAGCAGGATTCCCGTGGAGTAGACATCACTGGCCGGGCCGATATCGCTGCCCTCGACCTGCTCGGGGGAGAGATAAGACACCGTGCCCACGATCTGGTCGGTGGTGCTGGTGCTCCGGGCGGTGGAGCGCACCAGGCCGAAATCCGCGAGCTTGACCTGATGATCATCATTGATGAGCACATTGTCCGGTTTGATGTCGCGGTGCACCATGCCAGCGGTGTGTGCCACCGAGAGTCCGGTGAGAATGGCGCGTACCACTGAGGTGGCGGCATGAGGCGGCATCGGACCACGTTCGGCGATCAGCTCCCGCAGGGTGCCGCCCCGGATCAGTTCCATCACCAGGAAGAGGTGGTCACCATCCGAGCCGAAGTCGTAGACATTGACCAGGTTGGGATGGGAGAGCTGTGCCATTGCCCGGGCCTCACGACGGAAACGTTGCCGGAACACCGGGTCGTCGATATAGCGGGGATCCATGACCTTGGTGGCCACCGCCCGTCCCAGGCGAAGATCGACACAGCGGTAGACCGTCGACATGCCGCCCCGGGCGATTGGATGATCGATGCGGTAGCGGCTCTCGAGTACGTCTCCCACCTTTAGTTGAACCATGCCCCCAAGTATGACGGATCGACCCTGCCAAGTGTTATCTGACATCAGGTGAGAAGACCTCCAATAGGGTCCGATGGTGTCGGATCCACCGGAAAGGAAGTATCTTGAAGTTGTGAATCTCCACTCTGTTCCCCATGACATCCTGCCAGCCGATGAGAAACTGCTCAACCTCCCCGAGGTTGCCGAGCTTCTCAATGTGCCTATCACCCGCGTCAACGATCTGCTCAACACCGGAAAAGTGCTGGCAGTGGTACGCGATGGTGTGCGCCACGTCCCCGTAGCCTTCTTCATCGAGAAGTCGGGTGAATCCTCGGTGAACAAGTTCCTCTCCGGAACCATCACCCTGCTCCATGACGGCGGTTATGACACCGAAGGAATCCTGAAATTCCTCTACACCGAAGATGAGTCCCTACCGGGCCGTCCCATCGACGGGCTCCAGGGGCACCTGGCCCGCGAGGTCGTCCGCCGCGCCCAGGGAATGGCGATCTAACCCACCCCGCTTATCGACGCCACCGCTCAGGCGGTGGTTTCGGCCTTGGCCGGTTCCTGCGTGGTCAATGAGGTCTTGAGCTCGGTGAAGATAAACTCCACCGCCACCCAGGCACAGATCACACAGAGGATCATCCAGGGCACGTTATAGAGCTGATGGTTACCACTGCCCGAGAAGCTGAGCGCAATCACCATGGATGCCCCGGTACTGAACTTCAGCAGCCACAGCGGGGGCCGGTAGGTCCCCAGCAGGCTGATCACACTGGCGTAGTACCAGGGCAGTGTCACCGAGTTGAAGACGAAGGCCACTGAATAAGCGGCGGTGATCCCCTGCACCGCGCGTTTGTCACGCTGGCGGAAGAGCCACCAGGTGGCCGCCAGACCTGCGAGCATCAGGACCATTGAAAGGGTACGCAGGACCGCAAGGGTCGTGTTATATCCGAAGTCCTCGTCGAAGAGCCGGAAGTAGGGGCTGATCAATCCCGCGAAGAGCGAGGGGAAGGCCAGCGGGTTGATCACCTTGGAGTTGCCGGAGATTTCCGTCAGCCAACCCCAGGATGATCCCGAGACCCAGGTCACCAGGGCAACCACCGCCACCGTCTCCAATGCCCCGAGGACACCGGTGAGCAGAAAGGCCCCGGTGCGTTTTAGTCTCGCGTTGGTGCCCGGGGCGTAGTGGTTGACCATCATCCAGACCACGAAGGGCAGCGCGATGGCTGCGGTGGCCTTGAGCGAGACCGCCACTGCGATGAGGGCGATCCCGCTGATGAAGTGGCGACGCAGGCTCAGCAGCAGGCCGACGCTAACCATGCCGACCATGATCGACTCATTGTGCATGCCCCCGACCAGATGGAGCACCATCACCGGATTGGCCACACCCAACCACAGGGCGGTGGAGGGATTGCCACCCAGGTGCTTGGCGATCAACGGGATTGACCAGGCGATCGCAGCGAAACCCGCCAGCGAGATCACCTTGTAGAGGAATACTCCGAGGGTGACATTGTCCCCGACGATCCGGGTGACGATCTCACCGAGCCACAGGTGCAGCGGCCCATAAGGGGTGGTGGTGTTGCGCCAGTCATGGGAGACCTCGAGCAGCATCGGCCCCGGGTTGACCGCCGCACCCTGGGAATAGGGGTCGAAGCCGTCCCGGACCATCGCTCCCTGCATGAGGTAGGAATAGACGTCCCGGGAAAGCATCGGGGCCGCCACCACGAAGGGCAGCACCCAGAGCCACATCGAACGGCGCACCGTCTTGAAGCGACCGCCAGCACCGATCACCAGGTCGCCGAAGACGGTCTGCCGACCCAACAACGCCCAGCCGACGACCAGCAGCACCATGCCAAAAAAGAATATCGCGTTGGAAATACCGGCACCGTGGCCGTAAGTGAGGAAGTCCAGTCCGATGAGCTCCAGAATGCCGCCCCGGTTGCGGGTGGCACCGCCACCGAATGACCCTAGGGTGATCAGGATGGCGCCAAAAAGCCCGATGAGGCTGGCGCGGGGGAGTCGGTACGTCTCGATGGTCATGATGAGTGGTTCAAGTTTCCTCACATGCGGCGTTCAGTGGAACGGATAGCCAAGGTGCGCAGCGTCTCCGAGACCTCGGCGGGCAGCGAGACCGCATCCAGGTGTGCCAGCCCGGATTCGGTCAGCACACTGATCCGGTGTTCGATCTCATCTGCGACCCCGGTGTCCCGGACCACCTGGGCTAGGGCGGCAATCTCGGTGGGCGAGGTGACCCGGCCGATACCCTCCCGCAGCGTGGCCGCAGCGGCCGGATCTGAGGAATCGGCACGCTGCAGCGCCAACGCCAACATCACGGTGCGCTTGCCCTCCCGGAGGTCATCCCCGGCAGGCTTGCCGGTGATCGAGGGGTCACCAAAGACACCGAGTAGATCATCCCGGAGCTGGTAGGCCACACCAATATCGCGGCCATAACCGCGGAAGGCCTCGATGAGGTCTGCGCCGGCGCCGGCGATCACGGCACCCATATGTAGTGGTCGCTCAATGGTGTAGGCGGCGGTCTTGAAACGATTCACCGATTCCGCCAACTCCACCCGTTCATCTGCGGTCGCCTCAAGGCTGATATCGAGCAGCTGCCCACCAATCACCTCGGTGCGCATCGCACGCCAGGGGGAACGTAGCCGGGACAGGGCCGCAAGGCTCAGACCGGAGTCGTAGATCAGGTCGTCGGCCCAGGCCAGCGCGAGGTCACCGACCAAGATCGCCACGGATTCACCGAAGTGGGCGGCGTCCCCGGCCCACTCCTGTCCACCGTGCCGCTTTTCGACGGCGCGGTGGACCGTCGGGTTTCCGCGCCGGGTGTCCGAGGAATCGATGATGTCATCGTGGATCAGGGCACAGGCCTGGATCAGCTCCAGGGAGCTGACTGCCCGGAGCACCGCCGCAGGGTCCTCAGAGCTGTGCTCGAGGCCGCCGGCTCCGAGGAAGCCTGCCCAAGCGTAGAGCGGCCGAACCCGCTTGCCGCCACCGAGCACGAAATCACGCAGGTAGGAGACCGCGGCATCCACAGGGGCACCGATCCGGTCAATCTCGGCCTGTCGAGACCGGAAGTACTCGGCGAGCATCTCGCGCGAAGCATCGGGGATCTGGTCTATCGAGAGGGCTCTCAGGTCAGGAGCGGACAACGGCGGACCTCCGGGTCATAAATGGCGATGGATCGACTACCCACGATACCCACCGGAGCATAGACACCGGAGTTTCGGTCGGAAGGGAACTGAGGGGCCGGGGGAGATCGGTCCCTCAGAAGTGCTCCGGGCTGGTGTGGTGGACCTACTCTTCCCGTCTGGATGCCGAGATCGCCAGCGGAAGTGGAAGGCGCGTGGCCAGGATTGCAAAGGGACGCCGATCGCCGGTGAAGTGGAAATTGCGCAGCACATCCCGGAACCCGAGGGAACGATAGAGCCCGAAAGCCCGGTTGCTCTCCTGCGGCACTTCCGGGGTGGAGAGCACCGCATTGCCCGCTGGTGCGTTCCGTAGCAGTTCCGTCAGCAAGGCCCGGCCGATGCCGCGTCCTTGATTTCCGACGCGAACGTGAATCTCCGCCACCTCGAAGTAGTTCCGCAGCAACTCATGCTCCGAGTCGGAGGGGCCGCCGTTCTGATTGATCCCGCGGCGCAGTTGGAGATGCCACCAGTGGTCCGGGGAACCCAGGAAGCCATAGGCGATGCCGAGAATTTCCCCGTGCTCCACGGCGCAGACGGCGGTGAAGCCGGGCTGGTGGATTTCCCGGCGCCAGGCGTTGATGCGGGAATCCCGGATTTCGGGCTCATAGCCCATCGCCGAAATGTAGATATCGACAAATTCGGGGCAGTTTACCGAAAACTCAGGCGCTGTCAGGCGGCGGATTGACACAGTCACTTCCCTATAGAACCACGAACAGTCGGTTGGTTGGGAAAAGTGGGAGATTTTCCTCCCCGCACCCTTGCGCTGGAGAGCGCCCATATCCTAAAATTAGAACAAAGGTTCGATCCTGCTGGACTCTTGGGGTTTTTAGGTCTGGCGGGGTTGATAGTTTCAGGTGGTGTACAGGCAGAAGAGCTCGGGAAAGGGGCAGTCGCCATGGCACAGGTCATCTCCGCAACCACGCGCTTCATCCGGGAGGGTGGCCGGCGCTCGGACTTCCTTTCCCGTGCCCGGATTCTCCTGGACCAGTCTCGTGCGTATCGGACTGCCGGAAAGGTTGATCTGGCATTGGAGTACTCCTACCAGGCGGCGCTGCGGGTGGCGGGGGCCAGGATTGCGGATAGTCCGGTGGCCCGGCGCAAGCGCAAGCCGACTGATGCCTGGGGTCAGCTGCGGCTCGTGGACGAGTCCGGAATTCGCTGGGCGGGGATTTTTGAGGGTTACTCCCGCTTCCGCTCCCGGGTCTCCTCCGGAATCGAGCGTGATCCAGATCCCCGGATCGTGGCTGAGCTGATGTCCCATTCCGAAGCCTTTCTTGCCGAGGTGGAGCTGGACTTTGGTGACTCGCCAGTTGCCGCCTGAGTCACTGGCAGAAGCTCTCAGTGGCTTTCGTCTACCTTCCCCGTTGTTTTTGGCATTGTCGGGAACTTTCCCGATACTCTGGGAGTTGAGCAGATAGAGAAATAAAATAGGCTCGGATCGAACAAGCTGGAGGAACAGTGTCGCTATCAGAGCAGGAGCAGAGAGCGCTCCGAGAGATTGAGCAGTCTCTCCTCGCGGATGATCCCAAGTTCGGCGCTACTGTCGCCGGTGCGGGAGACTTTGGCGGGCCGGGTGGGGGGCTTACCCTGCGCGGTATCGCCTTGGGTGTCCTCGGTCTTGTCATGCTCATTGGTGGAGTTGCACTGTCGCAGCAGAGCTCCTGGTACATCATCCTTTCCGTACTTGGCTTCCTTGTGATGTTCGGCGCTGGAGTTTGGATGCTCCGGGGCGATGCCTCCGGTGGCATGGGACTTAACTCGCGAGGCAAGGGGCATTCCCGGAAGGCTGGGGGGTCGGCTCGGTCGAGCAAGATGGAGGAGAACTTCCGTCGACGTTTCGAGGGGCAGTAGTCCTTCTGGAATCCCGCACCTGAGGGTGCGATAGCTTCACTGAAATGGTGGAGACGGATCCGGCACACAATTGTGTGCCGGATTTTTTGATCTCTCCTGTCGGGTGGGGCGACCTTTGTCTGAGGGGCCTCCCACTGCGCCCCACTTGGCGTGGGGATGGCCAGGGAGACCTATCCCAGAGTGAGCTTTAGGCTCCCTGAGATTGCAATAAGTGCAGGTCAGGAGATTTTGTTTTGCCTATGGGACTAAAGGGGTGCTTGATTCTGATGCGATTGGTGGGGCAGGTTGGGGAAGTTCTGGCAGATTCGGCGTGTGTCGCGAGTTTTTGCCCCACACCATTTCCTCCCTGTGAACTGCGCCTATGGAATCGGGGGGCTGTGGTGGTGGGCGGGTTGCTATAAAAAGTGGGGGAGAGTGGGGTATTGTGGGGCGCAGCGGTTGGGATGACCGGGGGTTGGCCCTCTGGTTAAACCACAGCGAGAAGGAAAATCGAATCTCAGGTCAAAGAGATGAGGAAAGGTGGATCCGGGATGTTTCTCGGTACCTACACTCCGAAACTCGATGACAAGGGGAGGTTGACTCTTCCGGCAAAGTTCCGCGAGGAATTGGTCGGAGGGCTCATGGTCACCAAAGGGCAGGATCATAGCCTGGCGGTGTATCCACGGGAGGAGTTCGCGGCGCGAGCCCGGAAGGCAGCGGCCGTCTCCCGGACCAACCCGCAGGCGCGTGCCTTCATCCGAAATCTCGCTGCGAGTGCGGATGAACAGCGTCCCGACGGACAGGGTCGAATCACCCTTTCCGGCGCACACCGTGAGTACGCAGGATTGACCAAGGAATGCGTGGTCATCGGTTCGGTGGACTTTCTCGAGATCTGGGACGCCGAGTCCTGGGCCGCGTACCAGCAGGAGACGGAGGCAGCATATTCCGCTGCCGACGCCGACGAAGTGCTCGGTGACCTGCTCTAGCTCCCCGCAAGGTGGAGCCGGAGACGGAGCGCGTGTATGGACTCTGTCCGAAGTGAAGCTCTGGTGTACTTCCCCGACATCAGATCAACATTCGGACAGGGCCCTATACGCACCCCGTGGCCAGATAACTGGCAAGAGGCCAATCGGGGCCAGGAAGCAGCGAAGGGGGTGGCCCGCATGACCGAGGAACGTAGTTTCGACCTCACAGAGAACCACGGGCATGTCCCGGTACTCAGGGACCGGATGGCCGAACTGATTGCACCGAAGGTTAAGGCGCTGGGTGACCGGGCAGTGATCTTGGACGGCACTCTGGGGGCCGGGGGCCATAGCGAACACTTTCTCCGGGTATTCCCGGAGGCCCGGGTGATTGGCGTCGACCGTGACCCGGTCGCCCTCGCTGATGCCCAGGAAAGACTGGCTCCTTTCGGTGAGCGGTTCGCCTCAGTGCAAACCCGGTTCGATGGCTTCGCGGAGGCTATTGCCGCTGCCGAGGGGGCGGTCTTTGAACTAGTCTCCGAGGTCGGCATCGCCGGTGCCCTTTTTGATCTGGGGGTCTCTTCGATGCAGCTGGATCAGCTGGATCGGGGTTTCGCCTACCGCGCGGATGCTCCCTTGGACATGCGCATGGATCCGACCCACGGCATCACTGCCGCAGACGTGCTCAACACCTACTCCCACGGGGAGCTGGCACATGTGCTCAAGGCCTACGGTGATGAGCGTTTCTCGGGCAAGATCGCCTCAGCCGTATTGCGGGAACGGGAGAAGGAACCCTTCACCACGTCCGCCCGCCTGGTCGAGCTGCTCTACGCTGCCATCCCCGCAGCTACCCGACGCAGCGGGGGGCACCCTGCCAAGCGCACCTTTCAGGCGCTGCGGATCGAGGTTAATGCAGAGCTGGATTCCCTTGCCGCGGTCATCCCGGCCGTGGTGGAGTCCCTGGCACCCAGTGGCCGCGCGGTGTTCATGTCCTACCAGTCCCTGGAGGACCGCATCGTCAAAAAGCAGTTCGCTGAACTGACGGCGTCCAAGACCCCACCTGGTCTCCCGATGGATTTGCCGGGCACCGCCCCCAGATTCAAGGTGATCACCCGTGGTGCTGAGAAAGCCAGTGAGGCCGAGATCGAGGAGAACCCCCGGGCCGCTCCGGTGCGGGTCCGAGCCATTGAGAAGATCGCAGACGATGCTGGAGGAATTCGATGAGTACCACCGCCCGCGATACCAACCCCCCTGTTCAGGAGCGTCGACCTCGGACTGGCGGTGCCAGCCGTGACTTCAGTCGGGGCGGGACCACGGTCCTGGAGCGCGGCGTCGAGGAACGCGAGCGTCGTCATACCCCTCTGGGCCACCGCACCGCGACTCCGAACCGGACGCATCGCCCGCAACGTAAAGATCTCCAGAATCTCCACACGATTCCGGCCCGCCGGAAGGGAGCCCAGCGCAAGCTCGGATCAGAGCAGGTCGTTTCAGTCCGTGGGCGTCGTACCCCCACCACCGCGAAGCAATCCACGAAGCTGACCAAGCTGATTCTGGTGGTGTCGGGTCTGCTGGCCATCGGTATTGCCACCGCAATGGCGCTGTCGGCGCACTCCACGGAACAGACTTTCCGGATGCAGCAGCTGGGCTCCCAGGAAGCTCAGCTGAGCAACCAACTCGAGACCCTCAACCGTGATCTGGAGAATTCCAGCTCTGCGGCTGAGGTCGCCCGTCGGGCTGCCGAGATGGGGATGGCGGTGCCTAATCAGCCGGGCATTCTCACGGTGCAGGCCGCCGGGGAGATCGTCGAGCAGCGCTCGGCGGACGGTACCACCCGCCCGATCATCGACATCAATGGCGAGCAGGTGAAGCCGAACCCGGCATCCAGCAACCCTGAGGAAACTGAAGAACTGAGCGATAATCTTGAAGCGGTCCCCGAGGGTGAAGTCCGTCCTCCGGCATCGCAGGCAGGTCCGGCACCCGCACCGGTCCCGGCGGTAGCTCCCTATCAGTCCAATGCTGCGGCCGCCGCCCCGGCAGCGGAGCCGCCCCGAGAAGAACAGGTAGGTGAATCCCCTCAGTGACACCCCCCAACGGTGGCGGTCAACGCGCGGGACGAGGAGACTCGTCCCGCGGTTCGGCGTATCAAGGCCGACCTCGCAATGACAGTCGACGGCATGACCGGGCGGAATCGCTGGGCATGAAGGCAGCTGCGCCGAAAAAGGGGAGCAGCTACCGACCAGGCCCAGGGGAAATCCAACGGGCCAAGATGGGCAACCGCCTCCGGGTGGCCATCCTCGTGGTGGTGGTGGTGGTGATCGCTCTGGTCGCCAGACTCGCCTGGGTACAGGTCATCTGGGGCCCTGAGCTCTCATTGCTCGCTGAGCAGCAGCGCACCCGGGTATACAACGACCCGGCCCGCCGTGGCCAGATCACCGATCATGAGGGAAATCAGCTGGCCTTCACCATGCAGGCACGTTCCTTGACGGTCTCGCCGATCCTGCTGCGTAGTGAGCTGCGTCAGCAGCAGAATCTGTCGATGGATATGGCGGGTGAGTCCGAGGGCCTGAGTCCGGACGCGCTCAACGCTGAACTCGATTCCCGGGTCGAAGATGTCCTCAAGGAGATGTCTTCGGAGATCCCCCGGATGATCAAGGACTCCGGCGCGGAATCCAGTCGTGTCAACGAGCGGGAAATCCTCGAGAAGCTACATGCGCAGACCCACTATGAGGTGCTGGTGCGCAATGTCGATCCGGACGTGGCCACCGACATCGCCGGTGAGTTCCACGGTGTGGCCGCTGATCACCAGGACATCCGCCAGTACCCCAATGGGGCGATCGCCCAGAACATCGTGGGCAAGGTGTCGATGGACGGTCAGGGACAGTTCGGTTTCGAGGCCTCCGGGGACCCACTGCTTTCCGGGGTCAACGGGCGTTCCACGGAGGATGTCTCCGCGACCGGTCAGGTGATCCCCGGCAGTCTCCGCGATCAGGTTCCGGCAGTGGATGGCTCCAACGTCACCCTGACCCTGGACCTGGACCTACAGACCTATCTTCAGCAACAGCTGGAACAGGCCAAGACCAACTCGCTGGCCGATGACGCCTCCGCAGTTGTCCTGGATACTCAGACGGGCGAGGTGCTGGCCATGGCCAACACCGACACCATCGACCCTAACGGTGACCTGGAAAAGCAGTTGGAGGAGGGCAAGGAATTCGGTAACCCGTCAATTTCGCACCCCTTTGAGCCGGGTTCGGTGGCCAAGATCATCACTGCCGCGGCTGCCATCGAGGAGGGTTTGACCACTCCTGATGAGGTTCTGCAGGTGCCGGGCAGTATCCACATGTCAGGGGTGACGGTCAAGGATGCCTGGGACCACGGCGTCGTGCCCTATACCACCACCGGTATCTTCGGTAAGTCCTCCAACGTGGGCACCCTGATGCTCGCCGATCGTATCGGTGAGGAGAAGTTCGCTGAGTACCTGACCAAGTTCGGGGTCGGGGAGTCCACGGGCATTGAGTTGCCCAATGAATCCGCTGGTCTGCTGCCCTCGCTGGAACAGTGGTCGGGCGGTACCTTCGCAAACCTGCCGATCGGTCAGGGCATGTCCATGACCACCCTGCAGATGGCCAGCATCTACCAGACCCTGGCCAACGGCGGTGAGCGCATCGAACCGCGCATCATCAAGGAGGCCACTGGTCCGGATGGCGAGCTCATCGAGCAGGAGGAACCGGAGCGGACCCAGGTGGTCAGCCCAGAAGCCGCTAAGACCACGGTGGACATGTTCCGCTCTGTGGTGCAAACCGACCCTTCCGGTATCCAGTCCGGTACCGGGCAGCAGGCTGCCATCGATGGCTACCAGATCTCCGGTAAGACCGGTACCGCCCAGAAGGTGGACCCGGATACCGGCGCCTATTCCATGAGTCAGTACTGGATCACCTTCGCCGGCATCGCCCCGGCCGATGATCCCCGCTTCGTGGTTGCGATCATGCTCGATGAACCGGAGCGTGGCACTGATGGTGGCGCCGGCGGAACGGCCGCACCACTGTTCAATGACATCGCCTCCTGGCTGCTGGACCGTGACAATATCCCGACCTCCCCACCCATGGAGGGACAGCTCGTCCTCCAAGCGGGACAATAAGAGTACCCGCCCGATCTCAGCCACCCACGCTGACAGCCCGGACCACCAGAATCCCCTCGACCCGTCTCATTCAAGGAGCGACACTTATGGCAACCACTCTCGGAAAGCTCGTAGAGCTCCTCCCCGCTGACTCCCATCATCTGGTCAACTGCCCCGACCCTGCTGCCGTGGCGATCGCGGACATCGCGCTGGACTCTGCGAGCCTGCCGGAGAACGGACTTTTCGCCGCTCTCCCGGGAACCCGCACCCACGGTGCCGGCTATGCGGCGGACACCCCGGCCGCAGCGGTGCTGACCGATGCCGCGGGCCTGGCGATCCTGCAGGCGGCCGGGGAGACCCGCCCGGTCCTGGTGGTCGAAGATGTTCGTGCGTACCTCGGGGTGATTAGTGCGGCAGTCTATGGGGATCCGTCGAAGGAACTGATCCTGATCGGGGTCACCGGCACCTCCGGCAAGACCACCACCAGCTACCTGCTGGAGGCCGGACTCATGTCCGCCGGACACAAGGTCGGTCTGATCGGCACCACCGGTACCCGGATCGACGGGCAGCCGGTGCCCACCAAGCTCACCACCCCGGAGGCACCGACGCTGCAGGCGTTGTTCCGCCGGATGCTCGAGCAGGGGGTCACCCATGTGGTCATGGAGGTCTCCAGTCACGCGCTGAGCCTGGGGCGGGTGGCCGCCAGCGATTTCGATGTCGCCGCCTTCACCAACCTTTCCCAGGACCACCTTGATTTCCATCCGACGATGGCGGACTATTTCGAGGCCAAGGCACTGTTCTTCCGGCCGGAGTCGGAGCTGGCGGCGAAACGCACGGTCGTCTGCATTGATGATGCCTGGGGGCAGAAGATGGCCGGGATCGCCGCCGCACCGATGACGGTGGCCACCCGGGGACGTGCCGCCGATGTCTCGGCAGCCAGCCCCGAGGTGGATCCGACCGGTGCCCAGAACTTCCGCGTCACGCTGCCTGGGGGAGCATCCCTCGAGGTATCCCTGCCGCTGCCGGGTGAGTTCAACATCGCTAACGCCACGCTGGCGCTCGGCGCCGCCATCGCCGCGGGCGTCGATACGCAGGCTTTCATCCGGGGGATCAACGATGTCGCGGTTCCCGGCCGGATGGAACGTATCGACGCCGGTCAGAACTTCATCGCCGTGGTCGACTACGCCCACAAGCCGGCCGCTGTGGCTGCGGTGCTCGACACCCTCCGGGGTCAGGTCCAGGGCCGGGTTGGGGTGGTCGTCGGTGCCGGTGGGAACCGGGATGCCACCAAACGTCCGATCATGGGGGCGGAAGCTGCCCGTCGGGCTGATCTGGTGATCATCACCGATGACAACCCCCGTGATGAGGAACCCGCCCCGATCCGCGCTGCTGTCGTAGCCGGTGCCCGCGAAGCCGCAGCTGAGCTGAGCCGGAAACCGGAGATCCGGGAGATTCCTGACCGGGCCGTAGCCATTGACGCCCTGATTACCTGGGCGCAGCCCGGCGATGCCGTGGTGGTCGCTGGCAAGGGACACGAGGTCGGCCAGCTGATCAAGGGTGTCAACCATCACTTCGACGACCGGGAGGAAGTCCGCCGGGCACTCGGTGAGATCCTCCCCACAACTTCAGAGATGACCGAGGAGCAGGCATGATTTCCCTTTCGCTGGCCGAGATCGCTGAGATCGTCGGCGGAGAACTCCATGATGTGGATGACCCGGACGCCCTGGTGACCGGGAGCGTGGAATTCGATTCCCGCAAGGTGGTCGCCGGCGGACTTTTCATCGCACTGGCCGGGGCCAGGGTCGACGGGCACAATTTCGCGCGCAAGGCCATCGCCGATGGCGCCGCTGGTGTCCTGGCGGCCCGTCCGGTCGGGGTACCCGCGGTCGTCGTCACGCCCAGGGGCCGGCCCGAGGGCAACGCTGAGATCTTCGCTCATGATGAGGATGGTTCCGCGGCTGTGGTGCTTGAAGCCCTGGCGGCGTTGGCGAAGGCGGTGACCACCCGGCTGACCGTCGAGACCGGACTTAATATCGTCGGTATCACCGGTTCCGCCGGCAAGACCTCCACCAAGGATTTCATTGCCACCGTCCTTGAGCAGCAGGGCCCTACTGTGGCCCCGCCCGGCTCCTTCAACAATGAGATCGGCCATCCCTATACGGCGCTGCGCTGTGAGTTCAGCACCCGAAACCTGGTCTCCGAGCTCTCCGCTCGCGGCATCGGGCACATCGCCCACCTGGCGAAGATCGCCCCACCGCGCATCGGTGTGGTCCTCAACGTGGGTTCCGCCCACCTCGGTGAGTTCGGCTCCCGGGAGAATATCGCCCAGGCCAAGGGGGAGCTGGTGGAAGCACTGCCCAGCGCCGCTGACGGTGGGGTCGCGGTCCTCAACGCCGATGACCCACTGGTCGTCAGGATGGCGCGGCGCACCACCGCCAAGGTGCTGCGCTATTCCGCAGCCACCCCGCCGGCCCGCGGCGCCGAGATCTATGCCACCGGAATCCGGCTGGACGACGTCGCCCGCGCCTCCTTCACCGTGCACGCCCCCGGCGAGACACCAGTTCCGGTGAAGCTGCGGGTCTTCGGCGAGCATCAGGTCTCCAATGCCCTGGCTGCGGTGGCTGTGGGGCTGGAATCCGGGCTCAGTCTGCCGGAGATCGCCGATTCCCTGAGCCGTCACACCAATGCCTCGGCTCACCGGATGGACGTGAACACCCGGGCGGACGGGGTCACGGTGATCAATGACGCCTATAACGCGAACCCTGATTCCATGCGAGCCGGTATTGCCGCGCTGGCCTATACCATCAGCGCCCGCCCTGAGGCCCACAGTTTCGCCGTCCTCGGCGAAATGGGGGAGCTGGGGCGGGGCGCCGAAACCGCCCACCGGCAGTTGGGGAAGATACTGGGAAAGCACCACATCCACCACCTGATTGCGGTTGGTTCTTCCCCGGCATGCCATGCCATGGCCACTGCGGCGGAGGAACAGGGTATAACTACGGAGATCGCGCACGACGTTGACCACGCCGTCGACCTGCTCCGGGACCAGCTCTCCCGGGACGATGTCGTCCTGGTCAAGGCGTCGAACTCGCAGGGTCTGTGGCGGGTGGCCGAGGCACTGCTCGCGACCGGTTCCGCCTGAACCCACTTAAAGACCCGTCACTCACCCGATATCACTAGCCGAAGGATGTCCTCTTGACCCAGATCATCATCGCGGGAGTAGTCAGCTTCCTCGTCGCGATCTTCACCACTCCGGTGCTGATCCGCTACTTCAGCTCGGCCGGCAAAGGCCAGGAGATCCGTGAGGACGGGCCGAGGTCCCACCTGCGCAAGCGAGGTACCCCGACCATGGGTGGCATCGCCATCCTGGCGGGCATCGTCGTTGGCTATCTGGTGACCGGCATCTATAGCCAGGTGACCGGGGCCGGCGGGTTCACCGTCTCCGGGTTGCTGGTCCTCGGCCTGAGCCTGGGCATGGGTGCCCTCGGCTTCGCTGATGACTTCATCAAACTTTTCAAGGAGCGCAACCTCGGTCTGAACAAGACCGCGAAGCTGCTCGGCCAGCTGGTGCTGGCACTGGCCTTCGGCCTGCTGATCCTGCAGTTCCCCGATGAGGAGGGACTGACCCCGGGCAGTACCCATCTCTCCTTCATCCGCGATATCGAGACCATCGACCTGGCCATCGGTGGCGGCATCATCGGCACCATCATCTTCCTGATCTTCATGTACATCCTGGTCAGTGCCTGGTCCAACGCCGTGAACCTGACCGATGGCCTTGACGGCCTCGCGGCCGGCGCCACCGCGCTGGTGATGGGCTCCTACACCGTCATCGCCTTCTGGCAGTTCCGCAACTCCTGCACCATGGATGTAGAGCCGGGCTGCTACTCCGTCCGCGACCCCCTGGATCTGGCGATCCTGGCTGCCGCCGGACTTGGCGCAGTCCTGGGCTTCCTCTGGTGGAACGCGGCCCCGGCGAAGATCTTCATGGGTGACACCGGTTCCCTGGCACTGGGCGGTCTGGTTGCCGGACTGTCCGTGACCACCCACACCGAACTGCTGATGGTCGTCATCGGCGCACTTTTCGTCATGGAGGCCGCTTCCGTGGTCATCCAGGTGGCCTCCTTCAAATCCACCGGTAAGCGGGTCTTCCGCATGGCACCTTTCCACCACCACTTCGAGAACGGCGGTTGGGCGGAAACCACAGTGGTCATCCGCTTCTGGCTGATCGCCGCGATGGCCGCGCTCCTGGGATCGGCGATCTTCTACGGTGAGTGGTTGTCGGTCGCCGGTTTGTTCATCCCCTAAGATCCTTGAATCACCGGGGCGCACCGCACCGCGGGCGCCCCGGTTCTGCTCTTTCTCCACCGCTTAAATAGCGCAATATCCAACACGTGCACTCCCGAGAACGAAGGACAGCTTAAATCTCATGAGCCCCAATCCGATTCTTCCGATGGAACTCAACGGTCAGGTCTTGGTCGCCGGGGCAGGGGTCTCCGGAATCGGCTGTGCGGTTCTCCTGGCTGACCTGGGGGTCACCGTCGTCGTCGCCGATGACAACGAGGCCGCCCGTGAGAAGGTCAGCAGTGCCACCTCCGGCCGCGCGACCACTATCCCCGTGGATCAGGCTCGCGCCGACATGGGGGAGTACTCACTGGTGGTCACCTCGCCCGGGTGGCGCCCGGATTCACCCCTGCTTCTCGACGCCGCGGCCGCCGGCCGCGAGGTGATCGGCGATGTGGAGTTGGCCTACCGGCTGGACCGTGCCGGTGTCTTCGGATCGCCGCGCACCTGGCTGGTGGTCACCGGAACCAATGGTAAGACCACCACCACCGCAATGCTGCAGGCGATGATGGCGCAGGGCGAGCGGCGGGCCCTGGCTGTGGGCAATATCGGCGTGGCGGTGGCTGATGCCCTGATCGACCCCGAGCGGGTGGAGATCCTGGTGGCCGAGCTCTCCAGCTTCCAGCTGCACTGGTCCTCCCAGCTGACCCCGGATGCCGGCGTCCTGCTCAATCTCGCCGAGGATCATATCGACTGGCACGGCAATTTTGCCGAGTATGCCGCCGCCAAGGCGAAGGTATTGGGGGGAGCGGTGGCCGTGATCGGTGCCGATGATCCCCGCGTGGTGGCACAGGCCGCTGGCATTGCTCCGGCGAGGCTGCGTGGCTTCACATTAGGGGAGCCCGAACTCGGACAGTTTGGGGTGGCCGGGGGTTTCCTGATCGATAACAGTGCCGGTGAGCAGCTGCAGCTGGCGCCGGTTGACGGTATTGAACCCGATGGCCCAGCCGGTGTCCTTGATGCTCTGGCCGCCGCTGCGATCGCCCGTTCGCAGGGGATCAGCCCGACGCAGATCGCGACCGCGCTGAAGGGGTTCCGGGTCGCCGGGCATCGCGGACAGGTGGTCCACGAGGTCGGGGGAGTCCGCTTCATCGACAACTCCAAGGCCACCAACCCGCACGCCGCAGACAGTGCGCTGGCGGGGCTGGATTCGGTGATCTGGGTGGCCGGTGGCCAGCTCAAGGGGGCGGAGGTCGATGACCTGATCCGCACCCACGCCCCGAAGCTCAAGGCAGTTCTGTTGCTGGGCGTTGATGGCCCCCTCATCGCGGCGGCGATGTCGCGCTTCGCGCCGCAGGTGCCGGTGCGGCTGAGCACCGCCGCCGAACCCGCCGCCGCCCTCAACGAGGTGGTGGGCTGGGCGGTGGAGATCGCGCAGCCGGGGGACACGGTGGTTCTCGCCCCCGCCGCGGCTTCGCTGGACATGTTCACCGGCATGGGTCAGCGCGGTGACCTCTTCGCCGCCGCCGCCCGTGAGATCATGGTGGAAACCGGTGCTTCCGGATCCACCGAGAACGTCTGAGCACAGGGGGAGAGGACATGAGCATCAGGACACCGCAACCATCACGGACCGGGCGCAGCGAACCTGATCCGGTGCGTCGCCCCGGTCTGCTGCACCGGGTCGGAACGGTCATCCGGCAGATGACCCGCGACCGAAACAGTCAGCCGGGCCTGGATTACCTGATCATCCGGCTGCTGGTCTTCGCCCTCGCCGGCATCGGCCTGGTCATGGTCTTCTCTTCCTCAATGACCTGGTCCATCCAGGAGGGCAGTACCGCCTGGGGGATCGCTTCCCGTCAGGCACTGATGGTCTTCCTGGGTTTCGTGGCCTTCTGGGTTGCCTTGAAGATGCGCCCGGGGCTGATCCGCAAGATCTCGCCCTGGCTACTCCTCCTGACCATTCTCATGCTGATCGCCGTACTCATCCCGGGTGTCGGTACCGGACGAGAAGAGGTGGGCTCACAATCCTGGCTGATGTTGGGCCCGCTTCAGTTGCAACCTTCCGAGATTGCGAAGGTGACCATCGCCGTCTGGGGTGCCGCCTACCTCGCGGACCGGAACCATCAGGGTGGTTGGCGCAACCCCTTCATCATCTTCTCCGGAGTGGCGGGTCTGATGGGCCTGTTGATCTTCCTGCAGGGTGACCTCGGTATGGCGGTGACCTTCGCCATCACGGTGATGATGCTGCTGATCTTCGCCGGGGTCAAGATGCAGTGGGTGATCGGGGCCGTCATCGCCGGCGCTGCAGCCATGGCTGCGGTGCTGATGGGTGGTGGCTTCCGTTCGGCCCGGTTCGAGGTCTTCTTCAACTCCCTGCTGGGAAATTTCGAGGACACCCAGGGGCAGGCCTTCCAGTCCTACCAGGGATTCCTCTCCCTGGCGGACGGTTCCCTGCTGGGGGTGGGGCCGGGCCAGTCCCGGGCGAAGTGGTTCTACCTCCCGGAGGCAAAGAATGACTTCATCTTCGCCATCATCGGCGAGGAACTCGGTCTCTGGGGCGGGGCGGCGGTCATCGCACTCTTCGGCGCCCTGGCCTACTTCGGTATCCAGACCGCACTGAAGGCACAGGACCAGTTCCAGGCCTTGATGGCGGCGACCCTGACCGCCGGTGTGGTCACCCAGGCCTTCATCAACATCGGTTATGTCGTTGGTCTGCTACCGGTCACCGGAATTCAGCTACCGATGATTTCAGCGGGTGGTACCTCGGCGATCATCACCCTGGGCTCGATGGGGCTGCTGGCCAGCGTCGCACGTCATGAGCCGGCCACCGCTTCGGCGATGAAGTCCTATGGCCGTCCGCTCTTTGACCGGCTGACCTTCCTGGGCGAACCCCGGCCTGAGGATGCCCGGCAGGAGGCCCCACGTCCCAGCGAGCGGCCCGCCCGCTTCGGTGCCCCAGTCACCCGACGCCCGCAGGCCACTGCCGGTGGTAGCGTCAAGTCGAGGAATTCCCGGACAGATCCACGGGTCCCACAGGCACCGCAGCGTCGTCGTCCGGACCCCATTGATGAGCGCTACCGAGGGCAGCGCAGAAAGAGAGACTGAGATCGTGGTGGAGCACACTTTCTCGATCGTGGTCGCCGGTGGCGGCACCGCCGGTCACATCGAACCGGCCCTGGCGGTCGCTGAGGCACTTAAGGAGAGACACGGTGCGCGGATCACCGCACTGGGGAGCAACCGGGGACTGGAGGTGGATCTGGTTCCGGCCCGTGGTGTTGATCTCCGGTTGATCGATCCGGTTCCGGTTCCCCGCAAACCCAGCGTGGAGCTGCTCAAGCTGCCCCTGAATCTGCGCAAGGCTGTCAATCAGGCCAAGGAGATCCTCCGGGATGTCCAGGCTGATGCGCTGATTGGTTTCGGCGGCTATGTTTCGGCGCCGGCCTACCTCGCTGCCCGCAGCCTGAAGCTGCCGTTCTACGTTCATGAAGCCAACGCCAAGGGCGGGATGGCCAATAAGCTGGGCGTCCGCCTCGGTGGTACCGGATTTAATGCGGTGGCCAATTCCGGCATGCCGGGTGAGGTCATCGGGATTCCGATCCGCGCCGGGATCAGTGGGGACCGCGCGGGTGAGGCCGCCCAGCGGGGTCGGGAGCACTGGGGTCTGGCATCCTCCCGCAGCACCATCCTGGTCACCGGTGGGTCCCAGGGGGCACGTACCCTCAACGAGGCCACCGCAGGTGCGGTGGCACAGCTGTGTGCCGCGGGTTTCCAGGTGCTCCACGCCTATGGCCGGAAGAATGAGGCCCCTGAGCTTGCCGGGCAGCTCGCGGGTTATGTCGCGGTGCCCTATATCGACGATATGGCCGCCGCCTATGGGGTGGCGGACCTGATCCTGGCCCGCGCCGGTGCGATGACCGTTGCTGAGATCACCGCCGCCGGCGTTCCGGCGGTCTATGTGCCGCTGCCGCACGGCAATGGTGAGCAGGCACTCAACGCCACCTCGGTGGTGGCGGCCGGCGCCGCGAAGCTGGTCCGGGATGAGGACTTCGATGCCGCCGAGATGGTGGTCCAGGTGAGGGGTATCCTCGATAATTCCGAGGTTTATAATGCGATGGCTGCCGCTGCTGCCGGTAGTGATGCCGGCCAGGTGTCGGCGATCCTCGCAGACCGCATCATCAATGATCTCAAGCTTTCCCGTACATCCGTTTTAAATAGTCCAGGAGAACAACCATCGTGAGCACCGCCGTTGATCTGTCCCGTGTCCACCTCATCGGCATCGGTGGAGCGGGGATGTCGGGTGTCGCCCGTATTCTGCTGGCCAGAGGGGGCACTGTCTCCGGTTCTGATGTCAAGGATTCCCGCCCGGTGATGGCGCTGCGTGCCATGGGGGCGCAGATTTCCATCGGCCACGCCGCCGAAAATCTCCGGATCTCCGGAGAACTGCCGAGCGTCGTGGTCACGTCCTTCGCGGCGATTCCGACCGATAATCCGGAACTGGTGGCAGCCAAGGAGCAGGGGATCCCCGTGATCCGCCGCTCTGATCTGTTGGCTGAGCTGATGTCAGATCATACCCAGGTGCTCATCGCCGGAACCCACGGTAAGACCTCCACCACCTCCATGGCGGTGGTGGCGATGCAGGCAGCGGCGATGGACCCCAGTTTCGCCATCGGCGGCCAGCTCAACCGTTCGGGAACCAACGCCCATCACGGCACCGGGGCGGCCTTCGTCGCTGAGGCCGATGAATCGGATGCTTCGCTGCTGCGTTATAGCCCGGATATTGCTGTGGTCACCAATATCGAGCCCGACCACCTGGACTTCTTCGGTGATGCCGAGAGCTACTTCAAGGTCTTCGATGATTTCGCGGACCTGATCAGTGATTCCGGCTACCTGGTTGTCTGCCTCGATGATGAGGCTGCCGCCGCGCTCGGCGAGCGCTCCCTGGAGCGCGGCGTGCAGGTGCGCGGTTACGGCACCAGCGCGGCCGTCGCAAAGCATCCGGGCATCATCTGCGGCGCCGAGGTCACCGCCATCGAGGTCACCGAAGCTGGCTCCCGGGCCACGGTGCTTATCGACGGCCGCGAGTTCCACCCGGTGCTTCAGACCCCGGGCACCCACATGGTCCTCAACGGTGCGGCCGCCCTCCTCGCCGGATATCTCGCCGGGGGAGATCTCGAGCAGCTGGTGGCCGGGCTCAGTGACTTCAGCGGTGTCCGCCGCCGCTTCGAATACCGTGGCGAGGTGGCCGGGGTGCGAGTCTATGATGATTACGCCCACCACCCGACTGAGGTGGCCGCCGTGATCTCCGCTGCCCGTCAGCGGGTGGAGGTGGAAGGACATGGTCGCGTGGTTGTCGCCTTCCAGCCGCACCTGTACTCGCGCACCATTGAGTTCGCCACGGAGTTCGCCGCCGAGCTCTCGGCTGCGGATGCGGTGGTGCTGCTGGAGATCTTCGGTGCCCGCGAGGAGCCTGTTGAGGGGGTGACCTCCCGGATCATCACGGATAAGGTCACCGCGGAAACCGTCCGTTATGAGCCGGATTTCTCGGCGCTGGCCGGTGTCATCCGCGAGATCGTCCAGCCAGGTGACCTGGTGCTGACCATGGGCGCGGGTACCGTGACCCTGCAGGCGGCGGAGATCCTCGAGGAACTGGCGAAGTAACCGGATGCCCTGGAAGAAAATCAGCCTGGCACTGCTGTCCCTCCTGGTACTGGTGGCGGTAGCTTTCGGCGTGGCCTGGTCGGTACCGATCCTCAAGGTCGAAAATATTGCCGTGACCGGCACCAAGCACCTTCCGGTGGAACAGGTCGAGGAGGTCGCGGGAATCAGCACCGGCGAGAATATGCTGCAGGTCAATGTGGCGGCGGCCGCCACTGCGGTGGCGGATTCCCCCTGGGTCAAGTCCGTCAGCGTGATTCGGAACTGGCCCTCGACCATTACCGTCGAGGTCACCGAACGTCACGCCGTACTCTTCACCGACAGCGGCGAGGGCACCCGCCTGATCGATGAATCAGGGGTACCTTTCCTCATCGCTGAACCGCCGGCCGAAGCGGTGGAGGTCACCGGTTCCGCCACGGATGACCCCGCAGAATTGGTGGGGGTCGCTGAAGTGGTTTCCGCGGTGGATCCGGTGATCCGGGAGCAGGTGGACCGGGTAGAGGTGCCTTCTGCACTGGAGATCACCTTCCACTTCGATGACGGTCGCAGCGTCTACTGGGGTGCTAACACAGACAACCATGACAAGGCCCTGGCGATGGCGACGGTGCTGGGCCGGGAGGGGCAGCACTGGAACATTTCCAACCCCACCATGGTGACGGTGCGGTGACGGGTGGGGGAGCCTCAGTGCCGGTCGTGGTCCGCTGCGTCCCTGGTTCCGCTAGGGTGGACGGGACACGGTTTCGGAGTTGCTCCGGAACTCTGGCGGGGTCGGTCTGTGCACGTCACAACCCTAAAGTAGAGGTTGAAGGATCGACACGCCGCTGCAAATGTCCGACAACTCGCGCAGGTTTTGCAAGATGATATAGAACATGCGCACTGGCAGCGGGTTTCCCCCTCCGCCGGAAACAACTGAAGCTTTGCACAGCACACTCTCTTTGAAAGGCGAGACATACCCTTATGACCTCTCCGAACAACTTCCTCGCCGTCATCAAGGTCGTCGGTGTCGGTGGCGGCGGCGTTAACGCCGTCAACCGCATGATCGAGGAGGGCCTCAAGGGTGTTGAGTTCATCGCCGTGAACACCGACTCCCAGGCCCTGATGTTCTCCGATGCCGATGTCAAGCTTGACATCGGCCGTGAGGCCACCCGTGGTCTCGGTGCCGGGGCTAACCCGGACGTCGGACGTACCTCCGCTGAGGACCACAAGAACGAGATCGAGGAAACCCTCAAGGGCGCGGACATGGTCTTCGTCACCGCCGGTGAGGGCGGTGGTACCGGTACCGGCGCGGCACCGGTGGTGGCCAACATCGCCAAGAAGATGGGTGCTCTGACCGTCGGCGTCGTTACCCGCCCCTTCAAGTTCGAGGGCAAGCGTCGTACCCGCCAGGCACTCGAGGGCATCGAGGCACTGCGCGAGGTCTGTGACACTCTCATAGTGATTCCGAATGACCGACTCCTCGAGTTGGGCGATGCCTCGCTGTCCATGATGGAGGCCTTCCGTGCCGCCGATGAGGTGCTGCACAACGGTGTCCAGGGCATCACCATGCTGATCACCACCCCCGGCATGATCAATGTCGACTTCGCGGACGTTCGCTCCGTCATGTCGGATGCCGGTTCTGCCCTGATGGGCGTTGGTTCCGCTCGCGGTGACAACCGCGTGATGAGTGCTGCGGAGCAGGCCATCAATTCACCGCTGTTGGAGTCCACCATGGAGGGTGCCAAGGGTGTGCTGCTCTCAGTCGCCGGTGGTTCCGACCTGGGACTGCACGAGGTCTACCAGGCCTCCTCCATGGTGGAGGAGAAGGCCGATCCGGATGCGAACATCATCTTCGGTACCATCATCGATGACAATCTCGGTGACGAGGTGCGCGTGACCATCATCGCCACGGGCTTCGACGGTACCGCTGATTCGACGGTCTCTACCCCAGAGGCGCCGGCGCAGCCGACCCCGGCTCCCGAGCCGGTCACTCCGGCACCGACGAACAACGCCATCAACCCGGACCGTGACTCCATGTTCGGTGACCGTGGCCAGGCCGAGCCCCGCGAGGAGCGTAGCCCCTACGGCGATCGTGCCGCCAGCGCCCGTCATCGTTATGAGGAGCGTCCGGCCAATGGTGGTCTCTTCACCTCCAGCGAGGATCGCTACCGTGATTCCCGTCGGGAGGAGCGTTACCAGGACCGCCGTGATGATGGCGATGATGATCTCGACGTGCCCAGCTTTATGCGCTAAAATGCCAGCTCATGGCATTGAATGAGGATTTTCGCCCCGTCCGCAAGGTGTTCACCACCCGAGCGGGCGGGGTTTCCGTTTCCCCCTATGGCTCCTTCAACCTGGGAGATCACGTCGGGGATGACCCCGCGGCGGTGGCCGCGAACCGAACCCGGCTGGCGGACTCCATCGGGCTACCCGAGCGCAATCTGGTGTGGATGGAACAGCTCCATTCCAATACCGTGAGCGTGGTGGAAACCCCGCAGGAAGCTCCGGTCCCGGCCACGGATGCGCTGGTGAGCACCACCAAAGGGCTCGCCTTGGCGGTTCTGGTCGCCGATTGCGTCCCGGTGCTGCTCTCTGACCACCACAACGGGGTCATCGCCGCGGTACACGCCGGTCGGATGGGGGCACGCAACGGTGTGCTGGCAAAGACCGTGGCGAAGATGCTGGAGCTCGGGGCGGAGCCGGCCCGGATCCATGTCCTGATGGGGGCGGCCGCCTCGGGAAAGAACTATGAGGTCCCGAAGGAGATGGCGGATGATGTCGAGTCCAAGCTCCCCGGTTCCCGCACCCGCACCACCAAGGGCACCTGGGGAGTCGATGTCCGGGCCGGGCTGATCCGCCAGCTGCTCAGCCTGGGGGTGAGCGCTATCGACTCGGATCCGCGCTGCACCATCGAGGACGAGACCTTCTTCTCCTATCGCCGTGAGGGCACCACCGGGCGCCAGGCCGGCCTGGTGTGGCTGCCCTAGAACATTAAGGAAGCGAATTGAACACTGAGAAAGGTGCCCGCCGCATAGAACTGGCGGGCAATATCGCACGGGTACAGGAACGTATCGACGCCGCGCTGATCAAGGCCGGCCGGGAGGGGGAGAAGGTACAGCTGCTCCCGGTGAGTAAGTTCCATCCCGCCGAAGATCTCCGCCATCTGGTGGAGCTCGGCTACCCGGTGGTCGCGGAGAACCGCGAACAGGAGGCCCGTGTCAAAGCGGCGGCGGTGCCTGAGGCGCAGGTGCACATGATCGGACAGATCCAGAGCAAGAAGGCGAACTCGGTGGCACGCTGGGCAGCGGCGGTGCACAGCATCGACAGTGAGAAGCTCATCCTCGGGTTGGAGCGCGGTATGGCCCTGGCGCTGGAGCGCGGCGAGCGGAGCAGCCCGGTTCTTCCCTGCTTCATTCAGCTCAGCGCTGACGGTGACACGTCCCGTGGAGGTGCGGTAGCCGCGGACGTCGATAAGCTTGCGGCAGTGCTGCGGGAGTCGGAGCATCTCGAGCTGGCCGGGGTGATGTGCGTGCCGCCCTTGGGAGCTGATCCCGCAGCGGTGTTCGCGTGGGCCGCCGGAATCCGGGACGGGCTGGGGGAGGGACTCAGGCTTTCTGCCGGGATGTCCGGGGATTTGGAGACAGCGATTTGCGGGGGCTCCGATATCGTGCGTGTCGGAACGGCTATATTCGGAAATAGGCCGCTACGGTAGACAGCAATCCGCCTAGAAACTGCCGCAAGCTGCATAATCTCACACATTGTTAAGGGGACACCGCAATGTCAATCATGAAGAGCGCCAAAGAATTTTTCGGTCTTACTCCCATCGACATGGAGCAGGACGATGCCTACTACTCCGAAGGCGGCCGTTACGGGGAGACCCAGGGCTCTGCGGCTTATGCCCACGCACCCCGCCAGGACTACGAGGACTACCCACCGGCACCGGCACCGGAGCCGGCCTCCTACGCCGCCACCATTGTTCCGGTGGAACTGCGCTCCTACAAGGAAGCCGCCCGCATCGGTGAGCCTTTCCGCGATGGCGACGTCGTGGTTTTTGACCTGAGCGACATGGACAAGGCTGAGGCCACCCGCCTGGTCGATTTCGCCGCCGGCCTGTGCTTCGCGCTGCGTGGCACCATGAAAAAGGTTGAGGGCCGCGTCTTCGCCATCGTTCCGGAGACCGCCAACGTCTCCCAGCGTGAGCTCGAACGCGCCGCTCGCCTGCGCTAACACCGGGCGCGGCAGTCATCTGATGGTTTGAAGTACCCCGTCCTTTGTGGCGGGGTACTTGTCGCTGAATCCCCGGCCTCGCATCAGACGGGGGCAGTGCATTAGGCTCGGTCCCGTGACGTTCATCGGAATTATCCTTTATGTGATCCTCCGGATCTTTGTTCTCCTGCTGATTGCGCGCCTGGTGATCGAGATGATCCAGTCCTTCTCGCGCAACTTCCAGCCACCGCGTTGGTTCATCTTCATCGCTGAGCCGATCTTCCAGATCACCGATCCGCCGGTGAAGGCACTACGCAAGCTGATTCCGCCGGTTCGGATGGGCGGTGTGGCCCTCGATATCTCGGTCATCGTGCTCTTCTTCATCGTGATGGTCCTGCAGATTGTGGTGCAGGCGGTCTTTTTCTGATCCGCCCCCGTTCCTGGGGAAACCGTGGCTGAAGTGGCCAATGGGGCCCCTGAGGTAGGGAGGGAATCTGCGTGATTTCGACCCCCCGAAGAGAATTCTCGGTGCGGCTCGGCCACAGGGGGGAGTGTTGCAGGGTAGACTCGGGCCTTAAACAACGTATTATGATGTGAAATTCAAGTGTGGGAACGCCCTACAACTTGTCAATGGGACAGATAGAACTCGAAGGGAACGCTAATGCCGCTGACACCAGCAGACGTGCACAATGTCGCTTTTAGTAAGCCGCCGATCGGCAAGCGTGGCTACAACGAAGACGAGGTTGACCAGTTCCTCGATCTCGTCGAGGACACACTGGCTCAGCTGCAGGAAGAAAATGACGATCTGCGCCAGCACTCCGAAGAACTTGAGAAGTCTCCGAAGAGTGGCGTTGTTGCCGCTGGTGGCTCAGCTGCTTCCGTTGATGAGGCCGCCGTCCGCAAGGACGTAGAAGCGAAGATCCGCGCCGAGTACGACGCCAAGCTCACCGAGGCACGCAAATCGAATCAGACGGAGCTTGAGAAGGCCCGCTCTGAGGCTGAGGCGGCCCGCAAGGAAGCCGCCAAGGCCAAGGATGCAGCCACGGGGAACAACACCAAGTCCGGTGTTGATACCGCCGCCCTGCAGAAGGCTCAGGAAGAAGCCAAGGCCGCCCGCAAGGACGCCGAAGCCGCCAAGGCTGAGCTGCAGAAGGCTCAGGAAGAAGCCAAGGCCGCCCGCAAGGACGCCGAAGCCGCCAAGGCTGCAGCTTCCCAGAAGCCTGTTGCTGCTACCGCCGCCGTCGGCGCAGTCGGTGTCGCCAGCGCTGACACCCACATGCAGGCCGCCAAGGTCCTGGGCCTGGCCCAGGAGATGGCTGACCGCCTGACCACTGAGGCGCAGGCTGAGTCCCGGTCCATGCTGGATGAGGCCCGCAACGCCGCCGAGAAGCAGCTGAACGAGGCTGACACCCGCGCCAAGACCCTGGTTTCCGAGGCTGAGGCGCAGTCCCAGAAGCAGCTCTCCGAGGCTGACACCCAGGCCAAGAACACCGTCGACAGTGCGAACACCCAAGCCAAGAACACCATCGACGAGGCTAACTCCCGCGCCGAGGCACAGATCCGTCAAGCTGAGGAGAAGGCCGCTGCCCTGCAGGCCGACGCCGAGCGTAAGCACAACGAGATCATGTCCACGGTCAAGCGTCAGCAGACCGCCCTGGAGACCCGCATCTCCGAGCTGCGTGTCTTCGAGCGCGAGTACCGCACCCGCCTGAAGACCCTGCTGCAGAGCCAGCTCGACGAGCTCGACAGCCGTGGTTCCTCTGCTCCGCAGGGTGAGCCGGAGCGCCAGAACTAAGTTCTGAGACCACCTCCACCGCACTCCCTCGCAGCCCCTCACCGGGTAGCGGGGGAGTGCGGTGTTTTTCTTCATAGTGATTCCGAAACTTCCGAATCGGTGCGCTACACTTGGCAGCTGTAACGTCCCGGCTGATTGATCCTGGGGGCGTCCACGCGAAGATCCGGCCATCACCGGGGAGCATCCGGAAGAACAGTCGCCGATCGGTGACCCAGTAGAGCCGGACGGGTAGGACCGTGACATACCTTCGCCACACAATGAAGTGGGATGAGCGTACTTTCCGGTGCGCTCATCCAAGCAGGGTGGTACCGCGCGTCCCCAGTTGGGGATGGCGCCCCTGCAGTCCGTCGTTGTGGGTGAATAGAAGGAGTTGTCGACGCCAATGAGCGAATCCGTAGGTGGGGTCTACCCGAAGGTGGACCTGTCTGGTGGGTCTACCCGATTCCCCGAAATGGAGGAAAACGTCCTCAAGTTCTGGGATGAGGACGAGACCTTCCAAGCTTCGATTAAGCAGCGTGAAGGCTGCGAGGAGTACGTCTTCTATGACGGCCCGCCCTTTGCCAACGGCCTGCCGCACTACGGCCACCTGCTGACCGGCTATGTCAAGGACATCGTCCCCCGTTTCAAGACGATGCGCGGCTACCACGTGCCCCGCGTCTTCGGTTGGGACACCCACGGTCTTCCCGCCGAGCTTGAGGCCGAGAAGCAGCTGGGTATCAAGGACAAGGGCGAGATCGAGCAGATGGGTCTGGCCAAGTTCAACGAGTACTGTGCCTCCTCTGTCCTCCAGTACACCAAAGAATGGGAGGAATACGTCACCCGACAGGCTCGCTGGGTGGACTTTGAGAACGGTTACAAGACCATGGACCTGTCCTACATGGAATCCGTGATCTGGGCCTTCAAGCAGCTCTATGACAAGGGCCTGATCTACCAGGGTTTCCGCGTGCTGCCCTATTCCTGGGCCGAGCACACTCCGCTGTCGAACCAGGAGACCCGCCTGGATGACTCCTATAAGATGCGCCAGGATCCGACCCTGACCGTGACGATGCCGGTCACCGGTGCTGATGCCGGAACCGCCGCCGAGGCAACTCTCGCCGCGCACCCGGAACTTTCCGACGCCGCCTTCATCGCCTGGACCACCACCCCCTGGACCCTGCCCTCCAACCTGGCGTTAGCGGTCAACCCTGCGGTTGATTACGCCGCCGTGAAGGTGGGCGAGTCCGGGGTGGCTGAGTTCGCGGGCCAGACCCTGATCATGGCCGATGCTCTCCGAGGGGCGCATGCCAAGGAACTGGGCGAAGACGCCGAGGTGCTGCTCACCCTCCCCGGTGCCGAGCTCGCCGGCTTCACCTACCAGCCGGTTTTCGACTACTTCGCCGAAGAAGCCGAGAACAACGCCTTCCGCGTGCTGCTGGCCGACTACGTCACCACCGAGGACGGCACCGGTGTCGTCCACCAGGCTCCGGCTTTCGGTGAGGACGATATGGCCATCTGCAAGGCTAATGGCATCGGCGTGGTCATCCCTGTCGACATGGACGGCAAGTTCACCAGCCTGGTCCCGGACTATGCCGGGCTGCTGGTCTTCGACGCGAACAAGGACATCATCAAGGACCTCAAGGCGGCGGGTCGGGTTGTCCGCCACGCCACCATCGAGCACTCCTACCCGCACTCCTGGCGTTCCGGTGAGCCGCTGATCTACATGGCGCTGCCTTCCTGGTTCGTCGATGTGGTATCCATCCGCGACCGCATGGTCGAGCTCAACCACACCGAGATCGAGTGGATGCCGGGCCACGTCCGCGACGGTCAGTTCGGCAAATGGCTGGAAGGTGCCCGCGACTGGAACATCTCCCGTTCCCGCTACTGGGGATCCCCGATCCCGGCCTGGGTCTCCGATAATGACGAGTACCCGCGCGTAGACGTCTACGGCTCCCTCGAGGAACTCGAGGCTGACTTCGGTGTCCGCCCGAAGTCGCTGCACCGCCCCGACATCGATGAACTGACCCGACCGAACCCGGATGATCCGACCGGAAAATCCACCATGCGCCGGGTCACCGACGTCCTTGACGTCTGGTTCGACTCCGGCTCCATGCCGTTCGCGCAGTTCCACTACCCCTTTGAGAACAAAGAGTGGTTCGAGGATCACGCCCCGGCGGACTTCATCGTCGAATACATCGGCCAGACCCGCGGCTGGTTCTACCTGCTGCACGTACTTTCAGTGGCGCTGTTTGACCGTCCCGCCTTCAAGAAGGTCGTGGCCCACGGCATCGTATTGGGCGATGACGGTCAGAAGATGTCCAAGTCCAAGGGAAACTATCCCAACGTCAACGAGGTTTTTGACCGGGATGGCTCCGATGCCATGCGATGGTTCCTGATGAGCTCCCCGATCTTGCGCGGCGGCAACCTGGTCGTCACCGAGCAGGGCATCCGTGAGGGGGTCCGCCAGGCACTGTTGCCGATGTGGAACGCCTACACCTTCCTGCAGCTCTACTCCTCCAAGCCAGCACAATGGTCCGTGGACTCCACCAATGTCCTCGACCGCTACATCCTGGCCAAGTTGCACGACCTGGTGGCCGATGTCTCAGAGGCCCTGGACAACACCGATATTTCCCGTGCCTGCGATGAAGTGCGTAGCTTCTCCGATGCCCTGACCAACTGGTATGTGCGTCGTTCCCGTGACCGTTTCTGGGCGGGCGATGACGAGCACCCGGAGGCCTTCAACACCCTCTACACCGTGCTGGAGACCCTGACCCGGGTGGCGGCACCGCTGCTGCCTTACCTCGCGGAGGTCATCTGGCGCGGACTGACCGGTGGCCGCTCGGTCCACCTGACCGACTACCCGGAGGCCGCTGCCATCCCGGCCGATTCCGACCTGGTTGCCGCCATGGACGCCATCCGTGGTGTCTGCTCGGCCGCTTCTTCGGTGCGCAAGGCCCACAAGTTGCGCAACCGACTGCCGTTGCCGAAGTTGACCGTGGCGCTGCCTGATTCCGCCAAGCTGGCCGAATTCGCCGATATCATCCGCGATGAGGTCAACGTCAAGGAGATCGAGCTGACCGATGACGTGGACTCGGTGGGTACTTTCGAGGTCGTCGTCAACGCCAAGGTCGCCGGACCGCGTTTGGGCCGCGACGTCCAGAAGGTCATCAAGGCGGTGAAATCCGGCAACTACACCCGAGAAGGTGAGACCGTGATCGCCGATGGCATCGAGCTGCAGACCGGTGAGTTCAGCGAGCGACTGGTTGCCGCGAACCCGGACTCAACCGCCCAGATCGACGGCGAAGACGGCCTGGTCGTCCTTGACATGACCCTGAGCGAGGAACTCGAGGCCGAGGGTTGGGCCGCCGATGCCATCCGTGGCCTACAGGACGCCCGCAAGGCCTCCGGTTTCGAGGTGTCTGACCGGATCAGCGTCAAGCTCTCGGTCCCGGCTGAAAAGCGCGAGTGGGCTAATCTGCACGCCGCTCACATCGCCGCTGAGGTGCTCGCGACCGAATTTGAGATCCTTGAGGAGGACCTCGGTGTGAAGGCACACGAGGTCCTCAAGGGCGTCACGGCGACCGTGACGAAGCGGTCCTAGACAGCGCCCAGCTCCGACCTGATCTGGCGGTGATTGGATGGGGATTGAACCTGATCGGACCCCCGTCAGGTGGTTCCCACCCCGCCCGGCCCGTGTCCGGGCATCGGACCAGACGTCCGTTGCGCGGTCGGGTCGGGTCATCGTCATTCCGGGCGTTATGCGTGGCGCAGGCCGCGACGAGGTTGGATAGATTCGTCTGCCCACCCCGGGCCCAGGACTGAATATGGTGGATCTGGCAGGTGGCTGCGGTATGCGTGCAGTCCGGGTCAGTGCACAGCAGCTGATCGAGTGAGATCAGCGCCCGTTGCTTATCACTGGCGATACGCCGGATGCGGAACAGATCCACTGGTTGCGCCTCCTTGTCGTAGACCAGACATAGGCCATAGGGGGCGAGCTTTTGCGCCGCATATTCCGCAGCGGTGATCAACGTTCCGTTGGTCGTGGCGAAGGTCCCGTCGCCACGACCGTTCAGGTCATCCATGGTCATCAATACTGCGGGCTGCAGCCAATGGGAGCCGGGGTCGGCGCCACCGGCCCGGGTCATCAGGGCGTCAGCCATGGCCTGCTGGTGGCTCAGCTCCCGGTTTGAGGTACGCAGCTGCTGGGCCCGGGTGTGTAGTGAGCGCACCAGCGTCGACATATCAGCCTCGGGCAGACATACCGTGGCGTAACGCATCCCGCGGGCATCAGTCGACCCGGAGGCGCGGAAGTAGCGGCGGGTGGGGGCGGGTGCGGCGTCGACACCCTGGTTGATCTCGCGGATCCGGGCATTGGCCATGGTCTTCACCGCATCGACGCCCATGCCACCGGCCTTGGCCACCAACTCTGCGCGAAGCTGCTCCCGGCTCAGCGGAGCTCCCGGCAACCGGTGGCGCAGCGCGGAGTTGATCACCAGGAGGACATCGATGCTCAGCTCGGAGGTCTCGGCGTGGGCGACGGTGGCGTCGCGAAGCAGCTTTTCCCCGGCCGGCGCCAGTGGGCCGAAGAGTTCGCGGGCGAGGTTGAGCCACCGCCCCGCCGTGGCACCGGGAACAGCGAAGCGATCTGCGATCAGCTGCCGGGCCCGCGCACTGCCGCGGGTCAGCGAGTGGCAGTAACGCGCCAGCTCCACACCCCGGGTGGCCACGGCGGCCAGCAACTCATCAATTCCCATGCCCCGGAGGTTAACGGCCCCGACCCCCGGGAACAGTCGCGTCACCGGCCCCGACACGGAAACTGTGGAACACCGGAGTTCTCCACAGCTGTTGTCTGGCCCGGTTTGACGGGCCGCTAAACTCGCGGACATGAACAACCGAGTGCTTTCTCCGGCGGTCATGGTCATCTCCGGGGTTTCGCTCTACGCCGGTGCCGCCATCGCGGTGGGACTGTTCAACATCTTCCCGCCGGTGCTCGTCGCCTGGTTCCGTATCGCCGCCGCCGCGGTGATCCTCATTGTGCTCAACCGACCTCAGCTGCGGGACTTCATCGGCCAGGCCGGTTTCCGGGCGGCGGTGTACGGCATCGTCACCCTGGGTATGAACATGACCTTCTATGAGGCGATCGCCCGGCTGCCCATGGGCACCGCAGTGGCCATCGAATTCCTCGGCCCCATCTTGGTGGCAGCCTGGGGGTCGCGTTCAGCGCGTGACTGGGCCGCGCTGGCACTGGCCGGGATCGGTGTGCTGGTGATCTCGGGGGCGAGTTGGTCCAGCTCGGCGGACGGCATTCTCTTCGCTCTGCTCGCCGGTGGTCTGTGGGCGGCCTATATTGTCGTCGGATCCCGGATCTCGGGTGATGTGGCCACCTCGCGTTCCTCGATGGCCACGGGTTTCTTCTGGGCGGCGGTGGTGATGCTGCCCCTGATGCTGTGGCTGTGGCCGGCCACCGTCGAGATGCCGCCAATGCAGGTGCTGGGTCTGGCCGCCGGTCTGGGACTGCTTTCCGCGGCGATACCCTATAGCCTCGATCAGATTGTGCTGCGGATGGCGGGCTCGACCTATTTCGCGCTGCTGCAGGCGATCCTCCCGTTGGTCGCGGCGGTGATCGGGGCGCTGGCACTGGGACAGTGGCTGTCCCCGGCGGAAACAGCGGGAATCGGGTTAGTGGTTGTGGCCGTCGCATTGCGAAAGCCTTGACCTTCACACAGTGGTAGGCGGTGTACTCAAGGGTATGAACACGACATTGATTGCCGCCCTCGCCGCCCCCGAGCCCTCGACGCGCCTTCGGGCCGCCCTCGCCGCCGGCACCCATCCGGATCCCGGCTACCTGAAACCGCTGGTGCAGCGCTTCGCCGTCGAACCGGACTTCTTCGTCCGGGACATGCTCACCTGGGCCCTGACCCGACTGCCCGCACAGCTCACAGTTCCGGTGCTGCTCGAGCAGCTGGCAGACCCCCGCCCCCGGGCACGGAGCCAGGCACTGCACACCCTGTCCAAGATCAAGGACCCGGCAACCTGGCCTGCGCTGCACACCGGGCTATTACACGACCCCGACGTAGAAGTAGCCTCGACCGCCTGGCGATCCGCACTGGCGGTGGTCCCGGCGGGGGAGACCACCTGGCTCGCCGGGGAACTAGCCCGGGAGTTGGGGCAGGGCACCCCGGAGATCCAACGTAGCCTCAGCCGGGTGCTGGCGGAACTGGGGGAGGCCGCGGAGCCGATCATCCTGCGCCACCGGGAGCACCCGGATCCGGCGGTGAAGGCCCACGCCCAGGCGACTTGGCAGCTGTTGTCGGACCCGGACGCTGACTTCCTCGCCGATCTCGAAGCCGCGAAGCGGGTTGCCGCCTTGGGGCCGAACCTCGACAATTAGGACATGTTGATCGGAGAGATCGCCCACCGCACCGGTGTCAGTGCCCGGATGCTGCGCCACTATGAATCCCTCGGGCTGCTGGAACCTTCCGGGCGCACCTCAGGCGGATACCGAGAGTATGGGGAAGCGGACCTACGCCGGATCTTCCACATAGAGAGCCTGCGCACTTTAGGAATGTCCCTGCAGGAGGTCAAGGGAGCACTGGAGGATCCGGGTTTTAATCCGCAGCACCTGGTCGCCGAGCTGATCTCTGATACCCGGCAACGGTTGCTGCGGGAGCGGGAACTGCTCTCCCGGTTGCGGGCGGTACAGGCAGCGGGCGCACCGGATTGGGAGACGGTGCTCGGTGTCATTGAACTGCTGCAGGGGCTGCGTTCCCCGGAGCCAGCCCAGCGGCAGAACGCCGCACTCTCAGTCGGGGGTCAGGCGGCCCCACCGGCAGTGGCGCTGGCGGAGTCGGCCCTGCGGGAGGGCAATCTCAACGTTGCCGGTGCCCTGAGCTGGGCGGTGCTCCAGGCTGGGGAGCCGGCACTGGTGGCCGTTGCCCGAGGGCTGGATTCTCGTGATGTCGAGATCCGGCGTCGGGCGGTGCGGATCCTCGCTGAGTCTGGTCAACGCCTGCCCGGGCTATTCCAGGCGTTGCAGGACACTGATCCGGAGGTCCGTTCCTTGGCCGCACTCGCCCTGGCACAGCAGGCCGATCCGCGGGCGATCCCGGAGCTTTTGGCCATGCTCCTCGAGGGAAACTCCGATGTCACTGCCGCCGAAGCGCTGGCCACCATCGTCCGTGGTGACCTGGCCACGAGGACACCGCTGATCGGGCAATTTCATCGGGAGCTGCGGGAGCGCCCACCGGGGGATCCGGCCCGGGCCCGACTGACCCAGGCGTTGGCTGAGTTCCCCGGTGCGGAGGTCGCCGAGATCCTCCGCGAACTACAGACGGACACCAACCGGCAGGTGGCGCTGACGGCGACCGCGATACTGAAGATCCAGGGTGAACAGATACGCTGAGGGGTGATGGAACGCTGGGTACTACACATTGACATGGACGCGTTTTTCGCATCTGTGGAGCAGCTGACCCGTCCTACGCTGAAGGGCCGCCCGGTGCTGGTCGGCGGGGGCAGCGGCCGTGGTGTCGTCGCCGGGGCCTCCTATGAAGCCCGGAAATTCGGTGCCCGTTCCGCGATGCCCATGCATCAGGCCAAGGCACTGGTGGGTTTTGGTGCGGTGGTGGTCACTCCCCGCCATGCGGTCTATTCCACCGCCTCACGCCGGGTCTTTGAGATCGTTGCCAGGGAAGCCGGGGTGATTGAGCAGCTCAGCATTGACGAGGCTTTCCTGGAACCCGGAGAACTGGTCGGCGCTACTCCAGCGGAGGTCACCGACTGGGCGCATCATCTGCGGGCGGTGATCCGGGAGGAAACCGGATTGCCTTCCTCGATCGGGGCGGGCAGTGGTAAGCAGTACGCCAAGATCGGCTCGGGTGAGGCGAAACCGGATGGGGTGTTCGTTCTGCCGCGGGCAGATCAGGACAGGGTGCTCGGGCCGATGCCGGTGGAAGCCCTCTGGGGAGTGGGCCCGGTGACCAAGACCAAGCTGAATCAACTCGGTGTGGTGACGATCGCTGATCTGGCGGCACTTTCGCGCAAGGAAGTGGAGATCAGCCTGGGATCGACCATCGGTCTGGGGCTATGGCGGCTGGCCCATGGGGAGGATGACCGTCCAGTGGAACCACGCGCCGAGGCCAAGCAGATCTCCTCGGAACACACCTATCCGGTGGATCTGCAGGCCCGGGGGCAGGTCGATGCCGCGATCACCCGCGCCGGGGAGGAGGCACATCGCCGGCTGCTTCGCGACGGCCGAGGCGCCCGGACGGTCAGCGTCAAACTCCGGATGGCGGACTTCCGCATCGAGTCCCGTTCGCTCACGCTGCCCTATGCCACCGATGAGCTGGGCACGCTGATGGCCACCGCCTTCCGGTTGGTACGTTATCCGGAGGAACTCGGGCCGATCCGGCTGGTGGGGGTGTCTTTCTCCGGGTTGGAGGAGGCGCGGCAGAATATCCTCTTCCCGGAACTGGATCAGCAGGTGGTGGTGCCTCCGCCGCCGGACAGTGACTATGAGTCCGGGGTGCGCGCCAACCCCCAACCGGAACCTGAATCTGAGATCAGCGAGGTGGCGCCGGGCTGGCGAGCGACCCAGGATGTGTGGCATCCGGAGTTCGGGCACGGCTGGGTGCAGGGCGCCGGGCATGGGGTGGTGTCGGTCCGCTTCGAAACCCGCACCACTACCCGGGGGCTCACCCGATCCTTCAAGGCAGATGATGCGGAGCTACAACCCGCAGATCCGGTCGACAGCCTTGACTGGGATTAGAGTTCGGGCTCCTCATCACGGGCCCGCAGCACCAACCAGTACAACAAGGTAGCCAGCAGGATCAGCGGCGGGAAGACGAAGGCCAGACCTGCAGCGATCAGCGCGATCAACAAAAGCCAGGGTTCCCGGGCACCACGCCGATACGCGGAGATCGAGACGAAGATGATCACCGCCACCACCAGATAGGGGGCAGCCTGCTGGTAGATCTCGGTGAGGAGGGCCATTAGAACACCCGTGCCGGATCAACCTGGGCGGCCAACGCCACGGCCAACAGCATCCGGGCCTGGCCCGGGCGGTAGTGGGCGGAACCCACCGCACCCTTGGCCGCGAGGGTGGCACCGCCGCCAGCCCCGCCATAGGAACCGTGCACCTCACCATTAGGCACGCGGGTGCTGATGACCACCGGAATCCCGGCATCTAGAGCTTCGCCTAAAGCTGCGCCCAGCTCGGAGCCGACATTTCCGGCGCCGAGTCCGGCGACCACCAGCCCCCGGGCTCCACTGGCCAGGGCGGCCGCCACCTGGGTGCGTGGGGCGCCGGGCCAGGCGGCGATGATGTCCACCCGGGCGTCGAAAAGCGGTACCGGGCGGGGGAGCGGCGCCGGGCGAGGATGATCTGCCGGGGCGGTGGTGGCGAAACCCGCCAGCGCGCTGGTGTGTACTTTGCGGGCCCCGCGGGCCGGGAGGACCGCATGGCCGAAAACGATCAGCACGCCGAGGCCACGGGCGGCGGGATCGGTGGCGACGACCGCCGCCTCGAAGAGGTTTTCCGGACCGTCGCCCCCCGCGGCGTCGAAGGGCAGCTGCGAACCGGTGAAGACCACCGGGCGGGGGTCGGTGTGGAAGGCATCTACCGCAACCGCCGTCTCCTCCATCGTGTCGGTGCCGTGGGTGACCACCACCGCGGTCACCGTCGGATCCTGGAGGGCGGTGTGCACCGCAGCGATGACCTCATCCACATCCTCGAGGGTCATCGATGAGGAATCCAGCCGGTTCAGCTCCCTGACCTGGAAGGAGGTGGTGGCGGGATCGAAGCGGGTGGACAGTCCTGCCACCAGTTCCCGGCCGCTGACCGTCGGAATGAGGGCGCCCTCCGGCCCCTGGGTGCAGGCGATGGTGCCGCCGGTGGTCAGGACCATGATCTTCGCGGGGTTGACTGCGGTGGAAGAACTCATGTGCCCCAGAATGCCATAGCGCTGAGCTTCCTCGATTCATAGCGTGTAGTATCACTGTGATCCATCGGCGCCGACTATTGCCGTAGGCAATCCCAGACTTGAACGGGCGTCGAGAACGCGAGGAGAAAAGTGAAGCTTTCCAAGATCACCGCCGCCACCGCAGTCCTGGTAGCCGGGCTTTCCCTGGTTGCCTGCGGTAGCGGAGAAGAGAACACCGACACCACCAGCTCCACCACCGCAGCGCAGTCCTCCGAGACCGCCGCCGCCCCCGAACTGCCCAGTGCTGTCGATCTCAACGAGATCATTGCGGTTGCCTCCGATCCGAACCTGACGATCGAGCAGAAGGTCCACACCGTCCAAGGCGGTGAGACCGCACCGGAGCTCTTCGAGACCATGGCTGCCTCCAAGCAGGATTCCGGCGCAGACTTTCAGGTTGTCGACCCGGTGCTGCCTGGCTTCACCCCGGACTCCGTCCTGGCGACCGTGAACTTCAGCCTCCCGGACCGTGACCCGCAGGTCGCCGAGAATGTCGAGTTCATCTACGAGGATGACTCCTGGAAGCTCTCCCAATCCTGGGCCTGCTCCCTGATCACTAACACCGTTGACCCTTCCCAGGTGCCGGAGATGTGCCTGGCGCAGACCCCGGTGGAGGAAGCTCCTGCCGGGGAAATCCCGGTGGAGGAAGCTCCGGTCCAGTAGCTCGGTAATTACTCGCGCGGCTGGAGAGTCAACATCCGGCCGCGTTCGTGCTTTTCCCAGCGGCGTCGGATCCACCGGTCATGGGTGGCCAGAATCAAGGTTCCGGGGAAGCTCAGCAGGGCCTGCTCCAATTCCTCTGCCAGCGCCAGGGACAGATGGTTGGTCGGCTCATCCAGCAGCAGCAGGTCTGGCGGGCTGGCCAGGATCAGTCCCAGTGACACACGACGACGCTGCCCCAGGGAAAGCTCCCCGATAGGACGCTCGACGGTTTCGCGGTCCAACAGTCCCATCTCCACCAGATCAGGGGTTGCGGACTGTTTCAGCGCCGAGGCGTAGATATCGGCGGCACTGCGGCTCAGATCCGGCCAGTGATCATCCTGTGCCAGCCGGGCGATGCTCAATTCCTCCGGCACCAGTAACTCGCCGTCAGTGGTCGCCAGCTCAGCGCTGAGCACCAGGAGGAAGGTGGACTTACCGGTGCCGTTTGGCCCCTGGATCAGCAGGTGCTCCCCGGGCTGCAATTTCAGGCTGAGGGGACTCAGCCGCCCTGCGACGGTAATCTCCTTGGCCACCACCGCTGGCACCCCCAGCGCGGTGAGCTCCGGGTGCGGTGGGATGCCGTGGAAACGCAGCCGCTCCGGAGGGGCGGGGATTTCCGAACGCTCCAGCGCCTCAAGCCGGTTACGGGCCGAACGCAGTCGGTTACCCAGGGTTTTGGCCGCCCGGTCACCGTAGAATTTCTTCGTGATCTTCGCCTCGGACTTGCTCTCTGTGGAGTGGAAGATATCAGCTTCCCCCTGCCCGGTCTGGCCTTCGAGGCGCTCGCGCTCGAATTCTTGGGCGGCGAAGTCACTGGCCCAGCGGCGGCGGGCATCCTCACGGGTAGCTAGGTACTCGGAGAACGCTCCTCCGTAGACCGCTCCCTGACGCAGGGGATCACCGGCCCCACCCTCCGGACCGAGTGCGGGATCCAGATCGACGAGACCGTCGACCGCCTCATCGAGGAAGTGGCGGTCATGGCTGGCCACCAACACCGGACCGGGGAAAGAGCGGAGTTCTCCGATGAGGAAGTCCACCGCGTCATCATCAAGGTGGTTGGTGGGCTCATCGAGGACCAGTGCATCCACTGGCCGAAGCAGCAGCGCTGCCAGCGCGAATCGTCGACGCTGACCGCCGGACATTTCACCGAGAGTGGTGGCGGGATCAAGCTGTGCCAGCCCGAGTCCCGCCAGGACCGTGGCGATCCGGGAATCAAGTTCCCAGACCCCGGCCTCCTCCGCCCGGGCCAGCGCATTATCGAAGGCGTCAGCCGCGCCCGGTGCCTCCAGATCAGCGGCCAGCTCCTCGATCTGGCTCTCAATGGCGCGCAGTTCGGCGACCGCCTGATCAATCAGGGCACTGGCCGGTGAATCGAAGGAAAGTTCCGTCTCCTGGGAGATGAAACCGGTGGTCGGGGGAGTGGTGATCTCCCCGAGATCGGGCTCCAGATACCCGGCGATCAGCTGTAGGAGCGTGGACTTGCCGGCACCATTCTCGCCGATCAACCCGATGACCTTGGTGGCGGGAACGGTGAAGCTGATGTCGGTGAGTACCCGACGGCCGGGGTAGGAGAAGCTGAGGCCGTCGAGCTTGAGGTGGTGAGATGCAGAACTAGGCATGAAAAAAGATCCTTCAATCTACGGCCGGGCACGCCAAGATGAGGAGTCACGCCATAAGATATCAGCGCGCTCGAATTGGGGCCACGGGCCGGAACTGTCCGGTGAATGAGGGCTGCGGAATCAGTGAAGGATCTTCATGGTGGATCAGCTTAGCGCAGAAACTCAGCCAAAGTCGAGCGTCGAATAGGAATCCTGCACCACCTGGATCTCAGAATCCCCACTTCCGTAGATCACGCGGGTGGTGAAATCGACCCGTCCGGCCACCGGCAGTGGCTTGCTCAGGTCAATGCTCAGGGACCCGGAGCTGGAAGTGTTGGAGTTGAGCACATTGAGGGTGCCGGCTTCACCTGCCGCCACTCCTTCCTGGCCTTCCAGGGAGAGCGCGCCCAGGGCTGGCCGCTGAGAGACGCTGACACCGAGTTCCAACTGTTCCCCGGCGACCTCGTTGAGGGTATAGGTGGTGGTCTGGAGCAGCGTGGCCTCGCCGGTGACCCGGCTGTCCACACTCCAGATCGCGCCCGGGCCGATCGGCTCATCGGGAAAGACCACCGGCAGGGAGAGCATCTTCATCAGCGCCGATTCGGCGGTCTGCCGGCCGATGTCGGTGGCATCCACCGGTGCGGCCAGCTGCACGGTGGTGGTCTGGCCGTTGTTATTGCTGCGCATCCCCAGCGTGAACCCGGCGGCAGTGGCCAGATCCTCATTCAAGGTGGCGTCACTGTGGGTGGGGGTGCCCAGCCGTAGTTCCACACTGCGGTCCGCCACCAATTCAATCTCGTTCTCAGGTTCCCCGGCAACCATGGTCTCCGCACTCAGCGGCAGGGTCACGGTGTCCACCTCGGCACCCTGAAAATCACCGGCAGCTGGCGCGGCGACATCGACGGCTTCGGCGGTGGCTACGGTCTGGTTGAAACCTTGGGAGACGGTGAGGGTGGTGTCACTGCTTTCGGTGGCGAGGTCATTGAACTCCAACAGCCGTCCGGGGCGTTGACCGGTGTCCTGAACCATCACTCGCGCGGGGTCAACGGCCAGGGCAACAGCCTGTTCGACCTCGGCTCCGGTGTTTTCTTCCTCAGTGCCACAGGCGCTGAGGAAGAGGGCGGAGGCGGTGAGCACCACAGTCAGTGAGCGGGTGAGGCTCCGGCGTGAAGGATGGTGATCGGGGCGGAAAATCGGGTTGAGGCGCACAGAATCCAAGATACCGTGCCGGTACCCGGGTGGAGTTTTGCGGTGTCGATGGGGAATGATGGGATCGTGCGAATTAAAGGTAGGAGCTTTATCCCGATGATGGCTCTGGTGGTTATCATCACCGCGATCATCGATCAGATCACCAAAACCATCATGCTCAACTGGCTGGAACCGGGAGAACCGGTGGGGGTCATCGGTGATTGGTTCCGTTTCTACCTCCTCTTCAACCCCGGCGCGGCCTTCTCCATGGGAGCGGGGTCAACCTGGCTGTTCACCTGCATCCAGATTGTCTTCATTCTCGGCGTGGCCATCTATTCCCCCCGCGTGACTGACCGCTGGGTCGGCTTCGGCCTGGCGCTGATCGCCGGTGGCGCCGCCGGAAATCTCCTTGACCGCCTCTTCCGCGAACCACAGTTCTTCCTCGGCCATGTCGTGGATTTCATTTCGGTGGGGAACTTCGCGGTATTCAATATCGCCGACAGCGCTATCACCGTCGGTGTCATCGTCTTCGTGATCGCCATGTTCTCCGAGGAGATCCGCGAGTCCCGTAAGGAGCGTGCGGAGCATGAGACCGCTGCCGTTGAAACAACCGAGGGAGGTATCCGATGAGCCGTGATTCACGAACCCTGCATGTGCCCGAGGGATTAGAGGGCATGCGTGTCGACGCCGCGCTGGCCAAGCTGCTCGGCTTCTCCCGCACCGTCGCCGCTGATCTCGCCACCGCCGGTGATGTCGAGGTCAATGGTGTTGCCGTGGGTAAATCAGAGCGACTGACCGCCGGTTCCTGGCTGGATGTGCTCCTTCCGGAGCCCGAAGTACCTCTTCTGCCCAAGGTCGAATTGATCGAGGGCATGAACATCCTCTACTCCGATAATGATCTCATCGTGGTGGATAAGCCGGTCGGGGTGGCCGCCCACCCGACTGTTGGGTGGGATGGTCCGAGTGTGATCGGTGGCTTGGCCGCCGCCGGTTTCCGGATCTCCACCTCCGGCCCACCGGAGCGCAAGGGCATCGTTCACCGCCTGGATGTGGGCACCTCTGGGGCCATGGTGGTCGCGGCCTCCGAGCGCGGCTACACCGTGCTCAAGAATGCTTTCCGGGACCGAACCGTGAAAAAGACCTACCACGCCCTGGTACAGGGCCACCCGGACCCTTTCAGCGGAACCATTGATGCCCCGATCGGCCGCCACCCTTCCGCTGGCTGGCGTTTCGCGGTCACCTCGGAGGGCAAGTCAGCCGTCACCCACTACGAGACCATTGAGGCTTTCCGTGAGGCAACCCTCCTGCGCGTGCACCTCGAAACCGGCCGTACCCACCAGATCCGCGTCCACATGTCCTCGATCCACCACCCCTGCTGCGGTGACCCGATGTATGGCTCGAACCCGGAGCTGGCCAAGCGACTCGGCCTGATCCGGCAATGGCTGCATGCCGAGACGCTCGGCTTTCACCACCCGGTGGGCGGCCGCTGGATGGAGGTCAGCTCACCCTATCCGGCAGATCTCGCGCATGCCCTGGAGGTGCTGCGCGGGTGAGTGTGGATACCTGGCGCAAGGTGATCGCAGCGGTCAGCCTGATCGGATTGGTGGCTGTGGTGCTCGCACTTTCCCAATCGGACCGGACCTCCAAGCCGATGAACATCAACGGCGATATGCTGGGGCAGGATGTCTCGGAAACCCTGGGGGACTACCGGGACCGGGCCGCAGAATCTTTGGCGGAAGCGCCTTCCGATCAGGCGGCTTTCGGTCTGATCACTTTCACTGAGCCGAGCACTCCCGCCGAGGCCGCAGTGATGCTGACGGAGCTGCGACGCGTCAATGCCATGGTGATGCTCTCTGCCGCTCCGATGGAGATCCCGGAGCCGGTGGTGGGCGAGACCCGGGAAGATGTGTTCAACCGTGAGATCGACCGGGTGGACCACAGTCTGGCCGGGATCGGTGAGATCACCGCACCCCGAGAAATTGATGCGGTGGTGGCCTGGGATAACGGTGATGCCTTCCGCAGTATTTCAGGGGAGGACTCCGTGCTGGCTGTCGAGGTGCTTCCCGCCGATGCCTCCTGGGGCCGCTTCGGGGTGCGACCGGTGGGACTGGTCGACGGCTAAGCCGGCGGTACCCGTTTCTGCTGGCGTCGCTGGCGTACCAGGTCAAAGAGATAGATGGCCACTGCAGTCCAGATGATGAGGAAACCACCCCAACGGCCGGGCTCGATGGTCTCGCTGACCACGAAGACCGCCCAGAGCATCTGCATGGTGGGGGTGAGGTACTGCAGCATGCCGATGGTCGAGAGCGGCAGCCTTCGGGCTCCGATGCCGAAGCACAGCAGTGGAACGGCGGTGATCAGCCCGGAGCCGATCAGCAAGGCGATGTGGGTGGGCCCCTCAGTGAGGAAGGTGCCTTCACCGGAGGATTCCAGCCAGAAGATATAGCCCAGTGCGAAGGGCATGAGCACCAGGGTCTCCGCGGTCAGTGAGCCGACCGCGGAGATCTTCACCTGCTTCTTGATCGCCCCGTAGATACCGAAGGTCAGTGTCAGGGAAAGCGCCAGAATCGGCAGCTGGCCACCGAGGAAAGTCAAGAAAATAACGCCGAGAGCAGCGATCGCCACCGCGATAACCTGGTTGCGACGCAGTCGCTCGCCGAAGAAGAGCATGCCCAGTACCACGCTGAACAGTGGGTTGATGAAGTAGCCTAGGGCGGCATCAGAGACATGGGCACTGTTGACTGCGATGATGTAGATCAGCCAGTTGAGGGCGATCAACACGCCAGCCAGGCACATCCACGCCCAGCTCCGGGCACCGGCTTTCCGGAGCTCACCCCATCCCTTGGAGAGCGTGACCACGACAATCATGATGATTCCGGCCCATACCACGCGGTGTGCCAGAATCTCGACCGGTCCCGCAGGTAGCAGCAGCGGAAAGAAGGCGGGCATGATGCCCCAGATCAGATATGCCAGAACCCCGTAGACCATAGCTGTGAACCTTACTCTCACCAGCGTCGGAGCTGGGGAGTGTGGCGGGTAAAGGCATTACCATTCTCGGGTCGCGGAGTGTCCTTTTCAAACGTATCCTCGCTGGTGTGACAAACTTGCGGAATCTGGAACCGCCTATCTGGCTGAGTGAATGGCTCGAGACAGCCAACCCCTCCGTCGATCTCTTTCACCAGGGGGCCTGGGTCAACCGTTCCGCGATGGAGGATGAGCTACGTCGGCAGGGATTTGAGCACCGGATCCTGGGGGATTGGATCACCCGCACCCAACTCTTTGAGCTGGCGGGGTGGGCGCAGGAATCCCGGGAGGGCGCGCTGACCCTGCTGTGGAACAGTCTGGCCTGGGCTGAGGGGCGGGCCAACCGCAACAACCGTCGCCGGATCCGGGTCGTTGCGGCGGACCAAGAGCGCATCGCGGATGTGCTCATCGCTGCGGCCCGGCTCTCACACATCGACGGAGCAACGGCGTATACCCGGCTGCTTCACGGCATCCGCAGCCCCGAGATCCCGACCGTAGGTGCCGCGGTGTTTAGCAAGTACCTCTATTTCTGTGGTGGCGGTCGCGTTGGGCACCAATGCCTGATCCTGGACCGTCACATCGCCGATGGATTGGTGGAGGCTGGCTGGGAGGGGATGCGCCGTAGCAATTGGTCGGCTGCGGAGTACACGGAATACCTCGATCTCCTCGAGTCCTGGCGGGTCACACTCACCCCGGAGCATCCCCGGCTGCGGGTGGATCTGATTGAGCGGGCACTGGCGGAGCACGGTGCTGACCTGCGGACACCGATGTAATTTACCTTGCCCCGGGGGAGGGCTAGACTTGCCCGCATGGCCAAGAATTCCTCCTTCGTGCATCTTCACAACCACACCGAATTTTCCATGCTTGACGGCATGGCCAAGGTGGATCTACTCGCTGAAGAGGTCGCGCGGCAGGACATGCCGGCGGTGGGTATCACCGATCACGGCAACATGTTCGGCTCGGACGCCTTCTACAAGAAGATGACCCAAGCCGGGGTCAAACCGATCATCGGTATTGAGGCGTATCTGGCACCGGAATCCCGCTTCAATAAGAAGCGCATCCGTTGGGGTGAGCCCTACCAGAAATCTGATGATGTCTCCGCTTCCGGCGCGTACCTCCACCAGACCATGTTGGCGGAGAACGCCACCGGGCTGCGTAACCTCTTCTACCTGTCCTCCATGGCCTCCTATGAGGGGCAGCTGGGTAAATGGCCCCGCATGGACGCCGAGATCATCGCCGAGCACGCTGACGGCATCATCGCCACCACAGGTTGTCCCTCCGGTGATGTCCAGACCCGGCTCCGGCTGGGACAGTTTGATGAGGCCCTGGAAGCCGCCGCCATGTGGCAGGACATCTATGGCCGGGACAACTACTTCCTGGAGCTGATGGACCACGGCCTGGAAATTGAGAACCGGGTGCGCAGTGAGCTCCTCGAGATCGGGCGCAAGCTTGACCTCCCGCCGCTGGTGACCAATGACTGCCACTATGTGTTGGAGTCCCAGGCCAAGGCACATGAGGCCATGCTCTGTGTGCAGACCGGCAAGACCCTGCACGATCCGGATCGTTTCAAATTCGATGGCTCCGGCTACTACATCAAGACCTCTGCGCAGATGCGGGAGATCTGGGATGAGACTGTCCCGGATGGCTGTGACAACACCCTGTGGATCGCCGAACGCGTGCAGGACTATAGCGAGATCTGGGAGGCTCACCCGCATGACCGGATGCCGGTCGCAGATGTGCCGGAGGGATATACCCCAACCACCTGGCTGATGCATGAGGTCATGGTGGGCCTCAAGGAACGCTTCAATGGTGGGGAAATCCCCCAGGAGTACGTTGACCGTGCCGAGTATGAGGTCTCGGTCATCGACATGAAGGGCTATCCCTCCTACTTCCTCATCGTCGCCGAGATCATCAGGCATGCGCGTTCCATTGGTATCTGGGTGGGGCCCGGTCGTGGATCCGCAGCTGGTGCATTGGTGGCCTATGCGCTGACTGTCACCAATATCGATCCGATTGAACATGGTCTGCTCTTCGAGCGATTCCTCAACCCGGAACGTCCCTCCGCACCGGATATTGATATCGACTTTGATGATCGCCGACGTGGCGAAATGATCCGCTACGCCGCGGAGCGCTGGGGTGAGGACAAGATCGCTCAGGTGATCACCTTCGGTACGGTCAAGACCAAACAGGCGATCAAGGACTCGGCGAAAGTGCAGTATGGTCAGCCGGGTTTCCAAATGGCAGACCGGATCACCAAGGAGCTGCCGCCGCCGATCATGGCCAAGGATATTCCGCTCTCCGGCATCACTGACCCTACTCATGAGCGCTATGGTGAGGCGGCAAATGTGCGGGCTCTCATTGAGTCCGACGCCGATGTGGCCAAGATCTATGAGACCGCCCGCGGTTTGGAGGGAGTGGTCCGCCAGGCGGGTGTGCATGCCTGTGCCGTGATCATGTCCTCGGTGCCGTTGCTGGACCACATCCCGATGTGGAAGCGCCCCGCCGACGGCGCGCTGATCACCGGCTGGGATTACCCGGCCTGCGAGGCCATTGGTCTGCTGAAGATGGACTTCCTGGGTCTTCGAAACCTCACCGTCATCGGCGATGCCATCGAGAACATCAAGATGAACCGGGGTGAGGAACTCGACCTGGAGAACCTCGACATTGTCGACCCTTCGACCTACCAACTTCTGGGTCGTGGCGACACCCTCGGCGTGTTCCAGCTCGATGGTGGCGGAATGCAGGAACTGCTCAAGCGGATGCAGCCCACCGGCTTCAATGACATTGTCGCCGCCCTGGCGCTTTACCGCCCCGGCCCAATGGGTGTGAACGCCCACCTGGATTATGCCGACCGTAAGAACGGCCGCAAGCCGATCACCCCGATCCACCCGGAGCTGGAGGGACCGCTCCAGGAGATTCTCGAGGAGACCTATGGTCTGATTGTGTATCAGGAGCAGATCATGAGGATCTCGCAGAAGGTGGCCAATTACACGGCTGGTCAGGCAGATGGTTTCCGTAAGGCCATGGGTAAGAAGAAGCCCGAGGTGCTGGAGAAGGAATTCGTGGCCTTCGAGGCCGGGATGCAGGACAATGGTTTTTCCAAGGAAGCCATCAAGACACTGTGGGATACGATCCTGCCCTTCGCCGGTTATGCTTTCAACAAGTCCCACGCCGCGGGTTATGGCTTGGTGTCCTTTTGGACGGCCTACCTCAAGGCGCACTTCGCCCCGGAGTACATGGCCGCGCTGCTGACTTCGGTCGCCGATAAGAAAGACAAGTCCGCGATCTATCTTTCTGACTGCCGTCATCTGGGAATCCGGGTGCTTTCACCGGATGTCAATGAGTCCCATAATGATTTCATGGCCGTCGGCGTTGATATCCGCTTCGGCCTGGGGGCCATCCGCAACGTGGGCTCCGAAGTGGTGGAGTCCATTGTGGCGACGCGGGGGGAGAAGGGGAGGTTCACGGACTTCTCGGACTACCTGGACAAGATCGACACGCTGCCCTGCAATAAGCGCATCACGGAATCCCTGATCAAGGCCGGTGCCTTTGATTCGCTGGAGCATCCGCGCAAGGGGTTGATGCTGATCCATGAGGATGCGGTGGATTCGGTGATCACCACCAAGAAGGCCGCTGATAAGGGCCAGTTCGACCTCTTCGCCGCCCTGGGTGGCGAGTCCTCGGAAGTCGCGAACAATGCCTTCGCGCTGAGCATCCCGGATGAGAAGTGGGACCGCAAGCATGAGCTCGCCCTGGAGCGGGAGATGCTGGGCCTCTACGTTTCCGGCCATCCCCTCGATGGATTCGAGGAGGCGCTGAATATGCAGACCGATACCGCGTTGACCACCATCCTCGGTGGCGAGCTCCGCCATGGTACCGAGGTCACCATCGGTGGCATCATTTCGGGCGTGGACCGTCGTTTCTCCAAAAAGGATGGCTCACCCTGGGCCATTGTCACGGTGGAAGACCACAATGGTGCCTCGGTGGAACTGTTGGTCTTCAATAAGGTCTATGCCCTGGTGTCCGCCCAAATTGTCGAGGACAACATCATTCTGGCGAAGGCACATGTTTCGATCCGTGATGATCGGATGAGCTTGTTCTGTGATGACATGCGGATTCCTGAGTTGGGACCGGGCCACGGTGCGGGCCTGCCGCTGCGTCTGTCGATGCGTACCGACCAGTGCACCCCGATCAACATCAAGAAGCTCAAGGATGTGCTGTTGGCCAACAACGGCGATTCTGAGGTCTACCTCAACCTCGTTAACGGGGAGGAATCCACGGTGATGATCCTGGGCGAGCATCTCCGGGTGAAACGTTCGGCTTCCCTGATGGGTGATCTCAAGGCGACGCTGGGGCAGGCAATTCTCGGTTAGCCCGTAGCTTATCGACGCCGCGGTGGTGCGGGCACCACCATCTGTACCGTGCGGTACGCACTCTTCCGGGCGCAAGAGCGTAGGGGTATTGCAGACATGAGCCGGGTCGGATCGCTACAATAGACCACACAGTCTAGATCAAGACGTCCGGAGCCCCGGGAACGACGACCAACCAGGCTGCGTACATTCGACCGAAAGGGAGCATCTTGACCGACCATATCCGCACCACCCACGTGGGTTCGCTGCCGCGTACCCCCGAACTGCTGGACGCCAACCTCAAGCGCGCGAACGGCGAAATCAATGACGAGCAGTTCTTCGCCATTCTCGAGAAGGCCGTCGACGACGTGGTGAAGCGCCAGCTCGAACTGGGCCTGGACATCATCAACGAGGGTGAGTACGGCCACATCACCTCCGGTGCCATCGACTTCGGTGCCTGGTGGAACTACACCTTCACCCGCTTGGGCGGACTGACCATGACCGATGAGGATCGTTGGGCCAACCAGGAGAAGGTCCGTTCCACCCCGGGCAACATCCAACTGACCTCCTTCGCGGACCGCCGCGACCGTGAAGCCTTCGCCGAGGCCTACAATGACCCGGACTCCGGTATTTTCACCGGCCGCGCCAAGGTGGGCAACCCGAAGTTCAGCGGCCCGGTGACCTATATCGGTCAGCAGGAGGTTGACACCGACGTCAAGCTGCTCTCCGACGCGCTCAAGAACAACGGGGCGCAGGCTGGCTTCGTCGCCGCCATCTCACCCGGTTCCGCCGCCCGTCTGAAGAACGAGTACTACGAGACCGAGACCGAGCTGGTCCAGGCCTGCGCCGCTGCTCTGCACCACGAGTACAAGGCCATCACCGATGCCGGTCTGACCGTGCAGATCGATGCCCCGGACCTGGCTGAGGCCTGGGACCAGATCAACCCGGAGCCGAGCATCGAGGATTACCGCGCTTGGCTCTCGATCCGGATTGACGCCATCAATCAGGCTGTCAAGGGCCTGCCCAAGGATCAGACCCGTCTGCACATTTGTTGGGGTTCCTGGCACGGCCCGCACACCACTGATGTTCCCTTCGGTGACATCCTCGAGGAGGTGCTGCGCGCCGAGGTCGGTGGCTTCACCTTTGAGGGTGCCTCCCCGCGCCACGCCCATGAGTGGCGTGTCTGGCAGGAGCACAAGCTGCCCGAGGGTTCCCTGATCTACCCGGGTGTCGTCTCTCACTCCATGAATGCTGTCGAGCATCCGCGTCTGGTCGCCGACCGTATCATCCAGTTTGCAGAGGTCGTTGGCCCGGAGAATGTCGTTGCCTCCACCGACTGTGGCTTGGGTGGCCGCCTGAACCACCAGATCGCCTGGGCGAAGCTGGAATCCCTGGTCGAGGGTGCCCGCATCGCCACCAAGGAACTGTTCTAGTTTCTTAAAGCCAAGGAAGGCGGGGACACGGTGAAAACCGTGTCCCCGCCTTCCTTGCATTCCGGGGCTGGAATGAGAGTTAGGGGTTGATGCCGAACTGGCCCAGGAAACCACGAACCTGGTCGGCGCCACCTGGGACGACCTTGACATAAGCGGCCATGGCGGTGGCGACTGCGGTGCTAATGCTGAAGACAGCCTCGAGGCCCAGGAAGACCCATTCCAATTCCTCGGTCATTGACAGGGAACCGAGCGCAACCTCTTCTTCTACTTCTCCGCACTCGGCTTCCTCTTCGGTCTCGACAACTTCGCAGTCCTCTTCTTCCGCAGGAACCGGTGCCTCGGTGGTCGGTGCCTCAGCGGTGACGGAGGAATCGGAGCTCAGTCCGCTGGATTGGGCTTGAGCGGGGGCCACCAGAGCCATGGTGGTGGTGGCTGCAGCGATGAGTGCAATCGAGATGCGGCGACGGGTCACAGGGACTCCTTTGTTGGAATGGGCCAAAGTCGTGGATCAGTGTAACCCCTGCGCCGGATTAGCGGGTCAACAGCTTCTGGATCTCCGCCTGCAGTTGCGGAATTACGCCGCTGAAGTGAGTAAGGACACCACCGATCAGGGCGGCCAAGCCAACCAGGCCAGCCAACATCCCGGTGGCGGAGCTGCTGCCGGAGGGCTGCGGGGTGGTGACCATCGAGTCGATTTCGAAGATGGTGGTGGTGCCGGAGACTTCATTTCCTACGGCCAGCAGGTTCTTGCCGTTGGGGGAGTCGGCAGCCGGGATGAAGGCCAGGCCCTCGGGGCCGAGGTCGCCACCCTGGGCCCAGTTGCCGTTGAGCTCCTCGGTCTCTTCGTCGATGGCGCTGAGGGAGAAGTCGCGGTTGTTGACGTAGGTGACGTACTCGGCGGCGGCCGGGTTGCTCACGTCGTAGACGAAGACTCCGCCGATACGCTCCAGACCGATGAAAGCATAGGTTTTTCCGTTGATCTCGCCAAGTGCCACACCCTCCGGCTCGGGGCCCTTGTTGTCGGAACGACTGTCGAACCAGGCCTCATCATGGGAGGCGTTGAAGAGGAGCTTGCCCTCATCGTGGAGCTGGGCGAGCTTGTCCTCGAACTGCTGGCCAGAGTTGAAGACCTTGTTGCCGGTGGTGTCGAAGATGGAGAAGCCGCGGCCACCGAAGGTGTAGAGCTCGGTGAAGCAGGAACCGTCCTCGGACAGACCCATGGAGGTGGTGATGTTCAGGCGGCCGAGGTTGCTGTCCTCCTGCAGCTGCGCGATGCTCAATTCGGAGCCGGTCTCGAAGTCCTCACAGATCGGGGCCAGGCCCTCGTCCTCGTCACCGAGGTCCTTGATGCGGACTTCCTCGGAGTAGGCCTCCCAATCGCGGGCATCTCCCTCGTTGGCCATGACCAGGTAGTTCTGGCCACCGGTGGAGTAGGACTCGATGGCATCGGGCATCGGGATGGACTTGATCGGCCAGTTCTGGATGTTGATCCCGTCGTCGCGATCGGAGGCGTCGATCCCGAAGTCGGTGGAAAGGTCGTTGAAGCCGAGCGGGAAGATCTCCTCGACGGTCGCGCTGGCGAGATCGATCACCGCGATGGCGTTGTTCTCCTGCAGGGTGGCGTAGGCCTTGCCGTCGATCTCGGTGATGTACTCCGGCTCCAGGTTCTGGGCGATGGTGGTGGAGGCGCCGACCTGGCCGAAGATACGGACATCTTCGTGCAGGGTTCTGGTGCCACCCTCATTCCACGCCCGGAAATCGGCCACGCGTACGTCGGTCTGGGTGGGGGCTTCGACGACTCCCAGGGCTGGCAGGGTGACGATGGAGACGGAACCCTCCGGGTCAGCTGTGTAGTCCTCAGCCGGCTCACCCTCGTTGGCGGAGAAAGCGTACTTTCCGTCGGCGCTGATGCCGACCATGTCCGGCAGGGCACCACCGAGGGTGACGCGGCCAAGTTCCTCGCCGGTATTGGCGTCGAAGAAGAGCATGGAGCCCTCAGCGGTCTTGTCGGCGGGTTCGACATTGGCCACCGCCAGGCCATCCGCGCGCACGGCCACGGAGTTGATGCTGTTTCCTGCGCCGGAGGTGATTTCGGTGACCTTGGTCGGGTTGGCCGGGTCGCGCAGGTCCAGGATGTCGATGTTGCCGGAGAGGGCGTTGACCACGAGCAGCTGCTGGGTCTCGGCGTGATAGGTGACGATCTCCGCGGCGGATTCGTCGAACTGGCCGGTTTCATGGGAGCCCAGCGGCTTCATGGAAATCTCAGCGCCCGGGGCGGCGTCGATGACGGGATTGGCTACGACGGCGGCGTTTGCGGGGACGACCAGCGTGAGGCTGGTGGCGACGGCGGCGCAGAGAGCGATAGCGCTGCGGCGAATAGACACGATGAAGTTCTCCTAAACGAATCCTCCGGGCATGAATATCCCAGAACATTCAAATTGCGGGTGTGGTAATCATCATGCGCTGGAAAGGTAATATTTCATCTAAGCACGGGGGCTTCTCAGGTGTCAGGTCCATGAACATTGGGTTAAGTGGGTTGCGGACTCTGATCCTGTATCAGAAGGGTCTAAACTTTTGACCCATGAGCGATTCACTGAACACCGACACCATTCCGACCTCGGTACCTTCCGAGCCGATTCGCGCCGCTGATGTCCAGCAGGCTCAGGCTCGAATTTCCACGGTGATCGCCCCGACCCCGCTGCAGTACTGCCCGCGGCTCTCCGAAGAGCTCGGTGCAGAGGTCTACCTCAAGCGCGAGGACCTACAGGATGTGCGCTCCTACAAGATCCGTGGTGCCTACAACTCCATCAGTCAGCTCAGTACTGAGGAGCGGGCCGCCGGCATTGTCGCCGCCTCGGCCGGTAATCATGCCCAGGGTGTGGCTTATGCCTGCCATCAGCTGGGGATTCAGGGCCGGATCTACGTGCCGTCCAAGACCCCGAAGCAGAAGCGTGACCGGATCCGTGTTCACGGTGGTGAGCATGTGGAACTGGTGGTCACCGGAGCCAACTTCGATGAGGCGGCAGCTGCCGCGCGTGCCGACGCCGCCGAGACCGGTGCCCTGATGATCGAGCCCTTCGACGCCCGCAACACGATCATCGGCCAGGGCACCGTCGCCGCCGAGATTCTCAGCCAGCTGACCTCCCTGGGCAAGTCTGCCCACACGGTGGTCGTCCCGGTCGGTGGCGGTGGCCTGCTGGCCGGTGTCATCAGCTATTTCGCGGACATGGCCCCGCGGACCGCCATCGTCGGGGTGGAGCCCTCCGGTGCAGCCTCCCTACAGGCCGCCCTGGCTAACCGCGGCCCGGTCACACTGTCGGAGGTGGATACTTTCGTCGATGGTGCCGCGGTCAAGCGGATCGGTGACCTCAACTATGAGATCATCGAGCGCAACCAGGGGCGGCTGCATATCCTCGATGTTTCCGAGGGCGCGGTCTGCACCGAGATGCTCGACCTCTACCAGTCAGAAGGCATCATCGCCGAGCCTGCAGGTGCCCTGTCCGTGGCCGGCCTGCGCGAGCTGCACCTGACCCCGGGAGAGGTGGTCGTCTGTATCATCTCCGGCGGCAACAATGACGTGCTGCGTTATGGCGAGGTCATGGAGCGCTCCCTGGTCCACCGCGGACTGAAGCACTACTTCCTGGTCAACTTCCCGCAGGAACCGGGCCAACTGCGCAACTTCCTGGAGAACATCCTCGGCCCGGATGATGACATCACCCGCTTCGAGTACCTCAAGCGCAATAACCGCGAGACCGGCGCTGCGCTGGTTGGTCTGGAGCTGGGTGCCGCCGCCAACCTGCAGTCCTTGCTCGAGCGGATGGAGGCCTCCCGTATCGACTGCCAGCAGCTGCACCCGGGCACCCCGGAGTACTCCTTCCTGATCTAGCTAAGGCCGGATCAGGGCGAAGCCCCAGGCATCAAGCCGGGTGCGGTCCTCCTGCACCTCGGGGGAGGTGAAGCTGTAGATCAGTTCCCCGCCGTGGGGGACCTCGACCGGCTCCGCGGAGAAGTTGGCCAGCAGGAGCACATCCGCATGGCCCATCAGCAGCCAGGGATGGTCCTCGGTGCCGCCTTCCACCCGGAGCTGATCCAGGCGGGGGCGGGCCAGGCCGAGTTCGCGGCGCAGCTGGAGGAGGCGTCGATAAGCGCCGAGGATCTCGGAGGCCGGGGCATCGAAGTTCCAGTCCAGCTTCGCGGACTCGAAGGTGGCCGGCGCGGCGGGGTCGGGGACCTCGTCCTCAGACCACCCGGAGCGGGCGAACTCGCGGCGGCGGCCTTCGCGGGTCAGCCGGTTGAGTTCATCATCGCTGTGGGAGACGAAGAAGGGGAAGGGCGTCTGCGCCCCGAACTCCTCACCCATGAACAACATCGGGGTATAAGGGGAAAAGTAGATCACCGCGGCCTTGAGCACCTGCTGCGCCGGGCTCAGCGTCATCGAGGGCCGATCGCCAGCCGCCCGGTTCCCGGTCTGGTCATGCGTGGTGGTGTAGGCGATGAAGCGGTGCGCCGGAATCAGCTCGCGATTAACCGGCCGACCGTGATGGCGGCCGCGGTAGCTGGAGTAGTTTCCGGTGAAGAAGTAGGCCGCCCGCAGCGTCTTCAGCAAGGCTTCGAGGGAACCGAAATCGGCGTAGTAGGCGTGCTGCTCACCGGAGATGAGGGTGTGCAGTCCATGATGGATATCATCGGCCCACTGGGCCGCCAGGCCGAGACCGCCAGCCGCCGGAGCGGTGATCACGCGAGGATCGTTGAGATCAGACTCCGCGATCAAGGTGCGGGGAACCCCGGTGGTGGCGGTGAGCTCATCGGCGATGTGCTGCATCTGGGCCAGGATGGACTGCGCCCCGGTGTCATCGAGAGCATGGATGGCATCCAGCCGTAGCCCGTCGATGTGGAATTCGGCGAACCACTGCCGCACGGCATCGAGGATGAAGGCGCGGACCTCATCGGAATCGGGCCCGTTGATATTGATCACCTCACCCCAGCCGGTGGAGCCCCCCGAGGTATAGGGGCCGAAGAAACCGTTGTAGTTGCCTTCGGGGCCGAAGTGGTTGAACACGACGTCGAGGTAAACCGCAATGCCCGCCCGGTGCGCGGCGTCGACAAGGTTTTTCAGGCCCTCGCGCCCGCCGTAGCTTTCCTGCACCGCCAGCCAGGCGACCCCGTCATAGCCCCAGTTCCGCTCCCCGCCGAAGGGCTGGACCGGCATCAGCTCGATGGCGCTGACCCCCAGGTCCGCGAGGTAGGGGAGCTTTTCGACGACCCCGGCGAAGTCACCGCGGGGGCTGAAGGTCCCCACATGCAATTCATAGAGCACACTGCCGGGCAATACCCGCCCCCGCCAGGAATCATCTGACCAGGCGAAGTCGGGGGAGTCCACCCGGCTGAGGCCGTGCACCCCCTCCGGCAGGGAGGTGGAACGAGGGTCGGGGAGGGTGGGGGAAAATCCCTCGCCGGCATCGACCCGGAAGCCGTAGTGTTGCCCCGGGGTGGCGGGCACCGTACTGCTCCACCAGCCACCTGTACCAGAGGACATCGGGTGTAACTGCTCCTGGCCATCCGCGGTGCGCAGCACCAGACGGACATCGTGGGCATGGGGCGCCCAGACGGTGTGGGGGCGGTGTGATCGCAGCGAAGTCATATGCCCAGCGTAGGAGAGGGGAGCCGACGCCGCCATCGGTAGAATCGGCGAACATGTATCAACTACCCGCCGCCGGAGTCACGACCACCCATGAACGGGAGGTCAAGCGCTCCCGATTCATCACCCTGATCAGGCGGGTCCGCTCTGAGAGCGAGGCCCGCGAGTTCATCGCCGAGACCCGCCACCGATACCCCGATGCCCGCCACCACTGCAGTGCCTTCATCCTCCATGTCGAGCGTGCGAACCCCATTGAAAGATCCAGCGATGACGGTGAACCTGCCGGTACCGCCGGAAAGCCCATGCTGGATATGCTGCGCGGCTCCGGGATGCTGGACCTGGCGGTGGTGGTGGTCCGCTACTTCGGTGGCATCAAGCTCGGTGCCGGGGGACTGGTCCACGCCTACTCCAACTCCGTCGGAGAGGCCTTGCCACTGGTCAACCGGGTCACCCGGGCGGAACGCGAGCTCTACACTGTGGAATTTCCGCACTCCGAGGCCGGCCGCTGGGAGGCAGAACTCCGGGCCCGCGGAGCTGATGTGGTGGGCAGTGAATATGGCGCTGCCGTGACCTACACCCTGGCCATTGACCCCGGGGAGCTCGCGACCCTGAACTCCCTGCTGGCGGCGGTGACCTCCGGTCAGATCTCCCCGGAGGAAGCTGGTTCCGCATGGGTGGAGAGCAACTGACTAGACTGTTGCCCATGAGCATGCAGCAGCACCCCCACAACCCCATCGAGCAGCGCAAGCAGGCCGTTCGTAAGCACACCCGCAATGGAGCCATCGCCGTCGGTGGCGGCATCATCGGCGGTATCGCACTGACCCTGATCCTCACGAACTGGACCTTCCTGATCCTGGGACTGATCGTCGCCGTCGTCGGTGGCCTCGCCGCATACCGCAAGGTCACCCGGATCATCAACCACAAGGACCAGGTATAAGCCATGCCTGCCTCCGCCGGCACCCCGGTCCGGGTAGACGCCTGGGTGTGGGCGGTCCGACTCATCAAGACCCGGTCCATGGCTGCTGAGGCCTGCCGCGCCGGGCATATCAAGGTCAACGGTGTTTCGGTGAAGCCGGCGCAACAGGTGGTCCCCGGTGATCGGGTCCGCGTGTGGCGTGATCACCGGGAAATAGATGTCGAGGTGCTCGATACCCCGAGGAAAAGGCTCGGCGCCCCGGCGGCCCGGCTTTGCTATGCCGATCATTCCCCGCCGCCCCCACCGAAGGAGATCCTGGCTTCGCAGCCGCAGCGTGATCGCGGGGCCGGCCGGCCGACCAAGCGGGAACGCCGGCAGCTCGATGAACTGCGCGGACGTCCCTGAGGGCGTCGAAAAGCTGGGTTAGCGGCCGTCCAGGATGCGTCGTACCCGCGGGATGACGTCCTCGCCGTAGCTGCGGATGGTGTCCATGGCGTGCTCGTGGAGCACCGGGCCATTGGAATACTTCAGGGTGAAGCGGTCCAGATTAAGAGCCTCGACCGTGTCGGCGATCTTCGCGGCGACGGTATCGGGGGAGCCGACGTAGAGGGATCCGCTGTTGATCTCCTGCAGGAATTGGCCCTTGGTCGGGGCCGGCCAGCCACGTTCGGCACCGACCCGGCGTTGCATGGCCATCCACTGGAAATAGAGCCGGTCCTGGGCCTCGGCATCGGTGGCGGCGATCAGCCCGGGGGAGTGGATACCCACCGGCATGTCCGGGTTGCCCAGTTCCTTGTTGGCCCGGTGGTAGAGATCCACGAAGGGCAGGAAGCGACGGGATTCGCCACCGATGATCGCCAGCATCAGCGGCATCTTCTGACGTGCGGCGCGGACCACGGACTCCGGGGACCCGCCGACGGCAACCCAGGCCTTGAGCCCGGCAGTACTCGGTGGGTAGAGCTTCTGGTCCTCGAGACTGCCCCGGATGGTGCCGCTCCAGGTCACACCCTCGCCAGCCTTGTCTGCCTCGAGGACGTGGCGCATGAGGTCGAGTTTCTCCTCGAAGAGGACCTCGTATTTGTCCAGGTCATAGCCGAAGAGCGGGAAAGATTCGATAAAGGAGCCGCGTCCCAGGGTCATTTCAGCGCGACCCGAGGAGATTGCGTCGAGGGTGGAGAAGCGCTCGAAGATGCGGATCGGATCATCGGAGCTGAGCACGATGACCGAAGTCGTCAGCCGGATATTTTCGGTCTGCGCGGCGATGGCGGTCAGCACGATATCGGGGGCGGAGACGGCAAAATCATCGCGGTGGTGTTCGCCGACACCGAAGACATCCACCCCGGACTTGTCGGCGAGGATACCCTCAGCGACGACGTTTCTAATGACCTGATCGTGTGGCAGTGGTTTATTGTCGGCGTCGTGGGTGACATCGCCGAAGGTGTCGAGACCGAATTGAACGTGATGGGAAGACATGAAGATCCCTCGCAGAGACTGATTTGATTGCTAATGTAAGTGACACGTCAACAATATCAGTTTTCGGAGGGATCCGATAGCGCTCAGATGAAGCACCGAGGTGCCAGAGTGAAACCAGGCGGTGCTAGAACCTGCTGATTACCACAGGCCCCAGGTGGCTGGCGGGAAATTGATGCCGAAATCGCGGAAGAAGTCTGCGGTTGCCAGCGCCCAGACGTGGATCTGGTCTGCGAGGACCGGGAAATCTTCACGGATGGAAATACTGCTCATGGGGGTAAAACTCCTTAAATATTAGGGCGCTGATACCCGAGCGACGTTACCCTTTTTCCACCGTGATGTGGGCGCGACGCATCTTGTCTAAGCGGGACTTTAATTGTTGTGCCCGCTGCGCGGCACGCGAGCCGGTGGCTCCAGTGCGGCTGATGTGATCATCACCATAACGGCGCAGCAGGAGATCATCGATGAGTCGGACCTGGCCCGGCCGGAACCGGTAGTTCATCGCCCGGCTCAGGGTCTCGATGTCCCCGACATTGAGCAGTAGCCGCAGTTCCGCCACGGTGGTCACTCCATTGGCGGTGAGGATCTCACCGAGCCAGCGGAAAAGATCGGAACGCGGCCGTGGGAAGCGGTTACCCAGGAGCACCGCCAACACCCCGGGCAGGGTTTCGGCACTCAACTCCACCTCATCCACCGCGGTGTTCTCCGCAGTGGACTGGACCGTGGCGATCAGGTCGAATTGCTGGTCCGCCAATTCGATGAGGCCGGCCGCCAGGGTAAACGCCCGGTCGACCGCCGGGTCCGGCGCCTCGGGGCCCCGCTTGTAGCGGATATCATGCTCGAACTCGGCCCAGGCGTGCTGTAGCACGGTGCGGATCTGAACCTCAAAGGTCAACCCCCGGAACTCCTCGAGTTCCTCCGGGGAATCCTCGTTGACCTCGAGAACCAGGTGGTGGGAACCATAACCGAAGGTGCCGGAGATCCGGGTTTCGGTGGTTTTGTCCACATTGCGGTGCACCTTGAAGGAGTCCCGCAGCAGTGAGATCGCCGCCGGAATTTCCGTGGAGTGATAAGTGGTCACCCGAACGCCGACGATGTCATGGATATCAGACCAGGGCTCCGGGTACTGCGGGCTACCGTCCGGGTTACGTTTCCGGGCCTTCATCTTCAGCGAGGGCCAGTCCTTGATCCGGGCCCACACCCGGTCGTAGGTGACCCCACCATCGCTGAGGAGATCCTCCAGCGCCTCCGAGAATTCGGCGGCGGCGAAAGGGTGGGAGCGGATCCACTCGTGGTAGTAGCTCCCCAACCGGGCGATCACTTTGTTGTTCATGGCGAGAGCGACTCTACTCCTTCACCGGCTCAGCCATCCGACGCAGCAGTGCGGTCGGCAGGACCTGCAGCACCTCCGTCACGGGAACGGTTCCACTGAACTCCCGGCCGGAGAGTTCCTCATACCAGGTGCCGGAAGGCAGCGTCAGGGTGGTCTCCCGCCAGCCCCCCTCACGCTGCAGGACCATCGGGAGCCTGGTGGCCAAGGCGATGACCTCCAATCCCGCGGCACCGGAGTCCACGCCCCGGGCCATGCCGATGAGGTGCGACCCCGCCGGCCCTTCGGCGAACACCGCCTGGTGGTCCCCGGCGGAGAACAACTCCGGGGAATTCTGCCGAATCTTCAGCGCCGCGTGAATCAGGGCTTGCTTGGCACGGTCGGCGTGCACCGCCAGGTGTGGGTAGGCATCAAAATCCTCGCTGCTGCGGTCTTCGGATTCGCTGTCTTCGAGGTCCGAATAACTTTCCTCGGCGATCGCGAACCAGTCCACGCCCTCCTTGAGCAGCGACAGGGACTGGTGGCGGGCGGTGTAGTCGACGAAGCGGCGGTTATCCGGGTCCACCAGATGATCGGTGAAGAATTCGGTGCCCTGGTAGGTGTCCGGGATGCCGGGGCCGATCAGCTGCAGCAACTTTCGGCCCAGCGAAATCTGCACCGCAGCGCGGTGAAGTGGGGCGATGAAGGTGGTGATCAGGCCGGTGACGGGCCCGTCGAGAAGCACGTCCACCCAGTCTTGGATGGCTTTCTCGAAGCGGGCGTCCGGATCTGTCCAGGTGGTGTGGACCCCGGCTTCCCGGATCGACTTGAGAGCATAAGCCTGGAATCGCTTGCGCAGTGATTCGGGGACCTCGCCTCCCACCGGCCAGATGCCGAGCAGGTTCTGCAACAGAAAATGTCCGGTTCCCTCATCGGGGGCGGGCACCACGGCGGTGATCCGGCGCACGAACTCCGCAAACTCATCGGGGATCTCGGTCAGCTCGATGATCCGGGCGCGGACGTCCTCACCACGCTTGGTGTCATGGGTGGACAAGGTGGTCATGGTGGCCGGCCACAGGCGGGCACGTTCCTGCTGGAGCAGGTGGAACTCCGCCGCCGAGACCCCGAAGCGGCCCGGCGCGCCGCCGACCTCCTGCAGCGCAATGAGCCGGGCGGCCCGGTAGAAGGTGGTGTCCTCGACACCCTTGGCCATGACCGCGCCACAGACCTGTGCGAAGCGGATCTTGGCCTCAGAGTCCGCGAGCAGACCTGCGGCGATCAGATCGAGGGCGCCGCGTCGTGAGGGGAAGCGTTTGCTCATCTCCGCGACGAGGGTGGCCACCATCCGGGACAGGGAGATGTAGTCGGCTCGGTAGACCGGCATCGCGGCGACCAGCTCGACGATGGTGGTGATCAGCTGCTCATCGGAGACTGAGCTGCCGGCGGTGGAGAAATTATCCCGGCGCATCGCCCGCGCTAGCCGGCGGACCTCGGCGGAGAGCTCATGGCGGGCGACCTCACGCTTGAGTTCCTGTTCGGAGGCGGTGATAGCTGCCTCATCCCAGGTGGAGCCGGACTGCTGCAGGGAGAGCATGGAGAGATTGTCCTCGGACTCACGGTTGATGAACACCCCGTCGAGTTCCCGCAGCGCGTCATAACCGGTGGAGCCATCCACCGCGAGACGCGGATCCAGGGGCTCCTCCACACCGAGGATCTTCTCGACGATCAGCCAGCGTTCCGGGCCGATCAGTTCTCGCAGCTGGGTGAGGTAGTCGAAGGGGTCGGAGAGCCCATCCGGGTGGTCTACGCGGACCCCGTCGATGAGATCCTCGGCGATCAACTGGCGCAGGATACGGTGGCTGTGCTCAAAAACCCGCGGGTCCTCCTGCCGGATACCTGCCAGGCCGTTGACGGAGAAGAAGCGGCGGTAACTGATCACCCCGTCGCGCCAGTACATCAGCCGGTAGCACTGCTTCTCATGGACCTCACGGGGATCATCATCGAGGGTGTTGAAGCTGCCGGGGCGCACCGGAAAGATATTGTCGAAGTAGGCCAGCACGGGTTCGCCCTCGTGCTCGCGGAGTTCAAGCTTCTCGATGTCCTCGGGTGCGCCGAGGATCGGCATCCCCAGCCTGCCCCCGGCACCATTGTCCTGGTGCCAGTCGATGTCGAAGTAGTACTCATATTCGGAGTCCCGGCCATGGGTCAGGACATCCCACCACCAAGGGTTTAACTCCGGTTGATCGATCCCGACATGGTTGGGAACGATGTCCATGATCAGGCCGAGGCCTTCCGCATGCGCCACCTCAGCGAATTTGCGCAGCCCCTCAATCCCGCCCAGTTCCGGGTTGATCTCGGTCGGGTCAATCACGTCATAGTTGTGGTTGGACTCCGGCGGGGCGGTCAGGATCGGGGAGAGATAGAGGTGGCTGACTCCCAGTTCGGCAAGGTAGGGAGTGACCTCAGCGGCCTCAGCGAAAGTGAAGGCACGCCCGGATCCGTCGGGGTCTGACTTCGGGCCACGCAGCTGCAGGCGGTAAGTTGCGGTGATCGGACGAGGGGACATGCTCTTCCTCCGGTGATGACGATGAAATCCACCTGGTCGGTGAACTTCGGCAAACGGCGAACCTACTACTGGCGGTGGATCTACCAGGGTCGGGAGCTTCACCAACATGGACTTTCCGCACAGCGGAGAAATCCGACCCTGCCCAGCCTAATGAGCAATACCCGAAACCGCCGGAAAACCGCATTCATAGGAGATCTCCCACCCACCCAGAAGTGCCTCCCCGGGCACCATGGAGTGTTCCTCAAGACGGGTGCTGAGGGTTCGGAGCTCAGGGGCGTTGGCCGGGAAGGCCAGCAGTACCTCCCGGGTAGGGGCCAGATATCGAACCTCGGTGCCCAGCAGTCGGCGCAGGTGGGAATGCAGGACCGTGAAGGTGTGCGGATGTGCCAGCCAGGAGGTTGGACTGGCCCCGGATGCGCCCACCTGGAGTGCGGGCAGTGGCTGCGCGAAGAGCATGGCGGCCGGGCGGGTGTAGAAACGGATGCCCTCCGCCTCCCGGGAATGATGCAGCACATTGTCTGCCGCCAGATCCCAGGCCTGCTGTGGGGAGAGATCCAGCTCGCCCAGACCCCGCTGACTCACTGTGACCAGGGAGGTGTGTCTGGTTGCGCGGCTAACTCCGGAGCCCGGGCTTTCCGGGGAATCGCCATGGCAGTGCAGCCCGGCACGGAGCTGGCGCGACAGGGCGATGCTTGCGGGACTGTCACTGAATCCATCGTCACTGAGCCCCGGGCGGGAGAACTGGTCAACGCGGTGCAGCATCGGTAGTAGCCGTCCCCGCGCGAGCTGGGTGGGCGGCTGCGCTTCGGCTGCGGGCAGCGCGCTGCGGGCGAGTTGCTGGAGGGTGGTGGTCATTCTGGGTGGCTCCTGGAGGTCCGGGCACGCGGTGTACCCTCTACCTCCATAGACCAGGTTGCCGAGCGAATGGTTCCCGGGGCGGGAAAGAACCCCAGCTCCGGGCAGTCGCTAACTCAGCCCCTGTGCTGATCTTAGAAGGGCGGCTGCTCATCGAAACCGATGGCAGTGTAGAGCTCCGCGGCGGTCCAGATCGCGATGTCCTGTCCCTTGGCGATCAATTCCTCGGCGCGCTTCTGCTTGGAGGTCTTGGTGGCCCAGGTGCCAGCCACCAGGATCGTGGTCTTCTTGGTGACGTTCTTGCCCACCAGGCCGCCGCGTTCGGCGATGCCCGCCCAGAGACTTCCCTTTTCAAAGGGGTCAAAGTCCCCGGAGAGGGTGACGTGCTGGCCGAAGAGGATGCCATTAGGATCGGCCTGCTCATTGGGTTCCGGGATGGTGTCCGGGGTGGCTACCGCAGCCCAGGGGGCAGGCCCCCGGCGTGCGCTGGCCGGTGCCTCCGCCGCGATCTCATCTTCGGTGAGCAGTGCGTTCTCAGAATCTGCTCCGGACCTGGCCACAACCGGATCTTCCCAAGCCGAGCGGGAACCGGCATCCGGGGTCCCGCCGCCGGTGGGGTCCTCGGCAGCTTCATCAATCCGGGCCCCGGCAGCGGCCAGACCAGCGGCGAATCGGCGCTGCTGCAGGGCGATGCCCGCGCCGGAGCGGTCCCGGAGCACTGGGTACACCCGCTCCGGGCTCAGCGTACCGATGGTCATGTTCCGGCTGTGGAAGAGCTCCGCAAGAGTGCCCTGGAACTTGTTCGCCCGGGCCAGTGCCACGGTGATGCCGGCGCAGGCGCGGGCATCCTCGGTGGCGTCGTGGTGCTTCTTCAGCTCCACACCGAGGTGCTCGGCGACGAAGGGCAGGGAGTGACTGCGGATGGGAAGTTGCTCGCGCCGGGCTAAGGCCAGGCTGCAGCCGAAGAAGAGCGCGGGGGCTTCGATTCCGGCAGCGGCGCAGGCCCGGAAGAGGGCGGTCGCATCGAATTGCGCGAAGTGGGCGAGGAAGGGGAGGTCGCCGATGAACTCGATCAACTGCGGAAGTCGTTGCGCGAAGGTGGGTTGATCAGCGACATCCTCGGGGCGGATACCGTGGATCCTGATATTGGCTGCCGTGAAGTGCTCCAGGCCCGGGGGCGGGGTGCACAGCCAGGACTCGGCGGCGACCTCCACCCCATCGATGTAGCGGACCACGCCGATCTGGCAGATGGATCCCCAGTCGTCATTGGCGGTCTCGACATCGAAACCGACGAAGTTCAATCCCGGGACCATCGGGGCACCGGTAGCTTCGCCGCGGAGAGCGGCCTGCACGGCGGCCTGGAATTCGGCGGCGGCGTCCTGCTGGTTGGGGGCGAAGGTGATGGTGAGGTCTGGACCCACCAACTGCACCGCTCCCGAGGTCAATGCGGTGGGGCTGGTGTGGTTGATGCCGGTGATCCGGGAGACCTCGACTTCGACATCGGAACCATAAAGAGCGGTCAGCAGCTCTGAGTAGTGGATCTGGATGGAGTCATTACTGACTGTCAGCTGCGCACCTTGGGCGGGGATCACGGTACGGGGGTCCTTCCTGCTGTGTCGTCCGGGGCTGATATCTAAGGCGGACTTCAAGGTCGTTCAAGCCCCGGCTCGGTATTCTCCGGCAAGCTTACCCGTGAGACCGGTCACCGACCCCAGCCCCTCTCTTCGTCCCCCGGGAAACCACTTTTAGCAGCAGAGACAGAGAACCGGCGCTGATCTTTCAGTGCAGATCAGCGCCGGTTGGGAAGTAGTTCCGGAGGATGTTTAAGCGTTGGCGACGGTGAAGCGGGCGCGCTGGTGCGCGGGCTTTTCGATCTCGTCCAGGGCGGCGACGGCGAAGGTGCCGGTGCTGACCTTGTCACCGGCGGGGACGGCGTCGGAAAGCTTGTGGGAGGCGGTCTTTTCGCCGGGCTCAATGACCGGGGAAGGGGCGAGCATGACCCAGTTGAGTTCAGCTGCGGAGGCACGGTAGGCCTTGAGCACCTCGACAAAGGCCTTCGGTTCATCGGCGTACTCTTCGGGGATGACACCGGCGTCGATGAGCAGGGTGCCGTCCTCGGTCTCGAGTCCGCCAGCGCCGCCGACGATGAAGAGGCGGGTTTTCGGGGCGGCGTCGATCAGATCCTGATGAGCCTTGATGATGTGGCTGAAGTCGCCGGTCTCGCGGCCACCGGCGACGGAGATGACCAGTACATCGCTTTCCTCGGCGAGGGCAACCGCGGCGGCGGTGTCGGTCAGCTCGACGGAGCGGTATTCCACGCCCTTGATCGGGGAATCGGTGGCTCCGGAGCGGTTGGTGCCGATAACTTGGTGGCCCCGGGAGATTGCCTCGCGGGCGATATCCTGGCCGATCATGCCGGTCGCGCCAATGATGCTGATTGTGCTCATGGTTAAATTCCTCATCCTCTAGTAGGTTGCCGTAGCAAGTACTCACCTTAACCACAATACTTACTAAAGTAAAGCACTAATTTTCTTCAAGGATTAAGCTGAGATCATGAAAGATGAGAATTCGGGTTTCCCGCAATCCACGCCGGACCTACCCTGGGATCCCTACAGTCGGGGATGTATCAGCCGGGGACTGCTGGACTCGGTCGGTGAGAAGTGGGCGATCCTGATTCTCACCTCCCTGGGTACCGGTGCCCGGCGCTTCGGGGAATTGGAGAAGGCCGTCGACGGCATCTCCCAGAAGATGCTCTCCCAGCGCCTGCAGCGCCTGGTTGCTGATGGCCTGGTGCGGCGTACCGAATACCGGGAAATCCCACCGCGCGTGGAATATGAACTCACCGAGTTGGGTCGTTCCACATTGCCGGTGTTGCATGCCCTGGTGGGGTGGACGGTCGACCACATGGGGGAGGTCCTGAGTAGCAGAGACAGGCAGAAGGTGGACGGGGATCACTGATCCTCGTCCACCTTCTGGTGTGCACTGATTAGAGGGGATCCTCGGCGCTGTAAATATCCTTCACCGGTGCGGTCACTTTCTTCGGCTCCGTGGTCTCTTTGGGCTCGGCCTCGGGATGCGTGTCTGCACCCTCCGGACCCTCCGGACCCTCAGCTGGCTCGACGGGCTCGGCTGCTTCCGGAGCGGCTTCCGGCTCAGCTGCAGTACCTTCAGCGGCCTCGGTCGCAGCTGCATCGCTGTCCTCTAGCTGTTCTGAGGTAGCTGCTTCGGTGTTTTCTTCAGGAGTTGCCGCAGTGGCCTCCTCAGCTACTTCGGCTTCCGGGGACTCTTCGTTGATCTCGGCCTCGGTACGCAGTGCGTTAAGCTCGGCGGCCGGTTCATAGTCGTCGTAGATGGCAGGTTCGATCTGCTTGAGCACCATGCTGGCACGCGCGGGGACCTCAATGGTGCCACCGGCGTCGATGACCTCGGCCTCCAGCGGGTAGCCGGAATCCTCGGTGGTGTCGACGATCAGCTGCCATTTCTGGCCGAAGTAGGTCGGCGGCAGGGTGAAGGCGATCGGCTCATGGTGGGCGTTGAACATCAGGATGAAAGAGTCATCCTTGATCTTCTCGCCGCGGGAGTCCGGCTCGGTGATGGCGTCACCATTGAAGTAGACCATCAGGGACTTGCCGAAGGCGAAGTCCCAGTCGGACTGGGTCATCAGCTTGCCGGAGGGGACCAACCAGGCGATGTCACGGTCCCGGACATCGGCACCCAGGGGGCCACCGGCGAGGAAGCGGCGACGACGGAAAACCGGGTGGCGCTTACGGATATTGAGCAGTCGCTTGGCAAAGCCGTGCAGCGCCGCGTTCTTATCCAACTGCTCCCAGTCCATCCATGCCAGCTCGCTGTCATGGCAGTAGACGTTGTTGTTGCCGCCTTGGGTGCGACCGATCTCGTCACCGTGGGAAATCATGGGGGTTCCCAGGCTGAGCAGCAGGGTGGTCATGAAGTTGCGGACCTGGCGGTGTCGCAGCGCGATGATCTCCGGATCCTCGGTGGGTCCTTCGACACCGTGATTCCAGGAACGGTTGTGGCTCTCACCATCCCGGTTGTCCTCACCATTGGCCATGTTGTGCTTATTGTTGTAGCTGACCAGGTCATTGAGGGTGAAACCATCGTGAGCGGTGATGAAGTTGATCGAGGCGGTGGGGCGACGGTCATTGTTGGCGTAGAGGTCCGAGGAGCCGGTCAGCCGGGAAGCGAACTCGCCCAGGGTGGCGGGCTCACCGCGCCAGAAGTCGCGGACGGTGTCGCGGTATTTACCGTTCCACTCGGTCCACAGCGGCGGGAAATTGCCCACCTGGTAGCCGTTCTCTCCGACGTCCCAGGGCTCGGCGATGAGCTTGACCTGGGAGACCACCGGATCCTGCTGGACCAGATCGAAGAAGGTTGCCAGGCGGTCCACATCGTTGAATTCACGGGCCAGCGTGGAAGCGAGGTCAAAGCGGAAGCCGTCGACACGCATTTCCGTGACCCAATACCGCAGGGAATCCATGAGCAACTGCAGGGAGTGCGGGTGTCGGACATTCAGCGAGTTGCCGGTTCCGGTGTAGTCCATGTAATGGAACTTGTCATCGTCGACGAGCCGGTAGTAGGCCTCATTGTCGATGCCGCGGAAGGCGATGGTCGGGCCGAGGTGGTTGCCCTCGGCGGTGTGGTTGTAGACCACATCGAGAATGACCTCGAGGCCGGCCTCATGGTAGGCACGGACCATGCCCTTGAACTCACTGACCGCGCTGCCGGGCTTGCGGGCGGCGGCATAATCCTGGTGCGGAGCGAAGAAGCCGAAGGTGTTGTATCCCCAGTAGTTGCGCAGGCCGAGATCACGGAGGCGGTCATCCTGGAGGAACTGGTGGACCGGCATCAGCTCGATGGCGGTGACACCCAGATCTTTGAGATAGCTGATGATCGAGGGGTGGGCCAGACCCGCATAGGAGCCACGGAGGGAGTCCGGGATATCCGGGTGGGTCATGGTCATGCCCTTGACGTGAGCCTCATAAATGACCGTCTCATTATAAGACGTGCGCGGAGAACGATCGGAGCCCCAGTCGAAGAAGGGATTGATGACCACGGACTTCATGGTGTGACCGAGGCTGTCCTCATTATTGCGGCCGTGCGGGTTGTCTGGGTCAGTGATGTCATAGCTGAACAATGAGGGGTGGCCGTCGAACTCGCCGTCGAAAGCGCGGGCATAAGGGTCCACGAGGAGCTTATTCGGATCACAGCGCTTGCCGTTGGCGGGGTCATAAGGGCCGTGTACGCGGTAGCCATAACGCTGACCGGGCTGAATCCCGGGGAGGTAGCAGTGCCAGACGTGGGCATCTACTTCCGCGAGGTCGATCCGGACCTCGTTCTCTTCACGGTCTATGAGGCAGAGTTCCACTTTATCGGCGACATCAGAGAAAATGGCGAAGTTTGTTCCTGCCCCGTCATAGGTAGACCCGAGCGGGTAAGCGTCGCCGGGCCAGACCGGAAATGGAGCAGTAGTTGAAGTCATGGTTGCTAAGCATAGTGTCCTAGCGGCGCGATCACCTGTTATGCCGTAGATGGGGGAGTCCCAGGTTAAAACGTTATTTCCCTGAAGAAACTAGTTTAGTTCCAGGAAAATTCTCCTGGTAGCTGAGGTCCGGGGTGGGTGCGGTGTCGCAAAGCGTGCCAGGTGTGGAGAAACCAGCCCAGATGCGACGCGGAGCGGCGTAGACTCAAGAGATATCCACCCAGTAGATGGAGAGCGACATGGCACCGGAGTTCGTCCAGATGGAACTCGACCTGGAGATCGCTGACCGGATCATTGCCGCAGCGCTCCAGGAGGACTTGGCTTATGGCCCGGATGTGACCACCAGGGCGACTGTGGGGCCCGATGAACGTAGTATCGCGGTCATCCGCGCCCGGGAGGCGGGAACCATCGCCGGAGTCGAGCTGATGACCCGGGTACTTGCCCAGGTATCGACCGGCGACTTCCGGATCACACCCAGGGTGCGTGACGGGGCTCGGGTGGAACCGGGCGATGTGGTGTTGTTTATCGACGCCCTGACCCGCGACCTGCTCACCGCAGAACAGACCATGCTCAACCTGCTCACCCACATGTCTGGGATCGCCACCGCCACGGCGGTCTGGGTTGACGCTGTGGCTGGGAGCGGTGCCCGAATCCGGGATTCTCGCAGCACCCTGCCGGGGCTGCGGATGTTACAGAAGTATTCCGTCCGGGTCGGCGGGGGGTTTAATCACCGTCTCGGGCTCGGCGACCGGGCGATGGTTAAGGTCCACCACGCTGCCGCTGTCGGCGGTCTGGTACCGGCACTGCGGGCGGTGCGTGCCAAAGCCCCGCAGAAATGGTGCGAGGTCGATGTGCATAACCTCGAGCAGCTCGATGAGGTCCTCCGGGAACATCCGGAGGAAATCAAGCTCGAGAGTTTCGAGCTCTGGCAGACTCAGACCGCGGTGCAGCGACGCAATGCCCTCTCCGTGAACACCATGCTGGAATCAGGCGGGCGCCTGAGCTTGACGGAGGCCGTTGACCTGGCGAACTGCGGCGTGGACTTTATTGCGGTGGAGGCGTTGACCCGCTCGGTCACCGCGCTCGACCTGGTGCTCGAGATCCATTCCTAGCCCTGCCGGAGGGTGTTGAGTCCGGAACGGATGATCTCCAGGCCGCGGTAGAAATCCTCTTCGGCGGGCAGGTGTGCCGAATCGGTGCCCGTGCTTTCCGCTGCCTGTCGGGCTGACTGCTCGAGGACAGTGGAACCCATCACGAAGTGAAGCAGTGTTGCGGCACCGACCCGGCCATCGCCGCCCGGGATGGCGAGGCGGGTGGCGAGCGCGTCGAGAAGCTCTCCATGGAGGGAGGTCATCGACAGTGCAGCGCTCACCAGCTCTGCCCCATCACGGTGTAGTAGGAGTGTGTTCCTCAACACAGTGCACCAGGTGGCGGGGTCAGATTCTGAGGACTCAGAAATCGGTTGGAGGGCCGGGGCGAGGATTGTCCGGGCGATTGATTCGATCAAGGTCTGCTTATTTGCGAAATGCCAGTACAGTGCGCCCGGCGCTACCCCAAGATGGGTGGCTAGACGGCGCATGGTCATGTCGGCTAGGCCATAGGAATTAAGGATATCCAGCCCGGCCTCGAGGATCTTCTCCCTGGAAAGTCGCACGAAACCACACTAGTCGGCGCCGCCCACTGGCCGAAATGTACGGAATTTTAAGGATAAATAAAGGTGCTTGTTTGGGGAAGTTGGTAACCTTTTCCGGTACGTGCGCAGTTTGCTCGGGAAAACATGTGTACGCTTGCAGTTTCCCACGTTTTTGCTGCGACCTACTACCGATTCAGGAGATACTTTCAGTGCCGATTCTTTCCCCCCTCAAGAAGACCTTGGTCGCATCCGCACTCATCGCCCCGCTGGTTCTGGGTGCCTGTAGCTCCACCTCTGAGGAGGCCGCCGACACCACGACCACTGCCAGCTCGGCAGCTGTAGAGGTCTCCAACTCGGAGGTCGTCAGCGAGACCACCGCCAATGAGGAATCTGCTGCCGCGGACTCCACCGAGGCTGCCGCAGGTGCAGAGAACTCCAGTGCAGTAGCGGAAGATGCCGCGATTGATCCGGCTGTCACCGCCGCCGACCCGCTGGCCGCCAGCCAGCTCACCTTCGCTGAGCTGGCTCCGGTTGAAGGCGGCCAGCCCGCAAATGAGGCCGATCAGACTGCCATCACCGAGCTGGTCAACGGCATGTACGAGGCCACTACCCTCCACGGCTTCATCGGTTACCTGCCGGCCAACACCTGCAACGCAGTCATTCAGGAAAACGGTGGCGCCGCCGCCTTCGATCTGGCTGGTATTCAGGATGTGCCGCTGAACCTCATCCCCAACTTCGCTGCGGCGAACCCGAGCATCGAGAGCGTCGAGGACATTCAGATCGACGGTGACGTGGCCTCTGCGTCGGTCACCGCGGTTTCTGAGGGCCAGCCCCAGACCGACGTCCAGCGTTTCCGTCTGGAGGATGGGGCCTGGAAGTTCTGCAACTAGCCGTCAGCGGGTAGCCTGAGTTCCTATGACCGGAGCTACCGAGACTGCAGCCACCCCGCGCGCGAACCGGGGCCCCGTGACCAGGGCCGTCGGTTCCCTCGCGGGGTTTCTTGCCTTGAGCCTGATGGTCTACGCCGGAGTCGGGGCCCTGTGGGCACTGCTGCGGCCCACCTATGATGCCACCATCACTGATGCCGGTGGGGTTTATCTCACTCCGGCATTCAACGTCGAGTTCATGTCCTTCATTTCCTACACTGTTGCCACCGGACTTCTGGGGGTGCTGATGTCGCTGGTGATGTTCGTGACCTCGGAACACACCAGGGGACTGGTGGCCCTGATCTGGGTCACCTGCTGTGCTTTCCTCGGGGCGATGGTGTTCCTGGTGGTCGGCGACCAGCTCAGCCTCGTCCTGCATCCGATTCCGGAGCAGGACAGCCTGTCGGTGGGGGAGACCTTTAAGCTGCTACCAGGTATGCATCCCGGTATCGCGCTGGCCGCAGCCCCCTTCATGGCCTCGCTGGCCTACTGGTGTGCGGTACTGGTGTCCCCGGAGGAGGATTAGTCTCCTCGGGTGTGCCGCGGCGCTCAGTCCCGGCCAGAGTGCGGCCACCGCACCACGGATTCCCCGGTGGCGTCAGTGCTGATCACGTCCAGGGCATGGAGCACCTGGTTGATGGCCACCTCGGTATTGTGGCCGAGTTGGGCATCATTGAGTCCTTCGCCGACTGGGGCGGTGAACTCCACCCGGACCTGGAGGCCATCGTCATCTGAGTGGCAGAAAGCCTTGGTGTTGATCGCGGACTCATTCCAATCGTTGCAGAGCAGGAAGATCCGGAGGAAGTCACTTTCCGGGTCCAGGCCCGGATCCCAGTGCCCCTTGACCAGGTAGCTGGGACCGTTGTCGAGGAAGAAGCCGAAGAGCACCTCATTGACCCAGGCGATGATCACCTCATCGTCGCCCCGGGTCTTGCGCACCCCCAGGTCCGCCAGGGCGTCCCGGACCCGGTCCAGACTGACGGGATAGGGCAGATCGTGGTCAGCCTCACCCGAAGCCGGCTCGTCTTCCTCGTCCCGGGTGTCGTCGTGGAAAACCGGGAAGCCGGGCAGCTCATTGAACGGCACCGCAGATTTTTCCCGGGAGTTGGCTGCGGCAGCGTCCCCGGGCTCGCCGGGTTCGGGGTGGGGGTGATTGCCGCCTTCTGGGTCACTGCGTTCGCGCTCAGGGTCCGGTTCGCCGGAGTCCGGACCAGGGGATCGTCTGGTCATGAGCAGCGGGATCTCCGCTTCCGATGTGCTTGTCGGAAGACTGCCGTCCTGGAGCGCCCCGGGAAGGGCTTCCTGCAGTGCGCTGACATCGGCCTCGTGGCGGATTTCTGCGGTGGTGTCATCCTCATAGCGGAGGTGGGGGAAGTCCTGCAGTAGCTGCGCTACCGCCAACTGGATGGTTTCCATGGTCTCGTGGAGACCTTCGGCCAGTTGTTCACCGTTGAAGCCGCAACGGATCTGAAGCGCTGCCCGACTGTGGAGCTTGAGCCGACCCTGTCCATCGAGGCGGAAGGAGACGGTGGGGCCGAGGCGTTCCCGGTTCCAGGTGTTGATGGTGTGGGCGAGCATATTGACCTCGCTGAGGTCGAGCTCCTCACGGAGTTGACCGTCGAAGACCAGGGTTTCGGGGGAATCAGTGCTCAGGCCGTGGCCGCCCAGGAGGAAAACCGTGACCCGGTGATCGTTCCAGGGGAAGATGAGCCGGTCACTGGCGGGGTAGGAGCTGTAGCCGAAGCTCTCCCCGGCAGCCTTAACCGCAGCTAAGGTGACGGGCTCGGGGCGGGGTCCTTTGGTGTGGCCAGGACCGGCAGCATGTTCGCTCAAGGTGGGTTGATTCCTCTGATGGTCCGGGGCACCTCACCCTATCGGGGGTGGGTGACAGTGATCCTTCATTCTAACCGCTGAGGTCAGAGCCATGTGTGGTTTGAGGGGGGTTTTCAGTGCACTCTCGGGTAGCGCATACAATGAGACCGTGCGGTCTGATCCGGCTGCGGTGGTCCCGGGATCCCCGAGGTCACAGTAGCGGGAAATAGGCTTGCCATTGCCCATCGGCTCGAGAACCCCAGAAAGCTGTCTCCCATGCTGAACCTGATCGACCTGCGTGGTCGAACCCCTTCCGTGAGTGAACTTCGCCGTGCCCTTCCCCGGGGCGGCACGGATGTCAATGCGGTCCTGCCGATCGTGGCACCGATGGTTGAGGCGGTTCGACACCGTGGGGCCGAAGCGGCCCTGGAGTACAGCGAGAAGTTCGACAAGGTGAGACCATCATCGGTGCGCGTGGCACCGGAGGAACTGCGCAGGGCGCTGTCCGAACTGGAGCCGAAGGTGCGCGAGGCGCTGGAGGAAGCCATCGTCCGGGTGCGTACAGTGCACGCCGAACAGGTGCCGGCCTCTCACACCACGCAGCTGGGCCCCGGTGCTACCGTCACCGAGGTGTTCCTGCCGGTGGCCCGCGTAGGTCTCTACGTTCCCGGCGGCAATGCCGTCTACCCCTCCAGCGTGATCATGAATGTGGTGCCCGCCCAGGAAGCCGGGGTGGAGTCCCTGGTGGTCGCCTCCCCGCCACAGGAACAGTTCGGTGGCCTGCCGCACCCGACCATCCTGGCTGCCTGTGAGCTGCTGGGCGTGGAAGAGGTCTGGGCGGTCGGTGGTGGACAGGCGATCGCGCTGCTGGCCTACGGTGATGATTCGGCGGAGCTGGAGCCGGTGGACAAAATCACCGGCCCGGGAAATATCTTCGTCACTGCCGCGAAACGCCTGGTCAATGGGGTGGTTGGCATTGATTCCGAGGCGGGCCCCACCGAGATCGCCATTTTGGCCGATGATTCCGCCAATGCCGTCAACGTCGCCTATGACCTGATCAGCCAAGCGGAGCATGATGTCCTTGCCGCCTCAGTGCTGATCACTGATTCCGCCGAGCTGGCCGAGCAGGTCAACATCGAGGTCCAAGCCCGCTACGGCATCACCCGCAACGCTGAGCGAGTGTCAGAGGCGCTGAAGGGACAGCAGTCCGGCATCGTCCTGGTCGATGATCTGGAGACCGCCATCGCCGCCGCCGACGCCTACGCTGCGGAGCACCTTGAGGTTCACACCCGCAACGCCCGCGCCGTCGCCGAGCGGATCCGCAACGCCGGTGCCATCTTCGTCGGTGATTTCGCCCCAGTCCCACTGGGTGACTACGCCGCCGGCTCCAATCACGTGCTGCCGACCTCCGGCACCGCGCGTTTCAGCTCGGGCCTGACCACCCACACCTTCCTGCGCCCGGTCAACCTCATTGAATACGATGAGCCGGCGCTGAAGGAGATCAGCGATACCGTGATCGCGCTTGCCGACGCCGAGGACCTCCCAGCCCACGGTGAGGCGATCCGCGCCCGCTTTGAAGACCTGCGCGCCGCGCAGGAAAAGGAGTAACACCCATGACTGAAACACGCCAGCCGGCCGCCCTCGCCGCGGCCACCGAGCTCGCTGCGCTGCCGCTGCGGGCGGAACTTCGTGGTAAGTCCGCCTATGGGGCACCGCAGCTGGAGGTTCCCATCCGGCTCAACACCAATGAAAACCCCTACCCGCCCTCGGCTGCGCTGATCCAGGATCTGGTGGCCACCGTGGACAAGGTCGCCGCCGACCTCAACCGCTACCCCGAACGCGATGCCGTGGTGCTGCGTGAGGCCCTGGCCGGGTATGTCTCGACGCAGACCGGTGTTGAGGTATCCAAGGACAACCTCTGGGCCGCCAATGGTTCCAATGAGGTGCTGCAGCAGCTGCTCCAGGCCTTCGGTGGGCCAGGCCGCAAGGTGCTGGGTTTCCAGCCGAGTTATTCCATGCACCCCATCCTCGCGGCCGGTACCCAGACCGAGTTCCTCAACTGCCCCCGCGGCGCGGATTTCCGCATCGACAAGGCTGCCGCCCTGACAGCCATCGCCGAGCACGCCCCGGACATCATCTTCATCACCACCCCGAACAACCCCACCGGTGATGTCACCCCGCTCGAGGTCATCCGCGAATTGATTGCGGCCGCCCCCGGCATCGTCATCGTCGATGAGGCCTACGCCGAGTTCTCACCCTCTCCCTCCGCGACCACCCTGATCGCGGAGTACCCGGCGAAACTGGTGGTCTCCCGCACCATGTCCAAGGCCTTCGACTTCGCTGGCGGCCGGCTGGGCTACTTCGTCGCGGCCCCGGCCTTCATCGAGGCGGTCATGCTGGTGCGCCTGCCGTACCATCTCTCAGTGCTCTCCCAGGCTGCAGCGACCGTGGCCCTGCGCCACAGCGGTGACACCCTTGCAACCGTCGCAAAGCTGGCTGCGGAACGTGACCGGGTCGTCGCCCGGCTGAGCGAGCTCGACTTCGAGATCGTCCCCAGTGAATCCAACTTCGTCTTCTTCGGTCGTTTCCATGACCAACACGCCGCGTGGCAGGCCTTCCTCGACCACGATGTGCTGATCCGGGATGTCGGTGTGGCGGGCTACCTCCGCACCACCATCGGTCTGCCCTCGGAAAACGATGCCTTCCTGGCTGCGGCCCAGGCCGTCGCCGCAGCCAACCTCTAGAACCAGGAGTTCAAACCAGTGACCCAGCGTATTGGCCGTGCCACCCGCACCACCAGCGAGTCCGACATTTCCGTCGAAATCAACCTCGACGGCACCGGCAACGTCGACATCGACACCGGTCTGCCCTTCTTCGACCACATGCTCACCGCCTTCGGTGTGCACGGCAGCTTCGACCTGAAGGTGCATGCCAAGGGCGACATCGAGATCGATGCGCACCACACCGTCGAAGACACCGCCATCGTCATGGGCCAGGCGCTTCTCGAGGCAGTGGGGGACAAGAAGGGCATCCGCCGTTTCGGGTCCCAACAGTTGCCGATGGATGAGACCCTGGTGGAAGCCGTGGTTGATATCTCCGGCCGCCCCTATTTCGTGATCAAGGGCGAGCCCGATCAGATGATCTCTGCGGTGATCGGGGGTCACTACGCCACCGTGATCAACGAGCACTTCTTCGAGACGCTGGCCCTGAACTCACGCATCACCCTGCATGTGATCTGCCACCACGGCCGCGACCCGCACCACATCACCGAAGCCGAATACAAGGCCGTGGCCCGGGCCCTGCGCGCCGCCGTCGAGCTCGATCCCCGGGTCTCCGGAGTTCCTTCCACCAAGGGCGCACTGTAACTAATGGAGTCAATTGCTACAGTTGCTCAGGAACAGGCGGCCGAAAGTAATAACTGGCTGATCTACCTGCTGGTTCTGGTCGCCGGCCTCCTGGTGGGAGGCACCTATTCGGCGTACCAGACCGGCAATAAATTTCTGACCGTCATCATGGCGGTCCTGGCGGCCGTATCCGGTGTGGGTGCGGTCATATGGTTGATTGGAGCAATGACTTAAGTGGTGACCCGGGCTCTTAAGAGAGACGAGATCGAGAAACTCGACAGTATCTGGAAGAGCCCAGGCTTCATCGCCACTCTCGTCGCGGTGGCCGCGGCCTTCGGCAGCTGGTCCATGCTGCTGCCGGTGATCCCGCTGGCTGTGATCGACAACGGCGGGTCCGACCTCCTCGCTGGATCCGCCACCGGCATTTTCATGGCGGCCACCGTTGCCACCCAGATCCTGACACCGGCCTCGCTGCGTAAATTCGGATATAACCCGGTGATGGTCTTCGCCGCCTTCATGCTTGGTGCCCCCACCCTCGGCTACCTCCTGGGACTGGACACCTTCAATGTCCTCTTCTTCTCGGCGCTGCGCGGCATCGGCTTCGGCGCGATCACCGTCGCCCAGTCCGCTCTGGTGGCGGAACTGGTTCCGATGAGATTCCTGGGCAAGGGCTCCGGCATGCTGGGCGTGTTCATCGGGCTGTCCCAGATGATCTTCCTGCCGATGGGACTGGCCATCGGCCGAACCTTCAGCTTCGACCTGGCCTATGTGGTGGCTACCGTGGTGGCCTTGGTCGCGGCCCTGATGTGCCTGCGCATCCCCCGGCTCAAGGCCACACCCCAGGTGGTCCGGGTGAGCGGGGACACCGCCGATGCCCAGGTTGCGACCTGGAAACTGGTCACCGTTCCGGCACTGGCAATGATCTGCCTGTCCATGAGTTTTGGTGCGGTCTCCTCTTTCCTCCCGGCTGCTGTCCGCGAGCTTGATCCGGTCACCGGTGCGATTATCGGTGGTGTGATGCTCTCCATCGCCGGTGGCTCGGCGATGATCTTCCGCTATCTCTCCGGCACGATCGCAGACCGTCGTGGTGCCCCAGGCACCACCATGATCCCGGCGCAGATCATCGCCTTCTCCGGCGTAGCGCTGATGGCCCTGACCCTCTACACCGGTGGTTCGGTCTGGTGGCTGGTGCTTGCCGCCATCATGTTCGGCGGTGGTTTCGGCATGGTCCAGAATGAGGCACTGCTGACCATGTTCCTGCGGCTACCACGTTCCAAAGTCTCCGAGGCCTCCGCGATCTGGAATATCTCCTATGACGCCGGCACCGGTCTGGGTTCCTTCGTCCTCGGTGCTGTGGCCGCCCAGCTGGCCTACCAGGGCGCTTTCGGGGTTGGGGCGGCTATCGCCCTAGTGGGCGTCGTGTTGACGGTGGCTGACCGCCTCGTCGGAAAATACCGCCATCCTGACCGCGGCACTACCCAGGCGCGGCTGCGTTAGCCAACGACACCCGCCAGGATGGCGGTGCAGGAGAGAGGTAAGCAACCCGATAACAGCGAAACCGGGAGGGTGGAATAAACTTCCGTTCATGACTAAGACCGTCGCGTTGCTCGACTATGGATCCGGAAACCTACGTTCGGCCCAGCGTGCCGTAGAACGGGTCGGTGCCCGGGTCATCGTCACCAATGATCCCCGGGAGGTGCTGGCCGCCGACGGTTTGCTCGTGCCCGGCGTCGGCGCCTACGCAGCCTGCATGGAAGGGCTGAAGAAGGTGAACGGCCCGCGCCTGATCGGGGAGCGGTTGGCCGGGGGGCGCCCGGTCCTGGGTATCTGTGTGGGTATGCAGGTGCTCTTCGAAACCGGCGTCGAGCACGGCATCACCACCGCCGGCTGCGGTGAGTGGCCCGGGACCGTCGAGAAGCTCCAGACGAAGGTGCTGCCGCACATGGGCTGGAACACTATTGAAAACACCGCTGGCTCGAAGATGTTCGAGGGCATTGACGAGGCCGCGCGATTCTATTTCGTGCACTCCTATGGCGTACGTAACTGGGAGTTCCTCGGCGATGACCTGACCACCCCGCCGCAGGTGCTCTGGGCGGCCCAGGATTCCGACCGTTTTGTGGCTGCGGTGGAGAACGGGCCGCTCTGGGCGACCCAGTTCCACCCGGAGAAATCTGGTGATGCCGGGGCGCAATTGCTACGTAACTGGGTGGATTCGCTCTAACCTCCGCGGCGCAGGCGCTACACTGGTTAACCATGAGCTTCACACTTCTTCCCGCCGTTGATGTTGTCGACGGCCAAGCGGTTCGTCTCGACCAAGGCGAAGCCGGTACCGAAAAGTCCTATGGATCCCCGATTGAGGCTGCCCTGAACTGGCAGGAACAGGGGGCGGAGTGGCTGCACTTCGTCGACCTGGACGCTGCCTTCAACCGCGGCTCCAACCTTGAGATGATGACGGAGATCGTCGCCCAGCTCGACATTAAGGTCGAGCTGACCGGTGGTATCCGCGATGATGCCTCCCTGGAGCGCGCGCTGGCCACCGGCGCCTCCCGGGTCAACATCGGCACCGCAGCACTGGAGAACCCCGAGTGGATCGGCCAGGTGCTCGCTTCCCACGGAGACAAGATTGCCGTGGATATTGCGGTACGCAACATCGACGGGGAGTGGCGTACCCGCGGCAACGGCTGGGTCTCCGATGGGGGGGACCTCTGGGAGGTCCTCGAACGCCTGGATTCCCAGGGCTGCACCCGTTTCGTGGTCACTGACGTCTCCAAGGACGGTACCCTGAGCGGCCCGAACGTTGAGCTGCTGCGCGAGGTCGCCGCCGCCACCGACGCCAAGATCGTCGCCTCCGGTGGCATCTCCACGCTCGAAGATGTGCTGGAGCTGGCCAAATACCAGGACGAGGGCATCGACTCTGCCATCATCGGCAAAGCACTCTATGAGAAGCGTTTCACCCTCCGTGAAGCCCTCTCAGCGGTTGCCGCGCTCTAACTGATCCATCGGGTGACCAGATCCCGGTCATGTCCGTATGAGGAGGGGGTATCCGAGGTGATTGATCCCGGTCAGCTGCTGCGCATCGCCGAGGCGGCCGTCTCTGAGGCGGAACGCAGATTCATTCATGGCCTCGGCGCGGACCCCCACGAGTTCAAGGACACCGGGGATTTCGCCACCGAGGTTGATCTCGAAATCGAGCAGCACCTGCGGGAAGTGTTGTTCGCCCGCACCGGAATCCCGGTCTTCGGAGAGGAATCCGGGGGCGAGATCAACTGCTCCCGGGTATGGATAGTCGACCCGATCGACGGCACCGCCAACTACGCTGCGGGAAATCCCCTCTGTGCCATCCTCGTCAGTCTGCTCGAGGATGGGCAACCAGTGGTGGCCGTCACCTCCATTCCGATGCTGGGTCGGCGACTCAGCGCACATCGCTCATCGCCGCTCTACCTCAACGGGCGTGCCCTGGCACCGCTCCGGGACCCGGATAAGCTGGTCGCCCAGATCGGCTTTTCCTCGGTGGCCTCACCCCTGAACTCCCGCTTTCCTACCCTGGTCCGTCAGGGCCTGCTGGCGGAGCTGGCGGAAACCTACCTGCGTCCCCGCATCACCGGTTCCGTGGGCGTGGACCTGGCCTTCACCGCCCAGGGAATTTTTGGCGGTGCGGTGTCGTTGTCCCCGAATGTCTGGGACAATGCCGCCGGTGTCCTGCTGATCCGGGCGGCCGGGGGAGTGGTCACCGGAGTCGCGGGAGAACCCTGGACAACCGCTTCGGCGGGCGTGATCGCGGGCAATGCGGAAGCTCACACCGCCATCATGGGTACGATGAACAAGATCCTGAACCAGTAGTGAAACCCTGGTGAACAGGCGAATAGAATTCAGTGGAAAGGGGAGCGGCACCTCATGGCAGTCGCAGTCCGCGTGATCCCGTGTCTCGATGTCGACAATGGCCGGGTGGTCAAAGGCGTCAACTTCGAGAACCTCCGCGATGCCGGTGATCCGGTGGAGCTGGCCAAGCGCTACAACGAGGAAGGCGCCGATGAGTTGACCTTCCTTGACGTCAGCGCCTCCAAACAGGGGCGGGGCACCATGCTGGAGGTGGTGCGTCGCACTGCCGAGCAGGTATTCATCCCGCTGACCGTCGGTGGTGGCGTCCGTAGCGAGGCGGACGTGGACCAGCTGCTGCGCGCCGGGGCCGATAAAGTCTCGGTCAACAGCTCCGCCATCGCCCGTCCCGAGCTGCTCACCGAACTGTCCCACCGGTTTGGCGCCCAGTGCATCGTGCTCAGTGTCGACGCCCGCCGTGTCCCCGAAGGCGGCACCCCGCAGCCCTCCGGGTTTGAGGTAACCACCCACGGCGGCACCCGCTCCGCGGGTCTCGACGCCATCGAGTGGGCCCGCCGCGGCGAGGAACTCGGCGTCGGTGAGATCCTGCTCAATTCCATGGACGGTGACGGCACCAAGGCCGGCTTCGATATTGAGCTGCTGAAGAAGGTCCGGGCAGTGGTGTCCGTCCCGGTGATCGCCTCCGGTGGTGCCGGAAAGGCCGAGCACTTCCCGCCTGCCGTGGCCGCCGGTGCCGATGCCGTGCTCGCCGCCAGCATCTTCCACTTCGGTGAGGTCTCCATCAGCGAGGTCAAGCAGGCCATCGCTGACGCGGGATACGAGGTTCGCTGGTGAGCGCGGACAACCCGGCTGAGTATGAGCTGGCCCCGGATATCGCTGCCCGACTCAAGCCCAATGATGCCGGGCTCGTTCCGGCGGTGGTGCAGGCCGCAGAGACCGGAGAAGTACTCATGATGGCCTGGATGGATGACCACGCCCTGGCCTATACCCTGGCCAGTCGGCGTGGCACCTACTACTCCCGTTCCCGCGATGAGTACTGGATCAAGGGACTGACCTCCGGACATACCCAGGAAGTCACTGAGGTCCGCCTGGACTGCGATGGCGACACCATCCTGCTCAAGGTCAACCAGGTCGGCGGCGCCTGCCACACCGGCGAACGCACCTGCTTCGATGCCGATCAGCTACTCTGACCGGATCTTAAACATCAATCCCCCGGAAGGAACCCTCTGTGAGCACGACAACTGCCCCTGACCGCCGGAACTCCCGGATCGCGGCACTGTTGCTCGGCCTCGGCGCCCTCGTCCTGTGGGCTGCATCCCGGATGAACTGGATCACCGTTGAAGCCTATGACGATAAGTCGGGGGCGGTCAGCCAGCAGATCGTCGGTGCCACCTGGTCCACCGAGGCCACCGCCGTGGCCCTGCTACTGATTGCCGGGTGCGTCGCTGGGTTGGCACTGCGCCGCATTGGCCGCCGGATCGTCGGTGTGGTGGGTGCGCTGGCGGCGATCGGTGCCAGCTGGGCCCCGCTGAATCTCCTGGCGGGGGAGCCGGATCCCGAACGCGCCCGCCTGATCCTGACCTCCGCGCAGTCCAGCCAGCGGGCCAGTGATCCGGTGGCGCTCTCGGAGTGGGCGCAGCTGCTGGATATCCAGCTCATCACCATGGGGCCGGTGTTGGCGATGACCGGCTGTGCACTGGCACTGTTCGGCGGTGTCATGCTGGCGGCGAAGCCCGGGCAGGACTCCGCACAGCTCAACAAGTATGAGCGCAAGCGCAATCGTGAGGCACGGATCGTCGATGATCTCAAGAGCGCCCCGGATTCCGGCCGGGTGATGTGGGACGCCCTCGACGCCGACATCGACCCCACCGATGAGTTACCGGGGGAGACCGACGACCGGAAATAGCGGCGGGGCCAGCGGAACCGGTCGAGCGGGGTTATCAGGAGGTACCACCTTCCGATAACCCCGATTTCTTTGTGCCCAGGTGTATTAGCTAGCCTTGATTGTTAAGCCCCTGGTGGCCTGAGTCACCATTGGACCAAGGAGCGGAAGCAGGGAGATCATGGACGCGTCGGCGCATGTGGAGCGGCTTTTGGCTGGGGTTTCCGCAGATGTGGCGGCCCGTGAGGCCGTGGTACCTTTCACCGATATCAAAGCTCTGTCCCGGAGTGTCGATCCGGCCCGGGACGCCAGGTCGGCGTTGCTGGCCCGGGGTTGTGGCGTGATCGCCGAGATCAAGCGGGCGATGCCGGGCAGAGGCCCGATCGCCGAGGTGGCCTCCATCCCGGACCTGGCCCGGGAGTTCGAGAAGGGAGGCGCGGCATTGATCGCCTGCCACACCGACCGGCATTATTACCAGGGTTCACTGGCGGATATGTCTGCGGCCCGGGGTGCGGTGGAAGTTCCGATCATCTGCCGCGACATCATCGTCGACCCCTATCAGATCCATGAGGCCCGCTATCACGGTGCTGATGTGGTCCCACTGCAGGTGGGGCTATTGGACCGGCACCGGATGGAATCCCTCTTCGACCGGATTGAATCCCTCGGTATGCTCGCCATGCTGGAGGTCCGCACCCCGGCGCAGGCTGAGGTGGCTGTCGACCTCGGGGCCCGGCTGGTGGGGATCAACGCCCGCCGGCTCAGCGGCCAGGAACTGAACCGGGCGGCCTTCGCCGAGATCGTGCCGCTGCTACCCCCGGAGACCATCCGGGTGGCCATGTCTGGGGTGAGTTCCCCCGGCGAGTTGCTCTCCTATGCGGCCGCCGGGGCGGATGCGGTCATCATCGGGGAGCGCCTGATGACCTCTGACACCCCGGGTAGCCTGACCCGCACCCTGGTCGCCGCCGGGCAGCATCCCTCCTGTCCTTCCCGCTGACCCCGCGCTCGCGGCGTCGTTAAGCATCGGGCAGACTGTGGGGGTGCACGTCGACTATCTCGCAAATATCCCATCCCCGCCCCAAGGTGTCTGGCACCTCGGGCCTATTCCACTTCGCGCCTATGCGCTCTGCATCATCCTCGGCATGCTGGTTGCGCTCTGGCTGACCCAGCGCCGCTATATCGCCCGCGGTGGGGATGGTGAGGTCGTCTGGGATGCCGCGATCGTGGCCATTCCCGCCGGTATCATCGGCGGCCGGCTCTATCACGTGATCACCGACTACGACAAGTACTTCTGTGATGGCTGTAACCCGATGAGTGCCTTCAATATCACCGCTGGTGGTCTGGGCATCTGGGGCGCTGTGGCCCTCGGTGGCCTGGCGGTGTGGGCGCTGTTCCGGTATAAGGGTCTGAAACTGGGTCCCTTCGCTGATGCAGTGGCCCCGGGCATCATCCTGGCCCAGGCGATTGGCCGGTTGGGTAACTGGTTCAACCAGGAGATCTACGGCCGGGAAACCGATGTGCCCTGGGCCCTGGAGATTTACTACCGGGTGGATGCCAATGGTGAATATGACCCGCTCAACGGTACTTCCACGGGCGAGGTGCTGAGTACCGTTCATCCGACCTTTCTCTATGAGCTGCTGTGGAATGTGCTGATCTTCCTGCTCCTGATCTGGGCCGACCGTCGCTTCAAGATCGGACATGGCCGACTCTTCGCGCTCTATGTCGCCGGCTACACCTTGGGCCGTTTCTGGATCGAACTGATGCGTGCCGACGCCGCGACGCTGATCTTCGGGCTGCGGGTGAACACCATCGTCTCGGTGGTGGTCTTCCTCGGAGCGGTGATCGTCTTCCTGCTGCTGACGAAGGGGCGGGAGAGCCCGGAAGAGGTTTCCCGCATCAAGCCCAGCCGTCGCAAGGCAATGGATGGCGAGGTTGCGGTGGGCGTCGGAGGAGTTGAGGGGATCAACGGACCCACCGGGTCTGAAGGGACTGCCGGGGGCGGGGTCCCACCGGAATCCCCTCCGGAAAAGATGTGATCATTAAGGTCGGGGTCTAAGATTGGTCCGACTGCCGGAAACGGTCATAAAGATATCGAGACAAAACAAGGGTAGTTTGGAAACCACGTGCCCGTTCTAACACTGTGAGAGCCGGATAGACGAGTAAATCCACCCGGTCGGGCACAAGTTGACCATCCGGGCGGAAACGTGGGCCCGACAAACACGACTGAAGGATTAGGTTGGAGATCGTGGATAGAAGAACGAAGATCGTATGTACTCTCGGCCCTGCTGTTGCCAGCAAGGACGGCATCCTCGGCCTGGTAAATGACGGCATGAACGTCGCCCGGCTGAACTTCTCGCACGGCGATCACGCTGATCACGAGCAGAACTATCACTGGGTCCGCGAAGCCTCCGATGAGACCGGTAAGGCAGTGGGTATCCTCGCTGACCTGCAGGGTCCGAAGATCCGTCTCGGCCGTTTCAAGGAGGGTGCCACCGTTTGGGAAAACGGCGAGACCGTCCGTATCACCGTCGATGAGATTGACGGCACCCATGACCGGGTGTCCACCACCTACAAGAACCTGGCCCGCGATGCGAAGCCGGGCGACCGGCTGCTCATTGATGACGGCAAGGTCGGCCTGGTCTGCATCGAGGTCGACGGCAATGACGTCGTCTGCGAGGTCACCGAGGGTGGCCCGGTCTCCAACAACAAGGGTGTTTCCCTGCCGGGCATGGATATCTCCGTGCCGGCCTTGTCGGAGAAGGACAAGCGGGACCTGCGCTTCGCGCTGAGCCTCGGTGTGGACTTCATCGCACTGTCCTTCGTGCGTTCCCCGGCCGATGTCGAGCTCGTCCGCGAGATCATGGACGAGGAGGGGCGCCGTGTCCCGGTGATCGCGAAGTTGGAGAAGCCGGAGGCCGTCGACGCACTCGAGTCCATCGTCCTGGCTTTCGACGCCATCATGGTCGCCCGTGGTGACCTCGGTGTCGAGGTTCCGTTGGAGCAGGTGCCGCTGGTGCAGAAGCGTGCGATCCAGATCGCCCGTGAAAACGCCAAGCCGGTCATCGTGGCCACCCAGATGCTCGACTCCATGATCGAGAACTCGCGCCCGACCCGCGCCGAGGCTTCCGACGTCGCCAACGCCGTCCTCGACGGTGCCGACGCCGTGATGCTCTCCGGCGAGACCTCCGTGGGCAAGGATCCGGGCAACGTCGTCCGCACCATGTCCCGGATCGTCAAGTACGCGGAGACCGATGGCCGCGTGCCCTCACTGAATCACATCCCGCGCACCAAGCGTGGTGTGATCTCCTACTCGGCACGTGATATCGCCGAGCGTCTGAACGCCAAGGCACTGGTGGCCTTCACCACCTCCGGTGACACCGCACGTCGTGTCGCCCGCCTGCACTCGCAGCTGCCGCTGCTGGTGTTCACACCGGATCAGGCTGTTCGTTCCCAGCTTTCGCTGACCTGGGGTGCCGAGACCTTCCTCTGCCCGCAGGTCCAGGACACTGACGGCATGATGCAGGAGGTGGACCGGGCGCTGCTGGCGATGGATAAGTACGAGGTCGACGACATGATGGTCGTCGTCGCAGGTACCCCGCCCGGAGTTGCTGGCAACACCAACATGATTCACGTGCACCTGCTCGGTGAGGACGTGAGCGTGGTCAAGCCTTAATCGCCGAGGCCTACCTGGCTGATTCTTCCATCAGGCTGCCATGTACGGAACCCCGTCGTGAGCAGGAGAATAATTCTCCTGGTTACGGCGGGTTTTCCCGTCTATAAGACAGTCCTAATGTGTTCGCTTTGTGCCTGGCAGTAGGGTGCGCCACCCTACGGGGCTAGCGGGTGCGATATCGGTAGCGGAACCTCCGCTGGCAGTTTAACCTCAGGGGGTGAATTATTCTGGAACTGTCAACGTCCGTACCAATTTGCCTGCGAAACTCGCTGGTCTTGAGCGTCTCGCCATGAATCTTCGCTGGTCCTGGCGCCGTGAGACCCAAGAGATATTCCGGGACATCGATCCCGTCCGGTGGGAGGCCGCAGAGGAAACCCCGCTGAAGTTGCTCGCGACCGTACCGGCCTCCCGTCTCTACGAGCTTGCTGAGGACGCGGACTTCCGTACCCGGATCGAGAAGGAGATCGCGGAGCTCGAGGAATACCTCAGCACCGGTCTCTGGTACCAGAAGACCCTCAAGGGCGAAGGCGACCTGGGTCCCACCGACCCGGCCGTGGCCTACTTCTCCATGGAATTCGGTGTCCACCCCTCCCTGCCGATCTACTCCGGCGGCCTGGGCGTGCTTGCCGGTGACCACCTGAAGTCTGCTTCTGACCTGGGCTTGCCGCTGATCGGTGTCGGGCTGCTCTACACCCACGGATACTTCACCCAGTCCCTGACCGGCGATGGCTGGCAGGAAGAAACCTACAACTACCACGATCCGGCTGAACTCCCGGTCTCCCCGGTGCTCGATGATCAGGGTCAGCAGATCACCGTCACCGTCGCCTTCCCCGAGGGACGTGAGATCGTCATCGCGCTGTGGGAGGCTGCGGTCGGTCGCGTCTCACTGTTGCTGCTGGACACGAACATCGATGCCAACGCCGCTGACCTGAAGTCGGTCACCGACCGGCTCTACGGTGGTGACAACGAACACCGCATCAAGCAGGAGCTGGTCCTGGGTGTCGGTGGTGTCCGTGCGATCAACGCCTACTGCGATAACGCCGGTCTGCCGCGACCCAACGTCGCCCACCTCAACGAGGGCCACGCTGGCTTCCTGAGCCTGGAGCGTATCCGGGAGCGCATGGATGAAGGACAGGACTTCGACGCCGCCCTGGCCCAGGTGCGTGCCTCCAATATCTTCACCACCCACACCCCGGTCCCAGCCGGAATCGACCGTTTCGACAGCAACCTGATCCGCCGCTATGTCAACGATCGCCTGGTCCCGAACGTCCCGATCGACCGTGCCCTCGAGCTGGGCCGCGAGTCGGACCCCTCGGTGTTCAACATGGCGCACATGGGCCTGCGTTCCGCACAGCGTGCCAACGGTGTGGCCAAGCTGCACGGCGAGGTCTCCCGCAACATGTTCTCCGGCCTGTACCCCGGCTATGAGCCGGAGGAGGTGCCGATCGGTTCGGTGACCAATGGTGTCCACCTGCCGACCTGGACCAAGCCCGAGATGGCGCAGGTCATCAACCGGATGGCTGGTCGCATCGATCTCGCCGGCAGCGACACCTGGGAAAACGCCGACGCCGTCACCGATGCCGAACTGTGGGAGGTGCGCAACAAGCTCCGTGATGACCTGGTGGACGTGGCCCGTGAAGCCACCCACGAATCCTGGCTCAAGCGTGGACATTCCGAGGCTGAGCTGGGCTGGACCCGCCGCGTGCTCGACCGCGACATCCTCACCGTCGGTTTCGCCCGCCGCGTGTCCACCTACAAGCGCCTCACCCTGATGCTGCGCGACCCGGAGCGCCTGCGCTCGATCCTGCTCAACCCGGAGCGTCCGGTGCAGTTCGTCATCGCCGGCAAGGCCCACCCCAATGACATGGGCGGCAAGAAGCTGATGCAGGAGATCGTCCACTTCGCTGACCAGGCCGGTCTGCGTGAGCGCTTCCTCTTCCTGCCGGACTATGATCTGAACCTGGCTAGCTACCTGGTCTCCGGCACCGATGTCTGGCTGAATAACCCGATCCGCCCGCAGGAGGCCTCCGGCACCTCGGGTATGAAGGCCGTGATGAACGGTGGCATGACCCTGTCCATCTCTGATGGCTGGTGGGATGAAATGCCGCAGGTGCACCACGGCTGGACCATCCCGACCGTGGAAGATGTCGACCCGAACCACCGCGATACCCTCGAAGCACACGCCCTCTACGATCTCCTCGAGAACGCCGTGGCGCCGATGTTCTACGACCGCGACGAAGATGGTATCCCGCATCACTGGCTCGAGTGGGTCCGCCGCTCCCTGAGCGAGATTTCCCCGAAGGTCACCTCCACCCGCATGGTGCGTGACTACGTCACCGAGTACTACCGTCCCACCATCCTGGGCTCTGCGAAGATCCATGCTTCCGAGGATCTGGCTGCGGACTTCGTCGCCTGGATCAACAAGGCACGTCAGTCCTGGCACGGCATCTCCCTGAGCAACCTGCGCTGTAATGGCACCCTGCACACCGAAGCTGCCGAAGCAGATGCCGGTGAGCAGATGATCATCACCGTCGACGCCAAGCTCGGCGAGCTTAGCGACACCGATGTCAAGGTTCAGGCCGTGATCGCCGATGCCGAGGGCAACCGTCAGATCATCGATCTGGTCGAGGATGAGGAAGCCTACTCGGCAGCCGTCACCATCGACATCCCCGGTGCCTTCAGCTACACCGCTCGCGTGGTCCCGCAGCACCCGCTGCTGGTCAGCCCCGCTGAGCTGGGTCTGATCACCAACTACGCTGGCTAATCAAGCCTGTCCGAAGAAAAAACCGCGGTGTTCCTCCTTACTGAGGGGCACCGCGGCTTTTCTTCGAGCTTCAGCTGCGTCCCAGGTAGCTCAGGACCGCGGCCGTCCCAGCCTTGGTAGCGGCGTCCACGGTCGGTCCGTACTCCGGCAGGAAGTTATTCATGTGGTTGACCGGTACATCCTGCTCCACCCGGTTCTCGGCCACCGCCTTATCCCATAGATCCTGCGGGGTGCAGCCCACCACCCAGAACAGATAGGGGACACCGAAGGCACGCGCCAGATTGGAGAAGTCTTCCGACACCGTGGTGCGGCGGGCATCGACGGATTCGGCGCCAAAGACCCGGTCAAAGTGGGGCCTCACAGTGTGGAAGACCTCGGGATCATTATCGATCAGTGGGCCATGTGCGAAGAATTCCATCTCGGGATCCCGTGGCGCTCCCGAAGCGGTGGCCTCCGCGAAGACCACCCGCTTGATCGCGGCATAGACCCGACGCTTGAGATTATTGTCATAGAAACGGCAATTGAGCACGAGTTCCGCAGTATCCGGGATGATGTTGTTGGTGTTGCCCGAGCGCAGACTGCCCACCGAGATCACGGCGAAATCATCCGGGCTGACTTCACGGGCGACAATGGCCTGCAACCGAACCACGATCATCGCGGCCATTAGCGTCGGATCAATGGACTTGTGCGGCATGGAACCATGGGCGCTACGGCCGTGGAGCTTGATCCGGATCGAGTCACAGGCGGCGAACTGGGCACCGGGCATCGTCTGCACCTCACCAGCACGGCCGGGCATGATGTGCTGGCCCAGGCAGACATCTGGGCGAGGTACCTTGTTCACCAGACCGTCGGCGACCATGGCGTTGGCTCCCTGGGCGTTTTCCTCTGAAGGCTGGAAGAGTGCGATGAAAGTGCCCTGCCAGGCCTCACGGTGGGTGTCCAGGATGGCGCAGGTACCCATCAGTGAGGTGGTGTGCATGTCATGTCCGCAGGCGTGCATCACCCCGACCATGTTTCCGTCTGCGCCGGGGCGCACCCGGGTAGAAGCGAAGGGGATACCGGTTTCCTCCCTGATAGGCAGGGCATCGAAGTCGGCCCGCATGAGGGCGGTGGGTCCATCGCCGTTGCGGAAGATCGCAACCACACCGAAACCACCGATTGGTGAGATGATCTCGCAGTTGAAGCGCTTGAGCTCCTTGAGAATCCGCAGGGAGGTCTCCTGTTCATGCCCGGAAAGTTCCGGGTGTTCGTGTAGATCCTCATAGAATTCACGCTGCCAGGACAGATCAGTCTGGTGGTGGCGCAGCAGGTGAGCAATCTCGCTCATCGGGTACCTTCTCCTCTATGGTTGATTGCTGCCAATATAGCGGATGCGATCAACATCACAAGGCACGTCCGAGCTCGATGCGCTGAGAGATCACCACACCAGCGGATGGTACTTCAGGGAGTTCGGGGGGATCTCACATTCCGCGCCAATGTGAATGTCCGCCGGGATCTGTTCTTCGGCCCGCAACTGCGTCATCGCCCTGACCATCCGGTTGCGGATATTGGCGGGGGAGAGGGTGTTGACGTAGATACCGGTGCTGCCCTCGAAACCGGCGAGAGTGGATATCCGCCACTTGAGGTTGATCCGCCAGGGCATGGGGAGGTCCAGCCCCGGCGGACGGTGGTGCCATTCCTCATTGCAGGGCACCTCCGGGCCGGTGGCGGCATGGGCGGCGTGCAGCAGATCGCTCAGGCCATTGACCTCTGCTGCGGTCTGCAGCCAAGGCTCGCAGGTGGTGGAGCGGGAGTAGATCTCCAGGGTGGGGTATCGGTGTCCGATACCGACGATGCAGATGGCGTGTTCATTTGCGGCGATGAGTAGATTATGGCGGTTTGCGTAGTCCACACCCCATTCGTTGTAGAGGTTTGGGTTGGTGCGCAGCCGGAGAATCTCCTGCTCGGTCTGGGGGCCGTGCTCATCGATGGCCACCAGCTGCTTGTGTAGATGGTCGAAGGAAGCACCAGCCGGGCGAAGCCAGTTCTGGAATGCGACCACGTAGCGGGCGTAGCGATTATGTTTGTAGAGCTCGGCCATGGCATCAACGGTGAACGCGATGAAGGCACGGTGTTCCTTGGTACTCAAGGTGCCGGAGGAGGCTAACTGAGAGGAGTCCTTCGCATCCTCGGTGTAATGGCGGCGACTGATGATGACATCGTGGCCGCCACCGAAGTAACGGTTTCCCAGCTCCATGAGTTCTGCTTCCGAGCGTTCCGGATCCTGGCCGGAGGCTTTCAGCCAGGTCTGCACGATCTCGGTGAGATGGCGGCGGCCGGCCTCATCTGCCAGGTAGACCTGCTGGCGGCGGGCAGTCTCCGCATCCATGGTGTAGCCGAAATTCAGGACCCAGTACTCATAGGAGACGATCTCGAAGAGGTTGGGGACGCGGCGGAACTGCGCCGGATTTTCGGAGAATTCCCCGGGTAGCAGCCCACGTTTGATGTCCCAACTGGTGTCGGTGCGAACCATCCGGGCCTTTTCCGGCGGGCTGGCCAGGGGAGTGGATTCGCAGAAGACGCAGGTGGAGATGTGGTCCTCTGCACGCAAGGCGTGGGCTTGCACAACGGGAGCAGACAGTGGACGATTGCCACGCCCGGGTACCGTCCACACCTGCGTCCCGCTGAAGGGGTTGACCTGCTTGATCGTGCTGTCTGCCATGATGCTCAGCGGGGGAAGCGGGGAGTGACTCGGAAGGCTCATGAAGCACAGATTATTGGCTAAACTCGTAGCATGCCTGTTATTCAGTTTGATGTCCTCGTCCCGCACTCCGATGCCGAGTCTCTGCGCGATAAATTCGCCGGCGCCGTGGAGAGCCTCATTGAAGCCGAAAAGCTGGCGAATGGGTCGGTGGTCCACGATCATTCTCCGCGGGTGCATGATGAGGTGGAGCAGCAGCTTCGCCAGACCTACCGCGATGAGCACGATGGCCGTGACCTGCCAGATTCCACCGTGCACCGTTATGCCGTCTCGATTGAGGGACTCAAGGGTTCGGTGAATCAGCTGACTATGGCCCTGTCACGTTTCCTCACCCCGCAGAATGATCTCCCGGCCGATCCGGTTCGGCTTGAGCGGGAGACTGACTGGGAGGTACCGGCGACCTACCCCTGGACGGTGGAGATCCTGCGGTAGTCCCGTAGCAGTCGAGCACCTGCCTCACGGAGCTGAACTGCGACATCGGGGGAGTCGATCAGTTCAGCGATGAGTACCCCCGCGGGGGCTGCAGAGTTCACTTTTCCCGCCGCGACCGCCAAGGTAGCGGCGGTTCCTTCTGCCAGGCCAGCGATGGTGCCCACCACCTTGCCGCGGAAGGATTGTTCATCCAGGGCACCTTCACCGGTGATCACCAGGTCGGAGTCGGGGATGAGTTCTTCGAGGCCCCGGCTGCGGGCGATCAGCGGGGCACCCGGGATGAGGTGGATGTGGTCGCTGCTGCCGTGCAGCAGGGTGGACAGCCACAGCAGTCCCACCGGTAGGGCGCCGGCGGCACCGGTGCCCGGGATCTCCGGGTTGACCTCGGTGACCTCACAGAGGCGGCTGATCGCGGCGTCGAGAAGCTTCACCTGCTCCGAATCAGCACCCTTCTGCGGGCCGTAGACGTGCGCCGCACCCAGCTCGCCGGTGGCCGGGGAGATGACATCGGTGAGCAGGACAAAATCCAGGGCGGCAGCCTTGATGTTGAGCTGGGCGGTGTCGATGGTGGCCAGATCGACCAGCGACGCCCCTCCCTTGGGTAGGGAAAAGCCAGCTGCATCGAGCGGCTCCGCACCCAGTGCCGCCAGGATCCCGGTGCCGCCATCGGTGGTGGCGGAGCCGCCGAGGCAGAGCACTATGCGCTGGGCACCGCGGGTTTCCGCATCGGCGATGAGCACGCCGGTGCCGTAGGTGTCACCGCTCAGTGGCACCGGATTGTTTAAGACGGCGGGGAGGCCGGAGGCGGCGGCGACATCGATATAGGCGGTCCGGGATTCCCGGTCGAAGACATAGGTGGCTTCAGTGAGCCGACCGGCGGCGTCGACGGTCGGCAGGGTGATGCGCTGACCGTCGAAGGTATCGGCGGTGCCCTCGCCGCCATCGGCCATCGGAGCGAGAGTGATCTCGGCTTCCGGATCCTCTGAATGGACCCCTTCAGCGAGGTACTCCGCAGCCTGCGTTGCAGTGGCGGTGCCCTTGAAGGAATCCGGGGCGATCAGGATCCGGAGCGATCGCGTGGCCGGGGTGGTGGGGGAGGAATCGATGCTCATCGCGGTAGCTCGCTGGCCTTTCCAAGGTGGGGGTGAGGGGGACGGTTCCACAGTCTATCCGGCGGGCGGACCTGCTCCGGGTGAGGGAGGCCATCACCGGGGTGCGATTTCGGACTGACCGCCCGCATGTCGACGCAGCTCGGGGGCAGGGGTAGAACATGATGGCACAATCGGGCGACATTTACTGATGTGCAGTCAGGTAGATTTCTATAGAGTGTTTCAAATTACACTCGATCGGCTTGCGTATCCGGGGCAATTAAATAAAACTGTTAAACGTTAGAAACCTCCCCTTCGGGGATGTTGCCGTGTCCGGGGCAGGTTGAAGGTATGCGCCGCCTGCGGACAAGGTTGGAAAATTCAGGACTACCGAGCTGCCGCTGTGGCGGGGCCGAGATGGGAAGAGGCGACACATGAATGTAGATGAGCAGGTCTCCAACTACTACAATCTGCTTCTCAAGCGCAACGCTGGCGAGCCGGAGTTCCACCAGGCTGTATCTGAGGTGCTCGATTCCCTCAAGATTGTGCTGGCCAAGGATCCCCACTATGCCGATTACGGCCTGATCCAGCGTCTCTGCGAGCCGGAACGCCAGCTCATCTTCCGGGTGCCGTGGGTAGATGACAAGGGTAACGTCCATGTCAACCGTGGTTTCCGGGTGCAGTTCAACTCCGCACTGGGCCCCTACAAGGGGGGCTTGCGCTTCCACCCCTCGGTCAACCTGGGCATCATCAAGTTCCTGGGTTTCGAGCAGATCTTCAAGAATTCCCTGACCGGCCTGCCGATCGGCGGCGGCAAGGGTGGCTCGGACTTCGATCCCAAGGGCCGCACCGATGGCGAGATCATGCGTTTTTGCCAGTCCTTCATGACTGAGTTGCACCGCCATATCGGTGAGTACCGCGACGTTCCCGCCGGTGACATCGGCGTCGGCGGCCGGGAGATCGGCTACCTCTTCGGTCAGTACCGTCGTCTGGCCAACCAGCACGAGTCCGGTGTCCTCACCGGCAAGGGTCTGGCCTGGGGCGGTTCCCTGGTCCGCACCGAGGCCACCGGTTATGGCTGTGTCTACCTGACCAACGAGATGATGAAGGTGCACGGTGAGGACCTCGAGGGCCAGAAGGTCATCGTTTCCGGCTCCGGCAATGTCGCCGTCTACGCCATCCAGAAGGCTCAGGAGCTCGGAGCCATCGTTGTCGGTTTCTCCGATTCCTCTGGCTGGGTGCACACCCCGAACGGTGTGAACGTGGAGAAGCTGCGCGAGATCAAGGAAAAGCGTCGTGAGCGGGTCTCCGCCTACGCCGCTGAGGTGGAGGGCGCGACCTTCCACTCCGAGGGCACCATCTGGTCCCTGTCGGCGGATGTCGCACTGCCTTGCGCGACCCAGAACGAGCTCAACGGCGAGCACGCCGCCACCCTGGCTGACAATGGTGTCCGCTTCGTCGCTGAGGGCGCCAACATGCCCTCCACCGCTGAGGCCATCGAACTCTTCCGCGAGCGTGGCATCTTCTTCGCTCCGGGCAAGGCCGCCAATGCCGGCGGCGTGGCCACCTCCGCCCTGGAGATGCAGCAGAACGCTTCCCGCGACTCCTGGACCTTCGAGTACACGGATGCGCGCCTGCAGCAGATCATGTCCAAGATCTTCAAGTCCATCGACAAGACCGCGCGCGAGTATGGTCACGAGAATGACTACGTCATCGGCGCCAACATCGCCGGCTTCAAGAAGGTCGCTGACGCCATGCTGGCGCAAGGTGTCATCTAGGCTCCCTGCGTAGGACCCCACGCTTTTCGACGTCCGTCACACCCGCTGGGTGCGGCGGACGTTTCGCGTTGACGGGGGCTGGGGCTGATTCAGCGGCGAAGACGATCCAAGAGGGCGAACTTCACGGTGGCCCACTCGCCGTCGATGATCGAATACACCACTGTGTCCCGCACGGTGCCATTTTCAAAGATCGTGTGGTTGCGCAGCACGCCGTCCTGCTTCGCCCCGAGTTTCTCGATTGCGGACCGGGACTGTCGGTTGTGCCAGTGGGTGCGGAACTCAACCGCGCCGCAATTTAACTCCTCAAAGGCCCTGCCGAGTAATAGGAGTTTGGCGGCCGAATTGAGCCTGGTGCCCTGGAAATCCCGGCCGAGCCAGGTGGAACCGATCTCCAGCCGGCGGTTCGCCGGGTCGATGTTCAGGTAGGCCGTCATTCCCGCTGCCTGTCCGGTGTCCGGGTTGATCACCGCCCAAGGCACCATGTCCCCCGCAGCGTGGCGGGCGAGCCGCTGAGTTATCGTCTCGGACATTCCCTCGGGTGAGGGAATGTGGGTGTACCAGGTCCGCCATAGTTCACCGACCGCCACCGCAGCTACCAGGTCTGCGTGATGTGAGGGAGCCAGCGGTTCTAGCCGAACGAACTGATTCTCCAGCACCGGCACCTCCAGAAAGTTCATTCTCCTGAGAATATCAGGACGTTTTGGGCTGCGACAGCAGCTCTTGGCCGGAGCTGGCGGCTCCGGTACCTCTGGCTGAGGTCGGGATCCGCCGGTCCTGGCCAGGATCTCCTTGACCGATTCCCCGGGCGGGTGATCAAGGGGGCGTCGAAAAGCTCCCCGGATATCCCCGCGACTTCCTGGATCCGTCGAGGTCTGGCTCCTGCGGCCAAGCTCAACCACTACGGTCATATGTCCGTGACCTGCTGCTACTGCAAAGCTGCAGGTCGCGAAGTAGTATTCAAGGCATGTATCGCGTATTCGAGGCACTTGATGAACTGGTCCAGACCGTTGAGCAGGCCTACGGGGTCCCCATGACCTCCAACTGCATGGTTCCGCGCAATGATGTGCTGGCGCTGCTCGATGATCTCCGCAACGCCCTGCCGGTGGAGATCGATGATGCCCAGGACGTGCTGGACCGCCAGGATGAACTGCTCCGTGGTGCGGAGGAACGCGCCGGGGAGATCGTCACCGAGGCGGAAACCCACGCCAATGGGCTGGTCGCCCAGGCTGAGGAACATGCCGATGCCATGGTCAACGAGGCACAGCATCGAGCCACCACCCTGGTGGCCCAGGCTGAGGACGATGCCGATCGCACCATCGTCGATGCTCGCCAGGAAGCCGAGAGCACCGTCTCCCGGGCGCAGGCGGATGCTGAGCGTCTGGTGGCTGAGGGCAATGACTCCTATGAGCGCAGCGTGGAGGAGGGGCTGGCGGAACAGCAGCGCCTGGTCGATGAGTCCGAGGTGGTGCGCCGCTCCAACGAGGAGGCACATCGCGTGGTGGATGCCGCTCACTCGGATTCGAAGCGACTTCGCCAGGAGTGCGATGACTTCGTGGACACCAAGCTCGGCGAGTTTGAGGAGACCATGTCCACCCTGCTGCGGACGGTCACCCGTGACCGTCAGGCACTGCGCCGCGGTGCGGGTGTCGGCGGTGTCAGCCCCGAGGTGGCTCCGGTTCGGGAGCGCGAGCGCGAGCCGCGCAGCTACTCCCGGGAGCCGGGTTACCGTTCACAGCGCCAGCGCGAGGCCTAGCCAGGTGCCCTGGTGTGCTTCAACCGGGGTGGGCGGGCTAGTTTTAAGTATTAACAACCCCCGGGAGATTCCCCGGGGAGTTTCGCCGTTGTCGGAGGCGGGATTGCTGCGTGAAATGCAGCGATGGCAGCTCTCCGGCACTGGAAGAGTAGGCTCCCAATGGTCATGACTTCACCTTTTAAATTCAATGTGGCCGCCCTCCCTCGTGCGGGTGGCATGCCGGTGCAGCGCACGCAGACCGGTCCCAGCCCGACGCGCATCGGGCCCGAGATGATCGCCATCCCCGAAGGCGGGGAGGTGACCGTCGATGCCAGCCTCACCTCGCTGGGTGGCGGATTCCTGGTCGATGCCGATATCAGCGCCACCCTGCACGGTGAGTGCTCCCGATGCCTCCGGACGCTCACTCCGGAGCACCGACTCCACGTGAGCGCCGTTTTTTCAGATAGCGATGACTTCATCACCGGGGATGTGGGTGATGAAGATGAGGTTGACGAGCTGCCACGCGTCGACCGCGATATCATCGACTTGCTCCAGCCCGTGATCGATAAGGCCGGACTCTCGCTTCCCTTCAACCCGGTGTGCCAGGGAGGTTGCCCAGACGATGCCGAGGTACCCGCCCCAGACGGTGTCTCCGGTGACAAGGTCGGCGTGGATCCCCGCTGGGCGGGACTGGAGAAGTTCCAATGAGCCGGAAGAAGAATCGTCCCACCGGAGCCGATGCGCTCGATGCGGCCTATGCCGCGGTCGATCATGCCCCGTTGCTCGAAAGAATCGGCGTCGAACTCAGCGATGATCTGCTCCGGCTGTCGCTGACGCACCGTTCCTTCGCCAATGAGAACGGTCACCTCCCCAACAACGAACGCCTGGAATTCCTGGGTGACGCGGTGCTGGGTCTTTCGGTGGCCACCCAGCTTTATCTCCAGTATCCCTCCCGTCCGGAGTCGGATATCTCCAAGATGCGTGCCTCCATCGTCAGCCGCTATGGTCTGGCTGATATCGCCCGGGAAATCAACCTGGGTGAGCACATTCTGCTGGGCAAGGGCGAACTGGTCACCGAGGGCCGCAGCAAGGAATCCATCCTGTCGGACACCACCGAGGCGATTCTCGGTGCGATCTACATCCAATATGGTTTCGAGACCGCCCGGGATGCGGTGTTACGCCTGTTCAAGCAGAAGATCGACAGCGCCTCCTCCACCGGCATGCACCAGGACTGGAAGACCATGCTGCAGGAACGGCTCGCCGAGCGGAAGTTTCCCATGGCGGTATACGAGTCCTCCTCCACCGGCCCCGATCACGAGCGGCTCTTCACCGCGAAGGTCATCGTCGGAGAGAAGGACCTGGGTACCGGCCAGGGCCCGAACAAGAAGCTCGCTGAGCAGGAGGCCGCTCACGTGGCTTATCGCGCGCTGCGGGGGAGTATCTCCTAAGTGCCTGAATTGCCCGAGGTAGAGGTGGTCCGTCGTGGCCTGGCGGCGCACCTTCTGGGGGCGGAATTCACCACCACCGAGGTCCTGCATCCCCGTGCCAACCGAGGCCAGGAGGGGTCACTGCCGGAGCTTCTCCAGGGGGCGGTGGTCACGGAGGTGGGTCGACGCGGCAAATACCTCTGGCTCAATCTGGGGAACGGTTCCACGGATGGGCACAGCGAAAGCGCGCTCTTCGTCCATCTCGGGATGAGCGGGCAGATGTTGGTGGGGCAGCCGGGTACGGTCACCTCCCCTCACCTGCGGATCCGCGCTGAACTTCGAGCGGCCAACGGGGAGAACCTGGAACTGTCCTTTGTGGATCAGCGCACCTTCGGACGCTGGTTGCACACCGACACCACACCTGAGGGTGTGCCAGAGCCGGCAGCGCATGTGGCCAAGGACCCGCTGGAGCCTGACTTTGATCTGGCAGGCACCGCCCGGAAGATCCGGACGAAGAACTCCGAGATCAAGCGGGTACTGCTGGATCAGCGGGTAGTCTCCGGGATCGGCAATATCTACGCGGATGAGTCACTGTGGGCGGCTGGCGTCAAACCCACCCGGCGGGCCTCATCACTGCGTCAGCAGGACGTAGTCTCCCTGCTTGAGGAGTCAAGAGCGGTGATGGAACGGGCGCTGGCCGCCGGTGGCACCAGCTTTGATTCCCTCTATGTCAACGTCAATGGGGCCAGCGGCTATTTCGCCCGCTCGTTGAACGTCTACGGCCAGGAGGGTGAACCCTGCCCACGCTGTGGCACTCCGATCCGGCGGGTGATGTGGACCAACCGTTCCACCCACTTCTGCCCGGTGTGCCAGATACTGTGATGTCTCGGTCACCGGCGACAGTAGATCTTTGATTGTGAGTTTCCGGTGCTACCACTTTCCGTGACCGTGAGTGCCTCCGTTCCCACAATGGGTGTGATCTGGGTATCATCTCGTCCATGGAAGCTCACCGGATCTTCACCACGATGGAGGTCGCCGATAACCTCTGGCGGGTTCCGCCCTCCCTGCTGGTGACAAGGCACCGCCCAGAGACTGGACTGGATCCGGTTCGCCACCGCGTGTTGGGTCGGGGACACCCCGCCGCGACCGGGAAGCGATGGGGCGATGAGTGAGCTGGCGCGATTGACGGCCTGGGTGCATGGGGACGTTCAAGGAGTGGGCTTTCGCTGGTGGACCCGCTCGCAGGCGCTGGAACTGGGACTGGCGGGTTCCGCGAAAAACCTTGACGACGGCCGCGTCTGCGTCGTCGCGGAAGGTTCCCGCGATGCGGTCGCCGAACTACTACGACGGTTGGCGGTCCAACCGGGGGAGAACCGTCGCCCAGGCGAGGTCACCACGGTGGTGACCCGGTGGGCGGCGCCGAAGGGAGAGTCGGGCTTTGTCAAACGTTGAACACTGGGACATCACGGATGTCTCGGGTCAGCCCACCGGGGACATCTACCTGCGTGGAGCTCCGGATTGGCCCGCTGGGGGATTCCATGTGGTCTCCACGATCTGTGTGTACCGCCCAGTGGGTGAGGTGCTGTTGACCCGGCGTGCGGCCCACAAGGACATGCCACTGACCTGGGAGTTTCCCGGGGGTAGTGTGTTGGCCGGGGAAAGCGGGGTCGAAGGCGCGGTCCGGGAACTGTGGGAGGAGACCGGGTTGCGGGTGTCTCCGGAGGCGATGGTGCTGGTCGGCCGTTATGTGGAGGACAGCGCCCTGATCGACTTCTACGCCGTTCCTTTTGCGGCGGTGGCGGCTCCGGCGGAGGTGGATCCGGATCCGGCCGAGGTCATGGCCGCCGAGTGGTCGACTCTCCGCGCGGTGCAGGGCCGGTTGGAGTCCGGGCAGATGGCACCGCCTTGGGCGGACCGGCTCAGTGAGCTCTGGGGTCCGTTGCTGCGGGTGCTGGATGAGTCGTTGGAGTACTGAGTCCTGCCACGGTGGTGCCGCGATAACAGTGGCTCCCCGCGGCGTCGATAAGCGTTGCCTGGACCGCCTCCCGGGGCCGGTCTGCCGGCGGTGTTAACATCTGCGCAATGCATCTGAAATCGTTGACGCTCAAGGGGTTCAAGTCCTTTGCTTCTTCGACGACCCTGAAGTTCGAGCCGGGCATCTGTGCGGTGGTCGGCCCGAATGGTTCAGGTAAGTCCAATGTGGTGGACGCGCTCGCCTGGGTGATGGGTGAGCACAGTGCGAAGACCCTGCGTGGCGGGAAGATGGAGGATGTCATCTTCGCTGGCGCGGGGGAGCGCAAACCGCTGGGCCGCGCTGAGGTGACGCTGACCATTGACAACTCTGATCAGGCGCTGCCGATCGATTATTCCGAGGTCTCCATCACCCGCCGGATGTTCCGCGACGGGGCCAGTGAATATGAGATCAACGGTTCCAAGGCCCGTCTGATGGACATCCAGGAGCTGCTCTCTGATTCCGGTATCGGCCGGGAGATGCACGTGATTGTGGGGCAGGGGCGGCTGGCGCAGATTCTGGAGTCTAAGCCGGAGGAGCGACGGGCCTACATTGAGGAGGCGGCCGGCGTGCTCAAGCACCGCCGCCGCAAGGAGAAGGCGCAGCGCAAACTCATCGGCATGCAGAATAATCTGGACCGACTGCAGGATCTGACCGGGGAACTCAGCCGCCAACTCAAACCGTTGGCCCGGCAGGCGGAGACCGCGAAGCGAGCCGCCACGGTGCAGGCCGATCTCCGCGATGCCCGCCTGAGACTGGCCGGTGACCAGGTTGTCCGGCTGCACCAGAAATTCCAGGACACCGCCAATCAGGCCAGGCTGTTGCAGGAACAGGTGGAAACGGTCACTGAAAGACTGACAGCTGCCACCGGAAGGGAGCTCGACCTGGAATCCCGGTTGGCGGAGCTGAACCCGAGGGCGGAAGCCGCACAGCAGCTCTGGTTCCACCTCTCCACCCTGGCAGAGCGGGTCGCTGCCACCCTTCGTATCGCCGATGACCGGGCTGCTGATGTCGGCGCAGCGGTCGCCTACAGTGGCCCGGATCCGGCGGAGCTGGAACGGCGTGCCGCTGCCGCGGACCGGGAGCGGGAGACGCTGCTTGCGGAGGTGGAGATGGCCGGCGAAAGGCTCGAGAGCATCCGGGAGGAGGTCGCGGAGCGGGAGACTGCGGCCCGGGAGGCGGAGGCGGAGCACCTGGCACAGGTGCGCGCCCTCGCGGATCGTCGGGAAGGGGTGGTCCGGCTGCTCGCCGCGGAGGAATCCCAGCGTGCCCAGGTCGCTGCGGCCCAGGCTGATATTGAACGTCTGAATGAGGTGCTCGGGGAGACCTTTGAGCGCGCCACGGCCGCTGCGGCGGAAGTGCGTGGGATCCAGGAGACCCGCCAGCAACTCAGGACGGAACGCGCACCCCTGGATACTGAGCACACCCGTGCTACTTCTGAAGCTGCGGCTGCGGAAAGCCGCCTGGAGCAGCTCCGGGAGCAACAGAAGGTCCACGAGCGCAGTATCTACACCTTGCAGTCCCGGATCGAGACCCTGCAGCAGAACCGTCCGGTGACCGATGCTGCGGCACTTCTCGACGCCGCAGAATGGGCATCGCTGGGCACCCTGCTGCACGCCGAGGAAGGCGTGGCAGCCGCTCTGGCGGCGGCGCTGGGAACGCATGCGGAGGCCCTGGCCGGCGAGCTGGGTGAGGGGGTCGTCGCACAGCTGCACGCCGGGGACACCTCCCGTACCGTGCTGCTGTCCAGACGCATGGCCGAGGGGGACTGGCGGATGTCCGCCCAGCTGCCCACGGGGGTCAGCTGGCTGCTGGACCATGTCCGGGTCGATGACTCGGTGACCGGGCCGGTCACCCGGCTGCTTGCTGACGTCGCACTCTGCCCGGACCTCGCCACCGCCCGCGCCCTCGTGCACGAGGACCCGCGCCTGCGCGCGGTGACCCCGGAAGGGCTGCTGCTCGGCGCCGGGTGGATCGAACTCGGCCGGGGAGCCAGCTCCACCGTGGAGGTCACCGCCCAGGTCACCGCCGCCCGGGCTGAGCTGGAGGTGGCCCAGCGGGAATTCGACGAACTTGCCGGCACCCTCGAAGGTGCGCGCCACGCTGCCGAAGACACCCGGATCGATGCCGCCGGGCAGAAAGCCCGCCTACGCGAACATGACAACCACCTGGCGAACCTGGAACGCGATGCCACCCGGCTGGACAAACAACACCGGGTCAATGTCGCGGAGCATGAACGCGCGGCCCAGCGCGTTATCCAATCCGAGGCACGCCGCCGGGAACTCTCGCAGCTGCTGGCCCAGACCCAGGACCGGCTCTCCCGTGTCGAGGACGACCAGAGCCCCACCGAAGAGCCCGCCACCGAGGCGCGCGCGGCAGCAACCTCAGCGCTCTCCCAGATCAGGGCCATGGAAATGGAGGCCCGACTCTCGTTGCGTACCGCCGAGGAGCGCGCCGGGCAGGTGGTGGGGAAAGGGGAGAGCCTGCGGCGACAGGCGGCTCAGGAACGCCAGGCCAAGGCCAGTCATGAACAGGCGATGGAACGTCGTCGGACCCGGACGGAGTTGGCTCAGGCGGTGGCTGCCGGGGCCCGGGATGTGGCCGCGAGGGTCGCTGATGCCACGATCCGGGCCGCGCAGCGGCGCGATGCGCTGGGCGCGGAGAAAACCCAGCTGACTGTACTACTCGGCCGAGCCCGCGATGAGGTCAAGGCTGCCCGGGGGCAGCGGGATCAGCTGACTGATACCGCCCATAACTCCGAGATCGCCCGCAGCCAGGCGCAGGTGCGCATCGATGAATCCGAGGCCAAGATCACCGAGCAGCTGGGGCTGGCGATCAGCGACCTGCTGGCGGAATACACCCCGGGGGAGAACTTCCACCGGGTGGCCGAACAACAGCGGCTGAAGCAGGCAGAAAAGGACCTCTCCGCGCTGGGCAAGGTCAACCCGCTGGCGCTGGAGGAATTCAAGGCGTTGGAGCAGCGCTATGAGTTCCTTTCCACCCAGCTGGCGGATGTGACCGAGGCCCGGGAGGACCTGCGCTCGGTGATCGAGGAGGTGGACAGCCAGATCCTGCAGTTGTTCACCGATGCCTGGCACGATGTCGAGGCGGAGTTCCCCAAGGTGTTCAATACGCTCTTCCCCGGTGGGGAGGGACGGCTGGTGCTCACCGACCCCGAGGAGATGCTCACCACCGGTATTGAGGTGGAGGCCCGGCCCCCAGGGAAGCGGGTCAAGCGGCTCTCGCTGCTTTCTGGTGGTGAGAAGTCGCTGACAGCCATGGCTCTGCTGGTGTCCATCTTCCGGGCGCGGCCCAGCCCCTTCTATGTGATGGATGAGGTGGAGGCTGCCCTCGATGACGTCAACCTCCGGCGACTGCTCGCCCTGTTCGAGGAGCTGCGGCGCGATAGTCAGCTGATTGTGATCACCCACCAGAAGCCGACCATGGACGTGGCCAATGTGCTCTATGGCGTGACGATGCGCGGCGATGGCGTCACCCGGGTGATCAGCCAGCGGATGCAGCCGGCAGCGGCGCTGGTCCCGAGGACCTGAAGTCGCGGGACCTTGCCCCGGCGGAGGCGTCGAAAAGCGGCCCAGGTCAAGGCGCGGGGGCAGATTCCGCACTAGGCTGAGCGTTGATCGGGTGCGGCCCCCGGTGTCGGGGGTCGGGCCAGTACACTCAATCCCTTGACCCATCGCTGTCAGAGAACCGGGGGAACCGACTCTGGCGGCGTCAACCCTGGACCTGAAAGCGTGGATGTGACCACACCATTTGCGGACATGACCGACTCATTGCTCGGCTGGGCTTCCCAGACCGAGCTCAAGCTGACTCAGCGACTGGCGGAGAACCCCTATTTCCCGGAGACCGGTTTCAACACCGATGAGCTTGAACGCCTCGACCGGCTCTTCGGCACCTTCCTCAGCCGGCAGGTTTCCGCGGGGGCGAACCTGGCGGACCTGCTCGAGATCACCCCGGCGATGACCGTGAGCACCCTGGTGTCCCGGGCCAGCCGGATGCTCGACCGGGACGGCTTCTTCCAGGAATACCTGGTGGGTCTGGGTCTGGATGCCAAGGCCTCCTGGGCCGAGGATGTCGCGGTGCGGGTGCCCGAGCTGCTGACCAGGGCCGGGCTGGAGGTACCCGGTGAAGCCGATCCGGTGGACCTGCTGGCCTTCCATGCCGGAGTCACCGGCTCTGAGGTCGCCGGGCTGCTCAGCCTGTTTGACCAGCTGCCCGCGGAGACCACCGGGGAAACCCTGGTGGCGATGCTCGCCGATGACAGCTACCGGCCCCTCATCGCCGATGAGGAGCTTGAGGATGAGGACCAACTGGTGCTGCCGGTGATCGCGGCGGTCGCGATGCTGGCTCCCACCCGTCTGGCAGGTCTGCTCGACGGGGTGCAGGCACTGCGACGCTTCTCGACGTCGCACCCGTCCTCCTGGCTCGACCGTGACCGCTCCCAGCTGGAACCCACCCCGCCGAAGCTCATCGCGGAGGCCATCGAGGCCGAGCTGCGGGAGCGCCCGGTGGGCACCTTGGGTCGCCAGTACACCGTCGGGGTGGCCACCCGTGAGCTGCGCCCACGGCTGATCCTGGATATCGAACGCCGCAAGGTGTGCCTGCGTCTGCCGGAGCAGAAGGTGTCCCAGGATGATGAAGGTGACGGGGGAGAGGTCGCCTGGCGGGTCTCCCTGGAGGGCACCACCCGCATCTTCCGCACGGGCCGACCCTGGGGTGAGCCGACCTACGCGGAAGCGCTCGACGTCGCCGTGGAACACCAGACCCGGGAAGCCACCGTCCAGGACATCACCAACGGCATCTCCTGGGTGGTCCCGCTGGTTGACAATGAGGACCCGGTCCTGATCTTCGCCGCCAACGGCCAGAATCTCAGCGACAAGATCTCCCTGCACCATGCTGAACTGCTGGTGCTCACCCCGGCGGACGCCACCCTCGTTGACGTGGTCACCGGCGATGAGGTTCCCGTGCTCGAGATCTTCGAGGTCCAGGGCTGGAACTCCTGGATCTGCCGCCGCCTCGACACCTCCCGAGTCGCCTCCCTGCAGGTCGTGCGCCCGGGGCAGTCGCCCTCGGCGATGCAGCAGCTGCGCAGTATTGACCCGCGCCAGCGCGTCCGTTTCCGGCACCCCGCCCCGGCGCTGCAGGACATCCGTTCCACCGGTGGTCTCGAGGTCTTCCCGGAATCCCTGATGGCTGAGTTCCCGCCGACCCTCTCGGGTTCCGATGAGATCTGGTACCTGTCCATTTCCGCCTACTCCGGCATCGGTGAAGCCGGCGAAGAGGTCGCTGAGCCGGAGCCGTTGGCGGTCCCGGCAGCCGGTGGTGTCTTCCACATCTTCGACCCGGAGGCCTATGAGGTCCCCTGGGTCGGGGAGTACCTGATTCGGCTGCGTGGCCCCCGGAATGAGTCCTTCCGTCACCGCTACGCCATCGTCGAAGGCATGTACACCCAGACCGATGTCGCCGGGCTGTGCCACTCGGTGCGTATCCCCGCCCAGGGTGGTCTCAGCGAAGCACAGCTGACCGTCGGCCGTGGCGAAAAGACCTTCGAGGTCACTCCGCGCCGCATCAGTGTCGCCCCGGACGCTGCCGGTGCTGATTTCTCCGTGACCACCGAAGAAGGCGACCAGCTGCCGCTGCGCTTCACCCCGCCGCGCCTGGCCTTCGAGGTCCCGCTGCTGAGCTACCCGGCGATGTGGCGCACCACCCGCCTGGAGCTGGCCCCACGCCAGTTTGACCCGGCCGGTCACCTGCGCATCCGCGGCACCGGCCACATGGGTAACCCACGTATCTCCATCATCAACCACCACGGCTCCCCGTTGCGTTCCATCAAGCTGGAAAGCCATGACGGCGGCATCACCTGGACCGCCCCGATGGCCGCCATCGCTGCCTCCACCTCCGTGATGCCCTCCGGCCGACTGCAGTTCGAGTGGACCTGCCTGCGCAGTGACAAACGCGTCACCGTCAATATCGCCGCCATCAACAGCACTCCGCATGCCAGCGCACTCTCGGTGTCCGAGGGGCAGTTGGTTTTCGAGGACCTGGTCCAGGAGCGCCAGCTCGCGGCCTGGATCTGGCCGGAGACCGCCCCCTGGGCCTTCGCCCGCACCATCGCCATCGACGGTGCGGCGACCCCGCTGCCCGAGGCGCTTATCGACGCCGGCCCGCTGCTGGTGCAGCTGCACACCGACGATCCCTTCACCAATCTCCGCCCGCCCTTGCAGCCCGGCGCTGGAGCACTGCGTGCTGAGCAGCCCGGCCACTTCGCCGAGCAGCCCGCCGCCCTGCAGGCACTCTCCGCCTTCCTTTCCGGGGAGACCGAGGAACCGCCGGCTGACCCGCAGGTTCTGCCGGTCCTCTGGGACCACATCGCTGCCTGGACCGTCGCAGATGGGGGAGAAAGCCTGGTCAACCGGAGCAGCATCCAGGCGGTCCTGGAAGCTCAGCCGCAGGCCGCACTGGCCGCACTTTCGGCCTCCCTGGTGCCGGCGGACAAGCAGCCCGGCCGGGTGATCGCCTCCGGTCTGGTCAACATCTCCTTCGGGGTGGCACCCGAGGTGACCGCCGAAGAGTCTTCGGAGGAGCTGACAGCGGAGGATCTTGCCGCTGCGGTTGTCATCGGAGAAGAACCGGAGATTGTGACAGCCCCGGCCGCTCCGGCCGCCCCGGCCGTTCCGGTCATCGGTGATGCTTCCGCTGACTCCCACCGTGCCGCCTGGATTGGTTCGCTGGAATTGCTCGGTCAGCTGCCAGAACTCTTCGCGGCACTGGAAGCAGAGGCAGAGGCAACCGGTAACCCGCGTGAGGCCAAGGCTGTCCTGCGCGCACACCTGGCCACCCTGGAGAAGATCGCCGGTAAGACGCTGATCAACACCCTGGCCACCGGACGTGACTCCACCCTGGATTCCGCCTGCATCGACCAGTCCACCGTGATGATCGCCCAGATGGAGGCCTCCCAGCAGGAAACCCTGCTCAAGATGTTCTTCGCCAACGCTGATATTGTGCCTGGCCCGATCATGGCCGACAGCCCGCGGCTCCTGGCGGTCTTTGAGACCTTCAAGAAGCGGGAGCAGCTGATCGATTTGCTCACCAGCGAAGGCCTCATCAAGCCGGCAGTTTCGCTGCTGCGCGCGCTGCGCAGTTCTAACCGGGGCCTGTACTCTTCGGCCCGCATCCGTTTCGACAAGCTCGACGGCGTGAATACCGAGGATCGTGCGAATGCCTGGGCCCTGGCACCGGTGGTGTCCCTGGTGTTCGCCCTCTCTGCCCGGATGCACGCTCATGGGTTGATGGGTAAATCTCGCACCCTTGACAAGGCGGCACGAGGTTGGGCTCAGCTGGCGGATCTGGTGCCCGATCTGGTCACCGGTGACCTGATTTCCGCGGAAGCGATGGTCCTGGCGGCCAAGTATCCGGGAATTATCGCCTAACTCAGGGAAAAGGTGGCACCCTACGGGTGAGAAATCCTGCCCGGGGTGCCACTATGGGGGATATGAATACCACTGTCCTGATAATCGGCGTCGTCGTTGTCCTGCTGCTGATCCTGATCCTGGTCCTGGTCGGGCTGCAGCGCCGTAAATCCAAGACCGTCAGCTTTGAGAAGCCGGCGGAAGAGGAACCAAAGGAACTGACCCAGCAGGAAAAGTCCGGAAATTATCAGGCCCAGGGCGGATTCAACTTCGCCCCCGCCAAGGCCGCTGAGCCGGAACCTCAGCTGCTGCCCGACCAGGAACTGAAGGCAACCCCGGAGCCACCCGTGATCCAGGCTGCGGCTCCGGCCGCCGCCCAGCCCACACCAGTCAAGGAAACCCCGACAGAAGCTGAAACCCCGCAGCAGCCGGAAGCCGGGCAGACCCGCGCCGCCATGGAAGACACGGCAACGGAGCCCCAGCAGGAATCCCCGGAGACCGCCGAGACGGCGCCGGAGAAGAAGGTGACAGCTGTCGCTGCTGGTGGTGCCGCTGTCGCGGCTGCCGGAGCCGCCGCCGCTGCGGTGTCGGCTGATGCTGAGCCTCAGCCCGCAGAACCGGTGGCGTCGGCGGAACCTGCCAAGAGTACGGCAGATTCCGCCCTTGATACCGAGGCTGAGGCTGGCGATCTGAACATCGCCGAGACCGCCGCCAGGGAAGATACCTACCATGTGGTGGAACAGGCCGAACCGGCGGTTTCCGCTGGAGAGACCACAGTCGAAGAGACCGTGACCGAGACTGAACCGGCGCCGCAGGCTGCTGATACCCCGGAGAGCCCGGCAGTCCCCGCAGCCCCCGTAGTCCCCGCAGTCGAGGAAGCGCCTGAGGAGATCGTCGAGGAGCCTGCCACAGAGCAGGCGGCGCCGGAGATCGAGGCGGCCGAGGCAGCTGCGCCAGTGGTGGTCCCGGCAGTCGAGGAAACCCCGGCGGAGATCCCCGAGCAGCCTGCGGTGGACGTCGAAAAGCCGGAGGTTGAGGCGGTAGCGGCGGCTGCCGCTGCAGCGGTGACCGCCGAGGGCGCGGAAGCTGCGCTGGAGCAGACCCCGGTTCCGAGTGCCCCGGCTGAGCCGGCGCCGGAACCGCAGGATGAGATCGCCCCGGCTGCGGGCCGTATCGGCAAGTTGCGTTCCCGGCTGTCTCGTTCCCAGAACGTCATCGGCCAGGGTGTGCTGGGAATTCTCACCGCCGGTGATCTGGATGAGGATGCCTGGGAGGAGATCGAGGACACCCTGATCATGGCTGATCTGGGAACCGCCGTCACGCTGCGCGTGGTGGAGAGCCTGCGGGAGAAGATCGCCGAGCGTGGGGTCTCCAGCGAGGCTGAGGCCCGCACGATGCTGCGGGAGACCCTGATTGAGGCGGCCCGTCCGGAGCTGGATCGCTCCATCAAGGCGATGCCTTATGAGGGTAAGCCCGCCGTCGTTCTGGTGGTCGGTGTCAACGGCACCGGAAAGACCACCACCACCGGCAAGCTGGCCCGCGTCTTGGTGTCCATGGGGCATAAGGTGTTGCTGGGCGCGGCGGATACGTTCCGTGCCGCCGCGGCCGATCAGCTCGAAACCTGGGGCTCCCGGGTCGGCGCGCGGACCATCCGCGGGGCGGAGGGGGCGGATCCGGCTTCGGTCGCCTTCGATGCTGTGGCGCAGGGTATCGCGGAGCAGGCTGATGTCGTGCTCATTGATACCGCCGGCCGGCTGCACACCGCAACCGGGTTGATGGATCAGCTGGGCAAGGTCAAGCGGGTGGTGGAAAAGAAGGCAACCGTGGATGAGGTGTTGCTGGTCCTCGATGCCACGGTCGGGCAGAACGGCCTGATCCAGGCGCGTACCTTCCGGGAGGTCGTTGATATCACCGGTGTGGTGCTGACCAAGCTGGACGGCACCGCCAAGGGCGGCATCGTTTTCCAGGTGCAGGAGGAGCTCGGCGTTCCTGTGAAGCTCGTCGGCCTGGGCGAGGGCGCGGATCACCTCGCCCCCTTCGAGGTTGAGGGTTTCGTCGACGCTCTGCTCGGCTAACGCTCTCCCTGCTGAACAGCGGCTTTTAGGGGCCCGCGGTGGCCCGGATTCATCCTCCGGGTCGCCGCGGGTTTTGTGTTTGGCCGGGTGGTGGCTCACTCGGGGGTATTCTCCCGAATTTTTATATCTGTTGAGCTATTGAAATGTTTATCTGTCGGTCTATAGTTAGATACCGAGCCGGATCCACAGGGAATCCCCGGACAGTATCGGCTTTGATGAACGCTGAGGAGGCGAAAAACCATGACTGCAGAAGAAACCATGTTGGCCTCGGGAAACGCCAGCTGGATGTTGATGTCCGCCGCACTGGTGTTGCTGATGACACCCGCACTTGCCCTGTTCTATGGGGGTATGTCCCGCCAGAAGTCCGTCCTGAACATGATGATGATGTCCTTCGGAGCCCTCGGTGTGGTCACCGTGGTCTACGTGCTCTGGGGCTGGTCGATGTCCTACGGCAGCCAGTCGCTGGCCGGCATCGTCGCCAACCCGCTGGAGTTCTTTGGACTCCGCAACTCCATCGTTGACGCCTCCGGGAACTACCTCGTGGGTGCCGCGGGCTACGCCAACACCATCGACATCGCCTTCCAGCTCACCTTCGCGGTGATCTCCACGGCCCTGATCTCCGGCGCCCTCGCCGAGCGCGTGAAATTCTCCACCTGGCTGGTCTTCTCCGGCGCCTGGGCCACCCTGGTCTACTTCCCGCTGGCGCACATGGTCTGGGGTGGGGGACTGCTCTCCCACGCCGAGAACAGCCTGGCTGCGATGATCTTCGGCGTCACAGCGGGGGAGGCGGCCATCGCGCCGATCGACTTCGCCGGTGGCACCGTCGTCCACATCTCCGCCGGTACCGCCGCCCTGGTGCTCGCGCTGATCATCGGTAAGCGGAAGTCCTTCCCCAAGCTTCCACACCGTCCCCACAACCTGCCGCTGGTGATGCTCGGCGCAGCTCTGTTGTGGTTCGGCTGGTTCGGTTTCAACGGCGGTTCCGCCTTCGCCGCTGACGGCCTGGCGGGCCTGGCCTGGCTGAACACCACCGCCGCCGCGGCCGCTGCCATGCTGGGGTGGTTGGGCGTCGAAAAGCTTCGCGACGGCCGACCCACCTCCCTCGGGGCAGCTTCCGGTCTCGTCGCCGGCCTGGTGACCATTACCCCGGCCGCCGGCGCGCTGACCCCGCTGACCTCCCTGCTCATCGGTGTCATCGGTGGTGCCCTGGCCTGCCTCGGCGTCGGCCTGAAGTTCCGCTTCGGCTTCGATGATTCCCTCGACGTGGTGGGCGTCCACCTGGTGGCCGGGCTCTGGGGCACCGTCGGGGTGGGCCTGCTGGCCACCGATATCGGCTGGTTCACCGGTGGCGGAATGGCGGGCCTCCAACTCTTCATCATCCAGATCCTGATCGCGGCGGCCGCCATGATCTTCGCCGGGGTGCTCACCGCGATCATCGCCCTGATTCTCAAGGTCACCATGGGTTGGCGCGTCGATGCTGAGTCCGAATTCAACGGTATCGACCTGGATCAGCATCGAGAGTCCGCCTACGACCTCAACGGCATTCAGTCCGCCCGGGCCCTCGCCGTGCCGACGCTGCCGGGTGACGCGCAGGTAAGATCAGCAGGAACAGGCGAAGCCCCGGAGCCGGAAGCCCGGGAGTCGGATGCCGCCTTTGATACGACGAAGCAGGAGATCTGACATGAAGCTTGTCACCGCAGTGGTCAAACCCTTCACCCTCGCTGATATCCGGGAAGCTCTGGATCGCCTGGGCGTCCACGGCATGACCGTCACCGAGACCCAGGGTTTCGGCCAACAGCACGGCCACACCGAGGTGTACCGCGGGGCGGAATACGCCACCGAGTTTGTCCCCAAGGTCAAGGTTGAGATCGTGACCAAGGATGACATGCTCGAAGAGGTGCTCGGCGCGGTGGTCTCCGCCGCCCGCACCGGCAAGATCGGCGACGGCAAGGTGTGGGTCAGTGAAGTCTCCACCGTGATCCGGGTCCGCACCGGGGAACGGGACGATGACGCCATCTGATCCCGTCACCGGGGGTGTTACTCCGGGCTCGGTCGAACCGGCACTGCTTCGTAGGCAGGCCGTGGGCCGGGCCCGGGCCCTTCTGCTTTCCCTGCCGCTGCCCGCCGGCACCGCGCTCGCGGCCACCGGTTCCCTGGCCAGAGGGGAGATGACCCCCTATTCCGATCTGGATCTGATCCTGCTGCACCCGGCCGGCGCGGAGCCTTCGGCCGGGGAGTTGGACGCACTCTGGTATCCGATCTGGGACAAGAAGTTCCGCCTCAACCACGCCGTGCGTACCCCGGCCGAATGTGAGGCGATGATCAGTGCTGATTCCACCGCCGCACTGGCGCTCCTGGAACTGACACACCTGGCGGGATCCGAAGCCCTGACGGCCAGTACCCGGCAGCTGGTGCTGCGGAGCTGGCGTTCCGAGATCTCCCGCAATTTCGACGCCCTGGCGGAGACCGCCATCGCCCGCTGGAACCGCTCCGGCTCAGTGGTCTCGATGACCCACCCGGACCTCAAGCACGGTCGCGGCGGACTCCGCGATATCGCGCTGCTCAAGGCGCTCGCCCTGGGCAACCTCGCCGATGTGCCCGATCTCGGTGCGGAACACGAGCTCCTCCTGGATGTGCGCACCCTGCTCCATCAGGGGGCCCGCCGCAGCCGGGATGTCCTCGACCCGGAATTTGCCGCAGACCTGGCCGGTGACCTCGGTTTCAGTGACCGCTACGCGCTGGCCGCCGCGCTTGCCGACGCCGCCCGCACCATCGACGACGCGGTGAACCGCGCCATGGGCATTGCCCGCGGCGTCGTGACGCGAGGCGCGCTGGGCACGGTATCCCGTCGCCAACCGGGGCTGAGCAACACCCGGACCCCCGGGCTGCGTCGCCCGCTCGACGTCGATGTTGTGGCGGTGGGGGAGTACATCACGCTCAGCCGCGACCCCGACCTCAGCGATCCTGGGCTGCTGCTGCGGGTCTCTTCCGCCGCTGCCCGCACCGGACTACCGGTGGCCAGCTCAGTGTGGAAGGCGCTGCGCGAGTTACCGCCCCTGCCTCCGAAGTGGATGAAGGTGATGGTCGATGACTTCATCGCGACCCTGTCCTCCCCGGAACACACCCAACGCGTGGTCAACACAATGGACCGCGAGGGCCTGTGGATCCGGATCGTGCCCTGGTGGGAGCACATTCGTGGCCGCCTGCCACGGGAACGCAGCCACATCAACACCATCGACCAGCACTCCCTGGTCACCGTGGCGCACTGTGCCTCCGCCTCGGTCACCGTCGCCCGGCCCGACCTGCTGCTGCTCGCCGCCCTCTTCCACGACCTGGGGAAAGGCTATGGCCAACCCCATGAACAGGTCGGTGCCGGTTTCGTCGCCCGCATCGCCTCAGACATGGAATTCAACCACCGGGACCGGGTGTGCCTGCAGACACTGGTGGCTGAGCACACCACCATCGCCAAGCTGGCGGCCCGGCGGGACCCCTACGCCGAGGACACCCTCGATGATCTCCTGACCGCCCTGAACTATGATCTGCTGACGGTGAATCTCCTGGGTGTGCTCACCGAGGCAGACGCCAAGGCCACGGGGCCGGGGGTGTGGAACCGGCAATTGTCCTCAGGCCTGGAGGTACTGCTGCGCCGGGCGCGCCACCGCCTCCACGACCTGCAGCCGCGCAAGCCGATCGTTTTCTCCGGCAGCGAGATAGGGCTGCGCGAAGTCGCCGGGGACCCCGGTGCCGGCGTGGTCAACTGGCGCGGCGACTACCTCCGGGGCAGCATCCGCGCGCTGGCGGCCATCGCCGCGAAATCCTGGAATATTGAGGGGGTGCGCCTGGCACAACGTGAAGACGGGACCTGGCACGGGCTCTTTGAGGTCCGTTCACTGGTCAGCATGCAGCTGGACGCCGAAGGGTTCGTCCAGGCCTACCGCTCTGGAGTGCATTCCACGCTGCCGCTGGTGGTTCCGGGGGCCACCGCACTGTTCTGGACCGGGCGTATTCTGGAGGTGAGAACCCATGACCGGCTGGGAACCATCGGCGCCCTGATTTCGGTGCTCCCCGAGGTGACCTGGTTGACGAGTCAGAAGCTGGGTGCCACGATGTTGGTGCAATGTGCGCTGTCCGGCCACTTCGACCGCGCCAAAGTGGAGCGTGACGTGACCCGGCTACTAGCCACCGGCTAACATGGTGGAGTTATACCAGCAACGCACACAATGGATCCCAGGGGAGTGCACACGTGTTTGAGTCTTTGTCCGATCGGTTGACCGGCGCCCTTAAAGGGCTGCGCGGAAAGGGCAAACTGACTGAGGCGGACATCAACGCCACCGCCCGGGAAATCCGACTGGCCCTGCTAGAGGCCGATGTCTCGCTGATCGTCGTCCGCGGCTTCGTCAAGCGCATCAAGGAACGCGCCGCTGGTGTGGAAGTCTCTGAGGCCCTGAACCCGGCCCAGCAGGTCATCAAGATCGTCAACGAGGAACTCGTCGAGATCCTCGGTGGGCAGACCCGCCGACTGCAGCTGGCCAAGAATCCGCCGACCGTCATCATGCTCGCCGGTCTGCAGGGCGCCGGTAAGACCACCCTGGCCGGCAAGCTGGCCAAGCACCTCACCAATCAGGGGCATACCCCCATGCTGGTGGCCTGTGACCTGCAACGCCCGGGTGCCGTCCAGCAGCTCCAGATCGTCGGTGAGCGCGCCGGGGTCCCCACCTTCGCCCCGGATCCCGGCACCGCCCTCGGCTCCTCCGATCACGAGATGGGCACCTCCCACAGTGATCCCGTCGACGTCGCCCGCCGCGGCATCGAGGAAGCTAAGCGGCTGCAGCACGATATCGTCATCGTCGATACCGCCGGCCGTCTCGGCATCGATGAAACCCTGATGACCCAGGCCCGCGATATCCGCGATGCCGTCAACCCGGACGAAGTGCTCTTCGTCATCGACGCCATGATCGGCCAGGATGCGGTCAACACCGCGCAGGCCTTCCGCGACGGCGTCGACTTCACCGGTGTTGTCCTGACCAAGCTGGACGGTGACGCCCGTGGTGGTGCCGCCCTGTCCATCCGCGAGGTCACCGGCAAGCCGATCATGTACGCCTCCACCGGTGAGAAACTCGATGACTTCGACATCTTCCACCCGGAGCGCATGGCCAGCCGCATCCTGGGCATGGGTGACGTCCTCTCCCTGATCGAGCAGGCCGAAACCGTCCTTGACCACAAGAAGGCCGAGGAGACCGCCGCCAAGCTCGGCAGCGGTGAACTCACCCTCGAGGACTTCCTCGACCAGATGCTGATGATCCGTCGCATGGGCCCGGTGGGCAACCTGCTGAAGATGCTGCCCGGCGGCAAGCAGATGAACGACATGGCCGATATGGTCGACGAGAAGTCGCTGGACCGCATCCAAGCCATCATCCGCGGCATGACCCCGGGTGAGCGAGACAACCCCAAGATCCTCAACGCCTCCCGCCGCAAGCGCATCGCCAATGGCTCCGGTGTCAACGTCTCCGAGGTCAACCAACTCGTGGAGCGTTTCTTCGAGGCCAAGAAGATGATGGGCAAGATGGCCGGACAGTTCGGCATGGGAGGCCCCTCCCGCAGCGCGACCAAGAAGAAGCCCAAGGGACGCAAGGGCAAAGACGGTAAGCGGAGACCGGCGAAGCAGTCCCGCGGTGGCGGAATGACCGGGATGCCCGGCATGGGTGGCGGAATGCCGGGAATGCCCGACATGGCGCAACTCCAGCAGATGCAGAAGCAGATGGAAGCTGGCGGTGGCGGAATGCCGGGCGGTATGCCGGGTCTCGGGGGCGGCCTCCCGGGAATGCCGAAGCTACCCAAGGGGTTGGACAATATCGACCTCGACAACCTCGACTTCGGACAGGGCAAGAAGTAGCACACCCTGTTCCGTCTGAGAACCCCGACTTTGATTCCCCGTGAATCAAAGCCGGGGTTCTGTGTTCCAGTGGTGCGCTACAGTACCGGGATAGAGCGGCCTCATTGGCTTAAAGGAAAGTGGTGGGCACGTGAAACAGCGCCGAAGTGTCGTGGACACCGCCCCGGCTGCCCGAGGGCGAAGCGGGAACAGCGGACTCGATCAGCTCAGCGATCGTGGCCGGAAGATCCTGCTCTACACCTGCTGCATGAGCGTGTTCATCATCAGCATGGACACCTATGCCGTCAACGTGGCTCTTCCCTCAATAGGGGTGGACCTGGCGGCCACCGTCACCCAGCTGCAGTGGGTGGTCAGCGCCTACTCGCTGGCCACCGCAGCTTTCCTGATGCTGGCAGGTTCCGTTGCTGACCGAATCGGGCGGCGAAGGGTCTTCCAATGTGGCCTCACCTTATTTGCCTTGAGTTCGCTGATCAGCTCCTTCGCCCCCAATGCGGAGATCCTCATCGCTGCCAGGGTGATGCAGGGCATCGGTGGTTCCATGCTCAACCCGGTGGCCCTGTCGATCATCACGAATAGCTTCACCGACCCGGAAAAACGTGCCCGGGCGTTGGGGATCTGGAGCGCCACCATCGGAATCTCCATGGCACTGGGCCCGCCGATCGGGGGATTGTTGGTCGATCTGCTCAGCTGGCGGGCGGTGTTCTGGATCAATGTGCCGATAGCTGTCCTTGCCATCATTCTTTCCGCCCGGTTCATTCCGGAATCCAATGCGGCCACCCACCGCCGGCTGGATCCGCCCGGCCAGCTCCTGATGATCCTCTTCCTGGTGGGGGTGAACACCGGCCTGATCCAGGGCGGGGCCCTCGGCTGGTCACATCCGCTGGTACTGGGGTGCTTCGTGATTTCTGCCCTGGCCGTCGGCCTGTTTCTCTGGTGGGAGAACCACACCCCGGAGCCCCTACTGGCACCCTCTTTTTTCCGCTCCCGATCCTTCAGCGCTGCCGTGATCAGTGCGCTGGTGGCCTTCACCTCCACCAGTGGTTTCCTCTTCGTGATCACTCTCTACCTGCAGCAGGCACGTGGATTGACCCCGATGGACGCCGGACTGATGCTCCTTCCCCTGGCGTTGATGATGGCGGTGTGCGCCCCGATCTCCGGGCGGATGGTGGCAGCCTTCGGGCCCGCGCCCCCTCTCATGATCTCCGGCGCGGTGATGTCGGTGGCGGGACTGATGTTTACCATGGTCGAATTAGACACCCCGCTGTGGTATCTGGCGGCGGCCTTCGCGGTCTACGGCATCGGATTCGGCATCGTGAACACCCCGATCACCAATGCGGCGGTTTCTGGACTGCCTAAGGACCAGGCTGGTACCGCAGCGGCCGTCACTTCAACCTCGCGTCAAGTGGGTAACTCCCTGGGTGCCGCCATCTTCGGTTCCCTGGTGGTGGCCCGGCTCGGCTCAGATATCGAGAACTTTGCGACGGCCGCGGGGCCGGTGTGGTGGGCGCTGGCAGGGATGGGTGTGGTCATCGTTCTTGCCGGCTGGTCAGTACGCGCGGTCCGACTGAGCTGATCCCTGGGACGCTGACTTTAGAGCAGGTCCGCCGCACAAACCCCCTGGGCATCGCGTAACCGCGGGTTTGAACCCGCCTGCAGCAGCACCTCGACGATCGCCGAATCTGGCAGGTTTTGCGCGGCCGCCTGCCACAGTGCCGTGCGCTGTGCTTCGTCCACGGCATCAACCGGGGTGCCGGCGGCAAGCAACAGCTCAGCCCCGGCATCATTGCCAGCGATGGCGGCATAGTGCAGCGCGGTGCGGCCGCGGGCGTCGATAAGCGAGGGGTTGGCGCCGGCGGTCAGCAGATGCGCCAGTACCAGCAGGTTGCCCTCAGCCGCGGCGTGCATCAGCACTGTCCGGTCGTGCCGGTCGCGGGCGTTGATGCCGGGTCCGGCCAGGAAGGCGTCCAGTGCAGCCAGATCACAACTGAGGAAGATGGTGTCGATGCGGGATTCGTCAAAGTACCTGATGAGCTCACGGGAAAGCACAGGCTTACTCTACCGCTGAAGGCGATTTCTTTCTGGCCGGGTGAATCGGTATAGTTGTCGAGGTTGTAAGCAAGCTTGTTTACACCGCAATCTTTCCTGCGTAACACCGAATTCGACCCTGGTCGGCCGGTGCGTCACCCGCAGGTTAAATCCAAGGGTTGAACCGGCCCGCCGAAATTGGCGGGTGTCTGAACTGCCCAGTGACCAGAAGGAGCCATCATGGCTGTCAAGATTAAGCTGCAGCGTCTCGGTAAGATCCGTAGCCCGCACTACCGCGTCGTCATCGCCGATTCCCGTACCCGCCGTGACGGCAAGGTCATCGAGAACATCGGCATCTACGAGCCGAAGCAGAACCCCTCCCTGATCCAGATCGACTCCGAGCGCGCACAGCACTGGCTGAACGTCGGCGCACAGCCGACCGAGCCCGTCCTCGCACTGCTCAAGGTCACCGGTGACTGGCAGAAGTACAAGGGCCTCGAGGGTGCCGAGGGTACCCTGAAGTTCGCTGAGCCGAAGACCTCCAAGCTGGACCTGTTCAACGCCGCCCTCTCCGAGGCTAACGACGGCCCGACCCTCGAGGCCATCACCAGCAAGAAGCAGAAGGCCAAGGAAGAGGCCGAAGCTAAGGCTGCTGCCGAGAAGGAAGCTGCTGAGAAGGCTGCTGCCGCTGAGGCAAAGGCTGCCGCTGAGGCTGCTGCTGCTGAAGAGGCTCCGGCCGAGGAAGCTGCCACCGAGGCGTAATTCCTCCCAGAGCTTGACCTTTCGAGGTTGACTCGCTGAAACCGTGACCAGATACTGGTCACGGTTTTTTGCTGTCCGGGGAGGCTACGGGTGTGTTAGCCGGCTGTCAGAGGTCTCTAGGGGATGCTCAGGGGTTTGACCGAAAGAAGGTTCACCGAGTCATTGGTGCACCCCGACATTCCCTCGAGCGGGACAAAGACCGCGACAGTATTTTCCGGCGGGTAGATCCGGAAGCCATCGACCGGCACCAGGGAACCACAATGGTCCGGATCATAGTTCTCCGCCCGGCTGACCCGAACCTCAGCGGTCGCCGTCTCGCCGGGATCTACGCTGAGGAGCTCGGCGGCTGTGCCTAGTTCGCGGACCGCTGGAGCCCCGATCTGGGTGCCGTTCTGATGCCCGACGAAACTCACCCCGGGGAATCCCCGCAGATCACAGGGGCGGTCGGAATGGTTATTGAAACCCAGGGTGTAGATCACGCTGCCCGCCGCGCCCTGCTGTGTCAGGACCGAAACTGTCAGCGCGTCACTGAGACAGTTGGCGTGCCGGGAAGAACTGTCGGCAGCTGGGGGAGTCGTGCTTTCCGGGGTGTCGGGGGTGGGGTTTTCGGCGGACTCGGTGGCTGGATCTGTGCCGGCGATGGTCACCGTTGTCGGGGCATCACCCGGATCCGTGCCAGCGGGTCCGGTCTCAGAGCAGGCGCCCATCGCCGCCACCGCACAACCGATCCCGAAGAGGGCGATCGACCTTCGAGTGATTGATGTGAGGTGTGACATAACTCGACGTTAGCCCGAAGGGGTGTCCCCAGGAAGGCTGATAATCAAGGGTATCTTCGATTGTGACCTCACCGTGTTGCAGCTGTGGCCTGGCTTGAGGGAACAGACTCTGCGCTGTGAGGGGGTGTGCGGGCAGGTGGTCTGGGTGGGGAGTTCCCCTTCAGGAGCTTGAAACCTGGCCATTCTCCGACCGGAAATGTGGCGTTGCCGCGTTGTCTTCTCCGTGATGACTGTGTGGATGTCTGGGAGGTGGACCGAGGACGCTAGACTCAATGACCATGGAATTGATGATCGGACGCGTGGTTAAATCCCACGGGATCAGGGGAGAAGTGACCGTCGAGGTCACCACCGACGAGCCGGAGATCCGCTACGCGGTGGGCGAGGTTCTTGAGGGGCGTCAGGGGAAGAAACAGCACTCCCTGACGGTGAAAACTGCCCGGGTGCACCAAGGGCGCCTCCTGATCAAATTTGAGGAGATCCCGGACCGCAACGCCGCAGATTCCTTGCGTGGGACCCAGTTCTTCGCCGAACCCCTGGAGCGCGCCGAGGAGGAAGACGGCTACTACGACCATGAGCTGACCGGCCTTAAGGTCATTCACGAGGGTGCCGAGATCGGCGAGGTCACCGGGGTGATGCATGGTCCGGCCGGGGAAACCCTCGAGGTCAAGCTCAGCGCCGGCAATGAGGTGCTCATTCCCTTCGTGCACGCGATTGTCCCGGAAGTTGATCTCGCCGCAGGGACCTGCACGATCACCCCGCCAGACGGACTCCTGGAGCTCTAGATGCGTCTTGATGTTCTCACCATCTTTCCCGAATACCTGCAGCCCCTGCGTCATGCATTGCTGGGCAAGGCCATCGAGGAGGGGAAACTGAGCGTCGGTGTCCACGATCTCCGCCAGTGGGCCACTGACGTCCACAAGTCGGTGGATGACTCACCATTTGGTGGGGGTCCAGGCATGGTCATGAAGGCTTCGGTATGGGGGCCCGCGCTAGACGACGCCGCCGCCGGTACCGGGCCCGTCGCTGCCGCCGCTGCCCTGGAAAGTTCGACCGCCCACCAGGCCAAACCCCGCCATGATGATGTCGAGGGGGTCGCGAAGCGCAGCTATCTCGCTTCCGAATCCCCGGAGGAGAATCCTGATCTGCCGCTGCTGATCGTGCCGACCCCGGCGGGCCGCCCGTTCACCCAATCGGATGCCCAGGCCTGGTCCAACGAAGAGCACATCGTCTTCGCCTGCGGACGTTATGAAGGCATTGACCAGCGGGTGATCGAGGACGCCGCGAATCGGTACCGGGTTCGTGAGGTATCGATCGGTGATTATGTTCTCATCGGCGGCGAAGTCGCGGTCCTGGTGATCGCCGAAGCCATCGTCCGCCTGATCCCCGGTGTGCTGGGCAATCAGCGCAGCCACGAGGAAGACAGCTTCTCCGATGGACTGCTCGAAGGACCGAGCTTCACCAAACCCCGGGAATGGCGCGGCCGGGAGGTTCCCGAGGTTCTATTCTCCGGCAACCATGGGGCGATTGAACAGTGGCGCCGAACCCAGTCGCTGCTGCGTACCCAGTTAGTCCGGCCGGAATTGCTGGATCAGGCGCAGCTGAGCGACTGGGACCGCCGCCAACTGGCGATGCGGGAGGTGTCCACCGATCTCAACATTTTGATCACACCCGCCGACTGGGACCGGGCGATCACCAAAATGCCGAAGAAGCTGCGCAAGGCTGGCTTCACTGCCTCTGATATTCATGCCCAGCTGGTTGATCTGACCTGCGAGCCGGACAATATGCTGGTCTCCCAGTTTGAGCAGATCGAAGGGCATGTCCCAGTGGTGGAAGCACTGCATCGGGTGGTGGTCAATGGAGATTCCCACCTTGCACTCAAAGAGTTAACCCAGGTTGTGGTCAGGTCGCTGCCCCAGGGAATCTACTGGTATGGCACCTCCTTGGAGGGGTATAGCGAGCCAGGGGTTTCGGCTTCCTGCGCGTGGCAGGACCCCTCAGCAAGTTAAGGGCGACCCATGGGCGACCCCGGGGCGGCTCGGACGAGGTTCAGGCGAGGTTCGGAAGAGACGCGAGGGTTGCCGATTACTCCCTGATTAACGCTGAGCCGTTTTCACCGGTCCACTGCCTCCGAGGTGCTGCGGTGGCGGAAAGTTTTGGCGCGCAGTTGATCAGGGTCGGTCAGCTGGCTCGGCGTAGGGGGAACAACGGTGGTTGCTCCGGACCTGGATCGGATGTTTTCTCCTTGACCTGGGTGGGGCCCGGGCGAGGCTGCTGTTTCATCGGAGTGGAACTGTGGTCGGGCGAGGTCGCCGGAGTCTCATCCAGGGAATCGCCGGTGGTGTTTGATGGGCGGCCTTCTTCCGCAGTGCTCCTGGTGTTCCGGGGGGATTCTGATTGCTCGCTGGGCCATGGTTGGTTGCGGATTTTCGCTCCGCCGGAGTGTTCCTGCCGGTCAGTGTTGTTGAGTTCTACCGCTGGGTGTGGATTCCCGGGTCTGGGTGGTGGCCGGTATCCGACCCGTCCGGTCTCCGGATCCCGTTCTGCGTGGCCTCGAGCGCCACGGCCATTCCGGTAGTCGTTGTTGTCGCCGTGGTGCGGGCGGCAGAGGACCGCCAGGTTCCAGATATCGGTGCCTCCGCCCCGCTGCCAGGGAATCAGGTGGTGGATTTCGCAATTGCAGAAGGGTTGGGTGCAGTCGGGGTTGGTACAGACCAACTGCGATGCCAATAGTGCGATGCGCTGTTCGACGGTGGCCAGCCGTTCGGTGCGGGCGACGTGGAGCGGATCGCCGGTGTTGGGGTCATGGACGACTGCAAAATTGTACTTGGTGGCCCCCAGGCGGAGGATGTCTGCCGGAGTGAGCATGGCGTTGGTGTTGGTGGGGTAGCGGTGGTCAGCGCTCGGATCCGCCAGATTGTCAATGTCTTTGGCAGACATGCTGATTACGATGGTGCCGATGCCGGTGCGGTTGATTTTCTCGGCGCTGTGGTTGCCCAGGATCACGCTCAGCGCATCGTGGCGCCGCTGTGGCAGGGTGCGGGTGTCCTTGACGGTGGGGTCATCGACAAGATGGCCTGGTCGGGCGGCGGGAGCCAGAGCTGTCTCCAGGAGTGCGAGGGTATCGGCGCTGACATAGCCGTAGATGTTCGCGCCGCCGTCGCTGTCCGGGCGACTGATCTTCAGCTCCCGCTTCTTCCATGCCGCCAGCGGATCTTTGGTGGCGGTGTTGGCCTGGTTGACGCGGGTGCGTACCCACTCCCTGAGATCCTCTGGGCTGCGGGTATTGGCTTGGATCACCGCTCGGGCGTAGATTTCATTGCGGCTGAGGCGAGCATCGGAGTTGAGCTTCTCCAGCTCACGGTCGATGATGGCGAGCTTTTCCTGGCTGATGCGGCTATCGCGGGAGTTCTCCCGGGATGTGGCACGGGTGGCTTCCTCTTGTTTGAGGCGCTCTGATTCGGCACGCCGGCGCTGCTGCTCGTCCTTTCGTTGTGCTTCTTCTCTACGGCGTTGTTCATCGGCAGAATCCTGCGCCGACGATGACTGATTTTCCGCCTCGGGGGAGGCCTCAGGAACTGTCGGTTCTGGGATCGTGACTTTTCCGTGATTCTGGTGGCCCAAGCGTAGGCGGGCATTGGCCTGGTTGTAGGAGAGGCCAAGTTCTTTGATCAGATAGTCGATGGTGCGGGAGGAACCGACGCGATCGCCAGCGTTGGCTTGGTCGGCGGCATAGGCGATCGCGGCATCAATACCTGCCTTGAGATTGAGTGCTCGTTCAAGAGCCGGAAGGGAGTCGGCATTGGCGGTGAAAGTGGCCGCATCGGGGTTGGCGAAGATGTCTGCAATGGCGCTCAAGTGGGTTTCGACTGCTGCGACGTACTCTTTGATCAGTGGCATGATCCTGCTCCCCTTCCCTTAACTTTCCCGTTGGATACCTGCAGCATATATCCAAACATCGAACGTATGAACTAATTCCAGGTGAACATTATAGAACGAACATTCGAATAAATATTGGATTCCCGCTGACCGGAGGGTCATTCAGTGGATCAGTACGAGCCGGATACCGCAGCCTTCGCTACAGTTGCAGGAATGTCAGCTATCTCGATTTCCCGCACGATTGCCCGTGAACTAGGAGTCCGGGAGGAACAGGTTATCGCCGCCTGCAAACTCCTGGATGAGGGCAATACCGTGCCCTTCATCGCCCGTTACCGCAAGGAAGTCACCGGCGGACTCGATGACACCCAGCTGCGACAGCTGGAGGAGCGACAAAGTTATCTGAAGGAGCTGGCGGAGCGGAAAGCCTCGATCCTGGCGGCGATCGAGGAACAGGGAAAACTCACTGATGCGCTGCGTTCCCTGATCCAGGGTTGTGAAACCAAGGCACGTCTCGAGGATCTCTATCTGCCCTTCAAGAAGCGCCGCAAAACCAAGGCTGATACCGCCCGGGAAGCCGGCCTGGAACCATTATTGGATCAGCTCATCGGCAATCCTGCCCTTGATCCGGGGAATGTCGCTCAACGCTTCACCACCGAGGGTTTCGAGGACACCAAGAAGGCCCTTGAGGGTGCTCGGGCGATTCTCATCGACCGCTTCGCCACTGATGCTGACCTGGTCGGCGAGGTGCGCGAACAGATGTATGAACGCGGCACCATGGCCGCGGGCGTCGTGACGGGCAAGGAGCAGGAGGGTGCTAAGTTCAAGGACTATTTCGAGTTCGCGGAGCCCTTCACCAAACTGCCCAGTCACCGCATTTTGGCGCTGCTCCGGGGTGAGAATGAGGGCGTCCTGCGACTGAACCTCGACGCCGGAGCGGACGATCTCTATGAGGGGATCATTACTGCCCGCTTCGAACTGGATACCCATACCTCCGCCTGGCTCGCCGATGCTGTGCGGTGGGGTTGGCGCACCAAGCTTTATGTCTCCTCAGGTCTGGACGTGCGCATGCGGCTGCGGGAGAAAGCGGAGGAGGGCGCTCTGGAGATCTTCGCCACCAACCTCCGGGACGTCCTGCTGGCAGCGCCGGCGGGCCAGCGCGCCACCATTGGACTCGATCCCGGATATCGCAATGGCGTGAAGGTGGCGGTGGTTGATTCGACCGGTAAGGCGCTGGACACCACCGTCGTCTACCCGCATCAGCCGCAGAACCGCTGGCAGGATGCGGTGCAGGAGCTCGCTGGTCTGTGTGCCACCCACTCGGTGGATTTGATGGCGGTGGGCAACGGTACGGCTTCCCGGGAGACGGAGAAGCTCAGCCAGGAGATCGCGGACCTGATCAAACAAGCCGGCGGCAAGCGTCCCACCCCGGTGGTGGTCTCTGAGTCGGGGGCTTCGGTGTACTCGGCCTCTGAGATTGCCGCCGCAGAATTCCCGGACATGGACGTGTCATTGCGAGGTGCGGTATCCATCGCCCGTCGGCTGCAGGATCCGCTGGCGGAGCTGGTGAAAGTTGACCCCAAGTCCATCGGTGTGGGGCAGTACCAGCACGATGTGAACCAGCATGCGTTGGCAAAGACCCTGGACACCGTGGTGGAGGACGCTGTGAACGCTGTCGGAGTTGACCTGAACACCGCCTCGGCACCGCTGCTGACCAGGGTCGCCGGTGTTAGCTCCACGCTGGCGGCGAATATTGTCGCCCACCGTGATGAGCATGGTCGGTTCAATAGTCGGAAGGAACTGGGTAAGGTACCACGGCTGGGGCCCAAGGCATTCCAGCAGTGTGCTGGTTTCCTGCGGATCAGCGGTGGCAAGGATCCGCTGGATGCTTCCGCCGTTCACCCTGAGGCCTATCCGGTGGTTCGACAGATCACCGCTGCCACCGGTCTGGGCATCGCCGAACTCATCGGTAATACACGTGTACTAGAAAGTCTTGATCCCCGGGACTTCGCCGATGAAACCTTCGGGGTTCCCACCGTCACCGACATCATCGCCGAACTGGACAAGCCGGGCCGGGACCCCCGCCCGGAGTTCAAGACCGCCTCATTCAAGGAGGGCGTCGAGAAGCTCTCTGACCTCACCCCGGGCATGATCCTGGAAGGGACCGTCACCAACGTCGCGGCATTCGGCGCCTTTGTGGATGTGGGGGTCCATCAGGATGGCCTGGTCCACGTCTCGGCGATGGCGGAGAAATTCATCGCCGACCCACATGAGGTGGTCCGGTCCGGGCAGGTGGTGAAGGTCAAGGTCATGGAGGTCGATGCGGAACGCAAGCGCATCGGCCTGACCCTGCGCCTCAGCGACGAACCAGGTGCTCCTGCACCGAAGAAGCAGCCGCGTAACGACGCCCCGAAGAAGCAGCCGCAGCAGCGGGTTCAGCCGGGCAGCGCCGGACGAAAGTCCGCCGGGCAAAAAGCAGGTGGTCAGCGTGGTCGCCAGGCAGGCGGCGATAACAGTGGCTCTCTGGCAGATGCGCTCAAGCGCGCCGGGTTCGGTAACTAGGACCGCAGCTCAGCCTTATCTACTACATTGACTCCACCGGGCAGGCTGCGCAGCTCAACACCGAATTGCGCAGCCTGGTCGGACCACTGTGTCACGCAGTTGTCACTGCGCATTCCGGAGGCACAGTGGACCACCGCCGTCTGGTGGACGGCGTCGATCTCGGCGGCGTCGGCGGCCAGATATTTGGTGGCGAAGGTATCTGAACCGTCACTCACCAGATCTACGGATTCAAATAGAGACTGGGCGTTGTGGCTGTTCAGTCGCGGCTGAAGCTGGTGCAGCCGTTCAGCAGCCACCTCCATCTTGGGGAGATCTCGGCCAGCCACCCCGAAATGGATCTGGCGGTGGGTATTGCTCAGGTCCACGGTGTCATCATCGATGACGCTGAGGTGTCCGACACCCACCGCGGCCAATGACTGCATGATCGGGCAGCCCAAGCCACCTGCCCCGATCACCAGGACGTGGGCACGTGCCAAGTGGTTCTGCTGTTCCCGCCCGAATCCGGGAATCGCCAGTTGCCGGGCGATGCGATGGAGCTCGGTTGCGGATAATTCCTCCGGTACCTTCCTCACCGCACCTGTTCCGCCCAGCTGGCCATCCCCGTGAAACTGGAAGGTGCCCTCGGGCAGGGGAGCCTCGGGCGGACCTCGCTTCCTCCGCTGGTGCTAGCCAGATAAGTTCAAACGGTCCGCGCGGCAGCAGCGCCATCTCAGCCCGATGCCTCGGGCACCCGTGGGGGTTGAGACACCGGGTAGGCCAGCACACACCGGGAGTGTCAAGAAGTCGTCCGACATGGGGGTGAGGTCCGCTGGCGCTAAATTTTCTCCCGGAAGTTTGGCCTGGCGTGGGAAACGTGGCACAATATCTAGGTTGACTGTGCGTGCCCCTTGTGGGACGTCAGCTGCAATACCTGTTTCGGATACGAGCCGGTCGAGCGCCCCGATCAGGGGAAGTGCCGCCAGGGTCCTCTGTCCAGTACAACGATAAGGATTGTTTCCTATGAACATTCTCGACAAGATTGATGCAGCACAGCTGCGCGACGACGTCCCGGCTTTCCGTCCCGGCGATTCCCTTGACGTTCACGTCAAGGTGATCGAGGGCGCTAACACCCGTACCCAGCTGTTCAAGGGTGTCTGCATCCGCCGTCAGGGTGACGGAATCCGTGAGACCTTCACCGTCCGTAAGGTCTCCTTCGGCATCGGCGTTGAGCGTACCTTCCCGGTTCACTCCCCGAACATCGACAAGATCGAGATCACCCGTCGCGGCGATGTCCGTCGTGCGAAGCTGTACTACCTGCGCGACCTGCGCGGCAAGGCAGCCAAGATCAAGGAGAAGCGCTGATTTCAGGCCTCCCTGTGAGGCACTGAAGGCGTTAACCTGACCACCCCCTCCCGCGAGCTAGCTCGCGGGAGGGGGTGGTTTCTTTTTGGGTCAACTCGTGGCGGCATCAGGAATCCCACCGGCGTGTCGAGCGTGCGCTTATCGACGCCCCGCCCACCTCTTTGCGGAGCCGCGCCGGGGTAGACTGCCGCGGCCACGCCGCCGAAGAACCGTCTGGGGTGCCTGCTAGAGTTGGCAGGCGTGACTGATTCATCCCGCCCCCATACCTCCGGTGAGCCCGGCGACCTCAACGCCGACCAAGATAGTGGTGGGGCACCCGAAGCGCAGGGGGAGAAGCACAACCCCGCGGATTCGCCGGTCACCGATGGGGCGGATGGGAAAAAAGAGAAGAAGCAGACTCCCTGGTACATCGAGGTTCCAGTGGTGATTGTTCTGACACTGCTGATCATCTTCGTGTTCCAGACCTTCGTGGGCCGGATGTATCTCATTCCCTCGCAGTCCATGGAACCGACCCTGCACGGTTGTGAGGGCTGCACTGGTGACCGCATCTTCGTGGACAAGATCACCTATGACTTCTCCGACCCGGAGCCCGGCGATGTCGTGGTCTTCGAGGGAACTGATTCCTGGAACAGCGCATTTATCTCCCAGCGTTCCGAGAATACCGTGATCCGTGGTCTGCAGAACCTCGGCTCCTATGTCGGACTGGTTGCCCCGGATGAGAACAACCTGGTCAAGCGAATTGTCGCCACTGGTGGTCAGACGGTATCCTGCCAGGCTGGGGACCCAGGGGTCATGGTCGACGGCCAGGAGATCAGCGATTCCTACACCCTGCAGCCGGCTCATTTCCCGGTGGATCCCAATACTGGCTCCGATGAGTGCGGCGGCAATTTCTTCGGTCCGCTCACCGTCCCTGATGACCACTACTTCATGATGGGCGATAACCGCACGAACTCTGCGGATTCCCGATACCACCTCGGTGATGAGCATCAGGGCACCATCCCGGAGGAGAACCTCCGTGGCAAGGTCCAGGCCATCATCTTCCCGCTGAACCGGATCGGCAGTGTCGAAGACCCGGATATCCAGGGTTAGGTTTCAACCTCCCATGCTGAGGGTACGTCGCCTCAAACAGCTACGGACCTACGAAGTCGCACTATCCAAGCAGGGCCTCGGACCCGTTGCTGGTGTTGATGAAGCTGGCCGTGGGGCCTGCTGCGGTCCCATCACAATCGCTGCCTGCATCCTCCCGGACAGAACCATTCCGGAACTTGCCCGACTGACCGATTCCAAGCAGCTCAGCCCGAAGGTTCGGCAGGAACTGCTGCCCGTGATCAAGAAACACGCGCTGGCTTGGTCGGTAATCTCGATCCCGGCGCAGGATATTGACCGCCGCGGGATCCAGCACGCTAATATCTCCGGCATGCGCCGGGCAGTGGCTGCCCTGTCATTGCGCCCTGGTTATGTCCTCACTGATGCGATGCGGGTTCCGGGGCTTTCCTGTCCCAGCCTGCCGATTATCGGAGGGGATGCTGCTTCCCGGTGTATCGCCGCCGCCAGTGTGTTGGCTAAACAGAGCCGCGATACTTACATGCAGGAGCTGGATGAGCGTTATCCGGACTATGGGCTCGCCGCGCACAAGGGCTATGGCAGTAGTTCACACCTGGCTGCGGTGCGCCGCTACGGTGGCTCCCCGGAGCACAGATATAGTTATGCGAATATAGCGCAGGCACACCAGGAGTGGTTGCGTGAACAGGACCGGGAATCAAGGGAAGGCAGGGCATGAGCGCTGAGGAACTCGACAACTATGAGGCAGAGGTCGAACTGTCGCTCTACCGCGAGTACCGCGATGTCGTCAGCCAGTTTTCCTATGTCGTGGAAACCGAGCGACGCTTCTACCTCGCTAACGCGGTGGAGCTGATCCCACACAGCAATGGCGGTGACGTTTACTACGAGGTCCGGATGTCGGATGCTTGGGTATGGGATATGTACCGTTCCGCCAGGTTTGTTCGCTATGTCCGGGTGATTACCTACAAGGATGTCAATATCGAGGAGCTGGACAAGCCGGAAATGATTTTGCCGGAATAGTCGATTTTTGAACGGGTGGCAAGTGCCACCGGGCCGCGCCTGTGGATGAGCAGTAGTTATCCACAGGTGCGGCCTTGTCTCATCTTCAGGTGTTGATTCCCCCTGGAATTCGGGCGATCGTGAAGCAGAATAGTTCATGAAGGCTTCGGAGCAGGGGGAATACACATGGGGGTCCAACACCGTAGGCGGGCGGCACTCGGCAAAGCTGGGGAGGCGCACGCCGCTGGCTTCTATCGGGATCGTGGTGCCGAAATAGTCGGCCAGAATGTCAGCTACCCGGTCGGGGAGATCGATCTGATCGCGAGGGAACCCGATGGCACGCATGTCTTCATTGAGGTCAAGACGCGCAGCACCCTGGACTTCGGGGGCGCGGAATCAGTGACCCCCGCTAAACGACGTCGCGTTCGGGCGGCCGCGGTGCGCTGGCTCGAGACGCGCCTGGGGCAGGGGGAAAAGCGGGTGCCCATCCGCTTTGATGTCCTGCTGCTGGTCTCGCGGCCGGATGGCAACTTCAACGTTGAGTATTATGAGGGGATCTGACATGGCACTCGGCAGGACCTACACCACCGCACTGACCGGGGTGCGGGCAGACATCGTCAGTATTGAGGCCAATATCGGCCCAGGGCTACCAGGCATCTACATCGTCGGGATGGCCGATACCGCCATCAGTGAAGCTCGGGACCGGATTCGCACTGCGGTGATGAACTCGGGCCTGAGCTGGCCCAAGACCAAAATTATCCTCAGCCTATCGCCGGCTTCGCTGCCGAAGTCTGGCGCACACCTGGATCTGGCCATGGTGGTGGCCGTGCTCACTGCCCGGGCGGAAGACCCAGAGGTGGATAGCAGGCTGCAACATACCTTGCTTCTCGGGGAGGTGGGCCTCGATGGCTCGATCAAGCCGGTGCCCGGAATTCTGCCAGGTTTGCTGGCGGCCCGGGAACACGGCTACACCCGGATACTGGTACCACCGGGCAATGCCGTCGAAGCAACTCTCCTCGAAGGAGTAGAGGTACTGCTCGCGCCGACCCTGCGTGCGGTGCACAGCTGGGTCACCGGCGTGGCTGAACTACCTCCCCTGGATTCCCCGGGAGAGCTCGCTCTCCCCGAGAATATCCCCGATATGGCGGATATCGCCGGCCAACCGGAAGCCCGGTTCGCCGCTGAAGTTGCTGCTACCGGGGGACACCACATGCTGATGACCGGACCTCCTGGCTCCGGTAAGTCAATGATCGCCGCCCGACTTCCCGGGTTGCTGCCGCCGTTGGATCCGGATCAGGTCATCGAAGCTTCCACGGTCCACTCCGTGGTGGGGTCGAGCTTTCAGGGGGCCGTGCGGCGGGCACCTTTCATTGCCCCGCACCACAGCATCTCCCGGTCGGCTCTCCTCGGCGGCGGGTCCGGGCATCCGGTGCCTGGCGCGGTCAGCCTGGCCCATCACGGTGTGCTTTTCCTGGATGAAGTCAGCGAGATTCCGGCGGGCATCCTCGACAGCTTGCGTACTCCGCTGGAACAGGGATGTGTCCGGATGTTGCGCTCCCGCAGGGAGGTGGTCTTCCCCGCAAGCTTCCAGCTGGTCATGGCGGCCAACCCCTGCCGCTGTGCGGCTGAGGAGGCACCCCGTTGCCGTTGTACACCGAGACAGCGGTCGACCTACCTCAATAATCTTTCAGGTCCGCTAAGGGACCGCATCGACATTCGGGTGCGGACGAGCGCCCGGGGCGCGGTCATCAGCACCGGAGACGCAGAATCCACTGTGGTCATCGCGGAGCGGGTTGCCGTGGGCAGAGAGCGTGCCCATGAGAGGTGGTCCCGTCATGGGCTGGGGCATCTGCATAACGCAATCGTTGACCCGCATGTGCTGCGCCGGTATTTTCCGGCGGATGATGCCGCGATGGCCTTGCTCGGGGCATATCTCGGTGATGCCGAGGTCAGTCAGCGTGGTGTTGATCGGGCACTAAAATTGGCCTGGACACTGTGTGACCTTGATGGCGGGGACCTACCGAACCTGGATCATATGGCCAGAGCGCTTGACCTGCACGGTAGTTCCGAACTGGTGGAGGCGGCATGAGTTCCCGGGCAAGCTGGGCCTATCTCTCACGGGTGGTGGAAGGTCCGAGTCGGCATCTTCAGGAACTGTTTTCCAGGGGTCATGAGGCTGATGAAATCGCTGAAGGAGTCCGCAAACGGGAAACCTGGATTGGTCCTTTGCTCGGGGAAACCGAAAGTCGGTACACCTGGGACCGTTCGACGGAGGATCTGGAACAGATTGCGGCCCTCGGTGGTCGTCTGATTACTCCGGAGGATGAGGAATGGCCGGGGCTGGAGTTTGAGCAGGCCTTCGGCTTCGCGGCCGCCGGAGTAAGTGAGCACCTTCGGACCTATCGATCAGATGCGGTGGAACCCCATGCGCTCTGGGTTAGGGGTACGCCGCTGGCACCTCAGGTGGCGCAGTCAGTGGCGATCGTCGGTACGCGAGCGCAGAGTCGTTATGGGGCGGAGGTCACCCGGGAGTTGGTGGCGGGACTGGTGCCGCACCAGTGGACAGTGGTGTCTGGAGGAGCTCTCGGTATCGACACCGAGGCGCATCAGAGCGCATTGTCCCATGGTGGGAGAACAGTGATGGTTGCGGCCGGTGGGCTGGATCAGGCCTACCCGGCTAGGAACCGGGGGCTCTTCGACCAGATCGCGGAGCAGGGAGCGGTACTCAGCGAGTATCCGCCCGGGTTGCCACCCCAACGGCACCGTTTCCTCACCAGAAACCGCCTCGTCGCGGCTCTGACAAAAGGAACGGTGATTGTGGAGGCTGCCTGGCGTTCCGGGGCTTTGAACACACTGAGCTGGGCCAGCGCCCTGGGGCGGGTAGCGATGGCGGTTCCGGGGCCAGTGACCAGCGCCAATTCATTGGGCTGTCATGAACGAATCCGGGATGGCAGGGCGCAGCTGGTGACCGGTGCTGATGATATCCGTCAGCTGCTCAGTGCGATCGGGGAAGTGGATATGGAGCAACAGTATGAGCTCCACTACCCGGGCTCTCCGGTGCAGCAACTCAGCCACAATGAACTGCGTGTCTTTGACTGTTTGGAGGCTGAAGCAGTGCTGGAGGCCGAGGAGGTGGCGACCGCTGCAGGGCTACCCCTGGCGTTGGTGGTCCATCTCTTGGTGGACCTGAGTAAACGGGGCTTGGTTCGCCGATCAGGCACCAAGTGGGGTCGGGGAGAAGTCGCTGACCAGTAGGTTTAAAGAATCTTTCCCAAACTCTTGCAAGAAAAGGAAAGGCAACCTAAAGTAGGTCAGGCAAGCCTAAGTTAAGTTGCTGAGATGTCGGGCTGGGCACCTCAGTAACTTGCCAGAGCGCAAATGGTGATCGTGGTTTTTGAGAGGATGCCACGGGAGCCGTGTCTTATGGCGACTAGGATTGTGGATTATGGGTGAGTCAATGGAAAAGGCGACGCGGAAGCAACGGACCGCGTCGCCTTTCTCTATGTTCACAGTCGATCAGGAAGGTGTAGGCGATGCCCACTAGGAAACCCGCCAACCAGGCCGCCAAGGAATCCACTCGGGGCGTTGAGTCGGCGGAACCTTCAGGCGGGCCGGAAGTGCCCCGCCACTCTATCTCTCAGGTGGGTGAAGCTATCGAGGACTTTGCGGAGCATCAATTGTTGGTGTTGGGGAGATCCGAAGCCACCGTGCGGGGTTATCGCTCCGATCTCAACGGGCTTACTGTGGGGATAGCAACCTTCCGGGAATTTACGCTCAACAATCTCCGCGCCTGGCTGGCTGAAGCCGTCGGGGCTGGGCTATCCCGGGCCACCCTGGCACGCAGAACGGCGGCGGTGCGAGCTTTCAGCACTTGGGCAGTCAAACAGGGGCATGTGGAATCCGATGTTGCCGCCCGTCTGATCTCCCCGAAAGTCAATCGTTCCCTGCCGCATGTCCTGGGGGAGCGGCAAGCGGGGGAACTCATGGGTAATGCCTCCTCCGCCGATGAGCCGGAATTCCTCCGTGATAGCGCCATGCTGGAGCTTCTCTATGCCACGGGGATTCGGGTGGCAGAACTTTGTGGACTCGATAGTGGAGATGTAGACCTCGGTCGCCGAACCGCAAAAGTATTGGGCAAGGGAAATAAGGAGCGGGTGGTTCCCTTCGGTGGGGCCGCTGCAGATGCCCTCCAGCAGTGGCTGGATCACGGGCGCCCAGAGTTTTCCCGAGGCAATGATGCGTTATTCCTGGGAGTCCGGGGTGGCCGTATTGATCCCCGACAGGTCCGTCGGGTGGTTACAAAGGCTGCAGAGGTCACTGGGGTGACGGGGCTCTCCCCTCACGGATTGCGCCATGCGGCGGCCACCCACCTGCTGGAAGGGGGTGCGGACCTGAGGGTGGTTCAGGAGATGCTCGGGCACTCGTCATTGCAGACCACCCAGATCTATACGCATGTTTCTGCACAGCGGCTCAAAGAGGTCTATCTGAGGGCCCATCCACGGGCTTGAGTCGAATCGCTGGCCTCGACAGTAGGCCCAGCGGGTTCTGATAGTCCTCGCCGATCCGCGCGCCCCAATGCAATCCGGGCCAGCCGTCCGTCGGGTGTGCCAATCTGCCGATTTCCTGACCGGTGGTGACCTGTTCTCCTCGGCTGATTAAAGGGTGCACTGGCTGATAAGTGGTCCGGATTCCATCCGCATGATCGATGGAGATGGTCGGAGTTCCGGCGACGGATCCGGCAAAGGCCACCACGCCATCACCCGCTGCCACCACCGGAGAGCCCACCTGGAGTGCGAGGTCCACGCCGCGATGTCCCGGCAGCCAATTCTGAGGTGGCTTGTCGAAGGCGCGGAGAACTGAAGTGGCTGAAGCTGCGCCGGTGGTGGGATCCACATAACTCACCGCTGGGGAGACTGTCTCAGTAAGAACCCTTGCCGCGCTGGGGTGGTGAGGCGATTCGGTCAGCTGCCGGGAATGTGCGGCGTTGTCCATCGTCAGGCTCTGGGTCATCAAAGCTGGGCCAGTGTCCGGCATGATGGGGGGAGTGTCCGATACCAGGAATCCCATCACCAAAATTCCCGCCAGGCACCCTGGAACTAGAGGGGGTATTGCCTTCCGCCGAGATCTCATGCCCGGAAGCCTCTCAGGAGCCGCTGGATTCCCCACGCTGCGACTGTCGGCGCAGGAGGCATGAATACCGGCAGGAGAGTCAGGGCCGGTGGCAGAGGTCAGAAATTTCATGTGTCTGATTCTTGCCGAAGACCTGGACTTCGTTCTTAGAAGGGCCGCTCACCCTGTGGAAAATGTGACGCATGAGGTGCAAGTGCCGCCTACTGTGGATGGTTTCGAGTCCTGTTTGGAGACGGTGCAGCTTGACGGTAAGGTTTTATGCAGCAGTATGCCCGGAATTGATCTCGCGAAAGTGAAAGCGGTTCCAGGTGTTCTGACTACGCGCGGCAGAGCCCCCTTTTTTCGAAGGGGACCGCGCCCGACGAGGTCCCGGTCTTTAATATTGGAGCGGGTGTCGGGTGTGTCCTCGGTCGCCAGGGTGTGGGACAACTCCAAAACCCATACACTTTCCGAAAACCAAAAGCACAACTACAGAAAGGGAGCATCCCATGGCAGTCGTAACCATGCGCGAGCTTCTCGATGCCGGTGTCCACTTCGGCCACCAGACCCGTCGTTGGAACCCGAAGATGCGTCGTTTCATCTTCACCGACCGTAACGGCATCTACATCATTGACTTGCAGCAGACCCTGACCTACATCGATCAGGCCTTCGAGTTCATCAAGGAGACTGTTGCCCACGGCGGCAGTGTTCTCTTCGTTGGCACGAAGAAGCAGGCCCAGGAGGCCGTTGCTACCGAGGCTTCCCGCGTCGGTATGCCCTACGTCAACCACCGTTGGCTCGGCGGTATGCTGACCAACTTCCAGACCGTCTCCAAGCGCCTGCACCGCATGAAGGAACTGCAGGCAATGGACGAGGCTGAGGATGGCTACGAGGGTCGCTCCAAGAAGGAAATCCTCATGCTGACCCGTGAGCGCACCAAGCTGGAGCGCGTCCTCGGCGGTATCGCTGATATGACCAAGGTGCCTTCCGCACTCTGGATCATCGATACCAACAAGGAGCACATCGCTGTCAGCGAGGCTCACAAGCTGAACATCCCGGTTGTCGCCATTCTGGACACCAACTGTGATCCGGACGTCGTCGACTTCCCGGTTCCGGGCAACGATGACGCAATCCGCTCCACCGCTCTGCTTTCCCGCGTGATCTCCACCGCCGTGGAACAGGGCAAGCAGGCTCGCGAGGAGCGTCAGCTGGCTGCTGCCAAGGACGCTGCTGGTGAGTCTGCGGAGAAGGACGCCGAGGCTGTCGCTGAGTCCGCAGAAGCTGCTACCGAGGCTCCGGCCGAGGCTGCAACTGAGGCTCCGGCAGAGTCGGACGAAGCAACCAACTAATAGTTGCTGCTTGCCGGTGGCCTGACCCAGGTGAGGCCACCTAGGCCCCCATGAACCCACGACTCGATCGGAACCTCAGGGTGCCGGGAGGGTTGATGGGAACGTGGGGGCTTTTCCCATCTATATCGGGAAGTTATAACGACACCGGCTCGCTCGATTATGCGGGTTGCCAGCACGGACTGGAAGTGTCGAGTACGCTTTCCAACGAAGAATATTCCTACTAAAGGAGGATCGCCCGAATCATGGCGAACTACACTGCTGCAGACGTCAAGAAGCTCCGCGAGATCACCGGCTCCGGCATGATGGATTGCAAGAAGGCTCTTGAGGAGTCCACCGGCGATTTCGATAAGGCCGTTGAGCTGCTCCGCATCAAGGGGGCCAAGGACGTGGGCAAGCGCGCTGAGCGCAATGCCACTGAGGGTCTGGTTGCCGTTTCCGGTAACACCATGATTGAGCTCAACTCTGAGACCGACTTCGTGGCCAAGAACGCTGAGTTCAAGGAATTCGCCGCCAAGATCGCCGAGGCTGCTGCTGTTTCCAAGGCTAACTCCGCGGAGGAACTGGCTGCCACTGATGTCGCTGGTCAGACCGCTGAGCAGGCTGTACAGGAGCTCTCCGCCAAGCTCGGCGAGAAGCTCGAGCTGCGTCGCGCTGCCACCCTCGAGGGTGACAACGTCGCCGTGTACCTGCACCAGCGTTCCGCTGACCTGCCCCCGGCAGTCGGCGTCATGGTTGCTTACACCGGTGCCGGTGAAGAGGCTCAGGTCGCTGCTCGTCAGGCTGCCATGCAGGTTGCCGCTCTGAAGGCTTCTTACCTGAACCGCGAAGCTGTTCCGGCTGAGGTTGTTGAGCAGGAGCGCTCCATCGCCGAGCAGATCACCCGTGACGAGGGCAAGCCGGAACAGGCTATCCCGAAGATCGTTGAGGGTCGCCTGAACGGCTTCTACAAGGAGAACGTCCTGCTGGAGCAGGCTTCCGTGGCTGACAGCAAGAAGACCGTCAAGGCTCTGCTGGATGAGGCTGGCGTCGTCGTCACCGCCTTCGCCCGCTTCGAGGTCGGCCAGGCGTAATTACGCCTGATATCCAGTTCTGACACTGGATTAAAGTTCCCGGAAGTAACTTTCGGAAACCTGATCCCCGGATCGCAGTTTGCTGCTGATCCGGGGATTTCGGCGTTTCTGGCCCGCCGGCGGATTCTATGAGTCGTTGCAATACCCTGAGATATCCAGGGAGCAACCTCCATGATCACCCACGGCCCGCTCCACTTATTAACCGACCCCGACAAGTTGGCCTTGACTGACTTGGTCTGTAACGGCACGAGCGTGCGACAAGCCGCACACGCCCTCGGCCTGCGGGGGTTGGGGACGTCGTCACGCAACTGAATCCCTGATCTGGATTTGTGGCCTTCGGCGGTCACTCCACCGGCTCGGTGTGGTCGGTGCGGAGGTTGGTCGGGTACTCACGGTAGGATTAAGACGAAATTTCCGGGAGCATAATCCCAGCCAACATTGGGACGGCCCGGAAGCTGAAGTGTCTTCTCTTCTGCCTTACACAAAGGAGTGCCCAACGTGACAACCTCCCCTGAAAGCGACCAGAACCCCGGCTATAAGAGGGTCATGCTCAAGCTGGGCGGTGAGATGTTCGGCGGAGGCGGAGTCGGCATTGATCCGGATGTCGTGGAGAATGTGGCCCGCCAGATCGCTGATGTGGCCAAGGGTGGTACCGAGGTCGCCGTGGTCATCGGCGGCGGGAACTTCTTCCGCGGTGCCGAGCTGCAGCAACGTGGCATGGATCGTGCGCGCTCGGATTATATGGGCATGCTCGGTACCGTGATGAACTGTCTGGCCCTGCAGGACTTCCTGATTCAGGCGGGCGTCGAGACGCGCGTCCAGACCGCCATCAACATGGCCCAGATCGCGGAGCCTTATCTTCCGCTGCGCGCTGCCCGTCATCTGGAGAAGGGCCGTGTGGTCATCTTCGGTGCTGGCATGGGCATGCCTTATTTCTCCACCGACACCACCGCCGCACAGCGTGCCCTGGAGATCGGCTGCGATGTGCTGCTGATGGCCAAGGCCGTGGACGGGGTCTTCTCTGCTGATCCGCGCACCAACCCGGATGCTGAGCTCTACACCCGGGTCACCCCGCGTGAGGTGATTGAGAAGGGCCTGAAGGTTGCGGATACCACCGCTTTCAGCCTGTGCATGGATAACGATATGCCGATCATGGTGTTCAATCTGCTCACCGAGGGCAATATCGCCAAGGCTGTGTCCGGGGAGCCCATCGGCACCCTGGTGCGTTCCTGATAGATTTGGACCAGTAGTTGCATTTCGGTGTGCTCGGCGTCCCTGATCGGCACTGGTCAGGGATTCCGGGCCGCCGGTGTGTTCCTGACAACGTGAAGCAGACAAGGAATTAACTGACATGATTGATGAGATCCTTTTCGAGTCCGAGGAGCGCATGGGTGCCACCGTCGAGCACACCCGTGAGGACCTGATGACCATCCGCACCGGACGTGCGAACCCAGCCATGTTCAACGGTGTCGTGGCCGAGTACTACGGTGCTCTCACCCCGATCACTCAGATGGCCACCATTTCGGTGCCGGAACCGCGCATGCTGATCATCAAGCCCTACGAGATGACCTCGATGAGCGCGATTGAGACCGCTATCCGTAACTCAGATCTCGGTGTCAACCCCACCAACGATGGCCAGGTTCTGCGTGTCACCATCCCGCAGCTGACCGAGGAACGTCGTAAGGACATGGTCAAGCTGGCCAAGGGTAAGGGGGAGGACGGTAAGATCGCCATCCGTAACGTCCGTCGTAAGGGCATGGAGCAGCTGAAGAAGCTGCAGAAGGATGGCGACTCTGGCGAGGATGAGATTCAGGCTGCCGAGAAGGAGCTGGACAAGGTCACCACGGGCTACATCAGCCAGGTCGATGATGTCGTCGAGCGTAAGGAAAAGGAGCTGATGGAGGTCTAACTCCATCACTCCCAGAGGCTCCAGGATGGGGGATCCATAAAAGTTTCCCCGACTATTGTAGGCACAGCCTGCCCGAGTTTTCCATAATCTTTGATTAAGATCTGGGGGAACATACCGGTTTAACCGGTTAGATACGGGCGGCCGTGCCTTTCTTTGTTACTGCGGCCCCGCCGGGGAAGAGTTTCCCGCTGGAAGAGTTTTCAGGAAAGGGTCCAGTTGAGTGAAGCAACTGCGGGCATCGGCGCGAGGCGGTTCCCGAAACCGAAGAACTCCGCCGGACGTGATCTCAAGGCTGCGATCGGGGTGGGCGCTCTTCTCGGGGCACTCGTTCTGATTGCGGTTTTGGTTGGACCATTTGCCTGGTACCTGCTGGTTGCGGTGGCCCTGGCGCTGGCCACCTGGGAGGTATGTACCCGACTGCGTGAGGGCAGCTTCGTCATCCCCCGGACCTTGATGATCATCATGGGGCAGGCGATGTTGTGGTCTTCCTGGCCATTTGGCACCACCGGCCTGGTGGCTGCCTATGTTACCGGTGTGCTGGCATTGATGGTCGGCCGTTTGTTCCACCACGGTCGAAACTCCCCGCCGCAGAACTACATGCGTGATACCGCGGTCGGTATTTTCGTACTCACCTGGATCCCGATGTTCGGTTCCTTTGCCGCGATGCTCTCCTTGATTGAGGGCAATGGCGTGGCTGGTGGGTTCTACATCATCACCTTCATGCTTTGCGTGGTCGCTTCGGATATTGGTGGCTATGTCGCTGGAGTGAGCTTTGGCAAGCATCCGATGGCTCCGGCGGTCAGCCCAAAGAAGTCCTGGGAAGGTTTTGCGGGTTCCGTCGTTTTCGGCATGGTGACGGGTTCTTTGGCGGTGCATTTCCTGCTGCATCATTATTGGTGGCTCGGTGCACTTCTCGGCCTGGGGCTGGTGGTCTGCGCGACACTCGGGGATCTGGTGGAGTCGCAGTTCAAACGTGAACTGAGAATAAAGGACATGTCGAACCTGCTGCCCGGACACGGCGGGATGATGGACCGGATCGATGGCATGCTGCCCGCCGCGATGGTCACCTGGCTGATTCTCAGCTTTATCGGCGGCTAGGAAAGCACAAAGTTTCCGGCCCAGAAACTGGGCGGGCTCTTGCCCGGGAGAGTCTTTTTCCGGAGGTTTTTCGACGCCAGCCTCAGCCCCCGATGAAAACCCCCGCCCGCCGCACAACACCGCTGCACAAGGCCGGACGAGCCCCGGAGCAGTTCACCTCTGCTCCCCGGCTCTGTGCACACCTGTGCCCAACCTCGGTGGTTAATGTGCCTGTCGGCGGGCTTTCTTCACCTGGCGGCGCAACTCGATCATCCGGACCATGCCGACCATGGCCACAATCAGGCCACCGGCGATGGCGGTAATCAGGTAGCCGATGCCAGCCGGGAATTGGAAGGACCAGGCGAAGAGATTCAACGCGATCTGATGTTGGTTCTGCAGGATGAATACGATCAGCAGGATGAGCAGCAACAGCCCGGCGATCAGCGCGACCCAGGTGCTCCCCGCCAGTGAGCTCTTGACCTTGTCGTCTGGGGTGGCCGTCCGCTTGCCCTTGCGGGGCTTCTTCTTGGCGGGGGTTTCCGCAGCATCGATCGAGGTGTCCTCGGGCCGCACCGCCGGAAGGGAACTGGCTTCCGGGGCAGGGTGAGCCGGATCTGGGAAGCCCGGCTCTGCGAGCTGACTCTCATCGCGGGGAGTAGCGCCTGGTACGGCTTCGTGGTTAGTCATATGTCCCATCTAAGCCCCCGGGAATCGAATTCGCCACAGATTGGGCGCTGTTTCACCTAACAATTCGGGAACGGTGTACCAGTCATGACATGATGGTGCATACCATGGCTGAACCTGTAAAACTGCAATTCGCGGCCCCGAAGCGCGGCCTGCCTCCCAAACACTTCGCCGACCTAGACCCCGAAGCGCGTATTACCGCTGTCACTGAGCTTGGACTGCCCAAGTTCCGGGTGGATCAGATCGCGCGTCACTACTACGGACGTTTCGAGGCTGACCCCTCGACAATGACCGATCTTCCCGCTGCTGCCCGTGAAAAGGTGCAGGCGGCGCTCTTCCCGACACTGATGACTCCGGTGCGGGTGGTTGAGACCGACAACGGTGACACCCAGAAGACCCTCTGGAAGCTGCATGATTCCATCCTCCTGGAATCAGTGCTCATGCGTTACTCCGAGCGATCGACGCTGTGCATTTCATCCCAGGCTGGTTGCGGTATGGCCTGCCCTTTCTGTGCGACCGGCCAGGGTGGACTGGACCGTAACCTCTCCACCGCGGAGATCGTCGACCAGGTCCGTGCGGCCGCCGCCACGATGGAGGCCGAGGGGTCACGGTTGTCCAATGTCGTGTTCATGGGCATGGGTGAACCGTTGGCCAACTATAAGCGGGTGGTTTCTGCGGTACGTCAGATCACCTCGCCGAGCCCTCAGGGGTTCGGTATCTCCCAGCGCAATGTCACCGTCTCCACGGTGGGGCTGGCGCCGGCGATCCGCAAGCTCGCCGATGAAGAGCTGTCCGTGACCCTGGCGGTCTCCCTGCACACCCCGGATGATGAGCTGCGCGATACCCTCGTCCCGGTGAACAACCGCTGGTCGGTGGACGAGGTGTTGGATGCCGCGCGTTATTACGCGGACAAGTCTGGCCGCCGCGTTTCCATTGAGTACGCGCTGATCCGCGACATCAATGATCAGGACTGGCGTGCGGACCTGCTGGGCAAGAAGCTGCATAAGGCGCTTGGCCCGCTGGTGCACGTCAACCTTATTCCGCTGAACCCGACCCCGGGTTCCAAGTGGGATGCGTCCCCGAAGGAGCGTCAGAATGAGTTCGTTCGGCGTGTCATCGCCCAGGGCGTGACCTGCACGGTCCGTGACACCAAGGGTGATGAGATTTCGGCGGCATGTGGCCAGCTGGCCGCCGAAGGCGAGCCGCAGTCCGCTTAAAAGCACCATGTGCTTGACGGCGCCGCGTTCAGTCCGGCGTCGTCGGGGGAGAGCCTAGAGCGGTGGCGCCACGGACCGTCGAACGGCGAAAGGATCTCCCACCCCTCATCTGCCGCCCCTGCACCCAGACCCGGAGGTCCGGGTGCAGGGGCGGTTGGTGGTCTGGGCAAGGCCTTTAACCAGTGGGTAGCGGTAGATCGCCTCAGGCTGGATATTCTCGCGCAACGCGATCTACCGCATCGTTGACCCCAATGGCGCCGGCAAGACCGCGATGATCAATGGTTGCCGCGCTGCTGCACAACCTGGAGATCAGGTCGATCCGGTATCGGGTCAGATGATCCAGCGGATCCTGCGCAAGTACGCTCGCGCCGGCGGCACCGTGGTGAGCAGTTCCCCGTGATGGAGTTGCTCAGGACTCACCTGGCCTACCCGCTGCCTTGTCCCATCCCTTCGCCTGGGCATGAGAACTGCCCTCCCGGTATGCCGGGAGGGCAGTTAGATCGTGCGCGAGGGGATCCGCGAGCCTACTTACTTGGCTGCGGTGGAACCCTCCGGCAGGACACGCAGGTGCTGGACACGAGAAGGCTCGATGTTCAGGGCACGCAGCTCGGAATCCTTGAGCTCAGCGTAGGGGCCCGAAAGGGTGGCCTGCTGGTAGCTCCAGTCCGGCTCATGGTGGCCGACCGGCTTGTTCTTACCGGTCAGGGTGCGGACCTGGTTACCCTTGGGCTCGAAGAGGTGGATCAGCAGACCGATCGCCATGAGAGCGGCGATGGCGAGCAGCCAGATGGTCTCAACATGACCCTCATGGTTACCGAAGTTGAAGCCCAGCAGGAAGAGCACAGATATCCAGCCGGCGATCTGGATGGCGGACTTACTCATTCCATGCCAGCCCCAGGCAGCCGAGGGCTCATCGAGGGTGGATACGCCGTTGTGAACCTCGGGCGCGATTTCGTGGGAACCAGCCACGTTCATCTCCTTCATACGCGCCTCCCCCGGGTCGTTGACGAGGAAATTCGTCAGGATTCCGGATGGAGGCCAGGGATTTTCGTACAAAACACTTACCCGTATCTTTGCACATTCGTAGCTGGGGTGCGACAAGGACACCCCCCAAAGGTTCGGAGAGAGACCATATCCCGCCCCGGCCCGGAGTAGATGCAAGAATGAACAGGTGAGCAAGCGCATCCTGATACTCGGTTCCACCGGATCCATCGGCACTCAGGCCCTCGAGGTCATCGCCGACAACCCCGACCAGTTCACTGTGGTCGGCATCGCCGCCGGGGGCTCAGATCCTGAGCTGATCATCCGGCAGGCCCGCCGCCTTAACCTCAGTCCCGGCCAGGTGGCCGTGGCCGGGGAGGCTGCTGCGCAGCAGATCTCCGGGGCCCTCGGTGGCCCGGTGATCAGCGGGGTAGCTGCCGCGGAGCACCTGGTTCGCGAGGTTCCGGCGGATACCGTCCTCAATGCCCTGGTCGGTTCGCTCGGTCTGGCAGCCACCTTGGCCACTATCGAAGCCGGTGAGGTGCTGGCACTGGCAAATAAGGAATCCCTGGTCGCTGGCGGAGACCTGGTGATGGCGCGGGTGCAGCCGGGGCAGTTGATCCCGGTTGACTCGGAGCATTCTGCGATGGCCCAGTGCCTGCGCTCGGGTACTCCCGCCGAGGTGGACCGATTGGTGTTGACTGCCTCAGGTGGTCCGTTCCGGGGCTGGACCAGGGAACAGATGTGGGATGTCACCCCGGAGCAGGCGGCCGCACACCCCACCTGGTCGATGGGGCAGATGAACACCCTGAACTCCGCCACTCTGATCAACAAGGGACTGGAACTGATTGAGGCGACCCTGCTCTTCGGCATCGATGCCGCTGATGTTGATGTCACCGTCCACCCGCAGTCGATCATCCACTCCATGGTTACCTTCACCGATGGCGCGACCATCGCCCAGGCTTCGCCGCCTTCGATGAAGCTCCCGATCGCCCACGCCCTGGCTTGGCCTGCCCGGGTGCCTGGCGCCCAGCCCGCGCTAGATTTCAGCCTGGCGCATGACTGGCGCTTCGAACCTCTTGACGATGCCGCCTTCCCCGCGGTGCAGTTGGCCCGCGACGTCGCCACCCGCGGCGGTACCTTCCCGGCGGTCTACAACGCTGCGAATGAGGAGGCCGCCGCCGCCTTCCTGGGTGGCCGAATTCACTTCCCGGAGATCGTCGATATCGTCGGCGAAGTGGTCGGGTCGGCTTCACAGTTTGCTGGTGTACCCTCAAGCGTCGATGACATTCTGGTCACCGAAGCGGCGGCGCGGGCACTGGCGAATCAACTCGTGGCGCAGCGCAGCCGCTAGAGTCTGACCGGTACATTCCAAGAAATCTGCTAGGAGAGTGGCGTGGGCGCATACCTGCTCGGCGTCTTTTTATTCGCACTGGGTATCGCGGTAACCATCGCGCTGCATGAGCTGGGGCACCTGCTCACAGCACGGGCCTTCGGGATGAGGGTCCGACGCTACTTCATCGGTTTCGGTCCGAAGATCTGGTCAGTGAAGAAGGGCCAGACCGAGTACGGCCTGAATGCGATTCCGCTCGGTGGTTTCTGTGATATCGCGGGAATGACCGCCCAGGATGAGGTGACTCCGGAGGAAGCCCCGCACGCCATGGTCAATAAACCATGGTGGCAGCGGGTGATCGTGCTGCTGGGCGGCGTGTTCATGAATGTCGTGGTCGGCTTCGTGATCCTCTACCTGGTGGCTGTTTTCTCGGGCATCCCGAATCCCTATGCTGACACTACCCCGAGGGTCGGGGAGACCCTCTGTGTCTCCGACCAGCTCTCCGAGACCCAGATCGCGGATTGCTCCGGAGTCGGCCCTGCCGGTGATGCCGGTGTCCAATCAGGTGACAGGCTGCTGGCGCTCAATGGGGCGGAGCTGGAGACCTTCGCTGACCTGCGTGATGAAGTGCTCACGCTGCCCGGGGAGACCGTCACACTGACGGTGGATCGCGAGGGGAAGATTCTCGATATTGCGGTCGAGGTTGCTGCCGTGGAACGCATGAGCCCGCAGGGTGGGATGGTCGTGGCGGGTGCCATCGGCCTGTCCAGCGCGCCGATCGAGGATGCCATGAAGCAGTTCGGCCCGCTCGAGGCCATTCCCGCCACCGCAGCCTTCACCGGTCAGACCATGGATGCCACCGTGGATGCGTTGATCGCCATGCCTGCCAAGATCCCCGGCGTCGTGGCCTCCATCTTCGGCGCCGAGCGCGATATGGAGGGTCCGATGAGCGTGGTCGGCGCCTCCCGGGTCGGTGGCGAGCTCGTCGAAAGATCGCTGTGGTCGCTGTTCTTCATGATGCTGGCCAGCCTGAACTTCTTCCTGGCGCTGTTCAACATTGTCCCGCTGCCGCCGCTGGATGGCGGGCATATCGCGGTGGTTCTCTATGAGAAGATCCGTGACTTCTTCCGCCGACTGCGCGGCCTACCGGCCGCTGGCCCTGCCGACTACACCAAGCTGATGCCCATCACCGTGGGTGTGGCGGCCCTGATGTTGAGTCTCGGTTCGATCATCATCATCGCCGATGTGGTTAACCCCATCAGACTCTTCGGCTGAGTCCTCGGCCACATGCCCGCTGACCTTGAGAAATGGGTCAACACCGGGTGAGGTCGGGAACTTCTGCAGGTGTAAGCTCGTTATAGTTGAAAAGAACCCGTTAGATCATGGCCGTGACCGGCCTTACCCCCGGCCGCACCCAGCTAGGAGCGATAACTGTGTCCATGCCCATCGGACTCGGACTGCCCGCCGCCCCGCCGCCCGTCCTTGCCCCGCGTCGTCAGACCCGGCAGCTCATGGTCGGTAGCGTCGGAGTGGGGTCAGACCACCCGGTCTCCGTGCAGTCGATGACCACCACCAAGACCCATGACATCAATGCGACCCTGCAGCAGATCGCCCAGCTCACCGCCGCCGGCTGTGACATCGTCCGCGTGGCCTGCCCCATGCCCGTTGATGCCGAGGCGCTGCCGATCATCGCGAGGAAGTCCCCGATCCCGGTGATCGCGGACATCCACTTCCAGCCCAAGTACATCTTCTCGGCGATTGAGGCCGGATGTGCCGCAGTCCGCGTGAACCCGGGTAATATCAAGGAGTTTGACGGCCGTGTCAAGGAAGTCGCCAAGGCGGCCGGTGACGCCGGTATTCCGATCCGCATCGGTGTGAACGCCGGTTCCCTGGATCAGCGCATCATGGACAAGTACGGCAAGGCCACTCCGGAGGCACTCGTCGAGTCCGCGATCTGGGAGGCCAACCTCTTCGAGGAGTACGGTTACGGCGATATCGCCATTTCCGTCAAGCACAATGATCCGGTCATCATGGTCGAGGCCTACCGTCAGCTGGCGGCCAAGACCGACTATCCGTTGCACCTCGGCGTCACTGAGGCCGGCCCAGCCTTCCAGGGCACCATTAAATCTGCGGTGGCCTTCGGTTCCCTCCTCGGGGAGGGTATTGGTGACACCATCCGGGTGTCCCTCTCCGCAGACCCGGTGGAGGAGATCAAGGTCGGGGACCAGATCCTGCAGTCGCTGAACCTGCGGCCGCGCAAGTTGGAGATCGTCTCTTGTCCCTCCTGTGGCCGCGCCCAGGTTGATGTGTACAAGCTCGCCGAGGAGGTCACCGCCGGCCTTGAGGGAATGGAATTCCCGCTCCGGGTGGCTGTCATGGGCTGTGTGGTCAATGGTCCGGGTGAAGCTCGTGACGCTGATATCGGGGTGGCTTCCGGCAACGGCAAGGGCCAGATCTTTGTCAAGGGCGAGGTCATCAAGACCGTGCCGGAGTCCCAGATTGTGGCGACACTCATTGAAGAGGCCATGCGCATCGCCGAGGAGCAGGGACTTGAGGAAATTTCCGGCACCAAGGCTGAGGTCAAGGTTACCCGCTAGATTTCCTGCAATACTGGTAGCCGGGTAGCTCCGGCAACCACGCCATAGTGCGGTTCTCCCCGACTGGATACGGTCAGGTGGAGGACCGCACTTCGGCTTTCCCTACACGCCCCGAGGGCCGGGTCAGCTGCTCCGGCCCCACCCGGAAAGCCCCCTGTGCGGTAATCCTTTTCTCCGGGGAAGTGTTGCTCCCGGACAGGTGTCGGCAGCGGTGTTAGCCTACGCAACATGAAGAAATCCTCGGCCCTACTCATGGTGATGGGGGTTCTCGCCGGAAGTCTGGTGGCCTGCACCCCGAAACCCGCGGCTGCGCAGCCGGTGGCGGAGGAATTCCTGGCGGCCCTGGCGGAGTTCGATCTTGATGCCGCGATGGGCCACGTCGACAACGCCGGGGCGGCCCGCACCGTTCTCGATGATACGGTGGCCGGGCTGCAGGCGGAGGGGCTGTCCGTGGAGTTGGGCGAGGTCAGCTCCCAGGAGAATATCTCCCGCGTCAGCTACACCATGAACTGGGACCTTCCCCGGGACCGGGAACTGGAGTACCAGGCGGATATGATACTGACCCGCTCGGAGGGGGAGTGGACGGTGCGCTGGCAACCTTCCCTGGTTCATCCGAAATTGGGGGCGAACCAGCACCTGGAGCTGCGTACTGTGCCCGCGCCGTCAGCGAGTGTGATCACCTCGGATGGTGCGGAGATCCTCAGTCCAGGGGTGGTGCACCGAATTCTGGTCGACACCACCAGGATGACGGATCCTCGCCGTACCGCCGCCCGGATCGCGGGGGCGGTCAATGCCGTGCATCAACATGATGAGACGGTCCGCGAGATTGACGCGGCGGCGCTGAGCGCTGATCTGGCGGGGGCTGCCGGGAACTTCTCGGTCGGCACGGTTCCGCAGAATCAGGGGCCCCTGATCGGTCGGGAGCTTTCCGATCTCCCCGAGGTTCGCCTCAATGAGGAGGCGGCGATGGTCTCCAATGAACCGGGCTTCGCTCCGGACATTATGGCCAGGGTGGGCACTATCGTCGCGGAAGACCTGGAGGGGACCGCCGGGTGGAAGGTCTCCACGGTCACGCAGGAGGGCGCCACCTATGAGGACGTCGTCTATGAACGGCCACAGCCGGCACCGGCGGTGAAGATCGGCATTGACCGGGATATCCAATTGGCGGCCGAGGAAGCGGTGAACCTCCGCCAGGACATGAAGGCGATGCTGGTGGCGATCCGCCCCTCAACCGGGCAGGTGCTCGCGGTGGCGCAGACGGACAAAGCAGATGCGGATGGCAATGCCGCGCTGATGGGGCAGTACCCGCCGGGCTCCGTCTTCAAGGTGGTTACCGCGGCCGCAGGTCTCCAGCGTCAAGGCTTGACCCCGGATACTATCGTGCCCTGTCCCGGCAGTATGGACATCTACGGTCGCACGGTGATCAACTACAACATGTTCAGTCTCGGCAATGTTCCGATGGACTCAGCTTTCGCCAACTCCTGCAACACCACCTTCGCCGATATCTCAACGAAGCTGGCTCCTGGTGAGCTGCAGGACACCGGCAAACAATTCGGCCTGGGAATCAACTACAGCATTCCCGGCTTGGACACCGTCACCGGTTCCATCCCCGAAGGTGAAACCCCGCTGGACCGCACCGAAGCCGGTTATGGTCAGGGCCTGGACCTGGCCAGCCCCTTCGGCATGGCCCTGATGTCGGCGACGGTCGCCGCCGGGCACACCCCGGTGCCCACGCTTATCGACGGCCATGTCACCGAGGTCAGTGAAGAAGTCCCGGTGATGGACTCCGCTGTGATTGAGGACCTGCGGCGGGTGATGCGCTCGGTGGTCACCTCCGGTACGGCGGCCGGGATGCAGGCCGGCGGCGAGATCTACGGCAAGACCGGCGAAGCCGAGATCAATGAGGGCTCGCATGCCTGGTTCTCCGGTTTCCGTGATGATGACATTGCGTTCGCCACTCTGGTGGTGCTGGGCGGCGGTTCGGAGACGGCCACCGCCATCACCGACCGCTTCTTCCTCACCCTGGATGAGGCCCGGGCGGCCCGGGAACCTGGTGCGGCGGTGGACCCGGCGCTGGATCCTGTACCGGCGGCAGATCCCACAGTCCTCGGATAGGGCGGGCGTCGAGAAGCGGCGTGTCAGCCGAGCCTGCCTCGGCTCAGGTTGGGCTGGGGGACTACCATGTTCAGCATGTCAGTTTTACGCGCCCCCATGTCCCCCGGCAAGCCGACCCCCATCCGTGAGGTGCCGGCGCACATCGAACGTCCTGAGTACATCTGGAAGGATGAGGTCCAGGAAGCAATCGGCGAGCCGTATATCCAGCCTCCCGAGACCATCGAAGCCATGCGTGAGGCCTCCCGCATCGCGGCGAATGCCCTGCAGATCGCCGGCGCAGCCGTGGCCCCCGGGGTCACCACCGATGAGATCGACCGGATCGCCCATGAGTACATGCTCGATCACGGGGCCTACCCCTCCTGCCTCGGCTACCGCGGCTACACCAAGTCCACCTGCATCTCGCTCAACGAGATCGTCTGCCACGGCATCCCGGACACGAATATCATTCAGGATGGCGATATCGTCAACATCGATGTCACCGCCTTCAAGAACGGCGTCCACGGCGACACCAATGCCACCTTCCTGGCCGGCAATGTCTCCGAGGAGCACCGCCTGCTTGTTGAACGCACCAAGGAAGCCATGATGCGCGGCATCAAGGTGGCCAAGCCGGGACGCGAGATCAATGTCATCGGTCGCGTCATCGAGTCCTACGCCAACCGCTTCGGCTACAACGTGGTCCGCGATTTCACCGGCCACGGTGTCGGCCCGACCTTCCACAACGGGCTCATCGTGCTGCACTACGATTCCACCGTCTACCGTGATGTCCTCGAGCCGGGCATGACCCTGACCATCGAGCCGATGATCAATCTGGGTTCGCTGGACTACACCATCTGGGATGATGACTGGACCGTGCAGAACACCGACCACAAGTTCACCGCACAGTTTGAACACACCCTGGTGATCACCGAGGATGGCAACGAGATTCTCACCCTTCCGGACAACGGCGAGTTCTAGACCCCGCGTAGGTTGGTTCCGGTGGCAGCTTAGGCCACCGGAAGCAACCGTAGCCGGCCGCCGTGGCGTAGCGCCGAGAGCGCCAGCAGAACTGTGGCGGCGAAGAAGCACCAGACCACTTCGCCCGGCGTCAGCAAGAGACTCCACCGGCTACCGGGGAGAATGGTGGCGGCCAGCAGGTAACTGACCACCGCGCAGATCACGGCGGCACCCACCAGCACCGACCACATCTTCCGGAGGATTTCCCGGGGGATCAGCTCCGCTGTCTGGATCCGGATCAACCGGAGAGCGAGGATCGCCCCGGTCACGGTGGCCAGCGCGCCGACTGCGCAGAGCAATGGAGAGGTGGCCGGGCCGAGCGAGAACCAGGCGCACACCGCAGTACCTCCGACACCACTGAGCGCAGCGGCCGCCCACCTGCCGGGTAGCTGAGCCACTCCGCCCAAAAAACACAGCAGCGCCGCGAACGGCACCACATGGGTAGCGGTGATGATTAGGGCCTGTTCCACCGCACCTGCAGTAGTGAACTGATTGAGGGCGTGTACCGCACCGCCGGCCAGCAGCGTGGTTCCCCCGAGTGCGGAGACCCACCGCGACAGCCCCCGAAATCCCCCGGCGACCAGAGCGAGGACAGCTGCCGCGGCCCCGGCAGAGACGACTGCGGCGGCGGCGACGGCGAAGAGCGGATTCTCCCGCAGGAACATCCCATCCAGGGCAGCCAGTAGTACCACTGCGGCAGTGGCGATGCTGATGGTGGCACCGCCGGAGTGGTTGAACGCCCCAGCCTTCGTCACCGTGCCGGCCGGCACTTCCGGTTCCGGCACGAGCTGTGATGCTGGCGCAGACCTGCGCTCATCCCCGGACTGTACTTCCCGGGTTGAGGCTGATTCGACCATGTCTTTCACCGTCCTCTCACCGTCCTCTCGCAGTCATGGGGCAAGGTCATTAGCAGACAGGATACGCAGCTCAGAGGTGGTCGGGTAGAGGCATGCCGCAAGATCACCTGATGATCTTCTGAGTAAGGGCGGGTCTCATGCGTAAACTAGGGAAGTTCCCCCACCGCCCCCGAAAAGGCAAAGGTTCATATGACTCCGCAGTATCCGGTTATCACCGCCGAACATCTCCGACACAATTTTGGTCGGGGAGAGGCCCGCGTTGCGGCACTCGACGATGTCAGCCTGGATATCCCGAGGGGAAGGTGGACTTCGATCATGGGACCCTCCGGCTCCGGCAAGACAACGTTGCTGCACTGCCTTTCCGGACTGGAGGTACCGGACTCCGGCTCGATCATCCTGAGCACCCGTGGCCGCTCGGTGGGGCGCAATCTCAAGATGAGTTCGTTGTCCGAGAATTCCCGCGCCAAGCTGCGGCGCAGCTCCATCGGGGTGATCTTCCAGGACTTCAACCTGGTTCCGGTGCTCTCGGTCCGGGACAATATCCTGCTGCCGGGGCGACTGTCCCGGAAAAAGGTCGAACGGTCCCAGTTCAATGAGGTGATCGAACTCCTCGGTCTGGAAAAGCGTCTGCGGCACTTACCGGATCAACTTTCGGGAGGTCAGCGTCAGCGGGCGGCCATTGCCCGCACCCTGCTGATGAACCCGGATGTCATCTTCGCCGATGAACCCACTGGTAGCCTCGACACTGAATCCGGTGGTGTGGTGCTTGACCTCTTCCGCCGGATGGTGGATGAGCGTGGCCAGACCCTGGTGCTGGTCACCCATGATCCGGCGGCCGCGGAACGCGGTGACCGTCTGGTCCGGATGCGTGACGGCAAGATCGTGGCGGCCACTGAGCTCCGGAGCGCCGAGCGCCAGGCCAGTGACGCCCCAGCCGCAGGCTCCCCGGCCGCGGAACCTCGGGAGGGATAGTCACGTGCTCAGACTTGCCCTGGCGCAGTTGCGTCGTCGGTCGCTCCGCTATCTCTCACTCCTCTTCAGTATCTTCGCGGCGGTGGCTATCACCGTTGCGACGGCTGCCATCACCGCTTCACTGACGCAGTCGGTCACACAGATGTATGCCCGCCCATACACGGACACGGATGTGGTGGTGACCTTATCCACCATGGACCGCAGCACCGTGGACGCCATGATCGGGGCCTTCCATCAGGAACCGGGAATCGGAGATATCACCCTCGACGAAGTCAATGGCGCCGCGGTCGAAGTATCCGGCTCGCTCTTTGACAGCGGCTACTTCCAGACAATCGCCGAGGGGCCACAGCAATGGCGCACCGTGACGGAGGGACGACTCCCCCTCGGCCCAGGTGAGGTGATGAGCACCGATCCTGCGAGCGTCCTCGGGACTGAGTTGAAGATCCGGCCTGGTGGCGAAGGCAACCGTGTGACTGTCACGGTCGTCGGCAAGGCGGAGCCCGCGCCCCACGAGGAGGTGAAGGGGCTCAATCCTTGGCTGGTGGACCCGCAAGCCATGGTGGAATGGTTCCCGGAAGATACCCGGGGAGAGATCCGGATTGCCGACAGCGGCCAGGGTGACACCCAACAGGAGTTGGCGGCCAAGGTAGAAACCATGATGCTCGCGGTGGACGGGGCTAAAGGCCAGGTCAGCGCAGCACAGGGGCATGGTGAGGCCCTGTCGGCGGAATTCCTCGGCGAAAGAAAAGCCTATTTCATGCTGCTCGGAGCCTTCCTGGCGGTGGTGGCGGTGGTGGCCGCGCTAGTTATCTTCTCCTCTTATCTGGTCATCGCCTCGAAGCGGCAGCGTGAGTACGCCCTGCTTCGCGCCATCGGCGGAGGCAGCGGACAGCTGACCTTCTCGGTGATCCTGGAAGCGGTGCTACTCTCCGTTATCGGCTGTGTCTTCGGCGTACCCGCCGGTTTCTTCCTGGCACGTCTGGCAGTGGGTAATGCCAGTGAGATCGGGGTCAATGTCCCCATCACTGAGATCGTCTTGGAGCCCGCCGCCTATCTGCTCATTTCGCTGGTGGCCATCATCCTGACCATCGGTTCGGCGCTGCCTGCCTCACGCCGGGTGCTGCGTAGCCCGGTGGTGGCTTCCTTGCAGGCTCGTGGCCCGAAGTCCGGTAATTTGCTCGCCCCGGTGCTGTTGCTCGGCTGCGGTGCGGTCATGATCGGTGCTGGTTGGTTCGGGACAACAGTGCTTGATTCCACCTCTGCGGTGGAGACCGTGGTGGTGTCTGTGGCCTCTGCCGGACTGGCGGTCATGGGACTGGTGTTGGTGGCCTCCGGGCTCATTCCCTGGCTCCTCGCACTGCTCTCCGGGGTGTTGCAGAAGATCGGGGTTCACCTGGGGTTGGCGGCTAGCTTCGCCGGTCGACAGGTGCTTCGTTCGGCTTCCCTCGTAGCGATCCTGATGGCAGGCACTGCGCTGGTGGCTGCGGTGTTCACGGGCCAGGAGCAGATCAGCAGGAACATCGAGGAAAGCAGCGTCACCGGTAGCAGCGTGGATGTGGTGGTCGGTGGCGTCGGTGAAACCCTGACGCAGCAGACGGTGGATGAACTCGGTGCGGTAGAAGGGGTGGCTGCGGTGGCGGCACCACCAGCGGTGACCGTGACCGGCAACCAGGGCCGCGCTGACAATACCTATGCACTTGCGGCGGAGGACGCTGCGGCGGTGATCCGCGACCAGGGTGCACGACTTCCGGTCGCTGGCCCGAATCAGCTGATCCTGGGCAATCAATCGCCGCTGCGCGCCGGACTGGTTGCGGGATCCGTGACTGTCATTGAAGTTTTTGGGCACCCCTTCGAGGTGACGGTGCTCTACGACAACGCGGATTGGTCCATGATCGACCCCGGTATCGCGCAGCAGGCCAAGGAATTGGTGGCGCTGGAGCGGGGGGTCCCGGTGGAACAGGCACCGGAGCTGCCGATTCCGATGGCGCTGGTGCGGTTGGACGGTGCGGTAGATCAGGCGGCGGACGGTCCGACGATGACAGCGCTGCGCGAGCACCTCGCCCAGCAGAGCCAGCAGGTGGCCATCTCGGAAGAATTCGGTGCCCGGGCGAATGCCGAGGCACTGGCCTTCCGGGTGCTCACCATCTCCACCCTGCTGATGTTGGTGTCCCTGATTATCGCAGCGGTGGGAATCGCGAATACCGTGGCATTGTCCGTACGTGACCGTGCCCGTGACCGGGCGATCCTCAACAGCGTCGGCGTCACCCCGGTGGGGCAGCAGCTGGCCTTGGCACTGGAATTGCTGGCATTGAGCCTGCCGGCGGCGATCATCGGCGCCTTGGCCGGTAGTTCCTTCGGCGCCTGGATCGCGGCTGCCATCTTCAATGGACAGCAAGGGTGGAGTTGGCAGCCCGCTTATGCGGAGTTGCCGGTCATCATCCTCAGCGCAGTGCTGTTGACGGCCGTGATCGGGGCGCTGACTCAGCTCACGACGGGCCGGAACCGGTCAAACTCACCCACGGACCTTTGAGCCGGCTGGACTTCCCCATGCCCCGGCGCCTGGGGGTCAGTGCTCAGGCTGGTGCAGTAATCGGGACTTCGGTGACGATGATGCCATCGGCATCAGCGTAGAGGATGTGGCCGGGAACGAAATCCACACCGCCGAAGTTGAGGACGGCATCGCGTTCACCGATGCCGTCCTTCGCGGATTTGCGGGGATTGGTACCCAGGGCCTTGCACCCGAAGTCCATGGTGCGTACCACGGCGGAATCCCGGATTCCGCCGTTGATGATGACGCCGGCCCAGCCATTGTCCACTCCGGCCTGCGCGATCATGTCACCCATCAGCGCGGTGTGGAGTGAGGCATAGCCGTCGATGACGAGCACCCCTCCCGGGTTGGGTTCATTCAGGATCTGCTTGACCAGGCCATTATCCTGGTAGCAGGAGACCGTGGTGATCACCCCACAGAAATCGAGACGACCGCCGAAGTTCTGGAATTGTGTGTCGCAGCTGCGGGATTCCTCCGCACCGATGATGTCCACCAGGTCCGCAGTGGGGATGAAAGTCAGTGTCATGGCCTGAGATTATCGCTTCTCAGCCGAATGCACACCGGGTTCGGAAAAAGAAATCCCCGCCGGCTGTCCCGATGGACAACCTGCGGGGAGGTGGCGGCTCCGGGAGGTGCCTAGAACTCCAGGCCGAGGAGGGCGTTCTCGGTGACCTCAGCCAGGGCGGGGTGGATCCAGTACTGCTTGGTGGCCACCTCACGGACATCGAGGTCGAAGGCCATGACGGTGATCATCTGCTGGATCAGGCTGGAGGCCTGCGGACCCATGAAGTGGGCACCGAGCAGCTTGCCGGTGTTGCGGTCGGCGATGAGCTTGACCAGACCGGTCGAATCCTCCATTGCCCAGCCATAGGCCACGTCGCCGTACTTCTGGATCTTCACGGTGATCTCGAAACCGGCGTCGCGGGCCTCCTGCTCGGTCTTGCCGACGGTCGCGATCTGCGGGTGCGTGAAGATGGCCGCGGGGACGTGGTCATGCGGCATCTGCTTGAGGTCATCGGGGTTGAGCAGGTTGTGGCGCACGGCGCGGGTTTCGGCGTTGGCTACGTGCTTGAGCTGGTAGGGGGAGGAGACATCACCCAGGGCCCAGACCCCTTCGGCGGTGGTGCGGCCGAACTCGTCCACCTTGATGCGGTTGCCGTTCATCTCGATGCCGGCGAGTTCCGGTGAGAGCTGGTCGCCATTGGGGGTTCGGCCGGTGGCCACGAGCATGACCTCGGCATTGACCTTCGAGCCGTCGTCGAGCATGACGGTGATGCCGTCCTCACCTTCCACAGCGGAGGTGATGCGGGTGCCGAGGCGGACGTCGAAACGCTTGCGGGCAAGCTCGGTGAAAGGGTCGGCCAGATCCGGGTCGAGATGCCGGAGCAGCTTATGGGAGCGGTTGATCACGGTGACCTTGGTACCGAGTGCCTCGAAGACGTGGGCGAACTCCATGGCGATGAAACCGCCGCCGAGGATGATCATCGATTTCGGCTGCTGCGGCAGGCGCATGATGGTCTCATTGGTGTGATAGCGCACTGCGGAACGGGTGATCACATCCGGAATATTCGGGCGGGAGCCGGTCGCGATGACGATCTGCTCAGCGGAGATGATCTGCTCCTGCTCGCCCTGGCCGGTGCGGATGATGCGCGGGCCGAGGAAGCTGGCGTGCTGATCATAAACCGTGGTGTTCGGGGTCTCCGGGCCACGGCGGTAGGCTTCGCCGCCCTCGGCGATCTTGTCGATGCGGTTGATGAAGACCCGCTCGACGATGCTGCGCCAGTCCACGCTGTTGACCTGGGCATCGATGCCCAGGCGGGAGGATTCGCGGGTTTCCAGGGCGGTGTCGGCGGCGTAGACATACATCTTCGTCGGGATGCAGCCAACGTTCATGCAGGTACCGCCGAAGAGGCCCTTCTCAATGATTGCGATGGACATATCATCGTGTTCCGGTCCGGGGATGGAGTTACCCGAACCTGCGCCGATGATGATGAGGTCATAATGTGCGTCGACCTTGATATCGCTGGCCTTGATCTCGTTCATGTGACTCCTCATAAACCGCCCCGAACAGGGCGGACTTGGCCAGGGCTGATCCCGTGGCAAATGTAATTTGTTTTTAAATCTTCAAAGGCAGAGTCTATCAAATGGGGCAATTTCCATAGTGTCGATAGCGCCCTCAGGGGGCAACAGCCACAACACCGAAAATGTTCCCCGGAAGCACTATCCCCGGTGCTGATCAAGCCAGTCCGTGGTGGTTTCCAGAGCTTCATCCCGGGCATGTTTGAGGGAGAGGAAAACATCATGGCGGGCACCCTCGATGCTCACCACCTCCACATCGGAACCCAACTGCGGGGCCCACTTCCGGATCTGTCTCACATCGAGCACCGCATCGGCGGTGTCGGAAGCCGCGGAATAGGGCTTGTTCAGCCAGGACTTCGTCGAACACAACGTGAGTACGGGCACCCCGACATCCACCCCGCCGGCATGAATCTGCTGGTGTCCCATTACCACTGCCCGGGCCCAGGCGAGGAACTTCGGGAAGCCCTGCACTGGCTTGAAAGCCAGGTCGAAATCCCATTCCCCGTGGTGGTCCTTATGGATGGAGACTCCGTAGGAGCCCAGATTGCCGCCGGGCAGCGGTACCCCGCCGAAGCGTTTACCCAGCACCATCAGTGCGGGAATCGCCACCTTCAGGAAGGCCTTCGGGTACATCATGTCCAACCAAGGGGCATCGAGGATCAGGCCGCCGAGCCGGGCATGGCGCGCCGGGTCGGAGCGGCGCAGATGATCCGCCCAAAGTGTGATGATCAGCCCACCGGTGGAGTGGCCGATGGGGATAACTCGGGGATGGGTTGCGCTGAGGACATCCAAGGCGACGCTGAGATCGGGGTAGTAGTGCTGTAGATCATCGCAATAGTGCCAACGCTGATCCTCCCGCCGACTGCGGCCGCACTTGCGCAGGTCCAGCGCATAGAAGGCATAACCTGCCGCGTGGAAATACTCAGCGAGGTGGGTCTGGAAAAAGTAGTCGGTCATGCCGTGGACCCACAACAGTGCTGGGCGCCGGGCGAACTCGGCGGGATCGGTGCCCTCAGGGAGGTAGCGGACAACGGTTGCGAAGACCTGTCCCTCTCCCTCGGGGTCGCGTCCCATGTCCAGCGTGCGGGAGGTATAGCCCGCCCCGAGCAGATCGGCGTCCCAGTTGTCTTGACTGCCTTGTGATTGCGTCGAACTCATGGTCTCCAGCTTAGGTACTCGCACCCCAGCGCGCCCCGCGAACGCTTATCGACGCCGCGCCGGACCTCCCGCGCCGGGGGAGGCGCGGCGTCGATAACCGGCTCCTCGGACACTGTTAACCCGGACGGGGGAGGGGACCCCGCAGAGCGCGCATCGCGGTGTGCTGTACTCCGAAATTCGGGGGAGCAGATTGGGGGTGAGACTGCTCACTGCGGGGCATTTTCCGGCCCCATTGCCCGGATCGGGAAGGCCGGGGGCGTAAGCTTGTCTCGCGATGACACCGAGTGCGCATGCCGGAGTTTGGTGATGCCGCCGGTGAAGTTTAATCCCGAGCAGCCGGATGTGCCGGGCATCAGTCCAGGGAAACTGATTCTTAATACGAAGAGGTAGATGAAGTGTCAAACACACAGAAGATCACCGATGAGGTCGATGTCGCACTAGTTGGAGCAGGTATTATGAGCGCCACGCTCGGAGCCATGCTGCGCCAGCTGGAGCCGAGCTGGTCGCAGGTGGTCTTCGAACGTCTCGATGCTCCTGCGCAGGAGTCCTCATCGCCGTGGAACAACGCTGGTACCGGTCACTCCGCGCTCTGCGAGTTGAACTACACCCCGGAGAAGAACGGCGTGGTGGACATCACCAAGGCCGTCGATATCAACGAGAAGTTCCAGGTTTCCCGCCAGTTCTGGTCTCACCAGGTCACTGAGGGTGTCCTGAGTGACCCGCGTGAATTCATCAACCAGGTACCCCACGTCTCCTTCGGAAACGGCGAGGATCAGGTCCGCTACATCAAGAACCGCTTCGAGGCGCTGAGCCAGCACCCGCTCTTCCCTGGTATGCAGTACTCCGATGACCGTGCGGTGTTCGCCGAGAAACTGCCGCTGATGGCCGCCGGCCGCGCTGAATCCGACAAGGTCGCCATCTCCTGGATGGATGAGGGCACCGACATCAACTACGGCGCCCAGGCACGCCAGTTCATCGATGCCGCCCAGAAGGACGGCACCGAGGTCCGCTACGGCTCCGAGGTCAAGGACATCAAGCCCCAGGGCAACAAGTGGAAGCTGACCATCAAGAACCTCCACACCGGTGACACCTCCACCGTCCTGGCGAACTTCGTTTTCGTCGGTGCCGGTGGCATGGCTCTGCCGCTGCTGCAGAAGTCCGGTATCCCGGAGATCAAGGGCTACGGTGGCTTCCCGGTCTCCGGCCAGTGGCTGCGGTGCACCAATGAGGAGCTCATCGAGAAGCACGCCGCCAAGGTCTACGGCAAGGCCTCCGTCGGCGCTCCGCCGATGTCCGTCCCGCACCTGGATACCCGCGTCATCGACGGTGAGAAGGGTCTGCTTTTCGGCCCCTACGCCGGCTGGACCCCGAAGTTCCTCAAGACCGGTAGCTACCTGGATCTGTTCAAGTCCATGAAGGTCTCCAATATCCCGTCCTACCTGGGTGTCGCCGCGCAGGAGTTCGGTCTGACCAAATACCTGGTCACGGAGGTGCTCAAGGATCAGAAGGCTCGCATGGAGTCGCTGCGCGAGTACCTGCCGGAGGCCAGGGACGAGGACTGGGAGCTGATCACCGCTGGTCAGCGTGTCCAGACCATCAAGCCGTCCCGTGCGCCGAAGTTCGGTTCCCTGGAATTTGGTACCGCACTGATCAACAACACCGAGGGCTCCATTGCCGGCCTGCTCGGTGCTTCGCCGGGCGCCTCCATCGCCCCGGCTGCCATGATCGAGCTGCTGGAGCGTTGCTTCGGTGAGCGCATGATCGAGTGGGCCCCGAAGCTGACCGCCATGGTTCCTTCCTATGGCAAGAAGCTCTCGGAGAACCAGGATCTCTTCACCGAGATGTGGGATTACACCCAAAAGACGCTGAAGCTGGATCAGAAGTAATTTCCCCGGCCCAACACCCCCGCGCAGCTAATGCGCGGGGGTGTTCGTGTCCCCGGAGGTGTGCTTATCGGCAGCCCCGGGGATCTGGGTCTGCCCTTGAAAAGGGCTGATAGCTTGGATGGTGTGACTAAGACAACGGGGCGAATGCCCAACCTTCCCAAGATTCCGATGGACTGGAAGTGGATCATCGCCACCGTGGTTTCCACTGCGTTGATGGTGGCGGTACTCGTTGTCTGCTATTACCCCGGGATTCCGGATCCGATGCCCGTCCACTGGAATGCTGCAGGGGAGGCGGATGGCTTCCAGAAGAAGAGCATGGGTGGGTTTCTCGGAACGATTCTGCTCGGTCCGGGCATTCTGGTGCTGTCCCTGGCGGGGGCTGAAGCAATGATTTCCATGCAATCCGGGCACCTCACCGGCCCAGGCGGGGCGAAGACCCCGAATGAGGCCCACCGCACCTGGCTCGGCTATCAAGCCATGCTGAAGCACCTGGGTTGGTACATGTTTGCCCTGAACCTGTTGATCATGCTCATGCTGCTCAACTCCTACCGCGGGAACTTCCACCGGCTGGAACTGGCGATCTCCCTGGTTCTCATCCTGGCGCTGACCCTGATCTTCCTCCGGTGTCTGCTCCGGGAGCGTAACGCCGCTGAGGCACAGTATCCCCGGCCCGAGCATGAGCAGGGCAAAACCTGGGGCATCTTCCACAATGATCCCGAGGACAGTCGCATTCTGGTGGATACCGGCAGCGGTACCAACTTCACCTTCAACATCGGTCGCCCGGTGGGAAGGATCCTAGCGATCCTGCTGTTCGGGGTACTGCCCCTGGGAATGATCGTGTTGGTCGTCTTCTCAGCCCTGGCAGGTTAAGACACCGCGCGAGGAAATCGGGGCGGCAGCGTCCCGGGCCGGTGCTTTTCCGCGCTGCCGGGTGCCAGCAGCACTGGCCCCGGTTCACCATCGACGCGGCGATCACAGTGGCGTACCGTGGTTTATGACACATAAGCTACTGCGGCCAGGGAGCCCAACATGCAGAGAGTCATCCCCAATATCTGGATCCAACGCGTCGCTGATGAAGCGGCCGACTTCTACGTCAACGCCATCCCGGACACCCAGTTGGTGGATACGGTCAAGTATCCGGGCGAGGGACTACCTGATTTTCAGGCGGACTTTGCCGGAAAGACCCTGACGAACACCCTCGAGATCGACGGCTACAAGTTCGTGCTCATCAATGCCGGGGAAGAATTCACCCCGAACTCCTCGATCAGTTTCATCCTCAACTTCGACCCCTCCTTCCGCGCAGATGCGCGCGGTGACCTGGATCGGACCTGGGAGAAACTGACGGCGGAGGGCACCGTCTTCATGGAACTGGGGGAGTACCCCTTCAGCCCGCACTATGGCTGGGTCCAGGACAGGTACGGCGTGAGCTGGCAGCTGATGCTCACCAACCCCGAGGGTGTTCCGCGGCCCTTCATCGTGCCCACCATGATGTTCGCCGGCCCCGTCCAGAATAAGGCCACCGAGGCCACCGACCACTACCTGGCGGTGCTGCCGAATGCGGCCTTGGGGAACCGCGTCACCTACCCCGAACCCCAGGGGCCGGTGACCACTGAATCCATCATGTTCTCTGATTTCCAGATCGACGGCGAGTGGCTCGCTGCCATGGATTCCGGGGTGGAACAGCACACCACCTTCAATGAAGGGGTCTCCCTCCAGATCAACGCCGAAGACCAGGCTGAACTCGACCAGATCTGGTCGGCTTTGTCCAGCCTCCCTGAGGCGGAGATCTGTGGCTGGTGCAAGGACCGTTGGGGCGTGAGCTGGCAGGTCGTACCGGAGAACATCAATGAACTCATGGAGCGCCCCGGTGCCTATGAGGTGATGATGCGGCAGAAGAAGATCATCATCGACGAATACTGAGCTGAATACCGGGCCAGTACTGGGCCCGGGGGCTGGAAGTGCCGGGGGCTAGGTGCCGCAGAAGGTGGCGTAGTCCCCGAAGTCCGCCGGTGCCGGACCCTCAAAACGCTCGAGGCCCAGCCGCCGGTGGAAGGGGTCGGTGACCACCTCAAGTAACTGCCGGAAAGGACCGAGGTCGCGGTTTTCTGTGGCGGCCACCAGGGCTTCCTCCACCAGATGGTTGCGGGGGATATAGACCGGGTTGCGGGCACGCATGGTCTCGAAGTCCGGCTTCAGCTGCAGCCACTGGTCCAGCCACTCCTGTAGCCGGATAATGTCTTTGACCCGCAGGAGCATTTGGGTGGTCTCCTCATCGGAGGAGTCCGCCAGGGTGCGGAGAAAACCGGTCAGATCGGGCTTCTCCTCCTGCAGGATCGCCTCGAGCTCATCGAGGAGGGCGATGACAGACTCCTCCTGTTCGCGGTCCGGCAGGCCCACAGCCTCGGCCATTTCCACTCGCCAGGAAGCGCGGTAGCGCTGATTGTGCTGCGCCAGCTCCTCCTGTGCGAGGGCGAGTGCCTGGTCGGCCTCGGCGTCGAAAAGCGGGAGCAGGGTTTCCACGAAGCGGGCGAGGTTCCACCCGAGCACTACCGGCTGGTTGCCGAAGGCATAGCGACCTTGCTCATCGATGGAGCTGAAGACCGTGGCGGGATCATAGGAATCCATGAAGGCGCAGGGGCCGTAATCGATGGTCTCCCCGGAGATGGTGGTGTTATCGGTGTTCATCACGCCGTGGATGAAGCCGAAGCGCATCCACTTTGCCACCAGGCAGCGTTGCTCCCGGGAGACTGCACGGAAGAGCTCCAGGTAGGGTTTTTCGGTGTCGTGCAGTTCCGGATGGTGGCGCGTGATGGCAAAATCCGCGAGATTCTTGGTCAGCGCTAGATCGGCATCGTCGAGCAGCCGGGCGTATTGGAAGGAGCCGACCCGCAGGTGGCTGCTGGCCACCCGGACCAGCATGGCACCGTCGACTACACGGGTGCGTTCGATACGCCGCCCGGTGAGGATGACCGCCAGCGCCCGGGTGGTTGGTACTCCCAGGGCGTGCATCGCCTCGCTGATCAGGTACTCGCGCAGCATCGGGCCGAAGGCGCCGCGGCCGTCCCCGCCCCGGGAGAAGGGGGTGGCACCGGAACCCTTGAGGTGAATGTCGAAGAGCTCTCCGGTCGGGGTGGTGATCTCGCCCAGCAGGAGGGCGCGGCCGTCGCCCAGTCTGGGGGAGAAGCCGCCGAACTGGTGCCCGGAATAGCCCTGGGCCACCGGCTGAGCCCCGGCGGGAAGATTCTTGCCCAGGAGAAAAGCCAGCCCTTCCTCCGTGCGCAGCCAGGTGGGGTCCAAGCCCAGATCCAGGGCGAGTTCCTCATTGAGTACGGCGATCTCCGGGGCGGGGAAGTCCTCCGACTGCCAGGGGATGGCAAGTTCGGGGAGCTGCCCGGCGAAGTGACTGGAGAGGGTGGGAAGATCCGGGGTGGTGGCATCATTTTCAGTCATGTCTCCAGTGTGGCACAGCCGGTAGACTTTGTGATCAAGCTCTCTGAGCAGGTAGTAGACGGTGTAGTTTTATTATTATGAACAGAGCAGTCTAGTATGGGGTGTTATGAGCACTGATTCTCCTGCGCCGGCCCCTACCCGGCATGACCTTCCCGGCGTGACCCTGGTCGGCGGCGGCCCCGGCGCCTGGGACCTGATCACCGTCCGCGGCATGCGGGCGTTGCAGGCCGCGGACGTGATACTCACCGATCACCTGGGACCCACCGATGAGCTGGAAAAGCTCTGCGATGTCACCACCAAGGAGATCATCGATGTGGCCAAACTGCCCTACTCCCGTCAGGTCTCCCAGGAAAAGACCAATGAGCTGCTCATTGAGCATGCATCGGCCGGTAAGAAGGTGGTCCGCCTCAAGGGAGGAGATCCCTTCGTTTTCGGGCGCGGACATGAGGAACTGGTGGTCTGCCGGGAAGCGGGCATCCCCTGCGAGGTGGTTCCCGGGGTGACCAGCGCGGTCGCCGTCCCCGCGGCTGTGGGCATCCCGATCACCAACCGGGGCATGGTCCACTCCTTCACCGTGGTCTCCGGGCACCTGCCCCCCGGGCACCCGACATCACTGGTCGACTGGGCGGCACTGGCACGAAGTGGCGGAACCCTCTCGGTGATCATGGGGGTCCGCAATGCCGCCGCCATCACCCAGGCACTGATCGCCGGTGGGCTGAGCCCGCAGACCCCGGCCGCCATCATTCAGGAAGGCACCACCCAGGGACAGCGGGCCTTCCGCTGTGACCTGGGAACCCTGGGACAGACCATCGCCGATGAGCAGGTGTCCTCGCCGGCGGTCTATGTCATCGGCGAGGTCGCCGGACTTTAGACATCATCCCCAGGGCTGAGGTCTGCGGAACCGGTCCCGGGGTAGCGTGGAGCGCTATGACACGGCAGCAGAGACCTTCCCGGGGTTGGTGGCCGGAGCAGTGGGTGGGTTCTCCGGTCCGGGTGATTCTGATCCTGTTGGTGGGGGCGGGGTCCTTGAGTTCCATGACCCTGGGGATGAGCTCACAGCTCGGTGGAAATCCTTTCCTCGCCGGCACTCTGGTGGTGATCACCGTTGCCGCCTTTCTGCTGCACCCCCGGCAGCCGGAATGGGCGATCAGCACGGTTGCTCTGGCGCTCAGCACCGCAGTCTTTCTCCCCGGGTTGACCGAAAGCCTCGAAGTCGCCTGGGCGGTGTGTTACTCGGCCTATCTGGCCAGCGCCTACTCAAGTAGAACGAGGCGCCGGGTGTGGCTGGGCTGGCTCCTGCTCGGCACCAACGGTGCCCTGTTGACCCGTTTCGTCAATCTGGATGGGCCGAACACCACTACCTTCGAAACAGTGCTGACGATCACGGCGGCGATCGGAGCGACCTGCGCGGTCCTGGGATTCTTCTGGATGCTGGGCACCCGGCGCCGCCAACGCCGCGACCGGCTGGCCCAACTAGCGGAGCAGGCGCAGTTGGCCGGGGTGGTGGAACGGACCCGCATCGCCCGGGAGATGCACGATATCATCGCCCACAATCTCTCCGGGGTGATTGCGCTGGCCGATGGCGCCCGCTACGCCGCCGAGAAAGAACCCCAGGTGGCGGTGGAGACCCTGGCGACGATCTCCGCCACCTCGCGGCAGGCGCTGCAACAGATGCGCGGACTACTCTCAGTGCTGCGCGAGGACACCGGCCGCACTGAACTCTCGGCACCCGGCCGACGTGAGATCGAGGCGCTCTTCGCAGATGCCCGCCGCAACGGACTCGAACTCAGACTCAGCGGTTCCGAGGCACTCCCGGTGGACTTGCCGGAACTGGTGCAGTTCACCATCTACCGATTGATCCAGGAAATGCTGACCAATATGCTCAAATATGCCGAACCCCGGCGCGGGGAAGTCACCATGACCTCAAGCGAAAAATTGATCACCCTCCATGCCAGCAACCCGGTCCTGGAGCATCCGCTGAGCCTCATACCGCCTGCTGCAACCAGCGGTTATGGTTTGGTGGGCATGCGGGAACGGGTTCGCGCCCACGGCGGCCGGCTCCATACCGAGGCCGCTCGCGGGAAGTTCAGCGTGACTGCGGAGGTGCCGCTGTGATCCGGATAGGCCTGGTTGATGATCAACCCCTGGTGCGCGCCGGGTTCGCCATGCTCATCGGCTCCCAGGATGACATGTCGGTCCGCTGGCAGGCCGGTGATGGTGCGGAGATCCCCGCTCCCGGGGCCGGAGACGTGGATATTGTGCTCATGGATGTGCAGATGCCGCAGGTGGACGGGATCACCGCCACCCGCGAGCTGCTGCGGAACAATGAGGGTGTGCGGGTGATCATGCTGACGACCTTCGATGATGAGGAATTCGTCGGTGGTGCGATCGAGGGCGGGGCCTCCGGTTTTCTTCTGAAGGACGCCCAGCCCGAGGAACTGCTGGCCGCGATCCGGACGGTCCACCGCGGGGATGCGGTCCTCGCCCCGAAAGTCACCGCCCAGGTGCTCGATCGCCTGCGCAGACCGGAGATCCCGGCAGCTACCGCCCCTTCGCCGCATCCGGGATTACTGGACCTGACCCCGCGGGAACGGGAGATCCTCCAGCTCATGGCCCAGGGGTACAACAATGATGAGATCGCCGAAGCCGAGTTCGTCTCCATGGCCACCGTCAAGACCCATGTGCGCCATATTCTGATGAAGACCGGTTCCCGGGACCGGGTGCACGCCGTCCTCTTCGCCTACCGCACCGGATTAGTCAGCCCCGGGGAGCTACTCGGGCGGGATCATCCCCAGGGCTGAGTGACAATCTCAGCTCCAGGGTCGATTCTTTTCTGATCCCCGGGGACGAGCATGAAGGCATGCTCACCGTCACCAACCTGACCAAGACCTATTCATCGACGACCGCCGTCCACGATCTCAGCTTCACCGTCCCCGATGGCCAGGTCACCGGCTTCCTCGGACCCAACGGCTCCGGAAAATCCACCACTATGCGGATGTGCCTCGGCCTGGAACGGCCCAGCGAGGGAAGCGCGCTTTTCGACGGCGCGGACTTCCGCTCCCTGCACCGTCCCGCCGAGGTCGTCGGCAGCCTGCTCGATGCCGCCGGTTTCCACCCGGGGCGCAGCGCCCGGGCCCATCTGGCATATCTCGCCGCGATCGCCGGCATCCCCGCCACGCGTATCGACGCCGTGCTCGACCAGGTCGGCCTGACAGATGTAGCCCGGCGCAAGGTCGGCGGCTTCTCGCTGGGCATGAAACAACGCCTCGGCCTGGCCTGCGCGCTACTCGGCGACCCGCAACACCTGCTGCTGGATGAGCCGGTCAACGGCCTCGACCCGGAGGGCGTGCACTGGATGCGCGACATGATCCGGGCGTTCGCCGCGCAGGGGCGCAGCGTCCTGGTCTCCTCACACCTGCTCTCTGAGATGTCGCTGACCGCGGACCGGCTGGTGGTGATCGGCCGGGGACGGCTGATCGGGGAGGGGACGGTGGCCGACTTCATCGGCGGCACCGGCAGTCCCGTCGTGGAGGTGCGGGTGGACCGGCCGGAGGTGCTCGCCGCCCACCTGGCCACGCGCGGCGTCGGCACCCGCGAGGTGGAGGGTGTTCTCCAGGTCCTGGAGTGCAGCACCGCCGAGATCGGCGAGATCTGCCGGGACCTTGATCTCCGGGTACTTGGCCTGGGCGAGAAGATCCCCAGCCTAGAGGAGGCCTTCCTCGCCGCCACCGCAGATGTCGTCGACTACCGCGCCAGCTGATCACCCGCAACAACACTCATCTAAGGAAGAACTCCATGACCATTGTCAGCAGTGAGCTGATCAAGCTCTTCAGCATCCGCTCCACCTGGGTCTATCTCGCACTCATCACCGCCATGGGGGCAGCCGCGGCAATCACCCAGTCGCTGAACTACCAGACCTGGGATGAGGTACCGGCGGTCGGCTGGAATGAGCTGCTCATCGGGGCCGATTTCGCCCTGCTGATCATGATCTTCGCGGCCGCCGGAATCATCGGCACCGACCTCAGCCACAAGACCATCACCTGGAGTTACCTGGCGAACAACCACAGACGAATGCACCTGGCGGCACAGGTGAGCCTGGTGGCGCTCGCGGTGGTCCTCAGCGCGCTGCTCGGCGTCCTGATCGCGGCCATGGTCAACCTGGGCCTGGGGATCAGGATGGACCTGGGATTCAATGCCCAGTCCCTGGCCCCACTGAGCAGCGCGCTGGTGCAATGGGTGGTGTTCTCACTCTTATCCGCACTCTGCGCGGTGATCTTGCGCAGTGGGATGTTCGGCGCCATGATCATGTTGGCTGATTTCTTCGTTATCGAGGTGATGTTGGGGATCGCCGGCATCGCCTGGCTGGAGCCCGTGCTCAATCTGCTGCCGCTGGCCAATAGCAGGGTCCTCGGACTCGGGGAATTCGGCTCGGTGGATCACGGCCGGCTCGGTGCCGCGGTTATTCTCGGCCTCACGATTGCGGTGCTGGGCGCGATCGCTGCGGCGGGGGTCCAGCGCCGGGCGGTGCGGTGAGTCAGCCTCAATACGTTGAGGCTGGTGCGGTACCCGGTCCCTCACCGCGTCGGTGGTGCACTTAGCTTTTCGCCCCAACCTTGCTCATCCCCACCGTGCTGGCATTGCTCACCACCATGGTCAGCTCCGAGGTGGGGCCCAGCTCTACCGTCATCCCAGCCTGCTGTGCCACTTCGGCCACCTCAGCAATCTCGGCCGGGTCGGTGGAAGACTGCACCAGCACCCGCGCCAGCTGCCCCTTGTAGAACTTATTGAAGTGGCTGACCACCTTGCGGGAGCCATCATCCTGGATCGCCTCTACCCGCACAGTGACCGCTCCCGGCAGTTTCCCCAACTGTTGGTAGGTACCGCTGCGCAGGTCCACCACCAGGCCAGGAACCTCTGTCAGGGCGGTGGTGATCATCTTCCCCCAGCGGGCCTTCATCGTTGGCACCTTAGCCCCGGTGCCTGCCGCCTCCGGGATCTTGGACCCGCCGGAGAGTCGGTAGTGGGGGATCGGGTCACCGGCACCGACCACACCGAAGAGCGCCGAGCCGATGGCGAGGCGGCCCACTGCGGCGTCGTCAAGCGAGCCTGGGTCAAGGGCGTCGTAGAGCACCCCGGTGTAGCGGTGGATCGCCGGCATCGTGGGGGAGCCGAAGAACTCCAGGTTCGCCGCCACCTCATTGAACAGCTTCGCGCTCAACCCCAGGGCGGCCTGCATCTCGGCGGGCGGCATCGCGATCAGATCAGCCGCGATCGCGGAACGAACCGGGTTGAGTTCGGGGAAGCTCAGGGCCTCCCAGTCAAGGGCGGGACCGTCGCCGCCGAAGGCCTTGGTTTCGGAGGGGGGAAGCAGGATGAGCATGCTTGAAAGCCTAATCTCCATCGGTTTCCGGACCCGCGCCGGGTCCGGTGCTAACTAGTGATTCCGATGCTCCGGACACCGGGAAAACCACCCCGGGAACGCCCACCGAAATAAACTGACCCCTGCTGCGTCACTGTGCAGGTTAGGCGGTATATTGACTCACTATGATCACACGTCTGTCCACCATGTTCCTGCGTACGCTGCGAGAAGATCCCGCCGACGCAGAGGTACCGAGCCACAAGCTGCTCGTGCGAGCCGGTTATGTCCGTCGCGTTGCCCCGGGTGTCTACACCTGGCTGCCGCTCGGACTGAAGGTGCTGCGCAAGGTGGAGACCGTTGTCCGCGAGGAAATGGACGCCATCGGCGGCCAGGAACTCAGCTTCCCGGCGCTACTGCCGCGCGAGCCCTATGAGACCACCCACCGGTGGACCGAGTACGGCGGAGATCTCTTCCGCCTCAAGGACCGACGTGGCGTGGACATGCTCCTGGGCCCCACCCATGAAGAGATGTTCTCCCTGGCGGTCAAGGACCTGTACTCCTCCTACAAGGACTTCCCGGTCACCCTGTACCAGGTGCAGAACAAGTACCGGGATGAGGCACGCCCGCGCGCCGGGGTGCTGCGTGGCCGCGAGTTCATCATGAAGGACTCCTACTCCTTCGACATGTCCGATGCCGGTCTGGAGCAGTCGTACCAGAACCACCGTGCCGCCTACCAGCGCATCTTCAACCGCCTGGGTCTGGAGTACGTCATCTGTGCCGCCACCTCCGGCGCGATGGGCGGTTCCGCCTCCGAGGAATTCCTGGCCGTCTCCGAGACCGGGGAGGACACCTTCGTCCGCGCCACCGCGGGCGATTATGCCGCCAACGTCGAAGCCGTGGTCACCCAGCCGGGCATTGAGCGTCCGATCGAGGGACTGCCGGAGGCCGTGGTCCACGAGACCCCGGACTCCGAGACCATCGAGACCCTGGTTTCCTGGGCCAATTCAGCTGGCGTTGCCGTCGACGGCCGCGAGGTCACCGCCGCCGACACCCTCAAGTGCATCGTCGTCAAGGTCACCCAGCCTGGCCAGGAGCCGGAACTGACCGGCATCCTGCTCCCCGGCGACCGTGAGGTCGACCTGAAGCGCCTCGAGGCCTCGCTGGAGCCGGCCGAGGTGGAGCTGGCCTCCGAGGCGGACTTCGCCAAGTCCGATTTCCTGGTCAAGGGCTATGTTGGCCCGCGTGGACTGCAGGCTAACGGTGTCACCATCCTGGCTGATCCGCGTATCGCCACCGGCACCTCCTGGATTACCGGTGCCGATGAGAAGAACCGCCACGTCGTCGGTCTGGTCGCCGGCCGTGACTTCACCCCGGATGGCCTCATCGAGGCGGCGGAGGTTAAGGAAGGTGATCCGGCACCGGCGGGTCAGGGCACCCTGACCCTCCAGCGCGGCATCGAGATCGGTCATATCTTCCAGCTCGGCCGCAAGTACACCGAAGCCTTCGACGTCCAGATCCTGGATGAGAACGGCAAGCGCGCCGTGCCCACCATGGGTTCCTACGGTGTCGGTGTCTCCCGTCTGGTCGCGGTGCTCGCCGAGCAGCGCCACGATGAGAAGGGCCTGAACTGGCCGATCGAGGTCGCCCCCTTCCAGGTGCACGTGGTCATCGCCAACAAGGACGAGGCCGCCCGAGAGGCTGCCGAGAAGCTGGCCACCGAGCTCGACGCCGCTGGCATTGAAGTGCTTATCGACGACCGCCCCAAGGTCAGCCCCGGCGTCAAGTTCAAGGACGCCGAGCTCCTGGGCATGCCGCTGTCCGCCATTCTGGGACGCAGCTTCGCCGAGGGCATCATCGAGCTGCGGGTTCGTGGGAGCGAGACCATCGAGGTTCCTGCCGGGGATATCGTGGCGAAGATCCTGGAACAGGTCCGCGGCTAGTTTTTAGCGGTTTCCGCGGTTCCAGAAAAATGAGGGAGGGATTCCGGCTGTGCCGGAGTTCCTCCCTTCCTGCGCTGTCGGGATGACGGGTAGGTCTCGAGGAACAGGCCAATGACCCTCGCCCGAGACACGATCCGGTCGATCCTCGAGACCTAGACGTCAATGCTCTTCTTCGCCGCTGTGGAATCCTGCCGGGAGTCCAGCTTGGCAGGCCACCAGAACTTCTCGCCGAGCACCTGAACTACCGAGGGGATGAGCAGGGTGCGCACCACCAGGGTATCCAGCAGTACGCCGATGAAGATGACGATGCCGACCTGCGCCAGCGCCACCAGGGGCAGCACTCCCAGGGCCGCGAAGACCGCGGCCAACAGGATGCCAGCTGAGGTGATCACACCACCGGTGGAGGATAGAGCGGTGAGGACTCCCTCCGGGGTGCCGATCTTCCGGGCTTCCTCGCGGGTCCGGGTGATCAGGAAGATGGAGTAGTCGATGCCCAGGGCAACCAGGAAAACGAAGGCGTAGAGCGGGGTGGTATCGGCATAGGTGTCGAAGCCGAAGATACCGGTGGAGATCCACCAGCCCAGGCCCAGGGCCGCAACATTGGTCAGCAGCACCGTGGCCACCATGATCAGCGGGGCGAGGAAGGAACGCAGCAGGAGCACCAGCGCCAGGAAGACGATCAGCAGCACCATCGGGAAGATGAGCAGGGCGTCCTGGAGGGCGAAGATCTGGTTGTCCTTCAGCTCGGCATCGGAGCCGCCGACCAGGGCGTCGGTTCCTGCCAGTGCGTTCCGGAGCTCCTCGGTGTCCGCGCCCGAGACGTTGAAGAGGGACCAGCCGTCCACCGGATCTGCGGGAGTCACGGTGACACCGGACTGCGCCAGCACCTCGTTCACCGCTTCGGGGGTTTTGGTGAGCACCTTGGCTGGGGTGGCATCCTGGCCGGGGAAGCTCTGGCTGAGTTCAGCGGCTGCGATGATGGACTCCGGAGTATCGATGAACTGGTCCTCCTGTTTGAGTCCGATGGAGATCTGCGTGGCACCGATACAGGCGATGGCCAAGGCCACCAGGGAGCCCACCAGGACGCGGCGCGGGTTCTGGCGCACCAGAGCGCCCACCCGGTCCCAGAATCGGTGCTCTACCTGAGTCCCGGTCTTGGGCGGCCTTGGCCAGAAGACCCAGCGGCCGAAGGTGACCAGAGCACCCGGGAGAGCGAAGAGAGCGAAGAGCATGGCGATCACGATGCCGATCATGGTGGCAGCCCCCAGCCCACGGTTGGCTGCGGTGTGGGAGAACATCAGACAGGCCACCCCGAGGATCACCGTGAGACCACTGGCCAGCACCGTCTTGGCGGTGGGGACCCAGGCCCGGGACATCGCCTCGAAGCGGTCGGGGGTGCGGTGCAGTTCATCGCGGTAGCGGGAGATCAACAGCAGGGCGTAGTTGGTGCCGGCGCCGAAGACCAGCACCGAGAGGATCCCGGCGGTGGACTCGTTCCAGGTGATTCCGAGTGCGTCGAGCACCCAGGTAAAAGAGGTGGCGGCAACCCGGTCGGCGATGCCGATGACCAACAGCGGGATGATCCACAGGACGGGGGAGCGGTAGGTGAAGATCAGCAGGACTGCGACGATGAGGCCAGTGACACCCAGCAGGAGGAAGTTGGCGCCCTCGAAGACTCCGGAGAGATCGGCGCTGATGGCCGCCGGGCCGGTGACCTGGGCCGTGATGCCCTCCGGAAGATCCGCGGAGGCCTGCGCACGCAGTTCCTTGATCTTTTCGCTGTTGCCGGAGAGGGAGGCGGAGTCGATGGTCAGTGGGGTGATGGCGGAGGTGCCGTCTTCGCTGGGGATGGCTGGGCCGCCGAGATCAGCGGCTTTGGCCCCGATGGCGGCCAGGTCTAAGGGGCCGTCCTCGGAGGTGAAGAAGACGATGGCGGTGTTGGCTCCCGTCTCCTCACTGTTCTCCAGAATTCGGGAGACCTGGGTGGAATCAGCGTCATCGGCGAGCATGCCGGTGGGGTTGTCAGGGGTGGCAGCGGGACCGATACCCATGGCAAGTCCACCTAGTAGGAGTAGCAGAAGGCTAAGCCATCGGAAGCGGCGCATTATGGTGGTATTCAAGAACATGGCCTTTCTCGCTGAGTGTCTGGGCTGTCACTGCACTGCGGGGCAGCCCTGAACGAGTGCTGATAGGGCTGAATCGTAGAACAAGGATATTGATTCGATTATCGTACAATATGATTGTCCAACAATGAAAGGGTGTGCGGTGGAAAACTTGCCGGGAAAATTGACGCAGGGAAATTCCATGCACCAAGCCTCAGTGTTGCTGCGTCAGATTCTAGTACTCAATGACACCGTGGAATTCCACACTCGGCGCTGTCTGAACACCAACGAGACGGATCTGCAGGCGATGCAGCTGCTGATGCAGCACGGGAGTATGACACCCACGGAGTTGTCGGAGCGGCTACACCTGAGTGCCGCAGCGGTGACCACCGTGATCGACCGGCTGGTGCGGCGTGAGCATGCGGAACGGGTGGTACATCCGGGGGACCGTCGACGCACCCTGATCCGGCCGATCCCGGCTGCGGCGGCAGAGGTCCTGGAGCTGATCTGGCCGATGATCGAGAATTCTGATGCCGTCGTCCGGGAGATGTCCGCGCAGGAACAGGCAGTGGTGGTCCGCTACCTTAATGGGGTAGCAGGCTCAATGCGCTCCTTCATTGAAGATCTCAAGGGGCGGCTGGAAGCAGCGGAGTCATCCATCCCACTCAAGGATTAGCCCAACGTGGGTTGAGCTACCCGGGAGTGGGCGGCTGCTTCCACCGCGAAGCCACGCCACTCCACGGACTCCGCATTGACGGCAGCGGACTGCCAGCGCAGGTGGGTGTCTGCGGCAATGGTGTCGGCGAAGAGGCGGGCGGAGGCGGTATCGACGGGTTCGGGAGCCTGGTCGAACTCGTAGCCGGCCTGGGGTTCGGGGACCTGGCCGCTGTCCTGGAGCAGCAACTGCAGGGCGAGGATGCGCTCACGGTGGGCGCTCAGGAGGGCGTCGATAGTCGTCCGGGTATCGGCATCGGCGAAGGCGAGTGCAACACCGAGTCCGTATTCGGCGGCGAGTTCCTGTTCGAGCAGACTGCGGGCGGTGTTGAGATCCTCTTCGGCGGTGATGAGCAGGGGATCAGGGAGGGCGATATCGCCATCAGCAGCGGCCAGCTCAATCGCTTGAGTGGTCAGCAGATCACGGGATTGCTCAGGAACCGCATCCAGGGCATGGACATAATTTCCCAGGGCGGCGTTGATGATCTCCGCAGGTGTTTCCGGGGCGCCGCTGGGAACCACATAGCCGGAGAGATCGACCTCGCAGGTGGTGGGCACCGTGCCGGTCTCATCGGTGCCGCAGAGTCGCTGAATCTCGGTGAGTAGGGTATCCGCTTGTCTGCCGCGTAGCTGCGCCGCGGCAGGATCCTGTTCAGTCAGGGCGACCTCATCATGGACCGCCTGTGCCGCCAGAGTCTGTAGCTCCGAGTTCGGGCGCGGCCCGAGGAGATCCACCACCGCGCAGGCGCTCAACGCCGGTAGGGACAGGATCATCAGGGTAGCCAGAGGCAGTAGCTTACGGTTCACGTGCAACCACTCTAGTGGCTCAGGATAGGCTGGTGGTTATGGCATTCCCCAGCGACGAGCAGTTGATAGAACTCATCACCCCCATTGCAGATGGTCACCGGATGGACGTGGAAACGATGAAGGTAACCCGGGCGGGCAAGAAATCAATGGTCGTGATCGGTCTTGACTCCGATACTCGCCCCAGTCTCGATGAGCTTGAGGTGCTCTCCCAGGAGATCTCCGAGCTTCTCGACACCGCGGAGGAGGCCGGTCGCTACAGCTTCGGCGCCGGCTACACCCTGGAGGTCTCCACCCCAGGCGTTGAACTGCCCTTCACTGCACCGCGCCACTGGCGTCGCAACCGCACCCGCCTGGTCAAACTGGCCCAGAATGGGGTGGACAGCATCTGGCGCATCGGTGCTCTCAGCGATGATGGAACCGCCGTGATTCTGGTGGGCAGAAACAAGGAGCAACCGGTGATCCTTAACCTGGAATTAACGGAAACCTACTCGGCAGTGGTAGAAATTGAGTTCGCTAAACCGCCGGTAACGGAGCTTGAGCTCGCCGGACTGAATTTTGAAGATGCCCTGAAACGGGGAGAGGAAGACAAGTGAATATTGATCTGCAGGCACTTAAGGCCATTGAGACCGAAAAAGGAATTCCGGTCAATGACCTGCTGAGCACCATTGCAGGTGCCCTGCTCCACGCCTACCGTGAGTATCGTGAAGTCGCCCTGAGCACCGTCAATGCCAAGGCTCGCGTGGACATCGATTCCGCCACCGGATCAGTAAATGTCATCGTCACCGAGCTGGATGAAAACGGCGAGATTGACAGTGAATACGATGACACCCCCTCCAACTTTAGTCGCGTCGGTGCCCAAGCCGTGCGTGAAGCCATCGTTGCCCGTATGCGCGAGGCCGAAGCCGGCCGCGCCTTCAACGCCTATGCCGCTTATGAGGGCAAGGTCGTTTCCGGCGTGGTGGAACGCGATGTTCGCGCCAATGAACGCGGTATGGCAGTCGTCCAGCTCGGCACCGAGCTCGACTCCCAGGACGGCATTCTCCTGCCGGCCGAGCAGATTCCGGGGGAGAAGCTCACCCACGGCGATCGCGTCAAAGCCTTCGTCGTGGAGGTCCACAAGGGTCCCCGGAACATCCAGATCAACCTCTCCCGCACGCACCCCGAACTGGTGCGCGGCCTGTTCGAGCTGGAGGTTCCCGAGGTCGCCGATGGTTCCGTCGAGATCATCGGCATCGCCCGCGAAGCCGGTCACCGCTCCAAGGTGGCCGTGGCTGCCCATGTCCGCGGTCTCAACGCCAAGGGCGCCTGCATTGGCCCGCGTGGCCAGCGTGTCACCAACATCATGAATGAGCTCGGTGGCGAGAAGATCGACATCATCGACTACTCCGCCGACCCAGCCGTCTTCGTCGGCAATGCCCTGGCCCCTTCTAAGGTGGTCAAGGTGGAGATCATAGATCTCGAGGCGCAGACCGCTCGAGTCACCGTGCCGGATTACCAGCTCTCGCTGGCCATCGGTAAGGAAGGCCAGAATGCCCGCCTGGCAGCACGGTTGACCGGCTGGAAGATCGATATTCACTCTGACGCTGACTAAACCGTCACGTCCCGGTGCCGCGAGGTGACACCACGAGGGATGGTCTTTCCCGGTGGGGTGCAGATTCTTTCTGTACCCCACTTTTGGCATCTCGGGCAGGTGGGTCCCCGGGTTTTCGACTTTCCCGGTGAGGTTCCCAGGTGAGTGGGGGAGGAAGGTTCTCGCCACAGGTTTTCAGCCCCCACGGCGAATTCCGCACAGTTGAGATTCGGTCCGGTCGGGCAAATCCGCTACCAATATACGCTGAGCAAACATACCCGAGTTCAATTTCAGGTGACTTTAGCGTAAACTGAATCCCGGCCCACGTGCATAAGTGTCGAAGTAGCCCAGAACCCCATCATGGCTTTCTGGGGGAGTCGAACAGTGGGGTTCTAGATTTGGTTGTCGGCATCTGGCCGGCACGGTGAGAGGAGACGAATGACGGATAGCCGCCGAGGTGAGGTATCACCCCAGCAGATCCGTATTCGTACCTGTATCGCCACCAAAGAGCGGAAGCCTGATACTCAGCTTCTGCGCCTTGTCGTCGATCCTGATGATAATGCCCGGGTGATTCCGGACCCTACCCGCCGGTTGCCCGGTCGGGGAGCCTGGATCGTCCCGAACCTCACCGCACTCGAGCTGGCGGAACAGCGCCGCGCCTTCGGGCGTGCGCTCAGGGTGTCCACGAAGGTGGACACAGGTCAGGTACGAGCCTACCTCGTGGATTACACCGCGGGAACAGACATTGTAAGGAAGACCGAACACTGATGAGCACACGATGAAGCATCAGCGATGAACGTCAACGATCCATCCTAGGTGTCGAGGCCAGTTTTCCAGGCCTTCGACTCCTAGCAGAAATCATTTAGGAGAGAAGTGCCCGGAAAGCTACGCGTACATGAGCTCGCCAAGCAGCTCGGCGTAACCAGTAAAGATCTACTTGCCTCGCTCAAGGAGCAAGGCGAGTTCGTCAAGACCGCATCCTCGACCATCGAACCCCCGGTGGTCAAGAAGATGCGCAACCACTACGGCAGTGACGGGGCCGCAGAGTCCAACGCTGCCCCGACCCCGGGTGCAGCACCCAAGCCCGGCGCTTCCGCCCCGAAGCCCGGCGCCGCACCCAAGCCGGGAGCTGCCCCGAAGCCGGGTGCCGCACCCAAGCCCGGCGCTGCTGCCGCAAAGCCGGCTCCGGCTGCCAAGCCCACCCCGGCCGCGGCACCGAAGCCCGCTGCGGCCAAGCCGGCAGACGCCGGTGCTGGTGTGCCCAAGCCCACGGATGCCCCGAAGCCGGAAGCCGGTGCAGCCGCACCCAAGCCGGGTGGCGGACCGAAGCCGGGCGAGGGCGCAATGCCCCGTCCCATGGCTAAGCCGGGCCCGAAGCCCGGTGGCCGCGCTCCGCGCGTGGCTAATAACCCCTTCTCCAGTGGTGGCGGCGAACGCCCGGCACCTCGCCCCGGCGGCGGTCCCCGTCCCGGTGGCGGCGAACGCCCGGCACCTCGTCCCGGTGGTGGACCTCGTCCCGGCGGCGGTCCCCGCCCCGGTGGTGGACCTCGCCCCGGCGGCGGTCCCCGTCCCGGTGGTGGACCTCGCCCCGGTGGACAGGGTGCTGGCGCCGCTGCAGGTGCCGGTGCCAAGGGCCGCAGCCCGCGTCCGGGCGGTACTGACCGTCCGGCACAGGGTGGCGGCGACAAGCAGGGCGGCGGACGTCGTCCGAGCCCGGCAATGATGCCTTCGCACCCGAACCCGGCTCAGATGCCGGCCAAGGCTGCTCCCGGTGGCCGTGGCGGTCGCGGTGGCTCTGGTGGAGGCACCGGCCCCGGTGGTACCACTGGCGGCGGCTTCAAGGGTGGCGCTCGCGGCGGTCGTCGCGGCGGTACCGCTGGTGCTTTCGGACGTCCGGGCGGCGCACCGCGTCGTGGACGTAAGTCGAAGCGTCAGAAGCGTAATGAGTACGAGGCAATGCAGGCGCCGAACGTCATTGGTGGCGTTCGTCTGCCTGACGGTCGCGGCGAGTCCCTGCGACTGCGTCGAGGCGCCTCCCTGTCTGACTTTGCCGAGAAGATCGGTACCGACGCATCGGCACTGGTCCAGGCGCTGTTCAACCTGGGTGAGATGGTCACCGCGACGCAGTCTGTCTCTGATGAGACCCTGCAGCTGCTCGGTGACGAGATCAACTACCAGGTTGAGGTCGTCTCTCCGGAGGACGAGGATCGAGAGCTCCTCGAGCGCTTCGACCTGCAGTTCGGTGAGGACGAGGGTGGCGACGAAGAGCTCGCCATCCGTCCCCCGGTGGTCACTGTCATGGGTCACGTCGACCATGGTAAGACCCGACTGCTGGACACCATCCGTAAGGCGAATGTCGGTGGTCGTGAGGCCGGTGGCATCACCCAGGGCATCGGTGCCTACCAGGTAGATGTCAATGTCGATGGCAATGATCGCAAGATCACCTTCCTTGATACTCCGGGTCACGAGGCCTTCACGGCCATGCGTGCCCGTGGTGCCAAGTCCACTGACCTGGCAATCTTGGTTGTCGCAGCGGATGACGGCGTCATGCCGCAGACCGTTGAGGCGATCAACCACGCCAAGGCCGCGGATATCCCGATCGTGGTCGCAGTGAACAAGGTTGATAAGCCGGAAGCTCAGCCGGAGAAGATCCGTGGTCAGCTCACCGAGTACGGCATCGTTCCGGAGGAGTACGGCGGCGACACCATGTTCGTCGACATCTCCGCGAAGCAGGGCACCAACATTGAAAGCCTGCTTGAGGCCGTGCTGTTGACCGCTGATGCTTCCCTGGATCTGCGTGCCAACCCGGAGATGGATGCTCAGGGTGTTGCGATCGAGGCTCACCTCGACCGTGGCCGTGGCCCGGTGGCAACCGTCATCGTCCAGCGCGGTACCCTCCACGTCGGTGACTCCATCGTCGCCGGTGACGCCTATGGTCGTGTCCGTCGCATGGTCGACGAGCACGGCGAGGATGTCGCGGAAGCCGGCCCGTCTCGTCCGGTTCAGGTTCAGGGCCTCAATGGAGTCCCCGGTGCCGGCGATAACATCATGGTCGTCGAAGACGATCGTCTTGCCCGCCAGATCGCCGATCAGCGCAATGCACGCAAGCGCAATGCGATGGCAGCACGCTCCCGTAAGCGGGTCTCGCTGGAGGATCTGGATTCCGTGCTCAAGGAAACCAGTACCCTCAACCTGATCCTCAAGGGCGACAACGCCGGTTCGGTGGAAGCCCTGGAGGAGTCCCTCCTCAAGCTGGAGATGGAGGACGAGGTCGAGCTCAACATCATCGACCGTGGCGTCGGTGCGGTCACCCAAACCAACGTCTCTCTGGCAGCAGCCTCCAACGCGGTCATCATCGCCTTCAACGTTCGCGCTGAGGGCAAGGCCACCGAGGAAGCCAACACCGAGGGTGTGGACGTCCGTTTCTACACCGTCATCTACAAGGCTCTCGAAGAGGTGGAGCAGGCTCTCAAGGGCATGCTCAAGCCGATCTACGAGGAGCGCGCGATCGGTACCGCCGAGATCCGTGCGATCTTCAAGGCTTCCGCAGTCGGCCTCATCGCAGGTTGCATGGTCGAGTCCGGCAAGGTCCGACGCAATGCAACTGTCCGACTCATTCGTGACGGCAACATCGTCACCGATTCCGCGAAGATTGTTTCGCTGCGTCGCGAGAAGGACGATGCCACCGAAGTTTCCGCAGGTTACGAGTGCGGTATGGTGCTGTCCTACCCGGGCATCGCCGTCGGTGACAAGATCGAGGCCTTTGAAATGGTCGAGGTGCCGCGCGACTAGTGGCGCAAACCCTCTGGTTCACTTCGGACCTGCACGTCACCTGGCCCGCCAACCGCGAGCGCATTGAGCGCCTCCAACCGGCGGACCCTGGTGACTGGCTCATCGTCGCCGGAGATGTAGCAGAGCGAATCGACCTCGTTGTCGAAACGCTCGCTGCTCTCCGGCGGCGTTTTGCCCGTGTCATCTGGACACCGGGCAACCATGAACTTTTCTCCCGTGCCGCCGACCGGTTCAAGGGGCGGGCACGGTATCTCCAGCTGGTGGACCTGTTGCGTCAGGTCGGCGTGGATACCCCGGAAGATGAATACCCGGTCTTCGGGGACGTGACCGTAGCTGCGCTCTTCACGCTTTACGACTATTCCTTCCGCCCGGCGCATCTTTCAGCTGCCGAGGCGTTGGCGGGGGCCCGGCTGGCGCGCGCGACCCTCGATGATGAGCTCTACATCGCGCCCTTTGTCGACATCCCTGAGTGGTGTGCCGAGCGGGTCTCCTATTCCCGGGAGCGCTTGGCCGCGGTGTCGGGCCCGACCTTATTGGTCAATCACTGGCCGCTGGTGGTGGAACCCACGCTACGCCTGGGGAAGCCGGAGATGGCGTTGTGGTGCGGGACCACCGCCACCCGATCTTTCGCACAGGACTTTGACGCGATCGGTGCCGTCCACGGGCACCTTCACATGCCGGGGGAGATCCGGGTGGACGGGGTGTCTTACTTCGATGTGTCGCTGGGTTATCCCTTCGAACAAGCGCACATGCCGCCGCGGGCCTGGCCGGTGCCGGGGCTGCGCATTGACTGAAACAGCAGGGATACCTCGGGTACCTCATCTTTAGCCGGGCCGGGGTCGCTTGCGGAGCTGCGTTCAGGCGCCCCCGGGTTTTAGCGGGCGGGCTGCTGCCGTGCGGTGTGACCTGGAGCCGGTTAGGGGGGTATCATCACCTGTCTAGAGCATCGATGCGATGATCCGGTGTTTTCCCGTGATCACACAGTTGAAAGGAATGGTGTCGTCATGGTTGACAATGCCCGTGCCGCCCGAATGGCCAAAAGAATTCAGACCATCGTGGCCAGCGCGATCGAGCGTAAAATCAAGGATCGTCGGCTTGAACTGATTACCGTCACCGATACCCGGGTGACCGGTGATCTTCATGATGCCACCGTCTTCTACACCGTCCGCGGTCGTGAGATTGATGAGTCCCCGGACCTCAACGCGGCGGCCCAGGCCCTGCATCGCGCCCGTGGTCAGCTGCGCAAGATCGTCGGTGAAGAACTCGGTGTCCGTTTCACCCCGACCCTGAGCTTCGAGATTGACAATGTGCCGGAGGCTTCGGCACATATGGAGGCGCTGCTCGCCCGCGCCCGCGCCCGCGATGAAGAACTCGCCCGACTCAAGGAGAACGCCACTCCGGCCGGTGACGCGAACCCGTACAAGACTGACGGGGAAGAGTAGCGTCTTGACACAGTCTCACCCTGAGATGCTGCGTGCCGCCGTGGCGCTTATCGACGCCGCGGACACGGTCACCGTGGTCGGACATGTGCGCTCTGACGCCGATGCCATCGGGTCTGTCAGCGCCCTGCTGCTCGCCCTGCGTCAGCTGGGTAAGGAGGCGATCGGCGTGATCGGTCAGCCGACGCCGTTCTCGGCGAATCTGCTGAGCATCCCCGCCGCCGAGGGCATCCGCATCTCCGATGAGCTGCCGTCCTCGGATCTGGTGGTCACCGTCGACTGCGGTTCCATCGATCGCACCGGCTACTTCGCGGAAGCCATCGCAGAGCGCTTCGAGCAGACCCTGGTCATCGATCACCACGCCTCCAATTCTGGTTTCGGCCGGGTGAATCTGTTGGTGCCGGAGGCCGAGTCCACCACCACGGTGCTCCACGAACTTTTCGCGGAACTCGGGGTGGAGGTCGACCGTGATATCGCGCACTGCATCTATGCCGGTCTGGTCACCGATACCGGTAGTTTCCGCTGGGGCCGGCCCCAGATGCATCAGCTCGCGGCGGAGCTGATGGCAACTGGTATCGACACCACCGGCATTGCCGTGGAACTGATGGACAGCACCGATATGAGGGATCTCCAGATGATCGGCCGGGTGCTCGCCGGGGTGGCGACACACCAGGTTGGGGAGCACACCGTGGCTACGCTGACCGCCACCAATGATCTGATCGCCGGGCACAGCGATGCTGCGGTGGAAAGCCTGGTGGACTTCGTCCGGGCGCTCAAGGGCACCGATATCGGTGTCGTGTTCAAGGAGATGACACCCGGAATGTGGGCGGTTTCCCTGCGTTCCGCCGTGATCGACGTCAGCCTCATCGCCGTTGCCCTCGGCGGTGGCGGCCATGTTCCGGCAGCCGGTTACACCAGCTTCGGAACCATCGATGCGGTGGAGATTGAGCTGCTGAATGTGCTCGGGAACATCGGAGCGCCTGATTTCGCGTGAGCCGCGCTGACCGTGGGGCGAATGGCCAGGTAAAGGCCCGGGAGATCTTCGCCCTGGCATTTCCCACTCTCGGGGTGCTCGCCGCGAATCCGCTCTATCTGCTGCTGGATACCGCGGTGGTCGGCCGGCTCGGTGCTTTTGAACTGGCGGCACTGGCCGCCGGTACCGCGATCCAGTCCACGGTGACTACCCAGCTGACCTTCCTCTCCTACGGCACCACCGCCAGATCCTCGCGCTTGTTCGGTGCGGGACGGCGTCGGGAAGCGATCGCTGAAGGTGTCCAGGCCACCTGGGTCGCACTCGGGGTGGGTCTGGCGATCGCCGCGATCGTGCTCTGCGCGGCACCCTGGTTGACGCTCTGGCTCACCGGGGATGAGACGATTGCCGCCGAGTCGACCAAGTGGTTGCGGATCGAGGCCTTCGGGATCCCGCTGTCACTGTTGACGATGGCTGGTAATGGCTGGTTGCGCGGGGTGCGCAACACCCGGGCCCCGCTCTACTTCACGCTCGCCGGAGTCATTCCCGGCGCGATTCTGGTTCCCGTTCTGGTGGCCCGGTACGGGCTGATCGGTTCGGCCTTCGCCAATATTGTGGGTCTGTCGATCACTGCGGCCTGCTTCCTGGTGATGCTGCTGCGCAGCCACCGGGGGTCCTGGCGCCCGGATTTCGGGATCATCAGACGTCAGATGGTGCTCGGTCGCGATCTTATTCTGCGTTCGCTCTCCTTCCAGGTGGCCTTCCTGTCCGCGGCGGCGGTGGCCGCCCGCTTCGGGGCAGGCTCCCTGGCGGCGCACCAGATTCTGCTGCAGTTGTGGAACTTCATCACCCTGGTGTTGGATTCCTTGGCGATCGCGGCGCAGACCCTGACCGGCGCGGCGCTGGGTGCGGGCACGGTGGCCGCCGCCCGGGACGTCGCAAAGCGGGTGGTCCTTTATTCGATGGTTTTCGCGGCGATGCTGGCCCTGGTCTTCGCGCTCGGCGCGGGGGTGATCCCTCGGATCTTCACCACGGACCAGGCGGTGCTCGCGGCGATTTCTGGGCCCTGGTGGCTGTTGGTGGTCATGATCATTCTCGGCGGTGTGGTCTTCGCCTTGGACGGGGTGTTGTTGGGTGCCGCAGATGCGGCCTTCCTCCGCAATGCCACCATCGCCTCAGTGTTGCTCGGTTTTGTCCCGGGAGTCTGGATCTCCCATATCGTCGATGGCGGGCTCACCGGGGTGTGGGGTGGTCTGCTGGCCTTCATCACCATTCGGTTGGTGGCGGTAGTCTGGCGATTCCGGTCCATGCGCTGGGCTGTGGTACACGTTGATCAGGCAGAGAACACCCCGGACAGCGGGGGAGAAGAGGGGGCGCGCAAGCCATGAGCAGGACGTTGTGGGCGGTTGCGGATCTTCACGCGGCCGTGAAAGCCAACACCGTCAAGGTGGAGCAGATCCAGCCCCGGGATCCCGGCGACTGGTTGATCGTCGCCGGGGATGTCGCCGAGCGCACCGACCTGGTGCTACGCGTGCTCGCCGAGTTGCGCGGCCGTTTCGCCTGTGTGATCTGGGTGCCGGGTAATCATGAACTTTTCTCCCGTTCGCAGGACCGTTACCAGGGGCGGGACAAGTACACCGAGCTGGTGGAGGGGTGCCGGCGCATTGATGTGCTCACCCCGGAAGATCCTTATCCCGTCTTCAACGGGGTGACCATCGTGCCGCTGTTCACGCTCTATGACTACAGTTTCCGTCCCCAGGGAATGACGGTGGAGCAGGCGGTGGAAGCCGCGAAGCAACGCCAGGTGATGATGACCGATGAGTTCGCCATTGCTCCCTTTGTGGATGTCCGGGCCTGGTGTTGGGACCGGTTGGCCTATTCCATCAAAAGACTCAGCCGGATCGACGGGCCCACCGTCCTGATCAACCACTGGCCGCTGGTGCAGGAACCGACCCAGCATCTACGCTGGACCGAACTCGCGCTCTGGTGCGGCACCCGGCACACCCGAAATTGGGCAGAGCGCTATAACGCGGAAGCCGTGGTCTACGGGCATCTGCATATGCCGGGGGTGATTGAGGTAGCCGGGGTGCCGCATATCGAGGTGTCCCTCGGTTATCCACGGGAGTGGGAACGACACGGCGAGATGTCGCAGTGGCCCTATGCGGTGCTGCAGGAGGAGCGGGAAGATGCTTGAAGCCAGTCTTTTTCCCTCATCCGCGAAGTTCTGTTATGTCAAGACCTCCCCGGATGAGATTGACCTGAGCAACTATCGGGGTCTGCACCCGCTGGAGCAGTCCCTGGTGTCGCACTCGGTGGACATCCGCAAATCCGAGTTCGGCGATGCCCGCTGGTGTGCGCATCAGGCGCTGCAGGACCTGGGCTATGACAACGGGCAGCCGATCCTGCGGGGTGAGCGGGGGGTTCCGTTATGGCCGGCCGCGATCTGCGGCTCCATGACGCACACCCGCGGTTTCCGTGCTGCGGTGGTGGCACCCCGGCTGCTGGTCCGTTCCATGGGGCTGGACGCTGAGCCCGCGGAACCCCTCCCCCCGGAGGTGTTGGGGTCCATCGCCAGGGAAGGCGAGCTGGCGCAATTGGAACGGTTGGCTGAAAATGGGGTGACCGCCCCCGACCGGCTGTTATTCTGCGCCAAGGAGGCCACCTACAAGGCTTGGTTCCCGATGACGCATCGCTGGCTCGGTTTTGAGCAGGCGGAGATTGACATCCGCGAGGACGGCACCTTCATCGCCTACCTGCTGGTGCGGCCCACCCCGGTGCCCTTCATCGATGGCCGCTGGGTGGAACGCGATGGCTTCTATGTGACGACGACCGCGGTCGTCTAAGCCGGGCTTATCGACGGCCGCGGCCGGCAGGCGAGGGCGTCGATAAGCGGGGTGCTACATCGTGGAGGGTCGAGCCACGAAGACGGTGGCCAGTCGCTTGCCCTGCTCCTTGATGAGTGCCACCGCTTTCCCCTCCGGGGTCACCGCAGCGTGGACCCCCTCCAAACCACGAGGCTCAAGCCATTTGCCCATGGCCAGTGCCGCTCCCTCTTCCTCGGTGACCGCCAGGACCGGGAAGTTGCGGATCAACGATTCATCCAGCGTCAGTGAGAGCCGCGGGGACTCCGCCAGTTCTTCCAGGGTGACTGCATCATCCAGGTTGAAGGGGCCGACTTCGGTGCGCCGCAGCGCGGTGAGATGGCCACCCACCCCGAGATCCGCACCGAGGTCCCGGGCCAGGGAACGGATATAGGTGCCGGTGGAGCAGTTCACCCGGACATCGAGGTCGTAGAATTCGCCCACCTGACGCTGTGCGAGGATCTCGAAGCTGTGGATGGTGACCGGGCGGGCGGGGATCTCCACGTGCTCGCCTTCGCGGACCAGCTGGTGGGCACGTTTGCCGTCGATCTTGATGGCGCTCACCGATGCCGGTCGCTGCATGATCTCGCCGCGCAGTTTTGCCACCCCGGCGGCCACCGCCGCCTCTTCGAGGTTGGCAGCGGAGACCGAGCTGATGACCTCACCTTCGGCGTCATCGGTGGTGGTGGCTGCTCCCAGTCGGATGGTGCCTTCATAGGCCTTGGTGGCGGCCACCAGGTGTGCTAGAAAGCGGGTGCCGCGCTCAATTCCCAGCACCAGGACACCGGTGGCCATGGGGTCCAGCGTCCCGGCATGGCCCACCCGTTTGGTGGCGAATATTCTCCTTAGCCTGCCGACCACGTCATGAGAGGTCATCCCACTCGGCTTATCCACGATCACGAGACCAGAACCTGAGAGTGCATCAATCATACGGGCAGTCTATGCCTTAGTATGGAGCGGTGGATATTTGGCGTGGACTAGAAGAAGTACCCCAGGATCTGGCGGCCTCGGTCGTGACCATCGGGGTATTTGACGGGATTCACCGAGGACACCGCCGATTGATCAGGACGGCGACGAGCCGCGCCGATGAATACGGCCTGCCCAGTGTGCTCGCCACCTTTGATCCGCATCCGCTCGCCGTGATCAGTCCGGAGCGGATGCCGCCGATGATCGGTTCGGTGGCCAACCGGGCAGATCTCGCGGAAGAGCTCGGGGTGGATCATATGCTGGCCTTCCGTTTCACCGCGGAGATGGCGGCGCTGAGTCCGGAGGACTTCTTCGTCCATGTTCTGCTGGAACATCTCAAGGTCAAAGCCGTGATCGTGGGGCAGAACTTCACCTTCGGACACCTGGCGGCCGGTAACTCCCAGACGCTGCTGGACCTGGGGGAGAAGTACGGCGTGCAGGTCGACATCGTTGATCTGCTCACCGAAGAAGGGATCATCCTCTCTTCAACGGAGATCCGGAAGGCGCTGCAGGCCGGCGATCTGGCGAAGGCCACCTGGATTCTGGGGCGTGATTACACCATCAAGGAAACCGTGGTCCGCGGTGCCGGGCGCGGTGGCAAGGAACTGGGTTTCCCCACCGCCAACATGTATTTTCCGGATCAGGTGGCGCTGCCCGCCGATGGAGTCTACGCCGGTTGGTTCACCGTTGCCGGCGATGAGCCGATGGACGGAAACATGGTTCCGGGGGTGAGATACCCCACCTCGATCTCGGTGGGCACCAACCCGACCTTCGGCGATGAGCGGCGCAGCGTGGAGTCCTTCATCCTGGACCGCAGCGCGGATCTCTACGATCGCCGCGCGGTGGTGACCTTCGTCAAACGCCTGCGCGGGATGGAGAAGTTCTCCTCCGTGGAACAGCTCCTGACCGCCATCAACCAGGACGTGGTGGACACCCGCGCCGCCCTGGAAATCGAGAACTAATACACTGGTACCAGTCGCGCACCCGTTGTCCCGGGGCGCGTTCACCCATGCACAACCACACCCTGAGGAGCCGCACCCACATGGCCACGAAGATCATCCTGGACCTGGACACCGGCGTCGATGACGCCCTCGCACTCGCCTACGCCCTCGCCTCTGAGGAGCTGGAGCTGATCGGTGTCACCGGAACCTACGGTAACGTCCTGATGGAGACCGGCACCCGGAATGATCTGGCCATCCTCGAACTCTTCGGACGCACCGACGTTCCGGTCTACGCCGGCGAGCCACACGCCTCCACCAAGGACAACTTCGAGGTCCTGGAGATCTCCGCCTTCATCCATGGCGTAAACGGCATCGGCGAGGCAGCACTTCCGGAGCCGACCGGCACCCTGGCCGAGGGCAGCGCCGTGGACTTCCTCATCGAGTCCGTCCGGGAACACGGCGATGATCTGGTGATCGTGGCCACCGGCCCGATGACCAACCTGGCGGCCGCCATCGCCCAGGACCCCAGCTTCGCCGAGCGGGCCCACATCATCATCATGGGTGGTGCCCTGACTGTCCCGGGTAATGTCAGCCCCTGGGCCGAGGCGAATATCAACCAGGATCCGGATGCCGCGAACGAGCTCTTCCGTACCGCCCAGGACGTCACCATGATCGGACTGGATGTCACCCTGCAGACCCTGCTGACCTACGAGGACACCGCTAAGTGGCGGGAGCTGGGCACCCGTGGGGGAGACTTCCTGGCGGTGGCCACCGACTACTACATCAAGGCCTATGAGACCACCGCCCCGCACCTGGGTGGCTGTGGCCTGCACGACCCGCTAGCCGTGGCCGTAGCCGTTGATCCCTCGCTGGTCACCTGCCTGGACATCAACATGAAGGTAGACACCGAAGGCGAGACCCGGGGACGGACCATCGGTGATGAGGAACGCCTCAACGATCCCGTCAAGACCGCGAAGGTAGCCGTCGGTGTGGACGTGGAGCGTTTCCTCGGTGAGCTGATGGGTCGGCTGAGCAAGCTGGCTGCGGCTACGGAGTAGCACAGGCTGCTGGCCGGGAACTTCCGCCGCGGTAGGGGCGGGGGTGCGCAGGGGAATGCGGATGTCCGCCGCCGACGTGATAGGATTTTTCGAGGTTTGCATCTGTGGTTCACAACAGTTGCGCCCCGCTGGAAACAGTGGATTCTTTTATGTGGACTGAAATAAGCACCAGGAGATTACTCATGGCAATGACCACTGAGCAGAAGAAGACCGTCCTCACCGATTTTGGTCTGCACGAGACCGACACCGGCTCCCCGGAGGCGCAGGTCGCAATGCTGACCTTCCGCATCAACTCCCTGACTGAGCACCTCCAGTTCCACAAGCACGATCACCACTCCCGTCGTGGTCTGCTGCTGCTCGTCGGCCGTCGTCGCGCACTCCTGAAGTACCTGGCCAACACCAACGTTGACCGCTACCGTGACCTGATCTCCCGTTTGGGCCTGCGTCGCTAATTTCCGCTTCGCTTCGGCGAGATGGGATTGAACCCCTCGGACACCTTCAAGGTGTGCGGGGGTTCGTTGTTTCTCCGGGGTCCGTGGAGATCGTTAACACGTTCCGCGGCAGTCCGCTGATCGGCGCCGCAGGGCCCGGTCCGAAGATACTAGGAATTGCGGCGGCGACCTGCTAAAATGCCAGAGGTTGCAATTGAAAGCACTAAAACGGCGGCACCGACGATCGCCGGAGCAAGAACTCTGCAAAGGAGCATTTTCGCGTATGAGCGATGTGCAGTTTACTCAGGATGAAGATTACGGCGTCATCGAGGCCACGGTCACCATCGACAACGGGGACTTCGGTACCCGCACCATCCGTTTCGAGACCGGTCAGCTGGCACGCCAGGCTGATGGTTCCGTGACCACCTACCTGGACGACGACACCATGCTGCTGTCGACCACCACCGCTTCCAACCAGCCCCGCGAGGGCCTGGATTTCTTCCCGCTGACTGTGGACGTCGAAGAGCGTATGTACGCTGCCGGCCGCATTCCCGGTTCTTTCTTCCGTCGTGAGGGTCGTCCCTCCACGGAGGCCATCCTGGCGTGCCGTCTGATCGACCGCCCGCTGCGCCCGACCTTCGTGAAGGGTCTGCGCAACGAGGTCCAGATCGTGGTCACCGTGCTCTCTCAGAACCCGGATGATTTCTACGATGTTGTCGCCATCAACGGCGCCTCGGCTGCCACCCAGCTCTCCGGCCTGCCGGTTTCCGGCCCGGTCGGTGGCGTGCGCATGGCGCTGATCGCTGATGAGAAGCACCCCAAGGGTCAGTGGATCGCTTTCCCGACCCACGAGCAGCACGAGCAGTCGCTCTTCGAGATGGTTGTCTCCGGCCGCCTTGTCACCCGCAAGCAGGGTCGCAACAACGTCGAAGATGTCGCTGTCATGATGGTTGAGGCTGGTGCCACCGAGTCCGTCATCGAGCGCGTCTCCGCTGGTGCCCCGGCACCGACCGAGTCTGTGGTCGCCGAGGGACTGGAGGCTGCCAAGCCGTTCATCGCCACCCTCTGCAAGGCACAGGCCGGTCTGGCTGCGCGTGCCGCCAAGGAAACTGGCAGCTTCCAGCTCTTCCCCGCATTCAGCGAGGAGATCTTTGCCGCGGTGGAGAAGAAGTCCGCCACCAAGATGGCTGAGCTGCTGAAGCTCGCCGGCAAGAACGCCCGCGACGAGGCCACCAACGAGTTCATGGTCGAGGTCGAGGCACAGCTGCTGCCTTCCTTCGCTGAGAACCCGAATGCGGGCAAGGAAATCCGCGCAGCATTCAATGCGGTGATGAAGCAGGTCGTGCGCCACATGATTCTCACCGAGAACTTCCGTATCGACGGCCGCGGCCTGTCCGACATCCGCGATCTGGGTGTCGAGGTCGAGCTGATCCCGCGCGCCCACGGTTCCGCTCTCTTCGAGCGTGGCGAGACTCAGATCCTGGGTGTGACCACCCTGGATATGCTCAAGATGGAGCAGCAGATTGATTCGCTGTCCCCGGTGAAGTCCAAGCGCTACTTCCACCACTACAACTTCCCGCCCTACTCCACGGGTGAGACCGGTCGTGTCGGTTCCCCGAAGCGCCGCGAAATTGGCCACGGTGCGCTCGCCGAGCGTGCGCTGGTGCCGGTGATTCCCTCCCGCGAGGACTTCCCGTACACCATCCGCCAGGTCTCTGAGGCTCTGAGCTCCAATGGTTCCACCTCCATGGGTTCCGTCTGTGCCTCGACCCTGTCGATGTACAACGCCGGTGTGCCGCTGCGCGCTCCGGTGGCTGGCATCGCCATGGGCCTGGTCTCTGACGAGGTCTCCGGCGAAACCCGTTATGTCGCCCTGACCGATATCCTCGGCGCCGAGGATGCCTTCGGCGACATGGACTTCAAGGTCGCTGGTACCGCTGCCTTCATCACCGCCCTGCAGCTGGACACCAAGCTCGACGGTATCCCCACGAAGGTGCTTGTCGACGCCCTCGAGCAGGCCCGCGAGGCCCGCATGACCATCCTGGACACCATGGCTGAGGTCATTGACGGCCCGGATGAGATGTCCGAGCTGGCACCGCGCATCACCACCGTCAAGATCCCGGTGAGCAAGATCGGTGAGCTGATCGGGCCGAAGGGCAAGACCATCAACACCATCACCGAGGAGACCGGCGCAGACATCTCCATCGAGGATGACGGCACGGTCTACGTGTCCGCCACCTCCGGTGCGGCTGCTGAGGCAGCCATCGAGAAGGTCAACGCCATCGCCAACCCGCAGTTGCCGAAGGTCGGCGAGCGTTTCCTGGGCACCGTCGTCAAGACTGTCCCCTTCGGCGCTTTCGTCTCCCTGCTGCCGGGCCGTGACGGCCTGGTCCACATCTCCAACCTCGGTGGCGACAAGCGCATCGAAAAGGTTGAGGATGTTGTCAACGTCGGCGACAAGATCCAGGTCGAGATCGCGGACATCGACAACCGTGGCAAGATCTCCCTGGTTCCGGTGACCGAGGACTAATCTGGACTGATCATCCGGAGTAGAAGTCACAGCCGGGTGTCGCCCTCACAACGAGGGCGGCACCCGGCTGTGCGCTATTTTCAGGCTAAGACGGATGGATAATGTCGATAACCAGGCGGGTGGGCTGCTCAAGTGCAGTCACCGAGTAGGGCTGCTGCGAGTTCGAGCCGATGATGTACTCGGTTCTTCCCTCGAAGATGCTGGAGTAGATGACCTCCTGAACCACGCCACCGGCACCCGGGACAGTGACCAGTACCGGGCCACCCTCCGGCGGGGGATAGGTGGTGCCTTCAATGCCGACATAGAGCGCTGTCACACCCTCGAACTCGATCGGATGGCCGGAACCCTGCTGGGTGGGGGTGTCGGTGTAGTCCGTGAACCAGCCGGGCGTGCCATCACCGCTGAAGTCGAAGACAACGCGATCGAAGTCATCATGGCTGGCAATCCGCACGCCAGTCACCAGTAGATTGTCTCCACTATTTGGGCGCATGGACTTTTGGGACAAGGAAGGCTGCCCCAAGGGTTGGGTCCCCGGTGGGGGAGTTTCAGTGGTCTTGGGCGGTGGATTGGTGCTCACCTGGGAAATGGTGCCTGCCGTGGTCACGATGGTGGTTTGCGGTGGGTCGCTGGTGCTGGTCTGGGGTGAGGTTACAGTGGTGGTTTGGGTGGCATCGGAGGTATCCCCACCGCCACCGCAGGATACGAGGACGAAGGTGGCCACAGTGGTGACCACGATGCCGCCGAGACGCCAACTGCGGGAACGGGGGACTGGCTGAACTGTGTTCTGTGTCATACTGATCAGGCTATCCCGTTCCATTGTCGGGCAACAGAGTATATGGGTCTCAAGCACCTGATTGTTGGCGAATCGTTGCCTTTCCGTCAGGCTCTCACCAGCCACAGCTGCTATGCAGAGTCCACCCAGGTGGCCCGCTGAACGATCGCAATGATCCGCTGCTCAGTGGCCTCGTCCAGACCATTGAGATACCAGGCAGAGCCCACCAGCTGATCGGCAGACCCTTCGGGAACCGAAACATTGGCCTTCTCGGAGATTCCGACGCTGAAGACCCCGTCATCGCAGCGGAAGAAGACCAGCACAGGTTTAGTTGCGGCCAGGGCATAGCCCGGCATGCCGTACCAGATGCGCGGCTTGAGGTCTGGGTTCGCGTGCAGAATGAGCTCGTGTATCCGTGCCCCGACCTCATTGAAAGGGGCGGGGAAGGTCGCGATCTTTTCGAGGACCGCAGTAGCGGCTTCGGCGGACTTCTCGGCGGCGGACTTTCGCTCTGCCATGGGGTGCTCCTCGGCTCTCTGATAGTGAAGGTTGAGGTATCACCCGAGCTTATGCGTGTGGGGCGGGCTCCGGGGGCATCTGGCGGGTCGCGGCTTTGACCGGTGCCTCTGGGCGGGGCAGCGTAACCGTGGTGAGGAAAGGTCTCCTAGACTGGGAGGGCGAGAAATCGAATATCGACTTTATCGGGCGGGAAACCCGCCCAAGGAGGAACTATGGGCATCAAGGTCGGCGTGCTGGGCGCCAAGGGACGAGTCGGTCAGGCAGTGGTAGAGGCCGTCAGGGCCGCTGAGGATCTGGACCTCGTCGTCGAGATTGACCACGGTGATCCGTTGCAGAACCTGGTGGATAACGGTGCGGAGATCGTCGTGGACTTCACTGCACCGGCAGTGGTCATGGACAACCTTGATTTTTGTATCAATAACGGCATCTCCGCTGTCGTGGGAACCACCGGATTCGATGATGAGCGTCTGGCACAGGTTCGTCAGTGGTGTCAGGCCAACCCGGAGGTCAGTGTGCTGATCGCCCCGAACTTCGCGATCTCCGCGGTGCTCACCATGTCCTTTGCCAAGCAGGCCGCAAGGTTCTTCGACTCCGCTGAGGTTGTGGAGTTCCATCACCCGAACAAGTTGGATTCCCCCTCAGGTACCGCCATCCACACCGCCCAGGGTATTGCCGATGCGCGTCGTGAAGCTGGCCTGGGTGCCCAGCCGGACGCAACCAACCAGTCGCTGCCAGGTTCCCGTGGTGCTGATGTTGACGGCGTCCCGGTTCACGCCGTGCGGATGACCGGCATGGTTGCCCACGAGGAAGTGATCTTCGGCTCCCAGGGGCAGTCCCTGACCATCCGTCAGGACTCCTATGACCGGACCTCCTTTGTTCCGGGGGTACTTCTGGGGGTACGCGAGGCAGCTGATCACAAGGGCCTTGTTGTGGGCCTGGATGCCTACCTCGGCCTTTAGTCGGCGGACCCATTGTGGCTAAAGAAGTAGATTTGGACGTGCAGCTGCTGGCCTGCACGACATTCCAGCCTCCCACTGACATTGACTGGGAGGCGGACACCGAAAACGGGCCCGAAGCCCTGGTCGAATTTGCCGGTCGGGCCTGTTATGAAACCTTTGAGAAGCCGAACCCACGGACTGCGACCAATGCCGCCTATCTCCGCCACATCATGGAGGTCGGGCATGGTGCGCTGCTGGAGCACGCCAGCGCCACGGTCTATCTCCGCGGCATCTCCCGTTCTGCCACCCATGAACTGGTACGGCATCGGCATTTCTCCTTCTCCCAGCTCAGCCAGCGTTTCGTCCACACTGACGAAGCCGAGGTGGTGCTGCCACCGCTGATCTCCGAGGATCCCGAGCTGCGCCAATTGATGTTGCGTGCGGTGGATGAATCCCGCTTCGTCTACCAGGAGCTTCTCGATGCCCTCGAGGAGAAACTGGCCGATGAACCCAATGCGCTGCTCCGGAAGAAGCAGGCCCGGCAGGCGGCGCGGGCGATTTTGCCCAATGCCACCGAGTCGCGGATCGTGGTCACCGGAAACTTCCGTACCTGGCGCCACTTCATCGCGATGCGGGCGACCGAGCACGCCGATGTGGAGATCCGGGCACTTGCGGTGGCCTGCCTGAAGCTCCTTCGGAAACAGGCACCCGTGTTGCTGGGGGATTTCGAGATCTCCCGGCTTTCCGACGGCTCCGAGATGGCGGTCAGTCCCTACGTGACTGATTTCTAGCCATTAGTCGGCGTCGATTCCCCTTAGTCAGAATGAAACAGGTAACCTCAGACACTATGAGTACAGGTTTGACAGCGAAGAATGGGGCCGAGACCTTCGGTACCGTCAGCGTAGCCATGGTCACGCCCTTCGACCAGGACGGCAATATCGACATCGCCGCTGGACGACGCCTCGCCGCGCATCTCGTCGATAATGGTCTTGATGCCCTGGTCCTTGCGGGGACCACGGGTGAATCGCCGACCACGACAACCGCGGAGAAGCTCGACCTGCTCAAGGCTGTAAAGGAAGAAGTAGGGGACCGGGCCAAAATCATGGCTGGGGCGGGTACGAATAATACCGTCACCTCCATCGAGCTTGCGCGGGCCTCCGCGGACGCCGGAGCTGACTCACTACTGTTGGTCACACCGTACTACTCCAAGCCCAATCAGGAGGGTGTGTTTCAGCACTTCAAGGCGATCTCTGAAGCGACCGACCTTCCGATCTGTCTCTATGACATTCCTGGTCGGTCCGGTATCCCGATCGAGTCGGACACCATCCGTCGACTCGCTGAGCTTCCGAAGATTCGCGCGGTCAAAGATGCCAAGGGCGATTTTAACGCTGCCGCATCTCTGATCGCTGAGACTGGGCTGGCCTGGCTCTCCGGTGATGATCCGCTGAATCTCCCGTGGCTGTCCATGGGGGCCATCGGCTTCATTTCCGTGATCGGCCATGCCGCGCCGCAGCAGCTCCGTGACCTTTACACCTCATTTGAGGAAGGCGACCTCACCCGCGCGCGGGAAATCAACGCCACTCTGACCCCGCTGGTTCACGCTCAGGCACGCCTGGGTGGAGCCAGCCTCGCTAAGGCTGCCCTGCGACTGCAGGGCATTGAGGTGGGGGATCCTCGACTGCCGGTGCTAGCACCGAATCCGCAGGAAATCGAGGAACTCCGCCGTGACATGGAAAAAGCTGGAGTCCTATAAACATGACTGAACCCCGTAACCGTGCCCGGAAGGTTATCCGAAAGGCTGGCCCGCCGGAGACCGCGGAAACCCCGGTCTTCCAGGCGCCGGAGACAACCTCCGAATCCGCGCCCTCGGATTCTGCGGGCAATGCGCCCCGCTCAACTGGGGAAGAGTCCCCCAAGAGCTCGGGAGCACACCAAGGATCCGATAACTCCGGATCCGAGGCCCGCTCCGGCGGCAATGACAATAATCGATCCCGCTCCGGCAACCGACGCGGTGGCCGTGGCCGTCGTGGCGGCGCCAACACCGGCGGTAACGCCGAGAACACCGCCAACACCGGCGGTAACCGTGGCAGCAACACCGGCGGTAACCGTGGCGGCAACACCGCCAACTCCAACAGCAACGCCAACCGTGGCGGTCGTCGTAACGTGGTCAAGTCCATGCAGGGCGCTGACATGACCAAGCGTCTGTCGGAGCCGCCGAAGGCTCCGCGTAACGGTCTGCGTATCTACGCCCTCGGCGGGATCTCTGAGATCGGTCGAAACATGACCGTCTTCGAGTACAACGGCCGACTCCTGCTCGTCGACTGTGGCGTGCTCTTCCCCTCCTCGGGTGAGCCGGGCGTCGATCTGATCCTGCCGGACTTCGGCCCGATCGAGGATCAGCTGGACCGCGTTGAGGCTCTCGTGGTCACCCACGGTCATGAGGACCACATCGGTGCCATCCCGTGGCTGCTGAAGCTGCGCCCTGATATGCCGGTCATCGGTTCCCGTTTCACGCTCGCGCTCATCGCCGCGAAGTGCAAGGAGCACCGTATCCGTCCGAAGCTCATCGAGGTCAACGAGAAGTCCAACGAGAACCGTGGACCCTTCAACCTCCGTTTCTGGGCTGTCAACCACTCCATCCCGGATTGCCTGGGCCTGGCCATCAAGACCGGCGCCGGTCTGGTCATCCACACCGGTGACATCAAGCTGGACCAGACCCCGACCAACGGTCGGCCGACTGACCTGCCGGCGCTGTCTCGTTTCGGTGATGAAGGTGTCGACCTCATCATGTGTGACTCGACCAATGCCACCACCCCGGGTGTCTCGGGTTCTGAGGCGGAAATCGCCCCGACCCTGCGGCGTCTGATTACCGAGGCCAAGCAGCGCGTCATTCTCGCTTCCTTCGCCTCGAACGTCGACCGTGTCCAGGCTGCGGTGGATGCCGCTGTCGCCTCCGGACGCAAGATCGCCTTCAACGGTCGTTCCATGATCCGGAACATGGAGATCGCGGAGAAGCTGGGTTACCTCAAGGCTCCGCGCGGCACCATCGTCTCGATGGATGACGCCTCCAAGATGGCTCCGCACAAGATCATGCTGATCACCACCGGCACCCAGGGTGAGCCGATGGCTGCCCTGTCACGCATGGCGCGTCGTGAGCACCGTCAGATCACCGTCCGTGACGGCGACCTGATCATTCTCTCTTCCTCGCTCGTTCCGGGCAATGAGGAAGCGGTCTTCGGTGTGATCAACAACCTTGCCCAGATCGGTGCCACTGTGATCACCGGTAGTGACGCCAAGGTTCACACCTCCGGCCACGGCTACGCCGGCGAGCTGGTCTTCCTGTACAACGCAGCCCGTCCGAAGAACGTCATGCCGGTGCACGGCGAGTGGCGTCACCTGCGTGCCAACAAGGAACTCGCGATCTCTACCGGTGTTCCGGCGGAGAACGTGGTCCTGGCGCAGAACGGTGTCGTCGTCGACCTGGTGGACGGTCGCGCCAGCGTCGTCGGCCAGATCCCGGTGGGCAACCTCTACGTTGATGGCGTCACCATGGGCGAGGTCGACGCGGATGTCCTCGCGGACCGCACCTCCCTGGGTGAGGGTGGTCTGATCTCGATCACCGCCGTCATCGACAACCGCACCGGCCGTCTGCTCGAGCGCCCGACGGTTCAGACCAAGGGTTACGCCGAGGATGCCAGCGAGGTCACCGCTGCGGTGATTGAACTTGCCGAGACCACCATGAACGATCTCGCCGCCGAAGGCGAGAATGACCCCTACCGCATGGTTCAGCAGCTGCGCCGACGGGTCTCCCGCCTGGTGGAGCAGACCTGGCGTCGCGAGCCGATGATCATGCCGACTGTGGTTCCGATGACCTCGGACAACGATCAGCAAGTCGGTGATGATGATATCGAGGCCTCTCTCGAGAGTCTCTGAGGTTGATCACTCAGCCTGCCCGGCAGGCTGAGTGACCTACCCCGCACCAGAATGAAGCAGCACCCCAGCAGCCACCCGCACCGGTGGTTATGCTGGGGTGCATGTCTTTTTCCTCCTTTGAACGTGCCCGTCTCGCGGAATTGATGTTGGAGCTCGGGCCGGATGCCCCGACACTGTGTGAGGGGTGGACCACCCGGGATATGGCGATTCACCTGTTCCTCCGGGAGCATGCGCCGGTTGCTGCCGCGGGTATCTTCCTCGCCCCCGCCCGCGGACTTCTTGCGAAGGCGGAGAAGCAACAGCGCCAGCGCCCCTATGCGGAGATCGTTCGCGAGTGGGCGGCTGGCCCGCGCGGGTTCTCCCCCTGGCGGCTGATCGATGACAGTGCCAACTTCATGGAGCACTTCATCCACCATGAGGATGTCCGCCGTGGCGGGGGAGTGGTGGCACCCCGGGATTTCAGCGCCGATGTCAACGATGCGCTTTATCGCAGGTTGAAGCTCGTGGCTCCGCGGATGCTGGCCAAGAGTACAACTCCGGTGATTCTGGTTCCAGTGGGTAAAGCTCAGGTAGTGATCGCCGATTCCCGTGGGGTCAGCGCTGAAGGAGGCCGGGTGCTTCGGGTGGCAGGTCCGGTGGGGGAGCTGTTGTTGTGGGCCTCTGGCCGGGATGTGGTTCAGGTGGAGATGAGCGGGGACCCCGGAGCGCTGGGAAGGTCAAGGGTATAACCCTGATTTTCTTCAAGAAATTGGGATAAACCTCAACCTTAGCTTTAAGTGGTGTGGCGGATGTGGGAGCTGGGGATTCTGGGACTATTCTGGGTGGCATGACTGCCAGAAGTGCCGCCTCCAAGCGACCCAAGAGTACGGCTAAGCGTACCCGGGACCGGGACCGCGACCGGGACAAGGGAATGAATCGTTCCCGTCCGGCCGGTCGAACCGCTGTGTCCGCTCCCGTGGCCCATCGCGCCGCAAGTAGCTCCGAAGAGCGGACCGGAAGTGCAGTGGGCGCGGTGGGCAAAGGCATCGGAACGATGTTCTCGGCCACCGCGGAAGGGCTGGGAAATCTGGCCCGAGGGCTCGGCTCCCGTGGTAGCGAAGACAACCTGTATAACGAGGATGCCCCCCGGGGCGCGGAGGATATGAAGGACAGTAACGCCAGCGGAAAGAAGCGAACCAGGATAGCGGCCGCCGAAGCAGAGCCGGTGGCACTCAAGCCGAAGCGTAAACGTGCCGGATCCAAGGTCAGCGCGGATGCCCGGACCGAGGTCATCGAGCGGTCTGAAGGGGATGATCAGGAGGATACGGAAAATTCCCTTCAGCTCATCTCTGAATGGGTGGAGGAGCACTCGGATGGATTGGGGCTGAGTCTTATCGGCCTGGCTGCGGTTCTCGGGGCCTCGGTCTGGCTCGATATCGCCGGTCCGATCGGTGCCTTTATCGCGATGATCACCCACACCGTCATTGGGGCGGGTGCCATCATTTTGCCGGTGGCCCTGGTGGCCCTGGCGGTCGTCCTCATGCTCGGGCTCAAGGGTGGCACGCATGACCGCGTGCGCGTGAGCGTCGGCACCTCGCTGATCATCGTCGCCATGCTGGGACTGGTGCATGTCCTGGCCGGTGATCCGGCCAGCTGGGAAGGACGCCGGATCGCTGGTGGTGCCATCGGTGCCTACACCGGTGGTTTATTGGCCGCTGGCTTCAGCAGTTACCTGGCTATCCCGATCCTGGTTCTGGTCATCATCTACGGGGCGCTCAAGGTCACCGGCATCACCACACGTCAGGCACTCAACCTGGTCGGTGGAGTCATCAGTGAGTTCTTCAATGGCAGCCGTGAGGGAGCCGATGATGAGTATGGGGATGACTACGAGGATGACCGTTATGGGCATGTCGATGAAGAGATAGATTCCCGCGCCAATGGTGAGGCACCTCGGGCGGTCCGCCCTCGCCCGACCCCGCGTGCCATCCCGCGCCCGGCCCCGCGTGCCGCCCCACGGCCGGCCCGGCCGACTCCCACTCCGATGGACAACTATCCGGTGGATTCGGAGGAGCCGGAAGACAGCTCCCAGCACACCCTCTTCCAGTCGCCAGAGCCCCCGGAGGTGAAGAAGCCGGAAGTGGCCGATACCGACGAGTTCCCGGCGGTCAGCGCCGAGCAGGCCGCGGCGTCGATAAGCACACCGGCGGAATCTGAAGCCGCAGCGGCGAAGCGCGATGCGGTGGCCGCCAGCCGCCAGGCGATGCGGGATGCCATTCTCGCCCGTTCGGGCAGCAATACCACGGCTACCGCCAAGCCGGAGGCCACCACTGATGAGGATGCTCCGGTCCAGAAAATGTCGGAGCCCTGGCAGCCGGAGCCGAGCAATTACGAGATTCCGAGCACCCATCTGCTCACGCCGGGCGAGCCTGCGAAGACCCGTTCCGCCGCCAATGACCGCATGATCGAGGCGATCACGGAGGTGTTCAGCGAGTTCAAGGTGGATGCCAACGTCACCGGCTTCTCACGTGGCCCGACCGTCACCCGCTATGAGGTTGAGCTCGGCCCGGGTGTGAAGGTCTCCAAGATCACCAACCTGCAGTCCAACCTGGCCTATGCCGCCGCCACTGATAACGTGCGACTGCTGACTCCGATCCCGGGCAGGTCGCTCGTGGGTATTGAGGTGCCCAATGATGACCGTGAGATGGTGCGTCTGGCGGATGTGCTGGAGGCTCCGGCGACGATCGCCAATGAGGATCCGATGCTCATCGCGCTGGGCAAGGATATTGAGGGTGAGTTCGTCAGTGCCTCAATCCAGAAGATGCCGCACCTGCTGGTCGCCGGTTCCACCGGTTCCGGTAAGTCCGCTTTCGTCAACTCGCTGCTGGTGTCCCTGCTCACCCGTGCGAGCCCAGATCAGGTGCGGCTGATCCTGGTGGATCCGAAGATGGTGGAGCTGACCCCCTACGAGGGCATCCCGCATTTGATCACCCCGATCATCACACAGCCGAAGAAGGCTACGGCCGCCCTGCAGTGGTTGGTCGAGGAGATGGAACAGCGCTACATGGACATGAAGCAGACCCGGGTGCGTCATATCAAGGACTTCAACCGCAAGGTCGAGTCCGGGGAGATTCGGACCCCGCTGGGTTCAGAGCGGGTCTACAAGCCGTATCCCTATATTGTCTGTGTGGTCGATGAGCTCGCTGACCTGATGATGACGGCGCCGAAGGAGATCGAGGAATCGATCGTCCGCATCACCCAGAAGGCCCGTGCCGCCGGTATCCACCTGGTGCTGGCCACCCAGCGTCCTTCGGTCGACGTGGTGACCGGTCTGATCAAGACCAACGTTCCTTCCCGCCTGGCTTTCGCCACCTCCTCATTGATCGACTCCCGTGTCATCCTCGACCAGGGTGGCGCCGAGAAGCTCATCGGTATGGGCGATGCACTGTTCATTCCGCAGGGTGCCGGCAAACCCCAGCGGCTGCAGGGTTCCTTCGTCACTGATGAAGAGATCCAGGCTGTGGTTGAGGCCGCCAAATCCCAGCGGGAGCCGGAATACACCGAGGGGGTTACCTCGGAGAAGGCCTCCACGGTAAAGAAGGACATCGACGATGACATTGGCAAGGATCTCGATGATTTGCTTGAGGCCGTCGAGCTGGTGGTCACCTCGCAGCTGGGCTCCACCTCGATGCTGCAGCGCAAGCTGCGCATCGGCTTCGCCAAGGCTGGCCGCCTCATGGACCTGATGGAGACCCGCGGCGTGGTCGGCCCCTCCGAGGGATCCAAGGCCCGTGATGTGCTGGTTAAGCCTGATGAGCTGGAGACCATCATCTGGATGATCAAGGGCGCTGATCCCGCGGACGCCCCCAAGGAAGATCCCTCGGCGTCCGGTTTCGCGGAGCCGGACGCCGAAGGCTCCGGTGAGGCGCGGACCGTGCAGGCCACCTATAACCCTTCACAGGGCGCCTTCTAACCCTTTTAAACGCTTATCGACGCCCAGCCCGCAGGGCTTCCCGGAACCCCGCTCGAGGCGGGCGTCGAGAAGCTCTTTTCGGCGTGGGATAACACCCCGGTCACGATGTGGGCGGACAGGGACGGACAATCCCATGAGCAGGTGACAGTGGAGTGTGGTCTCGGCTATAGTGGCTAAGCGTCAGGAGGGGAGTACCCCGAATGCGGCATTGATCGTCAGCACGGGAACCACCATTGGATCCCCGGTCATGTCGGCCCAGCCCAGAAGTTCATTTCTGTAGGGGTGGGGGAGACCTCCGGCTCATACGAGACCGGAGGGTTATCTAAATATGTCTGTCCCACTATGGATCTGGGCGGCCACGATCATCGTGATTGCCGGGTTCTTTGTTTTTGACTTCTACTCGCACGTTAAGACCCCGCACGAGCCTTCTATGAAGGAATCAGCCTGGTGGTCCGTGTTTTATGTCGCACTGGCGATGCTCTTCGGCCTGATCGTCTGGATCGTCTGGGATCAGCAGCACGGTATGGAGTACCTCACCGGTTATGTGACCGAGAAGGCGCTGAGCGTGGATAACCTCTTCGTCTTCGCGCTGATCATGGGTGCCTTCAAGATTCCGCGGATGTACCAGCAGAAGGTGCTGCTGATCGGTATCGCGCTGGCCCTGTTCTTCCGGTTGCTGTTCATCCTGCTCGGTGCCGCTGTCATCGAAGCATGGTCGGACATCTTCTACATCTTCGCCGCCTTCCTGCTCTTCACCGCAGTCAAGATGATCTACGACGAGGTCGTTGATCATCCGGAAAAGGATCCGAAGGACATGGCCGTGGTCAAGCTGGCCGCCAAGGTCCTGCCGATCACCGATGAACTGCACGGTGACAAGCTCTCCGTCAAGATCAAGGGCAAGCGCTACTTCACCTCTCTGATGATCGCCCTGGTGGCCATCGGCCTGGTTGACATCATGTTCGCCCTGGACTCCATCCCGGCAATCTACGGCATCACCACCGAGGCCTTCCTGGTGTTCACCACCAACGCCTTCGCGCTGCTGGGTCTGCGGCAGATGTACTTCCTGCTTGATGGACTCCTCGAGCGTCTGGTGTTCCTCTCTTATGGGCTGTCCATCATCCTGGGCTTCATTGGTGTGAAGCTGGCACTGCATGCCCTGCACGAGAACAAGCTGCCCTTCATTAACGGTGGTGAGGGGCTGACTGTCCCGGAGATTTCCACCCAGCTGTCCCTGGGTGTGATCGTGGGTGTCCTGGTGGTTACCGTGTTGCTCTCGCTGTGGAAGAACAAGCGCGATGAGGCACAGGGCAGCATCGATATTTCCGTTACCGCCGCTGAAGAGCGTCGTCGTCAGAAGGATGAGCAGCAGGCCGCAGGTGCCGTCTCCGAGGGAGTCGCTACCGGCGAGGCTGACCATTCCTCGGAACGCTAGACCGCTTATCGACGCCCGGCTGATTCAGCCGCTGCGTCGCTGAACGATGAACGGGCTGTGCCCTTCCTCTGGGAGGGGCACAGCCCGTTTCGGATGCCGGGGGTCGGTGCCTACCGGGAGACGGTGGCCGTCGATAAGCGGGGTTTAGACGGTCGGTGCCTGGAAGACGTTCTTCACCGGGTTCCAGGAACGGATGCTGCGCTGGGAGATCAGCCCACGCAGCTGGAAGGGATCCTGATCGAAGAGCGCGGCGGCATCCTCGACGCCGGCCGGTTCCGGTAGGCGGATGATGATCAGCGCGCCGCCCTCTTCATCGGTGAAGGGGCCTGAACCGATGAGCTTGCCCTCGGCTTCGAGGCCGCCCAGGAACTCGCGGTGCTCCGGACGGTGGGCGGCAATCTGCTCGGCATCTTCAACATATTCATAAAGGATCGCAAAAGTATTCATGAGGGCGATCATAGATCAGCGCCGGGTGGGGCCGGTGGTGCCCGGGTGGAAGCATGGAGTGGGATGGGGACGTGGTCTGGCCAACGGGTAGGGTTGGACCTGTGAATGCAGCAGCTTCAAACACGAACCAAGTCGGGGGGCAGGCGGCCAAGCCCTCCAATTTCAATCTCCCCAACGTATTGACGAGTCTGCGGATCATCATGATCCCGCCTTTCGCATGGTTGGTGTTGCGGGGGAACAACGAAGATCTGCCCTGGGTCTGGGGTGCCTTTGTGCTTTTCGTGGCGCTGATGATCACCGATAAACTTGATGGTGACATCGCCCGGGCCAAGGGGTTGGTCACCGACTTCGGCAAGATCGCCGACCCGATCGCGGACAAGGCGTTGATGACCACCGCACTGGTGTGTCTCAACCTCATCGGGGTGCTGCCCTGGTGGGTCACCGTCATCATCGTGATCCGTGAGTTCGGTATCACCATCTGGCGGATGGTCCAGCTGCGCGCGGGCCGGGTGGTGCCCGCCTCTAAGGGGGGCAAGCTCAAGACCGCTCTGCAGACCCTGGCGGTGGGCCTCTACCTCTGTCCGCTGCCAGCCTGGATGGAGATCCCCACTTTCATCGTGATGCTCGCGGCGGTGGTGGTCACCGTGTACACCGGAGTCCAATACCTGCTTGATGCGCGGAACCTGAGCGATGACAGCGGCAAGTGAACTTGTTGCCGCGCTGCGGGAAGTCGGCCAGACCCTGGCCTGTTGTGAATCGCTGACTGCTGGTCTGGCGGCGGCCACCATCGCCGAGGTGCCAGGCGCCTCTGCGGTGCTCCGGGGTGGACTGATCACCTATGCCACCGACCTCAAACACACCCTTGCCGGGGTGGATGCTGCGGTACTCGCGGAGCACGGGCCGGTGGCTGCGGCGACCGCAGCGCAGATGGCCAGCGGTGCGCGCCAGGTCTGTGGCGCCGATTGGGGGCTTGCCCTGACCGGGGTGGCGGGCCCGGATCCCCAGGATGGGCACCCGGTGGGTGAGGTCTTCCTCGGGATCGTCGGCCCGGGGGGATTTTCCCGGGAGCTGCGGGTACACCCGGCGGGGCTGACCCATTTCGCGCTGACACCCCGGGAGAAACATCCGGTTCGGGTGCTCAATGGTGACCGTGCGGCCATCCGAACGCGTAGCGTGGAGTTTGCACTGCGAGAAATTCTTCTTAATGTCCTGGAACAAAATGCAGGGAAGGGTCGTTGAGTTAAGTGATGGCTACTAATACAGCACTTCTTGACCAGCCGGTGGTGTCGCCGGCCCGCCGTCCGCGGCCGCAGCCTTTGCTGCGCGAAGCGCTCGGCGAGGCGTTACGCTCCTACCGGACCGAGCAGGGGATCACCCTGCGTGAACTAGCTGAGTCTGCCCGGGTGTCCCCGGGGTATCTCTCAGAACTTGAACGCGGCCGCAAGGAGGTTTCCTCCGAGCTCCTGGCATCGGTGTGCCATGCCCTCGAGGTATCGGTCGCTGAAGTCCTCATCGAGGCCGCCGGCTCCATGGCGCTGCAGTCTGTTGTGGAAGAACTGACCACTGCCGGTACCGCTGGTAGATAATTCCCCCGGAGGGGAGAAGTACCACGTCGTGGGGCCACTTGGGCTACCATGGTGGCGACCAATAACTCGCCCCTGAGCTGTCCTGCAGTGCACGGAGCAACTAACTAGTTCACTAAATCCTAGGAGGGCCCGAGACATGGCGAACCCCTTTGTCAAGGCATGGAAGTACCTGATGGCGATGTTCGACTCGAAGATCGAGGAGAACGCCGATCCCAAGGTGCAGATCCAGCAGGCTATTGAGGATGCGCAGCGGCAGCACCAGGAGCTGTCCCAGCAGGCGGCAGCCGTGATCGGTAACCAGCGTCAGCTGGAGATGCAGCTCAACCGTCGTCTCGGGGAGATTGAGAAGCTGCAGGCTAACACCCGTCAGGCTCTCCAGCTCGCTGACAAGGCCCGTGGCGAAGGTGATGAGAAGAAGGCCCTCGAGTACGAGAACGCTGCCGAGGCTTTCGCTGCCCAGCTGGTTACCGCGGAACAGTCCGTGGAAGATACCAAGCAGCTCCACGACCAGGCGCTGCAGCAGGCAGACCAGGCTAAGCAGGCCGTGGAGCGCAACTCCATGGCACTGCAGCAGAAGGTCGCCGAGCGCACCAAGCTGCTCAGCCAGCTGGAGCAGGCGAAGATGCAGGAGAAGGTCTCGGAGTCCCTCCAGTCCATGAACTCCATTTCCGGCTCCGGCAGCACCCCGAATCTGGATCAGGTGCGCGAGAAGATCGAGCGCCGTTATTCCAACGCTCTGGGTCAAGCGGAGCTTGCCCAGAACTCCGTTGAGGGTCGGATGGCTGAGGTGCAGCAGGCCGGTATCCAGATGGCCGGCCACTCCCGCCTCGAGCAGATCCGCGCAGAGATGGGCGGCAACCAGCTCAACTCCACTAAGCCGCAGGGCTCCATCGAGGCCGGTGCCGCTGGTGCTGCCGTCGATAATGATGCCGTGGCACAGCGCATGCGTGAACTCCGCGGTGAGTAATTAACGCCCGCAGGACGTGTGAGACCGGCAGGACGTGAAGAGACCAGGCCCCCAGGATGATGAATTCATCCTGGGGGCCTGGTTTTGGTTATTTTTTCTTTTGGGGTGATGTCCTCCGGGGTGGGGGGCCTCGAAGAGATCAGTCGCCGACGCCGCGGGCTTGGAGGGCCTCGGCGATGCCGTGCGCCCGCCGCATGCTCCGGATCAACACGGGGGTACCAAAGGCTCGGATAGAGAAGGCGGCACCACGGGCCTTCCGGGCATTGAGAACTTCTTTTACCGTGGACAGCTGCAGCGGGATCAACCGGATGGTCAGCGAGACCGCCAAGCTGATGGCCTCCACCGGAATACCGAAGCGGGCGAGCGGGGCCAAGAGCTGTTCAAGGGCGTCCATGATGGCCGGGATCGTGGTGGTCAGCGTGAGCAGGGTGGCGGCCATGATCGCGGCAAAAATGACCAGCACCATGGTCAGCGCGGTGGCGGCGTCGCGCTGCCACCACTGGAACAGCCCCAGCACCACGAGGATGGGCAGTGGGGGCCAGAGCTGCCCTAGCGCAACCCGCAGCGGGATCCGGGCGATGACGTAGCCCAGGGTCGGCAGGAGCAGTGCCAGGGCCGCCCAACGGGGAGTGCCGATGAAGATCGCGGTGGCGAGAATATAGAGGACCAGCAACGCGAATTTCCAGGCCGGTGGGGTGCGGTGGATCAGGCTGTTGCCGGGGACATAGAACCCGAGGGGGAGGGTATTCACAGTGGACGGGCCTCCATCAGGCGGACATAGTGCTCGATGACCGCTGCCGGCGTGCCATCGGCGACAATCTGGTGTTCATCGATGCAGAGCACCCGGTCAAAGCCCTGAAGGAAGTCCAGGTCGTGGGTGACTACAATCAGCTGCTGTTCCAGCGCGTCGAACTCTCGGCGAATCCGGCGGCGGTTGCGCAGATCCAGCAGAGTGGTGGGTTCATCGGCGACAATGATCTCCGGCTCCATCACCAGCACTGCCGCCAGGGCGAGTAATTGCTTCTGCCCGCCAGAGAGCAGGTGTGGCGAGTGCTCGGCATGCTGAGCGAGCTCGAAGCGGGCGAGCATCTCATCTACGCGCTGTCGGCGCTGTGCCCGGGGAAGCTTGAGTTGGCGCAGCGAGAAATCGATGTCATCGCGCACCCGGGGCATGATGATCTGGTTTTCGGCGTCGGAGAACACGAAGCCCACCCGACGCCGGATACGACGGCCGTTGGCGGCGACATCGAGGCCGTCGACAAGCACCCGGCCCTGACTGGGTCCGCCGAGTCCGTTGATCAGCCGCGCGAGGGTGGACTTTCCACCACCGTTGGCACCGATGATCCCGATTCGGTGTTCGCTGAGCTGAAGATTGATTCCGGAGAGGACGGGCACGCCGTCATAGTCGACGTGAACGTCCTCGAAGATGATGTCGGGCATCAGATCAGTGTGCCTGAACCCCGGAGTTTCCGGAGGCTGCGACACTATCTGCTGCAAGCCTGGGAGCTCCAGTGCGGGGGCGGCGGCGCAGCAGATCCGGGAAGGCGGCGTGGACACCCAGGGCGATCACGACCATGATCGCGAACTTGGCCAGATCCGGGATGAGGAAGGGGACCTGCGCCAGGGCCGCTTCAGTCAGGGTGAGCTCGGCACGCCACACCAGGCCCAAGGCGCCGCAGAGGTACTGCAGCAGGAGACCTGCCAGTGCCGCGATGGTGAAGACCACCGCCTGCCCGGTGCGGTTCTTCCGCGGCGCGCGGTAGGCGATCAGGCCGGCGACGGTGGCGGAGACGAGATAGCCGAGAATATAGCCGACGGTCGGGCCGGCAACGGCTGCCAGCGTGGTGCGGCCACCGGCCAGGACCGGCAGTCCGATCAAGCCGAGCCCGATGAAGAGTAGTGCGGCGAGTCCGCCGCGACGGCCACCTAGGACCAGGCCTGCGAGGACTACCGCGGCGTTCTGCAGCACGATGGGCACGCCGGCACCACCGATCGGGATGGCGACGAAGGCGAGCACGATAATTAGCGCGGCAAATACGGCGATATAGGCCAGATCGAGGGCCATGCCGGGTCGTTTGGTGGTCATGTGAAAATACCCTACCTTGAACAGTGTTCAAGCATGCAAACAGGCTCTTTGAACGCTGTTTAACTACTCTGGAGTGGGTGTGTTTCGGGCGGAGGGTGGGGAGGTTTCGGATGCAGCGGGAGCTTGATGGGGTGGGCCGGGGCAGGCTCGGTAGTATCGGGGCATGCGTTTGACGGAGTTTCATCAGTTGGTCACTGACGAGTTCGGCGATGCGAAAGGGGGCTGGATCCTGCATTCGCATGTCCTGGGCGGCTACGGCGATACTGCCGGCAAGCTGCTGGATGGTGGTCTTGATCCGCGGAAAGTCTGGCGTGGGCTCTGTGATGACTTTGACGTTCCGGAGGAGCGACGGCTAGGGCGGGATGAGTGAGGGTGGCACTTTTTCGGCGTTGAATGTGCTTTCCCTGACATATTCCAGGCGTTGCATTCGAACAGTTGTGCGTGTAAATTCGAACGCGATGACCCGGGGTACCGGTATCGTGCACAGACATGAGGCCAAGGTGTGGGAGCCGAATCCTCAGTATCCGGGTCTAATGGGACGCTGGCCCATTTAGCACCTGAACCGCTGAGAACACTGATTTTAAGAGAAGATAGCTCCATCCCGACGTCGAGGTTGCCCATCGGAGATCCAGTCGGTCTCCGAAGACCTCCCCACCCGATGAATTCTGCAGCACCCGCCAAACCGAGAGTTAAAGGAAGAGAACATGGCCCCGAAGAAAAAAGTAGCGGCTTCATCCAAGGATGACCGTCAGAAGGCGCTGGATTCCGCCCTCGCCATCATTGAGAAGGATTTCGGCAAGGGTGCAGTGATGCGTCTCGGTGATGAGAATCGCCCGCCGATCGCCGTTATTTCCTCCGGCAACACCGCCATCAACATCGCGCTCGGTATCGGTGGTTTCCCCCGTGGCCGAGTCGTGGAGATCTATGGCCCGGAGTCTTCGGGTAAGACCACTGTGGCACTGCACGCCATCGCGGAAGCTCAGCGGGCCGGCGGTATCGCTGCTTTCATTGATGCCGAGCATGCCCTTGATCCGGACTACGCCAAGAAGCTGGGGGTGGACACCGATGCCCTCCTGGTCTCTCAGCCGGACACCGGTGAGCAGGCCCTTGAGATCACCGATATGCTGATCCGCTCCGGAGCCATCGACATCATCGTGGTTGACTCGGTGGCTGCGCTGACCCCGAAGGCTGAGATCGAGGGCGATATGGGCGATAGCCACGTCGGTCTGCAGGCTCGTCTCATGAGCCAGGCGTTGCGCAAGATGACCGGTGCAATCTCCAACTCCAACACCACCGCCATCTTCATCAATCAGCTTCGTGAGAAGATCGGTGTGATGTTCGGCTCCCCGGAGACCACTACCGGCGGTAAGGCCCTGAAGTTCTATGCTTCGGTGCGTTGCGATGTGCGCCGCATCCAGACCCTCAAGGACGGGCAGGATGCGATCGGCAACCGCACCCGTCTCAAGGTGGTCAAGAACAAGGTCTCCCCGCCCTTCAAGATCGCCGAGTTCGACATTATCTACGGTGAGGGTATCTCCCGTGAGTCCTCGATCATTGATTTGGCGGTGGAGAACGGCGTCATCAAGAAGTCGGGTTCCTGGTTCACCTATGAGGGCGACCAGCTCGGCCAAGGCAAGGAGAAGGTCCGTCTCTACCTCAAGGGGAACCGGGACCTCACTGACGAGATTGAAAAGAAGATCCTCATTAAGCTGGGAATCGGTCCGGAGGCCGCCATCGAGGAGGGGCTCAGCGATGATCCGGTGGACATGGTCCCCAACGTTGACTTCGATGATGATGACGAGGATGCCGCCTCGGTCGGAAATGAGTAGTGCTGATGGCGGTTTCAGGTAACCCAGGCGGTAGCAGCCACAGTTCCCGAGAGGTTGATCCGGCGAAGCTGGAGAAGCTCCGGCTGGCCATGGAAGCCTATGCCGCAGGGAAGGGGCCGGTACTTTTCGACCACCAGGCCGAAGAGGAGAAGAGCAAGGTCCGCAACCGTGCACTTGGGCTGCTCGACCACCGCGCCCGTTCCCGGAAGGAACTCCGGGACCGGCTTATCGCAGCAGACTTTGAGCTGACGGTCATTGAGGACGTTCTCGATGATCTTCAGGCCAGCAACCTGATCGATGACCAGAACTTCGCCTATGAATGGGTACGGCAACGCCACCAACGCCGGGGCAAGTCTGCCCGAGCCCTGGACCGGGAGCTCAGCCAGAAGGGCATCGACCAGGACACCCGGAATCGGGCCCTCGAGCAGCTCGACGCCGCTGATGAGGCCGCCATGGCTCGACAACTCGCGGCGAAGAAGGCCCGCTCCATCAAGGAGATTCCCGCTGACCGGGTAGAGCGGGACAAGCAGCTCCGCCGGGTGGTGGGGGTGCTGGCGAGGCGAGGCTTCCCGGACTCCATGTCCCTGCAGATCTCCCGTGAGGTGCTCGATGAACGGCACCGGGAGTTGGAGCAGTCATCCGACTAGGAGCTCATCCTGGGGCGCTCTCCCCAGAGATCGGCTCCTGAATATGACACCGCCTGGAGACGAATGATTCGTCTCCGGGCGGTGTCATGGCTATGTTCAGGTGGACTGTGGGATGCGGCTATTCACCGGGGTTCTTGATTTCGGTGTAACCGGGGGCGCGCCAATCGACGTTGACATTGTCTTTGGTGTCCAGCCCCTGATCGGGCATCTCGGGAACCTTTGCCACGATATTCCGGCGGGCACGACCGGCCCGGAGCTGACGTTCGACTCGCTCGGCAACCAGGGTCAGGGCGTAGTTGATCAGGATCATGATCATCGCGACCACGACCAGTGCCGCCAGGTAATTCTGATTGGAGGAGGCCGACTGGATACCGGAGCGGACCACTTCAACGTAACCGATCTGGTAGCCGAGGGCGGAGTCCTTCAGTGCGATGACCATCTGGGAGATCAGTGCCGGCAGCATGGCCGCCACCGCCTGCGGCAGCTGGATTGACCACAGGGTCTGACGGTGCGAAAGCCCCAGTGCCTGGGAGGCCTCAACCTGGCCCTTAGGCAGGCTTCGGATACCGGATCGCAGAATCTCTGCGATCACGGAACCGTTGTACATCGTCAGTCCGAAGACCACCGCACCGAAGGCCAGGTGCTTCGGCGGCAGGACGCCGTAAATGGCGAAGAGCTGATAAGCGAAGATCATCAGGAGTAGCACCGGGATTGCCCGGAAGAACTCGACGATCCCACCGCAGAGCCAGCGCAGCCAAGCTGCCTGGGACATGCGTCCCAGTCCCAGGAGGACACCCATCATCAGGGCAAGAATGATGGAGGCGAAGGCTGATTTCAGGGTGCCCCAGAGGCCTGGAAGTATATAGGTTTCCCAGGTCTGGGAATTGAGGAAGGGGCTCCACTTGGCGGAGGTCAACTGCCCGTTGCCCTGAAGGGTATAGATGACCCAGGCGCCTATGGTGAGCACCGCTATGGCGGTGAGGAGCGTGTAGATGCGGTTATTACGGCGGCCCTTGGGGCCGGGGGCATCATAGAGGACGGTGGCGCGAACAGCACTCATTATTTCCTCACCGCCATCTTGGTGGCGAGCCGGCTCAGGGACAGCCCCATCGGCAGCGTCAGGATCATGAAGCCGAGCGCGAAAATACCGAAGATGATGAAGAGCATATTGGCGTGATTTTCCACCGTCTCCTTCATGAGCAGCGAGGCTTCAGCGACACCGATTACCGAGGCGATGGTGGTGTTCTTGGTCAACGCGATCAGGGTGTTGCCCAGCGGCACGATGGCGGCACGCAGGGCCTGAGGGAAGATGATGCTGCCGAAGATCTGGCCGAAGCTGAGGCCGATGGAGCGGGCCGCCTCGGCCTGGCCGAAGTGCACCGTATTGATTCCTGAGCGCAGCGATTCCGAAACGAAGGCTGAGGTATAGAGGATGAAACCCAGCACCGCAAGCCGGAAGTTGTTGTCCATCAGGAAGGTTGCGCTCTCCCGTCCCGCCAGTGTCAGCCCCAGGTTCTGGTATAGACCGAAGGAGCAGAACAAGATGATCAGGGTCAACGGGGTATTTCGGATGGTGTTGATGTAGAAAGTGGCCAGACCTCGGAGAATACGGACTGGCGATACTCTCATGGCGGTGAGAATTGTGCCCAGGATCATCGATCCGATGGCGGAGAGCACGGTCAGCTGGATCGTGATCCAGAATGCCGGCCACAGGGACGGACCCAGATCGGCCCAGAATTCATTCATCCCCTCGATTCCCTCCTCGGGGATTGGGGCCCCGCAGTGGACACTGAAGGGCCATAGGTTGAACCGACTATTTCAGGAAGGAGAGATCGCCCGGGGTGCCCGGGGTGATACCGGAACCGGCACCGAGGTTGGCGGAGACCAGTTCTTCGAAAGTGCCGCTGGAGTGCAGCTCTTCCAGCGCAGCATTGATGGCGTCGGTGCCGGCTTGGTCGTCCTTGGCCAGACCGATCCCGTAGTACTCATCGGTGAAGGTGGAGCCATCCTCCTTGGTCATCTCCACGACCTTGAACTGCCCTGGGGACTGGGCGGAGTAGCCGTTGAGGATGGTGGCATCGGTGGTCATCGCGTCGATATTGCCCTGACGCAGTGCCTCCACACAGGAGGAGTAGGTGTCATACTCCTGGAGCTGGACACTCGGGAGCACCTCCTTAACGGTCTGGGCGGGCGTGGAGCCGGTCACCGAGCACAGGATCTTGCCGTCGAGGTCCTCCACCTTGGAGATCTCCGTATTATCTTCGCGAACCAGCAGCGCCTGGTGGGTGAGCAGGTAGGGGCCGCCGAAGTTGACGGTCTCGGAGCGGGCGGCGTTAATGGAATAGGTGGCGGCGATCATGTCGACCTCGCCGTTCTGGATGAGGGTCTCACGCTGCGCTGAAGGGGTCTCGCGCCAGGTGATTTCCGGTACATCCCAACCGTTCTCAGTGGCGATGTGTTCGACGACGTACTGTGCGATGTCGACATCCAGGCCGGACATCGCACCATCGGGGTTACGCAGGCCGAGACCCGGCTGGTCGTACTTGGTGCCCAGGGTCACGGCACCGCCCTCGACATTGGCCAGCAGGCCATCAGAGGAGCTTGAGCTGCAGGCGGCGAGAGCGACACCGGAGAGGCCAGCGACGGCGAGGACGGAGGCGAGGCGAAGGCTGAAGCGTTTCATGATGTTCTCCTTGGGAAGCATGTGGTGAGGTTGAAGGTGGTGATGATCAGTGGGCGAGGATCTTGCCGAGGAAATCCTTGGCCCGGGAACTCTTCGGATTGCTGAAGAATTCCTCGGGCGAGGCATCCTCGACGATCTGGCCATCGGCCATGAATAGAATCCGGTCGGCCACCTTGCGGGCGAAGCCCATCTCGTGACTGACCACGAGCATGGTCATGCCTGACTTTGCCAGTGCCGCCATGACCTCGAGGACCTCGTTGACCATCTCCGGGTCCAGCGCCGAGGTGGGCTCATCGAAGAGCATCACCTTCGGTTCCATGGCGAGCGCCCGGGCGATGGCAACGCGCTGCTGTTGACCACCGGAAAGCTGGGCCGGGTACTTGTCCGCCTGGTTGGCGATGCCGACGCGTTCCAGCAGTTTCATGGCCAGTTCATTGGCGTCGTTTTTCTTCCTGTGGCGTACCTTCACCGGGCCGAGGGAGACGTTATCCCTGATCTTCAGGTGGGGGAAGAGGTTGAAGGACTGGAAGACCATGCCCACATCGGCGCGAAGTTTTGCCAGGTCGCGGCCTTCCTCGGGGAGTAGCTTGCCGTCGATTTCAATGGTTCCCTCCTCGATGGTTTCGAGGCGATTGATGGTTCGGCACAGGGTGGATTTGCCGGAGCCGGAGGGTCCCAGGACCACGACAACCTGGCCACGGGGAACTTCAAGATTGATGTCCTTGAGAGCCTGGAAATCATCGAAGTGCTTCTGAACATTGATCATCCGGATCATGGGTTGTCCGGAATCACTGCCCTGTCCGGTCTCGGGGGGTGGTGCCCCCGATGGTGAATGCATGCTGTCGCTCATGCAAAGGAGGTTAATGTAGTTCAAGTCACAATTGTTGAGAATTGATGAAAATGTTATTGCAAGGCGATCTAGGGGACGGAAATGCCGCTTCTCCGGCGCGGTGTGCCCCGGTTTCTCGGGGCAGCAACGGTCAGAGAGAGCGAACTTCTCCAGTAGAAGAATCTGCGCATTAGGTGCTGTTTGGGACGCTGACTAGAATGTTCGATGTGTCGCAGCAAACCAAGGTGAATGAAGCACAGGACGTCCGTACCTATGAGGTGCGGACCTTCGGGTGCCAGATGAACGTCCATGATTCCGAGCGTCTTTCCGGGCTTCTGGAGGCGGCCGGCTATATCCCGGCCGAGGATTCCGTCGAGCCGGACCTTGTCGTCCTGAACACCTGTGCGGTGCGTGAAAATGCCGATAAGAAGCTCTACGGCACGTTGGGTTCACTACGTGCGGTCAAGGATGCTCACCCCGGCATGCAGATTGCTGTCGGTGGTTGTCTGGCGCAGAAGGATAAGAATGTCGTCGTAGAGAAGGCTCCCTGGGTGGATGCTGTTTTCGGCACCCACAACATCGGTTCCCTGCCGGCCCTGTTGGAGCGGGCAGCGCATAATGAGCGCGCTGAGGTCGAGATCGTTGATTCCCTTGAGCAGTTCCCCTCGGTGTTGCCCGCCAAGCGGGAGTCCGCCTATGCCGGTTGGGTCAGCGTCTCCGTGGGCTGTAACAACACCTGCACCTTCTGCATCGTGCCCAGCCTGCGTGGCAAGGAGTCGGATCGCCGCCCCGGCGATATTCTCGCGGAGGTGCAGGCCCTGGTGGAGCAGGGTGTCACCGAAGTGACCCTGCTAGGTCAGAATGTCAACGCCTATGGCGTGCACTTCGCCGATCCTGATCTTGAGCGCGATAAGTCTGCCTTCTCCAAGCTGCTGCGGGCCTGCGGTGAGATCGAGGGCCTGGAACGCGTCCGTTTCACCAGCCCGCACCCGGCAGAGTTCACCTCTGATGTCATCGACGCGATGGCGGAGACTCCGAATGTCTGCCCGCAGTTGCATATGCCGCTGCAGTCCGGTTCGGACAAGGTACTCAAGGAGATGCGTCGTTCCTACCGTTCGAAGAAGTTCCTCGGCATCCTCCAGGAGGTCCGCGCCAAGATCCCGCAGGCCTCCATTACCACGGACATCATCGTCGGTTTCCCCGGCGAGACCGAGGAGGATTTCCAGGCGACCCTGGATGTCGTTGAGCAGGCTCGTTTCACCAGTGCCTACACCTTCCAGTACAGCCCGCGTCCGGGTACCCCGGCCGCTGAATATGGGAATCAGGTGCCCAAGGAGGTAGTTCAGGAGCGCTTTGAACGGCTGATGGTACTTCAGGACCGCATCAGCGAGGAAGAGAATCAGAACTTCCTCGGCCAAGAGCTGGAACTACTGGTTCAGGCTGACGGCGGACGCAAGAACCACAAGACGAACCGGGTATCTGGCCGAGCCCGGGATGGCCGTCTGGTGCACTTCAATCCGGTGCCTGCCGTCGAGGGGTCCATCGATGGTGAGATCCGCCCCGGTGACATCGTCACCACCAAAGTCACCGAGGCCAGCCCGTTCTTCCTGATCGCCGACAGCGGGGTCTTCACCCATCGCCGCACCAGGGCAGGTGACATGTCAGCGCTCGGGCAGGTGCCGACGACCGCGCCGATCGGCGTTGGCCTGGGGCTGCCTTCCATCGGTGCCCCGGCTCCGGCCCCAGCTGCAGCCGCAGGTTGTGGCGATGCCTGCGGCGGTCACTGATCCCGCGGGACTAAGATCGGCATCGGGCACCGGGGCTCTCGAGATTGATCAGCCCCACTAGCGCCCGCACACCCTTAAAGGAGAATCTGCACCGTGAGTGGAACCCCGGGGTCTGCGTCCCAGCCCCAGTCCGAAACTAACCCCAGCCAGGAGCATGGCGAGGGCACACCGCCAGCGTCCAGCGCCCGGTCGCTGGCACTCGCGGAGAAAGATGCCGCCCGACGGGTCAGCCTCAGCGGCTACCGGGGCTTCCTCATCGCTGCGCTGGCGCTTTATGTGATCTCGCTGCTGCTTCCCTTCAAGAGCGGAGTCCTGGGCTTCCAGGTTCTCTTCGATACTGAATCAGTCACCATCGTGGAGAAGGTGTTCGCGGTGGTCACCTTCTTGGGGCTGGGTCTTTTCAACCTGTTGTTGCTGATCAGCCGACGTACCTGGATGTCTTATGCCGCGTGGTTCTTCACCGGAGTTGGCCTCTTCTACTCACTGTTCACACTGTGGATGCGAGGCACCCAGAGCAATGACAATGTCACCGGAATCGGGGTCTACCTCACCGTGCTAGGGGTGCTGTTGGCCACCTTTGGCCTCAGCTGCATCATTCTGCGCCGCGATCCGGAGCAACAGCGGATTGCGCAGGAGCGTGCGGAAACTGAAGACCTTGACGTGATCGCGCAGACCCAGCGCGATGCCATGCTTGCGCGGCAGCGGAAATCCCAGGAGGCGGAGAACCCGCTATTCGTGGATGATCGGCGTGCCAGAGCAGGGGAGCGGCATCGAAGGCGTGCCCAGGCAGAAAACAACGATCAGCAGGATTAGTGAGTGATCCTCACCGGAGGCATCAGAGCCCGGAACCCTTCCCAGGGTTCCGGGCTCAACTCTTCGCCGGCGGATCTCAATCCCGGGGCAGGATCTTCTGCCAGGCGGTACCCCGGCTGATCTCCCGCATTCCCAGGCTGCGGTTGATGGCCAACATCCCGGGGTTGTCCGTTCCGTTGGAGGCGTAGACCCGTTCCGCCCGCGTCCAGCGTTCCTGCACCTCGATCAAGGCCAGGTGTTTGACTGATCGACCTAGTCCACGGCCACGGGCCCGGGGCAGCACCACGGTGATGCCCTGTTCCACCGTGCCGGGTTCAGAAGCCGGGTGTCGGTGGAGCTCGCTGAGCGCGACCGGGCCCGCGTCGTCGGAAAGCACGACATAGAGCACTTCCAGGCCGGTATCCCGGCGGCGGACCTCCGCCTCTGACAGCCGCTCCGGTGTCCACCGCTGGGGCTCGAGATAGAGCTGGCCGTGGGGAACATCGAGGGAGGCCTGATACAGCAGGTCCAGCACACCTTCGAGATGCGAGGAGGGCAGCACATGGGAGTCGAAATAGGCGATGCGTACGTCGGCGGGCAGGCCGGGGACCTGGCGCGAAACCTCGAAAAGTTCGATGACCCCCTGGACCTCCACCAGGTCGGAGCGGAAACCCGCGGCGGAAAGCTCTGCGGCAACGGACTCGGCACCAGCCTCAGCGGTGGTGGGGTGGGTCTGCCAGAGCTGGATGATCCTCCGCCCGAGTTGCCGGGTCAGACGCTCGCCCTCGTTGAGCAGTGACTGGTACACCTGGCGGCCTTCGTCGGAGAGTCGCTCACCGGGGACGGGCTGGAAGTTGGCGTCCAGGACACACTCCATCTCCACCATCGCGAGATCCTCCCGCAGCGGCACACTCAGATGGATGAAGCCCAGGTACTCATATTCCGAGCTAAGATCGGTGAACCCTGCGGCGACGGTACTCGGCAGCAGCGACAGCCGGGTCTGTGGGTCCACCTCCCACATCCCGGCGCTGCTCTCGGCCATCACCACCATCACGGAATCGGATTCGGTGGAACCGGCCAGCCGTTGGATCACCCGAGCCGCAGAGACCGAGGAGCCGGTCTCCCCGGTAACCTCCTGGGCGGCGAGATTGGCCATGAAAACGAAACTGCGCACCACGTCTGCGGGTTCTTCTCCCGGGACGGGGCGCGCAACTCGGAAGAACGTCGCCATCGTTGACCTTTAAGACCTAGAGGTCCTCGACGGCGTTGACTGCCGCGTCGGCCCATTCCTGCCACTGGGCAGCCTGAGCACGGAACTTCTCGGCCTGCTTGGTTTTGCCCTTGGCTTCGGCAGCCTCGGCGGAAGCAGTGAATTCCTCCACCTTGGTGATGAATTGGGCGGCGCGGGCCTGGGCCGCCGGATCGGTGCGGCGCCACTGGGCGTCTGCGGCCTCAACCACACGCTGCTCGAGATCACCGATCTTGTTCTCGTACTCGGAGATGCGGGCACGTGGGACGAAACCGATCTCCTCCCACTTCTCCTGCAGCTCGGTGAGCTTGGCGCGGGCACGGTCAAGTCCCTTGGCCGGATCGATCAGCGAGGCATAGGCGGCAAGCAGGGCGTCCTTGGCCTCAGCATTGGCGGAAAACTCGCGGTCACGCTCATCATTGACGGCGGAACGGGCATTGAAGAAGTGGTCCTGGGCAGCGCGGAAGCGAGCCCAGAGCTTGTCGTCGACCTCGCGGGGCGCCCGGCCGGCGGACTTCCACTCCTGCATCAGATCACGGTAGGCCCGGGCGGTCTCATTCCAATCGGTGGAGTCCTGCAGGGCCTCGGCGCGCTCGGCGAGTTCTTCCTTGGTGTGCTTGGCAGAAGCACGACCGCGATCAAGGTCGGCGAAGTGAGCGCCACGGCGGCGGTTGAAGGCATCGCGGGCGCGAGAGTAGCGCTTCCACAGGGCATCATCGGTCTTACGGTCAATGCCGCGGATGGCTTTCCACTTATCCAGGATCTGCTGGATTCGGTCGCCGGCCTCCTTCCAGTTGGTGGCATTCTCAGCGAGTTCCTCCGCCTCGAGGGCAAGCTGCTCCTTCTCCGCGACCGCGGCCTCACGCTTCCGGGCCTTCTCCTCCTTGACCTGCTCATTAGTGGCCTCGGAGTGATTGATGATGGTGCCCAGCCGCTTATCCAGGCCGTCGAGGTCACCGATGGCGGTGGCGGTGGGCAGCGTCTCCTTCAGCGTCTCAGCGCTCTTGCGAATGCTGGCGGCTTCCGCCGGATTCGTCTTGAGCCGGGTCTCGAGGAGCTCAACCTCGGTGGCGAGGTCCTCGAAGCGGAGACCATAGTGGGCCAGACCCTCCTCGGGGGTTCCGGCCTGCCAGGAACCAATGGTGCGCTCGCCCTCGCTGGTGCGGACGTAGACCATGCCGTCGGTATCGATGCGCCCCCACTTCTTTGGATCATTGGGCGTGTGCTGCGGCAGCGGTGCTGAGGTGCGGCGGACGGCGGCAACGGAACCCGGGGTGGCGCCGGGGCGGGGGCCGGGCTTAGGTCCTGGCTTGGGTGCCGAGGTCTGCTTCATCGCGGCGGACGGATCCTGATTCCCGCTACCGGGCTGAGGTGTCGGGTTAGGGATCGACGGGGTGCTCATAGTGATGGTCCTTCTGTGCTGTTTCGCCGCGCTTCACGGCTGCCTGAGACCCACCGGGGTAGGTCACTCATCATCCAAACATCGCCGCACCGTGAACCTGGTCTATGAAACCCTGGGCCAGGAGCCCGGCGCGAATGTTCCACTTAACTTACCCTGCCTCAAAACCGCGTGGGGTCATTGGCGGGATTGAGTGCCGCCCGAAGTAGGTGGTGAGGACGCCGGGCGCCGGGTGTCAGGGGTGGTGGTGAGCCGCTAGGGTGGTGGGGTGAATGTGAATCTGGTGGTGATGCCGGCGAGTCCGGCGCTGGTCAGGGAGCTTGCGCCCGGTGATGAAGCTGCGGGACGTCTGCTGGGGGTGCTTCGGGAGGTGCTTGAGCAGGCCGCGGCCCGCCAGCAGCGCATTGAACTGGTGGGCTCCCAGGCGTCACGGTGGCGGACTGAATTGCGTGGTAGCTTCCAGGCCTGGGGTGCCCCCGGGGTTGTGGTGGGCGCAGGCCATTATCTGCCTGAATTGGTCCAGCGCTACGTCCTCGCAGAACTGGCACTCCAGGTGGTTTCGGTCCGTGAGCGGCTAGGTGTCCCCAACCCCGCGGCGCTGACGGTGGTGGCCCTCGACGGTTCCGCCGGACTGGATGCCCGCGCCCCGTTGACGCTTCTCGACGCCGCCCCAGCCGCCGATGCCTGGTGCCGTGACCTGCTCGCCGGAAGTGCGCCGACGTTTCCGGCGGCCTGGGATGAGTCCTCGCTGCGGGAAGCCGGCATCCTCGAGCCCGACCCCTGGCTCGAGCTCGCCGCGTTGACCCCGAAGCAGGCGCAGCTCCGAGATGCCGATACCACCCTCGGAGTGGGCCGCTATGTGGCTACCTGGGAGATCTGAACCATGAATATCAAGGAGAAAAACTTGACTCCGATCGCCGTGGTGGGGCCCACCGCCTCCGGAAAATCTGCCCTGGGGCTATTACTGGCGCACCGGTTGGGCGGTGAAGTGGTCAACGTCGACTCGATGCAGCTCTACCGGGGAATGGACATCGGCACCGCGAAACTCAGCGTGGCTGAGCGTGAGGGCATTCCACACCACCAGCTGGATGTCCTTGATATCACCGAGACCGCTTCGGTGGCCACCTATCAGCTCAGCGCGATTGCTGATGTCGAGGAGATCATGTCCCGCGGCAAGGTACCGATTCTGGTCGGTGGTTCCATGCTCTACGTGCAGTCCCTGATCGATGACTGGCAGTTCCCGCCCACCGACGCTGTGGTGCGGGCCCGCTGGGCAACCCGGCTCACCGAGATCGGGGTCGATGCCCTGCACACCGAATTGGCCGAACGTGACCCGGTGGCCGCTGCGAAGATCGAGGATAAGGATCCCCGCCGTACCGTTCGGGCCCTGGAGGTCATCGAACTCACCGGCCAGCCCTTCCAGGCCAGCCAACCACCGATCAACGGCCCCGCCCGCTGGGGTACCCGGATCCTGGGCCTGCGCACCACCCCGGAGTGGCTCAACCCTCGCATTGAACTACGCACCCGCCAGATGTTTGAACACGGCCTGGTGGCCGAGGTGGATGCTCTGCTCGCCCAGGGGCTGGTGGCTGATTCCACCGCCGGGCGGGCGATCGGTTATGCCCAGGTGCTGGCCATGCACGCCGGCGAGTTGACTCCGGTAGAGGCCGTGGAGCGGACCATCACCGGCACCCGCCGCTATGTCCGCCGTCAGAAGAGCTGGTTCAATCGGGATCCCCGGATCCACTGGTTGGATGCCGCCGGGGATACCGGGGCACAGGCGCTAGAATTTCTAGGGTGAATACCACCGATCCAGCACAGGTCCCCGGAATCCTCCACTTCGCCAAGGGACACGCCACCGAGAATGACTTTCTGATCATTGAGGACGCCGCCGGTGACACGCCGCTGTCCCCGGAGTTGATTGCCGCCCTTTGTGACCGACGCGCGGGATTGGGCGCAGACGGGATCCTCCGGGTGATCCGCGCTGGCGCGCTGCTCGACAGCGGCGAGCTTGCCGAGCTGGGGGCCGGCATCCACCGCGCGGACTGGTTCATGGACTACCGCAACGCTGATGGGTCCTTGGCGGAGATGTGCGGCAACGGTGTGCGGCTCTTCGCCCACTGGCTCCGTTCCCGGGGGCTTGTCGACGTCGAGGACTTCACCGTGGGAACCCGCGCCGGGGCCCGCGCGGTGAAGATCTACTCCTGGGATCCGGGTGCTGCCGAGGTCTCCGTGGACATGGGCAATGCCGAGGTGACCGGGGTGTCATCCGCTTTTTTCGGTCAGCTCAAGGTGGCTGGCCTCGGGGTGGATCTGGGGAATCCGCACCTGGCGGCAGTGGTTCCTGGCTTGACCCCTGCGGACCTGGCGCAGTGGGATCTGGTGGCTCCGGTCTTCGATGAGGAGTTCTTCCCCGAAGGTGTCAACGTTGAGATCGTGACAGAGCTGCGTGAGGGCAGGGTGCACATGAGGGTCTATGAGCGTGGCGTGGGGGAGACCCGCTCCTGCGGCACCGGCACCGTAGCCGCCGCCCGGGCAGCACTCGCCGATGCCGGACAGCTTGACGGCACCGTCACCGTGATAGTTCCCGGCGGCCGGGTCCGAGTCGAGATCGCTGGTGAGCACTCCACGCTGACCGGGCCCTCCCGGATCCTGGCCACCGGTGAGGTGGACACCGCGGCACTGCTGCGCTGACCCCCGGCCACAGGGCGTCGATAAGCGCCGGGCTAGTAGTCGTTGCCGAGCCGTTTTGCGGTGTGCCGGGCCAACAGCCAGGAATCCTTGAGCTCCTGGGCGCGGCGATCGGTCACATTGAGTAGCTGCTCCAGCTCGGTCACCGTGAGATCGGCGAGCAGGCGGGCTGGTAGGCGGCTGAGGAATCTCCGGTTCGAGTTGTACTGGAAACGGAAGTTCTCCAAGTCGGGGTGCGCGCAGTCCTCGTCCCGCAATGCTGGGCGGTAGAGGGTGCGATCAGCCACGGAATCAGTGTCCGGCGAGTTGCTGAACTGCTCATAATCCAGGATCACGTGGTGGATGTCCTCCGCAGAGAGCTCGATCGAAGAACGTAATGCCCGGGTCTCCGGTTCATCGGGCCGGCTCCGGGCCACCAGAATGGTCACCAGAATGATCGGCACCGAGAGTAGCAGTCCGGGGACTTTGAGCCAGGCCACCAGCACCAGACAGCACAGCGCGATAACGATCAGCCAGGTCGTCTGACGATCGGTTCTGGAACCTTGTCCCGGGGTGTCAGACACGCGCTACCTTCCTCGATCGCTGGGCTGCTCGGGCATTGGCGGGGATGAAGAGGAGGAGGGCTCAGTGGCCGCCGCAGCCACAACCGCCGCCCTCGCCGCCGCCACCACAACAGCCGCCACCAGAGGAGATTGGGGCGAGGACATTGCCGGTCAGCACTGCGCCGCCGACAATGATGTTGCCCTTGAGCGGTAGTGCCGGGGCATCGGGCAGACAGACGTCGAAGGGGAAGGCCCCATCAACGGTGGCGTGGATGAAGCGCTGGCCGGTGAGCTGATTGCTGCGGTATTCAGCCTCAAGCACGCGGGCAGAGAAGGTGGCGGAGGCATCCGGAGCCGCAGCGCCGGAACCGGCGGCGAGGATCTCCGCGCCGGCAGAGCTGAGCTGACCCGGGAGCGCGCCAGTGGCGGCGGTGAAGGCCTCGGCGTCCTCATGAACGGTGACCTCGGTGGCCAGAGCAGTGACACCCAGCTGCTGCCACTGCTGGATCGGTTCATCCACCAGCAACGGCCCCTGCGAGAGATTCAAGGTCACCGAGCTGAGGACGGTGCCGAAAGGGTCGACGATCTCGCAGAAAGCCAGGATGTCATTGATCATCTGGATGTGGGCGAAAGTCTGGGTGACGGAGTCGAAGCCGGCATAGGTGGCGAAGGGCTCCACCGCCAGAATGTTGATCTGGGCACCGGAATAATCGGTGAACTGGACCAACTGGCCACCCCGAAGCTCGCCGGTGACCACCAGCTGGTTAGTGGCGATGGCGGCCTCGACCGCCTCCTGCCAACGGTCGAAGCCCAGGCCGATGCTCTTGAGATCAGTAGTCATGGACAACAGTCTAAACCTTTGGGCCCACAACCCAAACCAGCCGCTTTTGGGGCCGATGAGGGGTTTTTCCCGAAGAGATGTTAACGCCTCGGCGTCATTGCATGGAACAATGGCAGATAATGACCCAATCGAACAATGATGATCTGTTGGCCCGGGCATTCCGGGACCACCTTCCCACGACTCAGCCCGCTGAGGACCCCGGCGAGGACCACTCGGGGCTGCTGCGCTCGGAGAAATCCGCCCAGCCGGAAGATTCCACCCCCACCACCGGTGATCTGGATCTGGAGGCACGTAATGCCCGCCGCCAGACCGGCCTGGATGCCACGGTCCGCTCCGATGATGCCGCTGACATTTATGAGGTTGAGTACCGCAAGGTTCGACTTGAGCAGGTGATCCTGGTCGGCATGTGGACCGAAGGGACCACCGCCGAGATCGAGGCCTCGATCGCCGAGCTCGCCGCCCTGGCCGAGACCGCCGGCGCCGAGGTCATCGAGACGCTCTACCAGAAACGTGACAAGCCGGATCCCGCTACCTACATCGGCTCCGGCAAGGTCAAGGAGCTGCGTGACATCATCGAGGCCACCGGTGCAGACACCGTGATCTGTGATGGTGAGCTCACCTCCGGTCAGCTGGTCGCCCTGGAGAACGCGCTCAACACCAAGGTCATCGACCGCACCATGCTCATCCTCGATATCTTTGCCCAGCACGCCACCTCCAAAGAGGGCAAGAGCCAGGTCTCGTTGGCCCAGATGGAGTACCTGATCACCCGGGTCCGTGGTTGGGGTGGCACGCTGTCCCGACAGGCGGGTGGACGTGCCGGTTCCAACGGCGGAGTGGGCCTACGCGGCCCCGGTGAGACGAAGATCGAGACGGACCGTCGTCGCCTGCGTACCGATATGGCGAAACTGCGTAAGGAACTCAAGGGGATGAAGACCGCCCGCGAGATCAAGCGTTCCCAGCGACGGGCCTCGACGATCCCGCAGATCGCCATCGCCGGCTACACCAATGCCGGAAAGTCCTCCCTGATCAATGTGATGACCGATGCCGGGGTACTGGTCGAGAACGCGCTTTTCGCCACCTTGGACCCGACCACCCGCCGGGCGGAGCTGGCCGATGGCCGCTCCGTAGTCTTCACCGACACCGTCGGCTTCGTCCGGCATCTGCCCACCCAGCTGATTGAGGCCTTCAAGTCCACGCTGGAGGAGGTACTCGAGGCGGACCTGATGCTGCACGTGGTGGACGGTTCCGATCCCTTCCCACTGAAGCAGATTGAGGCGGTGAACAAGGTGATCCTCGACATCGTCCGCCAAACCGGGCAGGAGGCACCGCCGGAGGTCATCGTCGTTAATAAAATCGACGCCGCCGACCCGCTCGCACTGGCCGAATTGCGTCATGCGCTTGATGATGTCGTCTTCATCTCGGCGTTGACGGGGGAGGGGATACCCGAGCTCGAGGCCCGGGTGGAGCTCTTCCTCAACTCTCTCGATGCCCACATCACCGTGCTGATCCCCTTCACCCGCGGGGAGATCGTCTCCCGGCTGCATGAGTTCGGTACCGTCCGCAGTGAGACCTACACCAACGAGGGGACCCTCGTTGATGTCCGCCTGCCGCAGTCCATGGTGGGTGAGCTCAAGGAGTTCCTTGTTGAGACCGTGGATGAGGATGAAACAGATGAAGTAGCTGAAGCTTCCGCCATCGGTGAGGTGGCTGGCGAACCGGACTCTGAGGGTTCCGGAGGCTGATCCGAGGATCTTAGCCAGGGGCGTTGTCAAAGCCGCGGCACCGATCCTGAGATCCACTGTGAACACCCTGATTTCCCATCAAGGTGTTCACGGCGGATAATCGGGATCCGTGAAGACCTCCTTTGGCTGGACCGTCCACGGTGACGGCAAGAAGATTCTCCCCGGCGCCGTCGTCGCCCCTGATGAACGACTGAGTTGGCCCCGAACCATCGGCATTGGTATGCAACATGTGGTGGCGATGTTCGGTGCCACCCTGCTGGTGCCCACCCTGACCGGGTTCCCGGTGAACACCACCCTGCTGTTCTCCGGTCTCGGCACCATCATTTTCCTGCTGATCACCCGCAACCGGCTGCCTTCCTATCTGGGCAGCTCCTTTGCCTTCATCGCGCCGCTGGCCGCCAGCCAGAGCTATGGCATCGGTGCCCAGATCGGTGGTGTCCTCATCACCGGCCTGGTCCTGATTCTGGTCGGGGTGATCGTCCGGATCCTGGGCCGAAAAATCATTGATGCGGTGATGCCACCGGCGGTGACCGGTGCCATCGTTGCCCTGATCGGCCTGAATCTGGCACCCACCGCCACCGCCAACTTTGGCCAGCAACCACTGGTGTCCACGGTGACCCTGCTGTCGATCCTGGTGCTGACCGTCGCCGGCCGAGGCATGATTTCCCGGCTGGCGATCCTGCTCGGTGTGATCATCGGCTGGGTTTTTGCCGCCCTCAGTGGCAACCTCGCCGAAGGCGCGGTGGACACGGTGCGCGCGGCAGCCTGGATCGGCCTGCCCGAGTTTCACACCCCCGAGTTTCAGCTCTCTGCGATCCTGGTGACCCTGCCGGTACTGGTCGTGCTCATCGCCGAAAATATCGGCCATGTCAAGGCTGTCAGCGCGATGACCGGCCGAAACCTTGATGACCTGGCTGGAAATGCCCTGATCGGTGATGGCCTGGCCACTACTCTGGCCGGTGGCTTCGGTGGTTCCGGTACCACCACCTACGCCGAGAACATCGGGGTCATGGCAGCCACGAAGGTGTATTCAACCGCCGCCTACTGGGTGGCTGCGATTACGGCGATCGCCCTGGCCTTCATCCCGAAGTTCGGTGCCCTGATCTTCACCATCCCCACCGGTGTGCTCGGTGGCGCAACTCTGGTGCTTTACGGACTGATCGGTCTGCTCGGCGTCCGGATCTGGATGGACGCCAAAGTCGAATTCAATAATCCGGTCAACCTCACCGCCGCAGCGGTGGCCCTAGTCGCGGGCATCGGTAACCTGACGCTGAACGTTTTCGGCGTCACGTTGGAGGGAATCGCCTGGGGTTCAATCGGCATCATCATCGGCTACCCGATTCTCAAGTGGCTCTACATCAATGTGGGTGAAGGCCAACAGGCGAAGTTCTAGGCGCTTGCCGACGCCGCGGGGCAGCCCTGGGGCGCTGGATCAGACGGCATCGAGGTTGGACTCGATCATCCCGGCGATCTTGTCCACCGCAGCCTGACTCTCTGAGGAAACCGACACCTGATCACCATGCTCTGCGCCCAGGGCCATGATCATCAACGAGGAGTCCGCCTCGGTCAACTCCGCCGTCGGATCCCCGAGGAGTTCGAGAAAAACCTCAGCATCGAAAGCTGCGGCCGCAGCCGCGATCAGGGCGGCCGGGCGGGCGTGCAGACCCACCATGGAACCTACGGTCACAGTTCTGGAAACCACCGGCGGAATCCCTTCCTTGAGAATTCTTAGCTGAAAAGGGCGCACATGCGGGCCGCTTAGTTACCTCACTCATCCTAGAGAACGCGCAGACCCCGTGCCACCGAGCAGGCGACTCGGCCAGAATTGCTTGATCAGGACCACCGCGATCGCCCCGACACCTGAGCCCACCGCAATGATCAGGAGGAAGGTCAACCAGGGATCGATCGCAAAGAGCACCAGCACACCCCCGTGCGGTACCGGAGAACCCACCCCCAGGGACATCGAGAGGGCGCCGGTCACCGCACCACCGAGTACCACTGAAGGAATCACCCGCAGGGGATCTGCCGCGGCGAAGGGAATCGCCCCCTCAGTGACAAAGCTCAAGCCCAACACCCACGCCGACTTACCGTTCGCCCGTTCCGCCGGAGTGAATAGCCTCCCCCGGATCAGCGTGGCCAGGGACATCGCGATCGGTGGCACCATCCCGGCGGCCATCACCGCCGCCATCACCTGGGTAGAAGCCATATCACCGGTGGACAGCCCCGCAGTGGCGAAGAGATAGGCCGCCTTATTCATCGGCCCGCCAAGGTCCACACACATCATCATCCCCAGCAACGCCCCGAAGAGCAGCGCCGAGGAACCGCTTAAGGAAGCCAGCCAGTCACTCAACAAAGTCAGCAGGTTCGCCAGCGGCCGACCCAGCAGCAGGAACATCGCCAGACCCACCGCCAGGGTGCTCAGCAGTGGAATGATCACCACCGGAACCAAGGAAGCCAACAACCGGGGAGCCTGCCACCGGCCGATCCCAGCAGCCACCGCGCCCGCTAACACCCCGGTAACCAGAGCCCCGAGGAAACCCGCTCCGAGGAAGAGCGAGATCGCGCCGCCGACAAACCCCGGCGCCAGACCCGGCCGCCCCGCCAACCCGAAGGCGATAAACCCGGAAAGGGCGGGAACAATCAACTGCATCGCCAGAATTCCGGTGCCGTAGAGCACCGCCCCCAGATAGAGCAACCATCCGGAACGCTCGAGAAGAATCACCTCACCCTCCAGCAGCCCCGGCTCAAGGGGCAGGTTCGCCGGCGAGTAGTTGGTGACCACCCCAGGCCAGACCTCAGCGACATCAGAACCGCCCAACAGAAAACCCAGGGCGATGAGGAGGCCACCAGCGGCCACAAACGGCACCATATACGCCACGCTGGTCATCATCGCCTGACGTACCCTGCGGCCCCAGCTCAGCGCAGTGCTGGTTGACCCCGCCATCTGGCCGAGCCCGGTCGCCTCCCCCAGATCGCCGGCAGGGGAGCTCCTCACCCCCGGAACCCGTGGGGCATCGGGGTCCTGGGCAGCCGCCACCGCCTCATCCAGCATCGCGCCGGGCTCATTCATGGCGCGCCGCACCGCCGAGCTGATATAAGGTTTACCGGCGAAGCGTTCCCTTCCGGAGACAGAGATATCCGCGGCAAAGATGATCACATCAGCCCGGTCGACCACCTTCGGATCAAGTGGGATCGGGGCGGCTGACCCCTGGGATTCCACGACCAAGCGGACATCATTGCGAGTGGCTGCAGTTTGCAGCAACATATCTGCGGCCATGTAGGTCTGCGCGATACCTGTGGGGCAGGCGGTTACCGCCAATACCCTGATCACCTCATCGCCTTCTTTCGCCGCAGTGGCGAAGATGGGGACAGGTCCCTGGGAGGGCCGGGTCTTATCCGGAGTCTTAATTGGAGAAGTTGTGGTGGGGGTGTCCCCGAGAGCCACACAGATCACCTCGACAGCGGCTTCCGCCGTGTCAGCCAAACGCAGCGCACTGAGAAAATCCGCCCGCAGGAGTGCCCGGGCCAGTTTAGCGAGAAGTTTCAGGTGAGTTTTAGCGCCATCAGCTGGGACCGCAATCAGGAGAATCAGATCACTCTCCCCGGTGGGGCCGCCGAAATCCACCGGCCGGGAAAGCCTGGCGAAGGCCAATGAAGGTTTCAGGACTGCCGCACACCGCCCGTGTGGGATGGCGGCGCCACCGGCGACTCCGGTGGGGGACTGTGCTTCCCTGGCCAGGACTACCGCAGTGAATTCCCCGGCGGAACGTACCCGGCCGGAACTCTCGAGAAGCAGTGCCAATTCAGAGATCACCGACTCAGCAGAAGCACCTAGGTCGGCGTCAAGGCGCACTTGGGCCGTGCTGAGGAGCTTCCCTGAAATCGAGTTCACCCCCTCATTAAAGCCGGACTGGTGAATCGATGTGATAATTATGCCCCCGGTTGGGGCAGCCGCGAACCTACCCGGGAGCAGAAAGGGGGGCTAGACCACCTGTGTCACCCGCACCGCAGAAAAGGAAAGATGTTCCGGGGAAGGCATGGTGGTTCCGGGCAACTCCACTGCGGCCCGACCATAGGCCACTGCCTGGGCCAGCGCATCGGCCGGTGACTGGTCCTGTACCCGGCCGAGGAGATAGCCTGCAAGTAGGGCATCGCCAGCCCCGACCGTGGAAACCGGTCTAACGGCATCCACGGTGGCGTACCAGGCGGCGGAACCATTGACCAACAACGCACCTGCCGGACCAAGCGTCACCAACACCTCCCGTAGGCCCTGAGCCATGAGCCGCTGGGTGGCCGCAAGCACCTGGGACAGATCCCCGGCGGCAGCCTGGGACTCTAAATACTGACTATCGATACCGCAGAGCTGGCCCAATTCCATCACATTGGGTTTGATCAGGTCGGGGGTGGCAACCGAAAAACTCCGGGCAAGCTCCAACAGTGGACGGTCAGAGGTGTCCACGGCGATCTTGATCTCCGGAAGTATTGAGTGCACCCTCCTGATCAACTGGGAATACCAGTCCAACGGCACCCCCGGTGGCAGCGATCCGGCCATCACCAACCACTGGGCCAGGGGCGCATGCCTGAGCAGCTGCTCAAACAATTCATCCTGGGCACTGGCGTCCAGACGCGCGCCGGGGCCATTGAGTTTAGTGGTCGTCCCATCAGGCTCGGTGACCGTGGTGTTGATGCGCGCCAGATCTGGAATATCGACCCGAGAGTAGGGAAGTCCGGTGAGATCAATCAGCCGCAGCATCGGATCGTCCTCCCGGGCGGGCAGGACCGCCAAGGTGGGATATCCGGCGAGATGCAGGGTGTGGGCGACGTTGATGCCTTTGCCGCCGGCGGCCCGCTGGCTGTCCCGCAGTCGTTGCACCGCTCCACGCTGGAGCGGGGCGGACAATTCCAAGGAACGGTCGATACTTGGATTGGGGGTAAAGGTCAGGATCATGCGGGATTCCCCGCCCTTGGTGAACGGGTGGCGAACACTGGGTGAGGATGCCTCACCGGGAGAGCCGTTGATGCTCCGCTCAGATACCGGATCGGAACGCCGGTGTAGGTCAATGTCACTCCATTTCGCTAGGTGCCCAGGGGCGGATGGTTCAGCTGACAGTGGCCGGTGCCGACCACGACTACTATCCGGAACATGGAGCCTAATATGACAACCGGTGTGGACCGCGACCCCGTCAATAACTCCTTTCAGGGTAGCGCTGTTGTGTCTGGCATCGCCTATGGGCCTAGCATGTGGGCTCAGGCACGGCCAAAAATGCCCGTTCCGGGGGAACAGGTCCCGGAGGGGGCCCGTCAGCGCGAATTCGAGAAATTCATTATCGCCACCGAAAAGATCGCGGGACGGCTGAATGCGCGTGCCGACGTCGCGACCGGGGCGGCCGCTGAACTGCTGCGAGCCGCAGCGGTGATGGTGGCGGACCCGGCGTGGCGTCGAGAAGCACGCAAGGCGGTGACGGTGGGGTATGCGGCCGATTACGCGGCGGTGAGGGCCACTGAGAAGTTCACCACCATGTTCGCCACCCTCGGGGGAAGGATGGCAGAAAGAATCGTCGATCTTGAGGACCTCCGGGACCGGGTTATCGCGGAGATCAGGGGAGATGTCGAACCTGGTCTGCCGGTGTTCACACAGCCGGTGGTGCTTTTCGCGGATGATCTCTCGCCAGCGGACACCGCCATGCTGGATCCGGCGCAGGTGATGGCGCTGGTGACTGTCCGCGGCGGGAGGACCGGCCATACGGCCATCATCGCCCGTCAGCTGGGGATACCCTGCGTCGTCGGGGTGGGGAAAACCCTGCACAAGGTTCATGAGGGACAGAATGTCCTGGTCGATGGCGGCACCGGTATCGTGCGCACCGAGGCGGATCCCCTGCTCGCCCAGGCTCTGGTGAAGGGCGGGGACATCCGTTCACACCGCCTTGCCCAATGGCGTGGACCGGCGCAGACCAGAGATGGGCATCGGATTACGCTGCTGGGCAGCGTCACCTCGATCATTTCCGCGCAGCACGCTGCCACCAGCCCGGCGGAAGGCATCGGGCTCTTCCGGACTGAAGTTCCCTTCCTCAATGCCCGGGAGGAACCCACGGTGGTGGAGCAGGCCAGGTTGTATCAGGAAGTTTTGAGGGCATTTCCCGGCAGAAGAGTGGTATTCCGGACCTTCGACGCCGGTTCAGATAAACCCCTGTCCTTCGCGAATCTGCCGACAGCGGAGAACCCGGCGTTGGGAGTCAGGGGACTGCGGGTTGCCTGGGACCAGCCACGCCTGTTGACTAATCAACTCGATGCCATCGCACAGGCGGGAGCCGCGACGGCGGCGGATCCTTGGGTGATGGCACCGATGTTGACCACCCCCGCAGAAGCGGAATGGTTCTCCGGGCTCTGCCGGGACCGTGGGTTGATCCCCGGGGCGATGATCGAGGTGCCAGCAGCTGCCCTGATGGCGGATCTGATTATGCCGCAGCTGAGCTTCGTGTCCATCGGTACCAATGACCTGACGCAGTACGTTATGGCCGCTGATCGGATGTCTCCGGAACTCAGTGAATTTGCTGACCCCTGGCAACCGGCGGTGCTGCGACTGATTCAGCACACGTGCCGGGAAGGGCAACGTCTGAGCACCGACGTCGGGGTATGCGGGGAAGCCGCTGCCGACCCTGTGCTCGCCTGCGTCCTTGTAGGGCTGGGGGTCAACTCTTTGTCCCCGGCGGTCACGGCGATTGCCGAAGTGGGGCTGCGCCTCTCTGAGGTGAGTCTGGCGGCCTGCCAGCGTGCGGCTAGGGCGGCGGTCCGGGCCGGGAGCGCACCAGAGGCCAAGGCCATGGCCGAAGTCGAGCTGTGGGAGTCGGAGGCCTGAGACTGCCGGCCTGTCCGAACAACCTGCTCCGGGACAGTCGCTGGTAGCACTTTGTTTGATGGTGTCCCGCGCGGCAATAGGGGGACGCACGCAAAAACTCGAGGACAGCGGTCTGGAACTCAGCGAGCATGGCCGAGATTTTCAGACCACCGGTGAAGCTGCGGGAACGGTGGACATCAATGGGCGGAAACCAACAGATTCGCAGTCGTGATCTACAGCGTGCGGTGATGCCCGCCCATCCAGTTCCATCCGACCAACAACCACACCGCAGCCAAGGCACGTCCGGATTCCGCAGCGAATCCCGGTTCAGGTCCGGCGACGGCGGATCTGATGAGGTGGATTCAACCCTCCGGGGTGGAGAGAACAGGTATTTTCAGCGGCACCTACAACTTGATCCGGATTAGGGTGTATGGAGCTACAGCGGTCCCCGCATCTCGCCCAGGTGGTAGAACCAGGCGCCGGCACGTTGGCCCTTGTCGGCAACTCAGGTGAAGTTCGCTGCGAAGACATTGCCAGGTTCAGGCTGGGTGCGGGTGCGCAATAATCGTGGGATGCCGGATCTGAGACAGCACCATAGGGGGAGCGGACACAATGAGTTAGGTCATGTCTTTTTTGCTTGCTATCTTCATATGAATAAATTCACACGAACGATTGGACTATGACACATGAACCTCTCACTTTCCGGTGCCCGCCCGCTGGCGAAGACCTTGGTGACCGGAGCCCTGCTCCTTTCCCTGACAGGTATTACCGCCTGCGCAGCTACCGGGACGCAGGGGACCCCGGAGGATAAGTCCGCCACCGGAACTGCAGCAGCCGGTGAAGCTGCTGCCACCCAGGCGATCTCAGCCAATGATTTCCCGGTCAATGTCACCGAATCGACTCATCCGGCGGCAACCCCGCCGGCGGAAGGTGACCTGCGGGTCACCCTCCTGGGTACCGGCAGCCCGATCCCCAGCACCGAGCGCTTCGGCTTCTCAGTACTCATTCAGGCAGGGGAGAAGAACTATGTCATCGATGCGGGCCGCGGCGCCATCATCCGACTGATCCAGGCAGGCGTGGAAGCCGGGCAGGTCGACGGGTTATTCCTCACACATTTCCATTCGGATCACGTCATCAGCATCGATGATCTGTGGATGACCGGCTACGTGCCGGCTTTCGGCGGCCGGGAGGGGACCTTCAATGTCTATGGTCCGGAGGGAGTGACTAATATTGTTGATAACGTGCGCGATGCCTTCCAGAATGACATCGATGTCCGTGTCGCGGACGGTGAAGTCGAGCGGGACACCACCGGTATCGCGGCGCATGAGTTCACCGAGGACGGTGTCATTTTCGATCAGGATGGCCTGCAGGTGACGATGTTTGAGGTCCAGCACGACCCCGCAGATGTTATCAAGCCTTCCAAGGGGTTCCGCATCGACTACAACGGTAAATCAGTGCTCATCAGCGGCGATACCATTCCTCACCAGAACGTGGTCACCTATGGCAAGGACGTGGACCTCATGCTCCACGAGGTTGCCGCTTTCCAGGACCGCGATGTCCTGCCCCAGGTGATCTCACATCACACCACCCCGGATCAGGCCGGTGAGATTTTCGCCGAGGCCCAGCCGAAGCTCGCCGTTTATACGCACTTTGTCAACGGGATTCCAGGCAAGGTCGAGGGCATCACCGATGAAGAAATGATCGCCCGCACGAAAGAAAACTATGACGGTGAAGTAGTCTTGGGTGAAGACCTCATGACGTTCCTGATCACCGACGATGGAATTGAGACCACCGATCAGGCCGATCTCGCGGCCAAATAGCAGGAGATCGCCCACGCTTCGCTAGCAGCGTGGGCTGTTATTGCGAAGGAACGAGCACCCGTACTTCCCGCAACCACCACCAGATTGCATGTGGGCTGAACTCCCCGATAGGCGGCTTCTGGGGGAGGGTGGCTGGGAGATAGGTGCGGCTGCACTGCCAAGATAACGAGTGAAGTCCCGGAGCGCGAAGTAGGACTCAGCTGCTGGCGAGTTTCCCAGATGAGCGCAATCGCTGCAGCGATGACCAGCAAGATTCCGCCGACAGTCTCTTTGCGCGATTCCGTGCTCTACAAAACTGGTGCCAAATTTAAAACGCAGAGCATTAGCTCGCGATGATCACTTCAATCTCACGTTCCCGGAGTGCCTCAAGGAAGGTCTCGGGAGCACCCTCATCGGTGATGACCACGTCGATGTCATTGATGCCGGCAAAACTGACCAGGTAATCATTGCCCAGCTTGGTGGAGTCACAGAGGACGACAACTTTGTGAGCATTGGTGACCATCGCGGCCTTGATGGCGGCTTCCTGGGGATCTGCGGTGGAAAGACCGTGGTCCAGAGTCAGGGCGTTGGTACCGATGAACGCGACATCGCCGCGCATCAGCGCCAGAGTGCGTAGTGCGGTATCACCGACGACCGCCTGGGTGATGGCGCGGACGCTGCCTCCCAAGAGCTGCACCTCGGTCAGCCCGGCATTAGCGAGGTTCAGGGCGGTGACCAAGCTATTGGTCACGATCGACCATTCCCGGGCTCGCGGTTGTTCGGTGATCAGGTTGGCCAGTGCCGTGACGGTGGTGCCGGCATCGAGAAACATGCTGCCGCGGGCAGCGGGTAATTGGTCCAGGGCAGCCCGGGCGATCGCCGATTTTGCGGCGGAGGCCGAGCGAAAGCGGGTGTCCAGGCTGAACTCAGCGGTCTGGAAGGTCTGGCTGGCCACTGCGCCACCATGGACGCGGTGTACGATTCCCTCGCGGTCCAGCACTGCAAGATCGCGGCGGATGGTCTCGGCGGTAACTTCGAATCGTTCCGCAAGCTCGGTGACGTTAACGCGACCTTCGACAGCGGTCAGCGAAGCGATCTGGCGGCGGCGTTCCTCAGCGTACATCCAACTTCCTCGGTCTAATGGGATCGAACTGCGTGACGTTGTTCCATCAATTTCCGATTCTCCCACTTTCGGCAGAAGCAGTAGCAGATTCATTTTCCACGCACCCCTCTCCGGGGTGAATAGAAAATTCTGAAGTATCAGAAGAAACTGCATTGACCTCTGGAAATAGCTCATCCGGCAGACCTATATCCGTATAGGCGGCAGCTGCGCGGAACGAAGTTCGGGGGTGAGGTTCGGGCGGTGGCTAATAATCCCCGGTCTCGAACCGCGGCAGCTATGCCGTGGCCCGTCTACCTGGGGACTAGAGCTTGCGCATCACTGAGACGACCTTGCCCATGATCTCGGCATCGTTGCCGGGGATGGGGGAGAAGGCGTCATTGTGGGGCAGGAGCCAAATGCCGGTGGAGTCCTTGTGGAACTCCTTGACGGTGGCCTCTCCCTCGATGAGTGCGGCGACGAATTCGCCCTGCTCGGCGACCGGCTGGGAGCGAACAACAACCCAGTCGCCGTCCAGAATACCGGCGTCGCGCATCGATTCGCCGACGACCTGCAGCATATACAGTTCGCCGTCGCCAACGATCTCAGCGGGGAGCGGAAAATAATCCGAGACATTCTGCTCCGCCAGGATCGGGGATCCGGCGGCGATGGAACCGACCACCGGGATATAGCTGGCGGAACTTGCCTCGGCCGGGATGCTGCCGGCTGCTGCCGGCTTGGCAGCGACAGGTTCTCTCCCAAACTCACCTCCAGGAAGCTTTCGAACGTCCACGGCGCGCGGCTTATTCGGGTCCCTGCGTAGGTAGCCCTTCTTTTCCAGCTCCTTGAGCTGGTAGGCCACCGAGGAGGTGGACTGTAAGCCGGCGGCATCGCCGATCTCGCGGATGCTTGGCGGGTAACCCCGCAGCACCACCGCATCCTGGATGACCTCGAGGATCCGACGCTGCCGGTCGGAGAGGTCCGACTTCTGGGTTTTGCCGCTGGCAGTGGTCTTCGAGGATGTTGCTTTGGCTCTGGCGCGGGCCATGTCAGAAGCTCCTTAGGTCTGGACCAACGAGGGTCAGTGTTCAGCCGGTGCGGTTGTAGGTCCGCTTCGGCGGGGCGACAGTCCTGCTATTCGAATCAGCTGGTCGGTTTCTGGGCGAACCCTGCCCCATCACATTCGAATTTAACACGAATGTTCGAGAAAAGGGGGATTTATCTGGACAAGTGTTCGAAGGCATGTTATAAATCGAACAGAAAAGTGTATTCGAATACCTGAGCGAGAGATGTTTGGGTGTGGCGGGGCGGGTTCCTAGGATTGCCCACGGATGAAAGGACATGATGGTGGCGATTTCTCTTAATCACACTCAACCAGCACAGATCAACAATAAATTTGATTCCAGGGTCGTTCCTGCGGCGGCGATATGGGAGCCGAGGGAGGGGTTTTCCCTCTCTCCTCGGGGCGTCGGAATACGTCGCCTTTCCCGGGAAATTCGAACAGAGGGACTAACCCCTTCCAGGGTCACCATGGCTCCGAAGTGCCTGCGCAAAAGCGGACTTCAGTTGGGGGAGTCTACTCAGGCATATTTGGCGGGTGCGGTCTTCGGGCTTGCTTTCGTGGTCGGGATGGTCCTCGGCGGTGACTGGGATGAGCCGGTCCCGAACACCACGCTGCCGGGCCAGGAAATGTCTGTGTCCGTCCGCTGATTCGGGGCGGGTACGCTGTCCTCTGTGGGGAGCGCGATATTTACGATGCCGACCGGCCCCGCAGAGAGGTTCTGAAACTCCCGTGTACTGTCCCTTTTGCCATCATGACCATTCTCGGGTGATTGATTCCCGGGTCTACGAGGGCGGGTCCTCGATTCGCCGCCGACGGGAGTGCAGCTCCTGCAAGCGTCGGTTCACCACGGTCGAGAAGGCGGTACTCCTGGTGATCAAACGCAATGGTGTCACCGAACCCTTCAGCCGTGACAAGGTAATTACCGGTGTGCGCCGTGCTTGCCAGGGAAGGGATGTCTCTGATGATGCCTTGAAGCGCCTCGCGCAGGAAGTGGAGGAGGCGGTCCGTGGACAAGGTAGCTCGCAGATCAACGCCAATGAAATCGGTCTGGCGATCCTGGAGCCGCTCCGAGAGCTCGATGAGGTGGCCTACCTCCGCTTCGCATCCGTCTACAAGTCTTTTGAGAGCGCTGACGACTTCGAGTCGGAAATCCGTCTGATGCGCCGTCGCTCCCGGAACCAAACCTAGAGTCTCGATCCGGGAGATCCGTCTTAACTGAGTTTGTCGATCGCCTTTTGGATCCGGCGCTCAGAGACCGGCTGTGCGGTACCTAGACGTTGGGCAAAGAGACTGACCCGTAGCTCCTCGATCATCCACCGGATGTCCTTGACCGCACGGGTCTTTTCCCTTCCCGTAGGTAGCTTCTGTAGTCGACGACTCAGGTAGTCGAGGACTCCATCGACAATGTCCTGACGATCGGCATCCTTGTCCGGATCCCTGGGCATTTCCTCCAGCCGTATCTGCATCGCCTGAAGATACCTGGGGAGATGTCGCAGGTGGGTTATCCCGTGGACACTGATGGCGTGTGCGGGTAGCAGGAAATCCAGCTGGCGCTTCATATCTTCGATGGCCTCGCCGGTCCACTGTGCCAATTCGCCCCGGATATTGGCATAACCGACCAGGGCGGGAGCCAGGCTGACCACGGAACGACGCACCTCTCCGGCGACCTCCGGTGACACCGCCGCCTTGAGCTCCTGGAATTTCTCCGGGTCGCGCACCGGGCCACCGTGGCGGAGCATGCCATCACGGATCGCAGCGATGCGCGCATCCTCCACCAGACCGGCAGGGCCACCGTGTGGATAGTTATCCACCGCCACCCGCTGCTGCAGCGGAAGGCCCTTGGTCATCTGGTTGGCGTTGACACTGATTTCCCGCATCAGCAGGGTGAGTGTCGCCGTCATCATGGAGGTCTCGGCCTGCGCCTTGGTGGGCATCACCTTCACCGCGACCCCGTCTGCAGTGGCCACGAGGGAGGGGTAGGCGGTGACCGCATGGCCGTCAATCTTGGTGGTCACTTCCGGCGCGAGTACTCCCAGTGAATCTGCGGTCCATTCCTTGGCCGCCGCGCTTTCTGCCTGACGGCCGGCTTTGGACAGTGAAGATCGAATCTGTCCGGCCCGGCGCTCCCTGAGCGCTCCGAGGTTTTTGTCGGTGTCGGTGATCTTGCCGTGCTTATCGACGGCCGCGTAGGTCATCCGCAGGTGCGAGGGAAGAGCACTTGGCCGGAAATCCTCGGCATTAATGCCGTTGCCGCCGAGCTCTCGGAGAGCCGTGGCGAGTTGCTCGGTCACCGGACTGAGATAAGGGGTCAGTTTCGGCAGCGCCCGGGCGGAAAATTCCGGGGCTGGGACCACGGTGCGACGCAGTGCCTTGGGAAGCGCTCGGATGAGCTCGGTGAGCAGTTCCTCCCGGAGGCCTGGCACCAGCCAGTCGAAGCTCTCAGTGTCCATTCCCGCGAGCATCGGGATCGGAATCTCCACGGTCACACCATCCTGCGGATGGCCAGGTTCAAAGCGGTAGGAGAGGGTGTAGTCGATATCGCCCTTGCGCCAGGTATCCGGGAACGCGGCTTCGGTCATACCTTCCGCGCCCTCGCCGAGGAGTTCCTCCGGGTTGAAGTCCAGGAGAGTCGGGTTTTCCCGGTGCGTCTTCTTCCACCAGGAGTCGAAATGGCTGCCAGTGGTGATTTCAGCGGGCAGCCGGGAATCATAGAAGTCGAAGAGGGAATCCTCGTCAGCGACGATGCCGCGGCGGCGGAGCCGCTCCTCGATTTCGGCGGCGTGCTCCAGCTTGGCCACGTTCTCGTGGAAGAACTTGTGGTGGGTGTTCCAATCGCCCTCAACCAGGGCATGGCGGATGAACATGTCACGGGCGGCCGCCGGATCAACCCGGTGATAGGGGACCAATCGGTCGGCGATAATGGTCAGGCCATAGAGGGTGGAGCGCTGGTAGGCCATCGCGGCGGTGCGCTTGCCTGACCAATGGGGTTCCGAGTACTGGTGGCGGAGCAGATCACCGGCAATCTTCTCCACCCAGGCCGGCTCGATGCTGGCGACGTCCCGTGCCCAGAGCCGGGAGGTTTCCACCAGCTCGGCAGTCATGAGGAACCGCGGGGGCTTTTTCGCCAGTGAAGAACCGGGGAAGACCATGAAGGTGGTACCTCGGGCGCCCAGGAATTCCCGGGTATCACCCTTTCGGACACCGATCTGGGAGAGCAGGCCAGCCAGCAGGGAACGATGGATCGCATCCGGGTCGCGTTTGCCGACGACTTCCTCCGGGGTGGACCATCCCAGTTGCTTGGTGACGTCCCGGAGCTGACGGGTAAGGTCGCGCCACTCCCGGATGCGCATGTAGTGGAGGAATTCCTTCTTCATCAATTTCCGGAAGGCATTGCCGGTCATGTCATCACGCTGGGTGAGGATATAGTCCCAGAGCTTGAGGAAACTGAGGAAGTCGCTGGTGGGGTCCTTGAATCGGGCATGGGCCTGATCTGCTTGTGCCTGTTTTTCCAGCGGTCGCTCGCGGACATCCTGGATGGTCATTGCCGCCACCACGATGATGACCTCGTGCAGCACGCCGAGCCGCTGCGCCTCGACGAGCATGCGGGCCATGCGGGGATCCACCGGAATCCGGGAGAGATCGCGGCCGATCGGGGTGAGTACGGGCTGCCCGTGGTTCTCGCGTTGCTCAACGGCCCCGAGCTCATGGAGTAGGAGCAGGCCATCGCGGATGGCCCGGGGGTCGGGGGTCTCAACGAAGGGAAACTCATTGATATCGCCCAAGTTGAGGGAGGCCATCTGGAGGATGACGCTGGCGAGGTTGGTGCGCAGGATCTCAGGATCAGTGAACTCGGGGCGGGCGTTGAAGTCCTCCTCAGAGTAGAGCCGGATGGCGATACCGTCGGCCACCCGGCCGGAACGGCCGGAACGCTGGTTTGCGCTGGCCTGCGAGATGGGTTCAATCGGCAGTCGCTGCACCTTGGTGCGTATCGAATATCGGGAGATGCGGGCAGTACCGGTATCCACGACATAGTGGATGCCGGGAACCGTCAGCGAAGTTTCGGCGATATTCGTGGACAGGACGATCCTTCTACCGGAGTGCGGGGAGAACACCCGGTGCTGTTCCTCGTTTGAAAGCCGTCCGAACAAGGGAGCAACCTGGACACCGCGCCATCTGCGGCCCTCAATAGCCTCCATCGCATCACGGATATCGCGTTCGCCAGGGAAGAAGCAGAGGATATCTCCGCTACCTTCCGCCATCAATTCCTCGATGGCATCGCAGAGTCCGTCCAGGGGATCCTGGTCGACGAGCTTTCCGGCAGCTTCAAACTGCAGCGGGCGGTAGCGGATATCCACCGGGAAAGTACGGCCCGAGACCTCGACGATCGGAGCGGGATTTCCCTCGGCATCGGCGAAGTGAGTGGCGAATCGCTGCGGATCAATTGTGGCGGAGGTGATGATCACCTTCAGATCCGGTCGTTTCGGGAGCAGCTGCCGCAGGTAGCCCATGATGAAGTCGATATTGAGCGAACGTTCATGTGCCTCATCGATGATGATCGTGTCATAGGCGTTGAGGAAGCGGTCGCGCTGCATCTCGGCGAGCAGAATACCGTCGGTCATCAGTTTGACGGCGGTGGTGGCGGAGACCCGGTCATCGAAGCGGATGGCGTAGCCCACGGTCTCGCCGATGTCCTGGCCGAGTTCATCGGCGATGCGTTCTGCCACGGTGCGGGCCGCCAGGCGGCGGGGTTGGGTGTGTCCGATGAAGCCTCGCCGTCCCCGGCCGAGCTCCAGGCAGATCTTCGGGATCTGGGTGGTTTTGCCGGAACCGGTCTCCCCGGCGATCACCACAACCTGATTATCACGGATCGCCGCAGCGAGGTCTTCACGGCGGGCACTGACCGGCAGTGACTCCGGGTAGGTGATCTCGGGGACCGCCGCGTCCCGGCGGTCGACCCGGGAGCGGGCGGCATCGATCTCGCGTGCGATGTCATGGAGAGCCTTGGGCGCGCGGGCCTGGTGGAGTCGACGCCGGAAGTTACGCTCATCGCTGAGGGAGACGCCGTCGAGAAGCTCTAGGAGATCCGGCTTGGACCGGGTTTCGGGCGAAGTAGTCATGTCAACCTTCAGAGTCTAGCGTTGCCGGGCCTGATCCCGGGATTCCTGGGTGGGGGGAAGAAGCCTGCGGCGCTCAGGGGGGAAGGGTAGGTTTGCTTGAGATCACCTATTGCCTATTGGACGGACTGCGCGCATGACACAGCCCCCGAATTACAACCCTTATGGGAACAACGAGGATGAAAACAAGGAACCGCAGGATAATTCTGCTTCCAACTTCCCGCCGTACCCTTCTACTCCGCATCCGGAGGATCAGCCGCAGGGCTTCCCGGGGCCGGATTCCACCGGTCCGCAGTATCCGGGATACAACGATTATGGCACCGGTTATAGCCAGCAGGGTCAGCCCGGATACCACGGCTACGCCCAGGGATATCAGGGCAATGGCGGGCAGCCCGCCGCCGGTCAGCTGGTGCGGGGCGACGGTCGCGTCGACATCATGATGGCGGTCCGTTTCGGATTCAAGTCGGTCTTCTCTAATGCGCTGATCTGGATCCTGGGCACCGTGATCTTTTTCTTCCTGCTGGTCGCGATTTCGAGTGTGATCAGCCTGGCCACCGTCGATCCGAATAATATCAGTGGGGCCACGGTCACCGGTGATATCGCGAACTTCCTGGTGAGTGCGGTCAGCATCGTATTTTCTGTGCTGCTCTACACCGGTGCCCTGAAGCAGGTGGACAAGCCGAAGATCAAGCTCCGTGATTTCTGGGAGGAACTGAACTTCTGGCCCACTTTCGGTGTGCTGGTGATCATCGGTGTGGTTGCCGGCCTGGTCGGCGGAATCCTGGTCGCCCTCACGATTGCCCCTACCCTGATGTCGGGTGAGGTACCGGGAGGAGCGGAGGTCATCGGAATGATTCTGGGCATGCTGGTGTTGTTCCTGGTCATCCTGCTGGTCACGCCGCTCTATTCCTATATGGCCTGGTATGCCGCTGATCGGCGCGAGGGTTTCCTCGGCTCCATCAAGCACGGTTTCCGTGACGGTGCCCGCAACTATCTGAAGCTGCTGGCCTACAACGTCATTGCCGGTCTGCTGATGTTTGTGGGTGCGATCGTGACCTTAGGTCTCGCCATCATCATCCTCGCTCCCGCCAGCCTGCTGATCAGTGCCCACATCTACCGTCAGATCGCCGGCGAACCCTTCCGCCTGGCCTGATCCACCGGATTGGTGCTGCCCGGGAGCTGATGTCCGGCGCACAAGATCTAAAGGTCCCCATCCCACCGGAACATAAAATTTCCGGTGGGACAGGGACCTTTTCTTGATCCGGGACGATTCGGATTCGAAGGACAGTCTCCGGCCCCGCAATGGATTCTGGACGACCAGGGATCATCGCTTGCCTGTTAAACAGACGGAACTCTCAGACTCCGGCGTCCTTTCGCGAAGCCCGCACCAACCGTTCGACGAGGTCGTCCGGGATCGGTTTGCGCGGCGAGAAGGTGATGCCCGTCTTCGTCGGCTTTAGGCCGGCGGCCGCGATTTCTTCGGCATGTTCGGAGATGGCACCTGGAAGGAGATACAGCCCGCACTGCTTGCTGAACGCTGCATAGCTCGCGACGATCGAGCCGCCGATCCTGAATCCCGGCATGTTGTAAGCCACGATCTCCTCTGCTTCCGGCAGGGTGCGGGACAGTATCCCGCGCAACCCTCTCAGCGAGGGCCGGAAGGTCTCGGGTGCGGCGGCGATGTAGGCGTCGTGGTCAGCAATCGCCGTCATGGCTATATCTCCCTGTCTGGTTGTTCTCAGAGGTTTCGTGCGATCCTGCTGAATATCAACTTCCATGGTCCGGGCAGTGCCCGGGGTCTCCCACCGTGTGCAGATCCGGGATCCAGTTTAGTAGTGCTTGGATAAGTTGCTCTGCGCTACCACTCTGCGCTCAGATCACCGCGGTCGAAGAACCTGAGGAAGCGGCTCCTAGGCCTCGACCGTTGTCCGAGCCTGCTGCAGCACCTCAGCGCCGGCAGCGCTGGCCTTCTCGAAGGCGGCGGTGATCACATCGCCCAGGGCCTTGAAGTCCTCAGCGCGGGAGCTGGAGCTTCGGTAGACCAGGCCGATCTGGCGTTCCGCGGAGACTGCTTCGCTGAAGGAGGCGGTAGCCAGACCCGGTCGGCGGCATTCGCTGTCGACGGCACTCATCGGGACCAGGGTGGAGCCCAGGCCACCGATCACCAGTTGCATGACGGTGGTCAGGCTGGACGCCCGGGTAACGGCGGATGCCGCCTCGGAAAGGTTGATGTCTGCCTTGCGGCACAGATCGAGGATCTGGTCGTGAAGGCAGTGACCGTCATCGAGGAGTAGCAGGTCCAGTTTCTGGAGTGCATCGAGTCCGAGGTTGACCCGGCCGGCGAGCGGGTGATCCTCAGGGACAACGATGGTGAATTCCTCCCGGTAGAGATGTAGGTCGACCATGCCGCCAGCCTCGGAGGGCAGAGCCATGAGCGCGACGTCGATCTGGCCGTCCCGAAGCATCTGCAGCAGGTGGCGGGTCTGATCCTCGACGATTCGGGGCTCCAGCGCCGGGTATTGCTGATGGATCGACGGCAGCAGGTGGGGGAGGATATAGGGGGCGATCGTGGGGATCATGCCGATCGTCAGGGGCCCATTGAGTGTGCCGTTTGCCCCCCGGGAATGGGCCAGGAAGGCATCTGCCGCATCGAGGGTGGACTTGGCGTAGGGGAGGAGCTCTTCACCCGTTGTGGTAACAATCACCTTCCGGGTGGAACGCTCGATCAGCTGCACTCCGAGGCCGGTTTCCAAGGCCACCAGTGCCTGGGAAAGGGAGGGTTGGGAAATGCTTAGTTTGCTGGCTGCGGTACCAAAGTGCTTGTTCTCCGCGATGGTGACGAAGGTTCGCAGCTGAGCAAGTGTGGGCCGGTACTCCTTATTGTTCATGCCTATGACTATACATCCAACTTAGTTGCGATAGCTATTGACCTTCTTTGAATTATTAGGCATAATGGGTCCCATCGCCGAAACGCTCTCCAGCCCCAAAGATCGCCGGGGCAGGGGTTTTTCGGCGCGCCCGACTGCTGTCGGGAGTGCGGTTCGCACCGATCTCACGTTCACTGATTTTGAGGAGATATCTATGGCAATTGCAACTGTTGGCGAGAAGTTCCCCGAGTTCCAGCTCACCGCTCTTAAGGGCGGCGACCTGCACGAGGCTAACGCTCAGGCGCCGGAAGATTACTTTGAGACCGTCTCTCTGGACAAGTACGAAGGCAAGTGGAAGATCGTCTTCTTCTACCCGAAGGACTTCACCTTCGTCTGCCCGACCGAGATCGCTGCCTTCGGCAAGCTGGACGAAGAGTTCCAGGACCGCGACACTCAGGTGCTCGGCGGCTCCGGCGACAACGAGTTCGCTCACTTCAACTGGCGTGCAACCCACCCCGAGCTGAAGGACGTCCCCTTCCCGATGTTCGCTGATGTCCGCCACGATCTGATGCGTGCACTGGGCGTCGAGAACGCTGAGGGCGTCGCAGACCGTGCGACCTACATCATCGACCCGGACGGCGTCATCCAGTTCGTCTCCGTCACCCCGGATGCTGTCGGCCGTAACGTCGACGAGGTCCTGCGTGTTCTCGATGCTCTGCAGTCTGAGGAAGTTTGTGCTTGCAACTGGCAGGCCAACGACCCGACCAAGAACATCAACAAGATGGATGTCGTCCAGGAGCAGCTCAAGTAATGTCGATCGAGAATCTGCGTTCTAACCTGCCCGAGTACGCCAAGGACCAGAAGCTGAACCTCGGTTCGCTGACCCGTTCCTCTGAGCTGAACGAGCAGCAGCTGTGGGGAACCCTGCTGGCGTCTGCGGCAGCCACCCGCAATGACACCGTGCTTTCCGAGATCGCCGAAGAGGCCAAGGAGCACCTGTCGGCCGAGGCTTTCGAGGCAGCACTCGGTGCAGCCACCGTCATGGCGATGAACAACGTCGCCTACCGCGCCAAGGGCTGGCTCGGTGATGATTTCGCACAGGTCAAGTTCGGTCTGCGCATGAACATCATCTCCAAGCCCGGCGTGGAGAAGGCTGACTTCGAGCTGTGGTCGCTGGCTGTGTCCAGCATCAACGGCTGCGAGCACTGCATGGTCGCCCACGATAAGACCGTGCGTGAAGAGGGTCTGACCAAGGAGCAGGTCTGGGAGTCTGTCAAGATTGCCGCTGTCATCCAGGCCATCGCCCAGGTTGTTCAGGTTGAGGCTGCTCGTTAAGAGCACCCCTGACCACTGAGGTCTTAGACCTCAGATTTTCAAGGCACCCTCCCCGTGAGTTTTTCCGGGGAGGGTGCCTTTGTGCTGTGCCGCTTATCGACGCCGCGAGCAGGCCCGGGTCTGCGCCATGACCGGGGAAGTCCGGTATTGAGCTAGTTGAGTTACGGCTAGTCTGGCGAGCAGGCACGATGGACGTGCAGCCTGGGGAAGACATTGGCCTGGGTCTTGAGTCCTATGCCGGAATGACAGGAGAAGAGTTTGAAGCGAAACGCGCCGCAGGGGAGAATTCAGCCAGAGCATCGAAAGCTCATTAACGCAGCGCATGACGAGGTGCCGCTGACCTGAGGCAGTGGGAAACCGTGGCTGCCGCAAGGTGTCTGTACCTGGAACCGACCTGTTTCGCGCTAGGCTGCACCCATGACGCAGAACGATGAACCGGAACAGCTCAGGTTCCCTGCCAGTCCGGTCAACACCGACCAGGTTGTGGCCCAGGCGGAGAAGAAATCAGAACCGGAACTGCCTAAGTTTCTCGCCGAACCCGAGCGCGCGGACATCATCTTATTCGTCGCTCTGCTGGCGATGGGGCTCTTTTCCCTGGGGATGATCCCGTTCCGGGCCTGGCTGCTCACCGAGCCACTGGCATACACCCTGCTGGTCGGCGGTTATACCAGTTCCGTGGTGGCCGGTGCCAACGTCTCGGTGGGTAATGGACACTTTTTGGTGTACCTGATGTGCACCGTTATCGGTGCGGTGAAGTTCATGCCCATCTACTGGTTGATGGGCAAACGCTGGGGCATGGAGTTCATCGACATGTCGCTGCAGTACATGCCGCGTGCCCACCGACTCTTCCAGAAGGCAGTGAAATCAGAGACCTCCCGCACCAAGGTGTGGACCCTGTCCCTTGTCCCGCTGGGCTACCTGCCCGGTCCTGTCCCGGGAACTGTCCTCAATGCGGTGGCCGGCCTGCTCAAGGTGAAGCTGGCCATCGTCCTGCTAGTCAATGTCACGAGCATCCTGGTGATCAACGGCCTGATGATGTGGCTGGGATTCCAATTTGGTGATCCGGTCCTCAACGTGGTCGAAATGGTCAGCAAGTACCTGCTGTGGGTCACGCTGGGACTGTTGGCTGTGGTGTTCTTCCAGGCATGGCGACGGTCGAAGAAGAAGTAGATCTGCGGCCCACACTTTGACGGGTAGATCTCGAGCACCGGCCAGATGATGCCCTCCGGGAGGGCAATTGGGCGGATACCCGAGACCTACCCGTCATCCCTCGGGTGAGCATCGCTGACCCGAGGGCACCTCCACGCGGCGTCGATAAGCGCGCCTTAGTTTTCAGGAGTACTCGATCTGCAGGGACTCCAGGCGCACCTCGCCGGCCTCATCGGAGGCATCGAGGTCCACCACGGCCACCAGGGCGAAGGAGTTCTCGCCCTCCGGGTCTTTGATCACCTGGCGCACCGGTAGCCTGCGGTCCTTGATCTCGCCGGGACGGAAGAACTCCGGTCCACGGGCAGCGGGGCCGGTATCCAGGTCTGAGTACTCATCGAAGTAGGCGTCCAGGGCCGCCCCGAAGTCGGGCTTGGAGTCCAGGTATTCGAGCATCTCGGTGAGCTTGTCCTCCTTCTCGAAGGCGAAGAGCTCCACGATGCGGAACATCAGGTTGCGGACCATGATCTTGAAGGCGCGCGGGTTACTGCTCAGCGCCGTCGGATCCTCGACCCCGAAGGCCAGTTCCCGGGCGAGTGCCTCCTTGGAGATCGGGGCATCAGGATCCGCCATCTGCGCCCATTCATCCACGAGGGAGGAATCGACCTGCCGGACAAGCTCACCCAGCCAGACGATGATGTCCTCCAGCTCCTCATTCCGGTGCTCCGGTGGGAGGGTGTGCTGCAAGGTGCGCCAGGCATCGGTGAGGTAGCGCAGGACCACGCCCTCGGAGCGGGCGAGGCCGTAGGTGGCCACCAGATCGGAGAAGGTCATCGCATGCTCGATCATGTCGCGCACGACGGATTTGGGGCTGATGTCGAATTCCTTGACCCAGGGGTGTCCCTCGGCGAAGATCTCGAGAGCGGATTCCAGCTCCTCGTGGAGCGGCTTGGGCCAGGTGACATCCTCGATGATCGCCATGCGCTCGGTGTAGTCCACACCCTCGGCCTTCAGAGCGGCGATCTCCTCACCGCGCTCCGCCTTCTGCTGCGCGATGAGCACCTGGCGGGGATCATCCAGGATCGCCTCGAAGGTACTGATCACGTCCAAGGTATAGGTCTCGGATTCCTTGTCCAACAGGCTCAGCGAAGCCAGCGCGAAGGGGGAGAGCGGCTGGTTCAGCGCGAAGTCCCGCTGCAGTTCCTGGGTCAGATGGTACTTCCGGCCCTGCTCATCAGTACCCTCCTCGACCCGCTCGACGATGCCGGCGTTGACCAAGCCACGCAGCAGATCGATGGTGGTGAGAATGTCCTGGTTCTGCCGGGCGCGGGTGTCATGGTTACCGCGGAGCAGCTTCTTCAGGTGTTCGTAGCCATCGCCCGGTCGGGAGAGGATATTAAGCAGCATGGAGTTGGAGACCTTGAACTGTGACTGCATGTTCTCCGGCTCTGCGGTGGTCAGCCGTTCATAGGTCTTCTCCGTCCAGGTCACCTCGCCCGGCCGGGCCGATTTCTTGCGCAGCTTCTTCAGCTTCTTCGGGTCCGCCGCGGCGCGCTGACGCAGCCGCCAGTTCTCGATCTCATGTTCCGGAGCCTGGATGACCACGGTGCCCACGGTGTCATAACCGGCACGGCCTGCCCGGCCGGCGATCTGGTGGAACTCACGGGACTTGAGCACGCGCTCCCGGGTGCCGTCATACTTGACCAACCCGGTGAAGAGCACAGTACGGATGGGGACGTTGATGCCCACACCCAGGGTGTCAGTTCCGCAGATGACCTTGAGCAGGCCGGTCTGGGAGAGCTTCTCCACCAGACGACGGTACTTGGGCAGCATGCCGGCGTGGTGCACACCGATGCCCTTGCGCAGCAGTTTGGACAGGGTCTTCCCGAAGGTGGTGCTGAACCGGAAGTCACCGATCTCGGCGACGATCTTGTCCTTGGTGTCCTCATCGATAATCTTGATCGAGGTCATCGCCTGGGCACGCTCAATGGCGTCGCGCTGGGTGAAGTGGACGATGTAGACCGGTGACTTGCCGGTCTCAAGCAGCTCCTCCACGGTTTCGTGCACCGGGGTGTAGACATAGGAAAACTCCAGCGGGACCGGGCGTTCCGTGCCGGCCACCAAGGTGGTGGTTCGGCCGGTCCGCTCACTCAGGTCCTGCTCCAGGAAGTTGGTGTCACCGAGGGTGGCTGACATCAACAGGAATTGGACCTTCGGTAGCTCCAGCAGCGGTACCTGCCAGGCCCAACCACGATCCGGCTCGGAGTAGTAGTGGAACTCATCCATCACCACCTGGTCGATCCTGGTGTCGGCGCCTTCGCGCAGCGCAATATTCGCGACGATTTCCGCGGTGGCGCAGATGATCGGGGCGGATCCATTGACCGTGGCATCACCGGTCATCATGCCCACTGATTCAGGTCCGAAGATCTCGCAGAGGGAGAAGAACTTTTCACTCACCAGCGCCTTAATGGGCGCAGTATAGAAGGAACGCTGACCGCGTGCCATGGCGATGAAGTGCGCAGCATTGGCCACCATGGACTTGCCGGAGCCGGTCGGGGTCGCCAAAATGACGTTATCCCCGGTGAGGATGCCCAGGGCGGCCTCTTCCTGCGCGGGGTAGAGGGAGATACCGCGCTCCCGGGTCCAGGACAGGAAGGAATCGAAGATTGATTCATCCAGCAGGGATTCGGGGACTTCCGATAAGTCAGGCAGCATCTGGGTTAAGTTCACACCTACCAAGGTAGCTGTTGCACCAGACCTGGTGTGAGGAAACCCCCGGGGAGGTGAGTTGAACCCAACTGGTTCAACTCACCTCCCCGGGGGAATTCAGTGCTCTCCGGGGATGCGGTTAGTCTTCTTCCTCGACTTGGGAGTCAGATCCTGAGTCCCTTTCCTCAGTGTTGTCTGCCGGGTTCTCGGGAGTTTCCCCGAGTTCTTCCTCGGTGCTGCTCTCCCAATGCTGTTCCACATCTGGTCCGGTGGCACCGCCTTGAGCTGGGTCCCCGGCCTGCTTGGTGGGATCCGAGGTGTCCCTGCCATCCGCGGCGTCGTCAAGACCGGCGAGGAACTGTTCGAACTGTTCACCGAGTTCTTCACCGGTGGGGAGGTTCTGCTCCCCGGGGAGTGCCGCCTGCGGATGATTCTTGCGGTAACGTTCGAACTCTTCGTCGTACTGGTGTTCCAGGGCGTGCACGATCTGCTGGATCTCACCGCTGTCTTCAACCTGCTCAACGAGCTGGTTGGCCACTCGCCGGGCATCAGCCTCCAGGACCAGCAGCGGAAGCTTCAGCTGGGCGGCCTCGGCGACTGCCTCGAGCAGCTTGAGGGTGGCATCCGGGTAAGGCGAGGCCGCCAGGTAGTGCGGTACATGCGCGGTGTAACCCGCAACATTGAGTCCACGCTTGTGTAGCTCACGCTCGATATGCAGGGAAGCTGAACCTGGGACCGTCATCCGAGACTCGAAGTTGAAGAGATTCTTCATCAGCTCCGGAGTATTGCCGTGGGCGGAGACCACCAGCGGACGGGTATGAGGCACAGTCATCGGGGCAGCGTAGAGGCAGATGGTCTGTTCGACATTGAACTTCTCCACGAGATCGGCCACCGCAGTGGTGAAGGCCTCCCAACGCAGATCAGGCTCCGGGCCGGAGAGCATCAGGAATGATTTGCCCTCACTGTCCCGCAGCACACTCATGTTCAGGTTCAACCGCTCCGCAGAGCTGATGTGGTTGACATCGATGGTCACCGCTGGGCGCCGTGAGCGGTAATCGATCAGCTCATCATTGTTGAAGGACGCAATAAGGCGATTATCCAGGGCGGCCAGCAGGTGCCGGGAGCTGGCGTCTACAGCATGACCGGCATCGGCGTAGCCCTGGAGTGCGATCACCAGGGTCGGTCCCTTTTGATCCTGATTCATCACCTCCGGTGACGGGTACTCCAGCTCATACATGCGGCGAGAATTCTCCGACATGGTCATCCTCCTCATTACTACGGTGTGTCTTACGGCCCGACCGTATGTGGGCGTCGCCGTGATTTTGCAGACTTGAGATTGCAGAGGCACCGCGGCCTGCACTGTGTTAATTCGGTGACCTCAAGTTGAGTCGTGCTGTATCAACCACAACAAACCTGCGGGCAAAATATTTCCGTCACGATTCAATTCAGTTCTCCCGACACCTCAAAGGCATGGGGTACCGCTTGCGCGTTCCCTACATTCTATCCGAACCAGTTTCCTCTATCGACGAGTCCACCGCATGTCGGGCTGGCTGCCCCCTGTGAATAACTTCGTTAGTCCACAGCTTCCGTCACTATCGCTGAGCAGCGGAGGACAGAGTGTCTGAATCTGGCCAAGATCAATGCCATGACTTCGACAATCACGCAGTGCACACCCGCCGACCTCTTCGCCAATCTGCCGGGGATCCTCGGTTTCTATCCCCGGGAATCCCTCGTTCTGGCCACCTTCCACCGTGTCGAACACACGAAGCGCTTCCTGTTGGGTCCGGTGATGCGCCTGGATATCGGTGATCTTGCGGCCCTGGAGGAAGTGGCTGAGGTGCTCCATAATGAAGAACCTGATCTGGTGTTCGGTTTCCTGATCACCACCGGCGATGAGAGTGCCATGGAGCACATTGCGCTGGATCTTTATGAGCGGGTCAACGCTGGGCTGATGGATCTCAGTGCCTGTTGGACAGCCCGTGAGGTGGTGACCGGGGAACCCTATCAACTTGTATTCGGTCCCGGTGAGCAGCAGTTGACCCGGTTGATGAATAACTCCACCGACTGGCAGCGAGGGAAGATCTCACCGGTATCCTCGGCGGTCGCCATGGCACCGCTGCTTCGCAATGGTCAGCTGCCGGAGCTGGAGCGCTCCGCGGTCTTTGACTACTTCAATCGTTTCAATCCGCTTTTCGACGCCGCGGAGACCGCCGCCCTGGAATCCTTCGCCGCCCGCCACGCAGACGAACTCTGCACCCTGATCAACCGGGAGGCCATGGAGGGCGAGGGAACTGCCCTGGGGGCGGTCATCTCCGATTTCCGGCTGGTGCTCGCTGAAATTGAGGAGACCGGCACGGACGCCGGCAGATTGATGGAAGAGGAGGAGACGCTGGTGACAGTCGCTGTCTACCTCTCCGACAGTCTGCTCCGCGATGCTGTGCTCAGCACCGGGCTGAAATATCCGAGGGCTGCGCTGGCCCTCTCACTGGCGGTGGCCCGCACCTTCGGCGAGACTATCCGGGCCAATGCCTTATCGCTTTATGCGGTGGTGGCGGTTGCGGCTCAGCTGTCGATGCAGGTGGCCCCGGCGTTGCTCGCCGCGCAGCGGGAGGTTCCTGGTCACACCCTCAGTTCACTCCTGCTTGATGGCGCACAGGCGGGCGTCCACGAGGCGATACTGGAGGCCACGCGGCGCGGTAGTGAACTGGTGGCCGATAAATATCGGGTGCCGCAGGCACTGCGAACGATTGAGTCTGGGGCTGGGGCGGACACCGGACAGAGCATTCCCGGGAATGACTCCCCGGTGGAACCCTGATCCCGCGGGGATCCCGGCGGGGGAGGCGAGGTTACCTGGAGCGCTGTGCCGCGTGCGCCCGGTCTCCCAGCGCACTACTGAAGGCCCAGGCATCCTTGACCACTATCTCCAGATCGGTGCGGGTCGGGTTCCAGCCCAGCTCACGCTTGATCTTCTCGGAGGAGGCGATCAGGGTTGCCGGGTCACCGGCACGACGCTCGGTAACTTCAGCGGGGATCGGATGACCAGTGACCTTGCGGGCCATCTCAATCACCTCATTCACGCTATAACCGTCGCCTGAACCGAGGTTGTAGATTCGGTGGGTGCCCGGCTGGTTGGACTCCAGCGCCAGCACGTGGGCATCCGCGAGGTCGCGGATGTGGATGTAGTCCCGGACCGGCGTGCCGTCCGAGGTGGGCCAGTCCTCGCCGAAGATGAAGATCTTGTCGCGGTGGCCGAGCGCAACCTGGAGCACCAGCGGAATCAGGTGAGTCTCGATCTCCCGGTTTTCACCGATGGCACCGTAGGCACCGGCGACATTGAAGTAGCGCAGGCTGGTGGCACCGATACCGTGGGCATGCGCATAAGAGGTGATGGCGTGATCAATGGCGAGCTTGGTGGCGCCATAGGGGTTGGTCGGCGCCGTGGGCATGTCCTCGGTGATCGGCACCGACGCCGGCTCGCCATAGGTGGCGGCGGTCGAGGAGAAAACCAGGTTGCCCACACCATGTGCATGCATGGCGTCCAGCAATGCCAGCGTGGTCACCACATTGTCCTGCCAGTAGATCTCCGGCTTCGCCACGGATTCCCCGACCAGGGAACGCGCGGCAAAATGAATGACGCCATCGAATCCACCGCGGCCAAGTACTTCAGCCGCGAGTTCCAGCACACTTCCCTCGACGAATTCTGCGGCGGCCGGGATCGCGTCACGGTTGCCGGTGCTCAGATCATCGATGACGGTGACTTGATGGCCTCGCTCAGTCAGCACTGCGGTGCAGACACTGCCGACATAACCTGCACCACCGGTGACCAGGAGCTTCATGCGGGACTACTTCCTCTTCTGTGGACCAGTTTTCGGGGGGGGGAAGAAACCTCAGAGTAATTCGATGCGCACGGCGTGGCAGAGATCGTCCATCAGCTCGACCTCGTGCTCATCCTTGGTGATGCGCACCCGACCGTGGTCGTTGATGATATCGACGGTGGCACCGATGACGATGCCGGCCTTCTGGAGCTCCGCGAACTGCACGACATCGACCTGCAGGATCTCGTTGAGCTGAACGATGCGGGCGGAGAGCTTCTCACCGTTGGGCAGATCGACCGCGCGAATTCCGGCATCAGGGGTTTCCTCGTTGTCCAGACCGAGGTCAGCCAAACCGGGGATCGGGTTGCCGAAGGGGGAACGGGAAGCGTCATTGAGGACAGCGACCATGCGCTTTTCGACCTCATCGCTCATCACGTGCTCCCAGCGGCAGGCTTCCTCGTGGACCTGAGTGATGTCCAGTCCGAGGATGTCGGTGAGCAGCCGCTCGGCAAGACGGTGCTTGCGCATGACAGCGGTGGCCAGCTGGCGGCCTTCCACGGTCATTTCGAGGCTTCGGTCGGGGCGGACCACAACAAGTCCGTCGCGTTCCATACGGGCGACCGTCTGGCTGACGGTGGGACCGGATTGCTCCAGGCGTTCCGCGATCCGCGCGCGCAGCGGAATGATGCCCTCCTCTTCGAGCTCATAAATCGTACGCAGGTACATCTCGGTGGTATCTACCAAGTCCTTCACGTCGCGAGAACCTTTCTTCAGAATTCCGGGGACGGCCTTATGGCATGTCAAGTGTAGAGCAGAACGATAGCAGTGAAGCAGATTGATCAATCGCGGGTGCTGGTCGGGGCGGCACAATTTCCGCTGGTGATTGATAATAAGCTCTGATGCTTATAGATTCACACTACCTTATAGCGTCAACCGATAATGGTCGCCAACTATTTCCGGCCTGGTGCAGGCTGTGGAGAAGGTCCTGTCGGGACGCGTGAGTTCCGGCAATCGATTCCCGCCGGTGGTCGCGTTAGCGAGCTTCCCAGCTCAATAGAAGAAACCGTGCCGCCGGCGGAAAGCCGGGGACACGGTCAGGTAGAACGGGATCTGGCAGAACTCAGAGGGCGTAATCGCGCAGCCGGTTTGCACGCTCGCCGTCACGGAGCTTGCTCATGACCTCACGCTCGATCTGGCGGACCCGCTCCCGGGAAAGCCCGAAGCGGCGGCCGATCTGGTCGAGGGTGCGCGGCACACCATCATCAAGGCCATAACGCAGCCGGATGACATCCTGTTCCCGCTCCTCGAGGGTGGACAGGACATAACGGATATCGGAGTGGCGCAGCGAAGCGACGACCGCGGTCTCGGCATCGGTGGCTTCGGCATCCTCGATGAAGTCACCCAGCGGTGCCTCCTCATCAGCACCGACCGGCATATCCAGGCTCACCGGATCGCGGGACTGGCGCAGCAGCATTTCAATCTTCGACTCTTCGATGCCGGATTCCTCCGACAGCTCCTCATTGGTGGCCTCACGGCCGAGGTGCTGGTAAAGCTCGCGCTTAATACGGGAGAGCTTGTTGACCTGCTCCACCAGATGGACAGGCAGGCGGATGGTGCGGGACTGGTCCGCCATTCCGCGGGTGATGGCCTGTCGGATCCACCAGGTGGCATAGGTGGAGAACTTGAAACCCTTGGCGTAGTCGAACTTCTCCATGGCGCGGATCAGCCCGAGGTTGCCTTCCTGGATCAGGTCGAGCAGAGGCATGCCGCGGCCGGTGTAACGCTTGGCCAGGGAGACCACCAGACGCAGGTTGGCCTCAAGAATATGGGAGCGGGCCTTCTTACCTTCCTTGGCTAGTACCTTCAGATCGCGCTTCATAGCGCGGGTCAGTTTCTGCTCCGGATCGTTGAGCAGGTGATGGGCATAGAGCCCCACCTCGATCTGCTGGGCGAGTTCAACTTCGTCCGCTGCGGTGAGCAGCGCGGTTCTTCCGATTCCGTTCAGATACACGCGGACCAGGTCCGCCGAAGGATTGTCATTGGTCTGACCTCGGCGGCTGCCGCGATCCTTTTCCTCTGTCTTTTCCTCAACATCGATGTCCACTGCAGACGCTGTTGTCATCGGGGCCTCCTCGGTATCGCCGGTACTAATGAGATAACGGGACATGCCCGAATAAAGTTCCCGCCGCCTTTATTTGCATTCATGGGGTGGGGCGAACCCCTGCTGAACTGGGAAGAAGGAAAAGCGCGGGGGTGGTTGAGCGCACCTGCCTCGGGATCGCTCTGCCCCCGATCCGGTTTGCAGTGAGGTTGCGGATCAGCATTCGACGAGCACGGTGAACGGTCCTTCGTTGACTGAGGTGACCTTCATCATCGCGCCGAACTGCCCCTGTGCGACCTGGATTCCCCGTTGCTGTAGTCCGGCGGCGATCTTGGCGAGCACCGGCTCCGCCTGTTCTCCGGGGGCCGCCTCGGACCATGAGGGGCGGCGGCCCTTGGCGGTCTGGCCGTAGAGCGTGAACTGGCTGACCAGCAGCACCGGGGCGCCGGCATCCTGCACTGAGACCTCACCCTCGAGAATGCGGAGCTCCGCGATCTTGCGGACCATTGTCTCCCAGGCATCTTCGGCATCGTCCCGGCCCACACCCACCAGCGCCAGCAGGCCACCGGTGGCGGGGCAGTCAATGGCACCGACAACCTCGCCCTCAACCGTGACTGAGGCGGAACTGACCCGGGTCAATACTGCTTTCATGTCCTGCTCCTCAAATTCTTCAGTAGCCGCTGAGCTCGGCGGGGATCACGAGACCATGGCGGACCAGGTCGCTCACCGCGGCCACGGCTTCAGGAAGGAGCTTCTCGACGTCGAGCCCCTTGGCCATGGCGTAGAGGTCCACCGTCTCGGCAAAGCTCAGGCCCTGCGGATGGAGGCCTGCGACGATCGAGGCGAGGTGGGTATCCACCTCGTGGCTCCAGCGGGGGCCCTCGGTTCGGGTCAGGCGCATCACTGCCGGGGTGAAACCGACGCCGGCTTCAGTGTCGGTGATGCTGACATCCTCCTTGGCTACCCCGGGTCGGAGTAAGAAGCGGGAGTCGCCGAACTCCTCGGCGGTGACCCCACGCAACCAGTCCACCCGGGTGAAGTACTCATCGACCTCCGGGCCCAGTGGGTCAGTGAAGGACTGGGTCATTTCCTCAGCGAGGATCTCGGTGGGTTCCTCGCCGATATTCTTCATCGCCACGAAACCGAAACCGACTCCGGTGACCCCGGCTTCGGTGAAGTGTTGGAGCCAGGCTGCAGTACGGGTATCGGACTCGACGGAGCGGGGATCCAGGGATTCATCACGCAGCCAGGTGCCCACATAATGGGCGGGGTCAGCCACATCGCGTTGGATCACCCAGGCGGAGACTCCGGTCTCGGGGAACCAGGCGGCCACCCGATGCGCCCAGGATTCCTCGGAGGTGTGCACCCAGGCCGCCAGGAAGTGGGCGGTGCCACCTGGGTTGAGGTAATCGAGTGCCTCGCCGATCACCAGTGCGCTGGCGCCGTCGAGATCCAGTCCGGAATCCCGGTAAACATGGCCGACCTCGGGCAATCCGACCACGAAGGGCGGGTTGGCGACGATCCGGTCGAAGGTACGTCCCTCAACCGGTTCGTACCAGGGTCCTTCGAGCAGTTCCACCGCAGCGCCTTCGCCGGTGACCGCGCCCAGGGTGGCCTCGGCGAAATCCAGGGCCCGCGGGTGTAGGTCGGTGCCGGTGATCTGGTCGGCACAGTGTAGCTGGCCCAGTGCCTGCACCCCGGATCCTGTCCCCAGGTCCAGGACCGTGCCCACCGGGGTGGCGGGCGTGGCCTGCAGCAGTGAGAGACTGGCAGCGCCGACACCGAGGACATGGTCGGGGCCGGGGACATGGTCGGTCATGGCGGCATCCGCATCCGAGAAGACGAGCTGGTCCCGGCCGAGGATCACATGCGGGCGGATATCGATGCCCAGGCGGACCTGGCCAGCAGTGTCAGCGGCGAAGACCGCGGCGTCGATAAGCGACTGCGCCAGTTCCGCACCGAGCAGGCCCGCCAAGTCGGCGGGGGAGAGCGGGTCCCGGAGGATGAAGGTACGGATCAGCCGGTCCAGGGTACTGCCGGCACGGGTGGCATAGCGCACCGCAGCGGGCTCGCCACGGTGCATCGCCTCGGTCATCTCGGGGCCCAGATGGGCGGCGATGCCATCGGCGCTGAAGCCTGCCTTCCGCAGCACGGGGGTCAGTTGGCGGGCCAGGGCGGTCAATTCACTGCGCATCGGTGGTGGTCCATTTCCGCCGGCCGGGCCGGCTCAGTTGGGGGTCAAAAATCTTGAGAATGGGGCTGGCTCAGCGTTCGGGGGACCCGGAGTCATCGTCTTCGGCCTCAATGGTCTCCGGTTCTTCTCTGGCGGACAACTCCTGGTGGGTCTGTTCCTCGAGTTCCTGCTGCTGCGCGAGCTCCCGGATTATCGCCGGTTTATAGACGTTGCGGCTACGGGGGTCACGTCGCTCGCCCTTCTCATTGGCGATGACCACCGCCACCGCCGGCAGCGGCACCGAGATGAGAAACAGGATCCCGGTCACCCACCAGTTCTCCCACCAGAACACGCTCAGTCCGCACAACACCAGCAGCGGCACCCGTGCGATCTGGATGGCGGCGTAGACCCGCTCCCGGTGGTGACGGTTCTCCGAGGCAGAACGGGCCGCGGTGGTGATCAGGGTGGCCGGGCGCCGGTGTAGCCGGAAACGCCTACGGCGAGGCGGTCCGCCGGTGGACGGATCCTCCGGAACATCCTCGTAAATGCCCTCATTCATGGATCACACGATAGACCCGTTGTGCCTTTGATCGGGGTATTGGGGCATGATGGACAGCGTGAGAACGACAACGAAGACCATTGAACGCCCCGAGGTGCGGGATCAGGAAAGCACCGAAGATGACACCCCGAAGTTCTTCCACTACGTGAAGAAGAACAAGATCGTGGAGTCAGCTGTTCAGGGAAACATGGTCGTCGCCCTCTGTGGTGAGACCTTCCCGGTGACCAAGCAGGCTAAGCCCGGTTCCCCGGTGTGCCCCGACTGCGAGCGGATCTACAAGGGCCTGCGTAAGAAGTGAGCAAGGGACAACTTCGTATATGGCAGCGCCAGGCCTTGACGAAGTACCTGGCGCAACGCCCCAAGGATTTTCTCGCGGTGGCAACACCGGGCGCGGGTAAAACCACTTTCGCGCTGCGCGTGGCCACGGAACTTATTGAGGACCGTACGGTGGACCGGATCATCGTCGTGGTCCCCACCGAACACCTGAAGATGCAGTGGTCCCAGGCCGCGGCCCGGGTGGGGCTCTCGCTGGACCCGCGTTTTTCCAACTCGGATGCCATCAACCCCGCCTACCAGGGCGTGGTGGTCACCTATGCCCAGGTGTCGATGCATCCCTTCAAACATCACGCCATCTCCACCGCGAAACGCACCCTGGTGGTCCTTGATGAGGTCCACCACGGTGGTGACGCCAAGAGTTGGGGTGATGGCATCCGCGAGGCCTACAACGACGTGGAACATCGCCTCGCACTGACCGGTACCCCCTTCCGATCCGATGACTCGGCGATCCCCTTCGTCCGCTACATCGAGGACGGCGAGGGACACCTCGTCAGCCAGTCCGACCACACCTACGGCTACGCCGAGGCGCTTGCCGACGGTGTGGTCCGCCCGGTGGTCTTCCTCGCCTACTCGGGGGAGGCCCGGTGGCGTACCAGTGCCGGCGAGGAGTTCGCCGCTCGACTGGGGGAGCCGCTCAACGCCGAGCAGACCGCCCGTGCCTGGAAGACCGCTCTTGACCCCAAGGGCGACTGGATCCCGGCGGTGCTGCAGGCGGCGCACACCCGGTTGCAGCAGCTGCGGCGCAATATGCCCGATGCCGGCGGTCTGGTGATCGCCACGGATAAGACCACCGCGCGCGCCTATGCGCGACACCTGGAGAAACTCTCCAGCACCCCGGTCTCGGTGGTCCTCTCCGATGAAGCTGGTTCCTCCGAGCGCATCGATGAATTCTCCGCCTCCACCGATGAATGGATGGTGGCGGTCCGCATGGTTTCCGAGGGCGTGGATGTTCCTCGCTTAGCGGTCGGTGTCTACGCCACCTCCGCCTCGACGCCGCTGTACTTCGCGCAGGCCATCGGAAGATTCGTGCGTTCGCGCATGCCAGGGGAGACTGCCTCGGTGTTCCTGCCCTCGGTACCGGTGCTCCTGGACCTGGCCGCAAAGTTGGAGACCTCCCGCGACCATGTGCTGGGCAAACCTGACCGCCCCTCCGATGGACTCGATGATGACCTGCTCGCACAGGCCAACAAGGTTGAGAACGAGGCGGATCTCCAGGAGAAGAGCTATGAATCTCTCGGCGCAGACGCCGAGCTGGATTCGTTGATCTATGATGGTTCGACCTACGGCACGGCCACCTTCGCCGGCTCCGAGGAAGAGGCGGACTATCTCGGCCTTCCCGGGCTTCTCGACGCCGATCAGATGCGCGCGCTGCTGCGCAAGCGGCAGGAGGAGCAGCTTGACGCTCGTGACGACGCAGCCCGCCACCGGCAGGAAGCAGAGGCCAAGGCCCGGGCAGCGGCCCGTAACCAGGGCACTGAGGTCGCTGTCGACCAGGTCGCTAGTCAGGAGCTCCCGAAACTGCGGAAGGAGCTCAACGCGATAGTCTCCATCACCGCCGGAAAGAGTGGTCGACCGCACGGGGCCATCCATACCGAGGCGCGCAATGCCTGCGGGGGGCCGCCCACCGCACTGTGCAATGCGGAGCAGCTGCAGGATCGTATCGCCTATCTCCGCCGCTGGTGATCAACACCGGCCGCTGATGATCCCGGGTTCCTGCGCGGAGCCCGGGATTTTTCTTGTCGGAGCGCCCGCCGAGGGAGACTAAAGGATAACGATTTCAATAAGGAGCTGCCCTCATCGGGCATGGGCCGTAGACTTGCACCCGAAACTGCCCGAAAATCATCCGTGTCGGTGCCCCCTCACCGGGGGAGACTTGGCTGGCACCGGTAACCAGCTGAAAGGCACCCACCATGACCAACCCTCAGGACCCCTACGGAACCAATGGTTCAGGGGCTGATCACGGTTCCATGGGACAGGGAAACAACCCGAATCCCGGCTATGATCCCTACGGTTCGCCGGCTGGACCTACCGGGGGCTACGCCGGCGGTGCCCCGGGGCAGAACAATCCCGGCTACCCCTCCTACCCGGGAACCGGCCAGCAGCCCTCCAACGATCCGGGCAGCTACCAAGGAGGCTACCAAGGAGGCTACGCCCCGGGTGGCTGGGAAGCCGGCGAGATGAAGAACAAGATCGCCCCCTGGGCACTCGGTGTCTCGATTGCCGCGCTCGTCGTGATGTTCAGCATTATTTTCTCCCTATTTGCGCCGCTACTTGGCCTGGTTGGTGTGATCCTCGGCATCATCGCGGTGGTCAAAGCCCGCAATATCCAGGGGAACGGACGCCGGATGGCCATGAGCATCGTGGCGATCGTGCTCTCACTGCTCGCGGTGATCATCCCGATTGCGGTGATTATCTTCGGCTTCGTCTTCCTCGAAGGCACCGGAATCTCCGAGTGCTTCTACTTGAGGGACTCCGCAGAGCAGGAAGCCTGCGTCATGGAGAATCTCGGCGTCGAGGACCTCTAGGCCCTGGAACTCTACTGTTCCGCGAAGCCGGGCAGAAGACTTCTGCCATACCCCTGAAAAGAAAGTGAGCGCTCCTGGTGCCGCACCAGCCTCCGGTCCGTCGAACCGCCATTCGACAAAGACTCATCGCCCCCGATATCGCCAGGGGGCTCACCCTGCTGGGAATCGCGCTGGCCAATGTGAGCACCGCCTGGGTGGCTCACCCCAATGCGGAGCTGGCCAAGTCCTTGGGCGGGGTCTATGAGGGTAGCGCCCTCGACCAGATCACCGTGGTGCTGGGAACCATGTTCGTCCACGTCCGTGGCCTGCCGATGTTTTCCACCCTGCTCGGGTTCGGCATCGGCATGATCGTCGTGAGTTTGTCCCGCCGGCAGTATCCCCTGGGTAGTGCCCGCTGGGTGATCATCCGCCGCTATGGGGTCCTGGCACTGTTCGGGGTGGTCCACACGATCTTTCTCTTCTTCGGCGACATCATGTTCTTCTATGGGCTCTGCGGCATCGTCCTGGCCCTGCTGATCACCCTCCGGGATAAAACTCTGCTGTGGCTCGCCGGGGTCATCCAGATGCTCGTCCTGGTGTCGATGTCCCTGTCCGCCTTCTTCCTCGCCATCAGTCCGGAGAGCGCCGCGATGTTCGGTGCCAGCGGAGGGTTGTTCGCTCCTCCCGAGAGCTATGGCGAGGTGCTGGGCAATGGTGCCATGATGGTCGGAATAGTCGGTGTCGGTTTCTTCTTCCAGGCATTCCTATTCATGCCGCTGATGATCTTCGGCTTCGTCCTGGCGCGCCGGGGTATCCTCACCGATGTTCGCGCCCACGCCAAGCTGTTGTGGACCATGGTGGGGGTCGGGGTGGCGGTCATCCTATTGATCGGCCTGCCCTGGGGACTGGCGGAGATCGGGGTACTGCCGACCAGACTGGCCCCGGCACTCCAGATGCTGAACACCGGTTTCGGGCTGCTGACCGGGCCCGCCATCATCGCGGCCATCGCGCTGGCCAGTCAACCATTGCAGGACCGTCATAATGCGGCCCGGGCGGCGGGGAAGTCGCCGGTACTCTCGCTCCCTGTCCGGGCGCTTAAGGCGCTGGGGCAGCGCTCGATGAGCGGCTACCTGCTGCAGTCGGTGTTCTTCCTGATCCTGGTCCTGCCCTTCACCCTGAACCTGGGGGAGGGAGAAGGTGCCTTCGTGCTCTCGTTGATCGCCTTCGGGGTGTGGTTTGCCACCCTGGTTATCGCGCTGCTACTGGACCTGGCAGGCAAGCCCGGTCCTGTGGAGTATCTGCACCGGTTGCTCTCTTATGGTCGACGGGGACTGCAGGATCCCTGGCAGCCGAAACCACTCAACGTGGAGGCTGGACCTCCCGGCCCCCTGGCGGTCAAGGAAGAGGAACTGGAACAGGGGACATTGATGTCGGGCGAGGTGCAGGACTGTTTGCCGGCACCTCCCCGGTCGGGATTTTCCGGGCGTCGATAAGGGGCGGGAGTAGACAAAAACCGGGCCCCGATCCCACCGTGAAGGTGGCATCGGAGCCCGGTTCTTGTTGTCCGCTGACTAGTCCAGGTAGTCGCGCAGCACCTGCGAACGCGAGGGGTGGCGCAGCTTAGACATCGTCTTGGATTCGATCTGGCGGATACGTTCACGGGTAACACCGTAAACCTGGCCGATCTCATCCAGGGTGCGGGGCATACCATCGGTCAAGCCGAAGCGGAGTCGGACCACGCCTGCTTCACGCTCCGACAGAGTCTGCAGGACATCCTGCAGCTGATCCTGGAGGAGCGAGAAGGAGACCGCATCCACGGCGACCACAGCCTCGGAGTCCTCGATGAAGTCACCGAGCTGACTGTCGCCCTCATCACCGATCGTCTGATCCAGGGAGATCGGCTCGCGGGCGTACTGCTGGATCTCGAGGACCTTCTCCTCGGTGATGTCCATTTCCTTGGCGAGTTCCTGCGGGGTGGGCTCGCGGCCCAGATCCTGCAACAGCTCACGCTGGATACGGCCCAGCTTGTTGATGACCTCGACCATGTGCACCGGGATACGGATGGTGCGGGCCTGGTCCGCCATGGCACGGGTGATGGCCTGACGGATCCACCACGTGGCATATGTGGAGAACTTATAACCCTTGGTGTAATCGAACTTCTCCACGGCACGGATCAGTCCGAGGTTACCTTCCTGGATCAGATCCAGGAACGCCATGCCACGGCCGGTATAACGCTTGGCCAGGGAGACCACCAGACGGAGGTTTGCCTCCAACAGGTGGTTCTTTGCCTTGCGTCCGTCGCGGGCGATGGCTCGAAGGTCACGCTTGACCGCGGGGGTCAGCTTGGCCTCCTTATCACCGCCGGCGAAGGCCTCCTCCATCTGCTCCATCCGGTGCGTGGCGTAGAGGCCCGCCTCGATGCGCTTGGCCAGGGAGACCTCCTGCTCGGCATTAAGCAGCGCAACCTTACCGATCTGCTTGAGATAGGCGCGGACAGAGTCAGCGGAAGCGGTGAGTTCGGCGTCCTTACGTGCCTGACGCAGCGCAGCGGATTCATCCTCGTCCCACACAGAGGCGCCATCGTCTTCGGCCTCCTCCTCTTCTTCCTCTTCGGCCTCGAGCTCCTCCTCGGTATCGACCGCATCGAAGCCCTGAGCGACAACGAGAGCGGGATCGAAATCCTGCTCCTCCTCATCCTCGTCCGCGTCCGTACCTGCCGGGCTCGTCGCCTTGGAAGCAGCGGAGCTGGTGACCTTGGCCGCGGTCGTTTTCTTCGCCGTTTTCTTGGCGGTGGTCTTCCGGGTGGTGGTCTTCTTGACCGTCTTTTTCGCGGTCTTCTTCGCTACGGTCTTCTTCGCGGGAGCGCTCTGGCCGACCTCGTCCGCAGCTGTCTCCGGCACCGGGATTGCTGCCGCTGGAGCCGCGTAGGTTATCGGTGCCGCTGGAGCAGCAGGCATCGAGGCAGCTGCCCGCGGAGCTGCCGCCTTGCGAACAGCCTTCTTCGCGGTCTTCTTTGCGGCGGTCTTCCTTGCCGGGACCGCACTTCCCACGGCAGTGTCCTCGCCGGGTGCGAGTGCCTTGTCTGAAGATTCAGTGGCTGCCACGTACGCCCTTTCGCCTTGCTTGCTATTTCCGGTGTGAGTCAGGGGTGCAACTCTTGATTGCTGGCCCCGAATACTGCGATACTGCACACACTAATGAATTTGCCGAACCTGCCGGTGGAACCGTGTGCCCCAAAGGTGGCTGGGGGGACACAAACGGCACGCCGGAGACAGGCGAGGTCATGATCAACGCCCCAGTATAGAGGATCCAACCCCACTGCGTCGCAGCGGATGGGCTGGAAGGGGCGACGACTGCTGCCCGGAAGTGTTTCGGGGGAGCCGGGAAGCTGGGTCCTCAGCTTATGGGGCGACGTGCTTGGCCACCGCCATGGCGGCGCCGACGATGCCCGCCTGGTTGCGCAGCTGGGCCGGGATAACCTCGGTGCTGATGTCTAGCCGTGGGACCCATTCCTCGTGCTCACGGGAGATCCCACCGCCGACGATGAACAGTTGCGGGTTGAACAACCGCTCGTACTCGGCCATCACCTTGGACACCCGCTTGGCCCACTTCTTGTAGCTGAGGCCCTTGCGTTCCTTGACTGCGGAGGAAGCCCGGTGCTCGGCCTCCTTGCCGCCGATCTCCAGGTGTCCGAGTTCGGTGTTGGGAAAGAGTTCGCCGTTGAGTAGGAAAGCCGACCCGATGCCGGTGCCGAAGGTCAGGAAGAGCACAGATCCCTCCTTGGCCTTTTCGTCGCCGAAGGTGACCTCTGCCAGGCCCGCGGCGTCGGCGTCATTGAGCACGCTGACCTCGCGGCCACCGAGATGCCGCTGGAAGAGTTCCTGGACATCGGTGCCGATCCAGGAGGGGTCGATATTTGCCGCACTGTAGGCGATCTGTTCCCGGATCACCGAAGGCAGGGTGATGCCGACGGCACCGTCCCACTCTGCCTCGTTGAGGATCTCCTGGACGGTCTCGGCAACAGCGTCGGGGGTTGCCGGCTTGGGGGTCTTGATTTTGATGCGGTCACCGATGAACTCACCAGTGTCCAGGTCCACTTTGGCCCCCTTGATGCCAGACCCGCCGATATCAATTCCAAAAGCGATGTTCGTCATGTCACAGAGTCTACAAATCTCTGGGCTGCCGCGTTGGTTGGGCAATCGCGGCACAATGGGAACCATGACTGAGAATGTGAGCTCGAGGCCTGGAAAGGCAAGCAATGATCCGGCGACCCTGCGTGCGATCGCGGTGGAGACCGCAGAGCTCGCCGCGAAAAGAATCGCGGCGAAACGCGAGGAACTGGGGGATATCCGACAGTTCGTGACCACCAAGTCCTCGGCGGTAGATCCGGTCACGGTGGTGGACACGATGGCCGAGGACTTCATCGCCGACCGACTCGAGAGTCTGCGCCCCGAGGATGGAATCATCGGTGAGGAGGGCTCGTCCCGGGAGTCGGTGTCGGGGGTGTCGTGGGTGGTTGACCCGATTGATGGCACGGTGAACTTCCTCTACGGGCTGCCGCAGTATGCGGTGTCCATCGGCGCCGCGATCGACGGTGAGGTGGTGGCCGGGGCGGTGGTCAATGTGGTCACTGGGGCGGTGTACTCCGCTGCCCGGGGTGAAGGTGCCACCCGCCGGCTCGGGGCACAGGTGCGTGAGCTGCAGGTCAATGAGGTCACTGATCCCGCACAGGTGTTGCTGGCCACCGGATTTAGCTACTCCTCGGCCAGGCGTCGGGCACAGGCGGAGGTGCTCACCGGGATCCTTCCGGTGGTCCGGGATATCCGTCGCATGGGGAGCGCCGCCCTTGATTTCTGTGCGGTGGCGGAGGGCTCGGTGGACGCCTATTACGAGCATGGGATCAACTGTTGGGACTATGCCGCCGGCGCCATCATCGCCGCCGAGGCGGGCGCAGTGGTCAAGGTTCCAAGCTTGTCGACGCCCGGTGTGGCCGGGGAAATCAGCTTCGCTGCGGCTGGATCGGTGGCCGGGCCGTTGGGTGAGATCTTTGAGAAGTGTGGAGTGGTCGCCGCACTACCTCGTTGAGTGCACCCATTTTAGCCCCTCTGACCTGGCGGTATGACAACGCGGCGAATGTGACTTACTATGCGCGTCGAACCTGCTGACCTTCGGTTTCAGCTTAATTGAAGCTAGGTCCCACTCGAGTTGAAGGAATCAACCTAATGGCCACCGATTACGACGCCCCGCGTCGCCGCGTAGAAGATGAACTGGAAACTGACTCCCTGGAGGGGCTGAAGGCCGCCGAGGGATCGTCCTCCCCGATGGACGATGACGGCGAAATCGTCGAGCCCTTCGAGCTGCCGGCCCAGGATCTCTCCGGCGAGGAGCTCAACGTCACCGTGGTGCCGCGTCGATCCAATGAGTTCACCTGCGCCAGCTGCTTCCTCGTCCAGCGCAACAACCGGATCTCGCATGTCGAGGACGACGGATCCATCATCTGCCTGGACTGCGCCTAGTCTGCAGAGGCCGCACCACAGGCCGGGGCCGCCGTGGGCCACACCCCCATGGGGTGAGCTGGCCCCCGGGGTGTCTGGGCGCTCCGGGGCGTCGATAAGCGGCGGCTCACCGTAGTCGGCGGACGTCGATAAACTGCCTGTGAAGAAGCGAATGCCGGGCACCGGGGGATGATCCTCGGTGCCCGGCATTGGTGTTTCCGGCTGCTGGGGCCGGGTTCGGATGGTTTTAGGAGCGGTAGGTGGCGGTGGCGGCTTCAACCTGATCCGGCAGGAAAGCCCGCAGCAAGGCCTCCGGGTTCTTGGAGCCGATCAGCCAATAGGGGGTCGGATCCTCTGGATCATCGAGTACCAGCATCACCATCTCGTGGACCCAGCCGTGGGAGACCACGAAGGCCGCTGGGTCGAGCTGTCGTCCCATGGCATTTCTCTTCGCGGTGGCGGGGACCGCCAGGGAGCGGGAGACCATCTCATCGGGCAGCATCGCCTTCTCAGCGAGTAACCAGCGGGTGCCATCGGCATCCTCTTCAACGCTGATGACCGTGCCCGACATGGTGACCAGAATCCACACAGCGACCAGCGAGAGCACGATCGCCGGAATGATCAGCCAGAAGATATTGCGGTTCAGGGCGAACTGCGCCGAAACCAGGGCGACCAGGAGCCCAGCTAGCACCCACCAATAGGCGGGGACCCACTGTCGTTCGCGGTAGATCGTCTTGGCGGCGGTTGATCCAGAGTCAGTCACAACCCATCACTGTACTGCACCCACTGGGGGAGCCAAGGCGGCCCGGTGAACCACCCACCGAAAGGGTGAGTCCCCAGCGAGTTTCCGGGTGTCCGGGGAATTACGGCGGGGACAGCCGCCACCGCCCTGCCTGAGCACCAGCTCCGCAGTGGCGCTGCCGTAGGCTGTGCAAGGTGAGTGAGACCCAGAATTCCCCTGCAGAAACGTCCATCGCCCCCGGCGCCGCCCTCGGGCCCATCCCCCTGAAGCGACTCGATCCTGGCCTGCCGATGCCGACGCGGGCACACCGCGGTGATGCCGGTGTCGATCTCTACGCCGCCGAGGATCTCACCCTGGAGGCCGGGCAGCGAGGCCTGGTGGGTACCGGGGTCGCGCTTGCCCTGCCGCTCGGCACGGTTGGCCTGGTACATCCTCGTTCAGGCCTGGCAGCACGCCAGGGACTATCTATCGTCAATGCTCCCGGCACCGTCGATGCCGACTACCGGGGAGAGATCAAGGTCAACCTGATCAACCTCGATCCGGTGGAGAAGATTGAGATCACCCGCGGCATGCGCATCGCACAGCTGCTGATCCAGCGGGTCGAGCTGGTTGATTTCCTTGAGGTCGAGGATCTTGACCAGACCGTGCGTGGTGCCGCCGGATACGGCTCAACCGGAGTGAACTGATCTGCCATCCCCGTACAGTGGGGTGGGAACACCTTGGGTGGGTGCCGCGGCTGAGCAATCACCCCGCGCGCCGGCGCATCTTTGACACCCACCAGACATAGCCGCCGAGGCTGAATCGGCTGAGAAAGGACGTGGAGACACATGGCATTGTGGCCATTCGGAAAGAAGAAGGACAAGGACACCGGGGAGGAAATCACGGAGACCCCCGTTGCCGTCACACCGGCAGCCACCGGAGAGCCGGTGAGCGCACCTGAACCGGCGGCACCGGAAACCACTTCACCGGAGACCTCGGATCTGCCCGATCCCGAGCATGATGCCACCAACGGCGGCACCGGCCCCTTCGACGGTGACACTGTCGAGATCGGGGACTTCGATTTCCAGGACTTCTCCACCGGAACACTGAACCTGGGCAGCATGCAGATTCCGCTGCCCAGGGAGTCACAGGTGCAGGTGGAAATGTCGGACCAGGGTCCGAAGATGCTGCACATCGTCACCACCGTCGGCCGAATCACGCCGGTATCCTTCGCCGCACCCCGCAAGCCGGGGCAATGGCGGGAAGCCTCCCGAGACATCGCCGAAGGCATGCGCAAGGAAGGGCTCACGGTCGTCGTCGAGCAGGGACCCTGGGGCCGTGAGGTCGTCGGCAGCAGCGCCAACGGCATCATCCGGATCATCGGGGTGGATGGTCCGCGCTGGATGTTGCGTATGACACTGGCAGCTCCCGCAGACAAGGCCGAGGAGCTGGCCGTCCTGGGCCGCGAGGTCACCGCCCGCACCTTCATCTACCGCGGAGATGAACCCATCCTCGCCGGAAGCGCCCTCCCGGTCGCCTTGCCGACGCAGCTGGCCCAGCAGGTCCAACAAGCCATGCAGCAGCGCACCCAGCAGGCGGCCCAGGCTGCCCCGGACGCCCAGAACACCCAGCGCGCCCCGATGGGTGGCGTCCCCGGCGGCAGCGGCTCCGCAGCGCTGTCCCCGGAACAGCAACAGGCACTGCAGGAAGCACAGAACGCCCTGCAGAGCCTGGGGGATACGGGCCAGGGGGACACAAACCCCCCGCAACCCACGGAGCGTCAGTGAGTCAGCAGCCCGAAGACCCGAGCCCCACCCCGGCTGATGACACCCCCGCGGGGGAGCCGACCCTGCTGGAGCAGATGGGTGGAATCTCAGGGTTGATCTACACCACCCTCCCGATCCTGGTGCTGATGCCCATCAACAACGCCTACGGCCTGGGAGCCGCACTCGCGGCCTCCCTCGGGGTGGCGGCCCTGATCTTCCTCTGGCGGCTGATCCGGAAGGAGAGCCTCCAGCCGGCCATCTCCGGACTGGTGGGGGTGGGCATCGGCGCCGGTATCGCCTGGTGGACCGGGGACGCCAAGGGGTACTTCCTCTACGGTATCTGGATGTCCCTGCTGTTCGCCGTCGTCGCAGTGATCTCGGTGGCGGTCAGATGGCCCCTCGTCGGGGTCATCTGGAAGGGGATCAACGGCCAGAACATGAAGTGGCGGGAGGACACCCGAGCGCGCCGGGCCTATGGCTGGGCGACCCTGGGGTGGGCGCTGGTATTCATCGCCCGCTTCCTCGTGCAGAATAATTTCTACAACTCAGACGCGACCACTGCGCTGTGGCTCGCCCGACTTCTCATGGGTTGGCCACTGACCGGTCTGGTCACTCTCTTCACCATTTTCATGGTCCGCCGTGCGGGCAAGTTGATTGAGCAGGGTGAACAGGAGAAGACTGGTGATGAGCACGACCCGGCCCCAGCGGCCGAGAGCAACCCTGATGATGCCCCGGACACCCCCGGCACCATCAACCTGGTCAGCGGCAACACTGCCGCTGACACTGAAGCACGCGACCGTGGAACCCGCGGTCACGAACAAGAAAGCAATACACCATGACTAGTCCCACCATTGGCCAGCAGCAGGAACTTGAGGTCACCCGGATGGCCCACGGCGGTGAGGGGATCGCGGTACTCGACGGCCGGGTCGTCTTCGTCCGAGGTGCCTACCCCGGAGATATCGTGACCGCTGAGATCACCGAAGTGAAGAAGAACTTCGCCCGCGGCGTGATCGCCTCGGTCAACACCGCCTCACCGCTGCGGGTCGAGCAGCGTTGTCCGGCCGCCGCCAAGGGCGCCGGCTGCTGTGACTTCGGCGATCTCAATCCCGATGAGGAGCTCAATCTCAAGCACGGAATCCTCAAGGACCAGCTCTCCCGCCTGGCGAAGGTCGAGGGACTGCCGGAGGCTGAACTGGTCGAACTGGCACCGCAGCGCGAATGGCGCACCCGGGTCCGTCTCGGGGTGGATGCCCAGGGGCGTGCGGGATTCCGTGCCATCAAGTCCAATGACCTGATCACCGATGTGCTCTGCACCCAGACCGTGCCGGGACTGCTTGACGGGATCATGGGGGAGGGTGCCCGTACCTTCACCCCGGGTGCCGAGGTCGTCGTCGTCATCGACAGTGCCGGTGAGCGTCATGTCGTGGAAACCCGCCGTGCGGCCCGTGGTCGTCGCAGCGAAAAGGTCACCGCTGTCCTCGAAGGCTCCGGGGAACTCCTGCAGGTCGCTGACGGCCATGAATTCCGTTTCCCGGCGGAGGCCTTCTGGCAGGCACACCGCAGTGCGCCGGATGCCTACACCGCGCTGGTGCGCAAGTGGCTGGCGGAAGAGCTACCGACCGAAGCTCCGCAGGAGGGTGAGCCGCAGGACGGGGCCACCGGGGAACACCAGAGCCCCGTCGCCTGGGATCTCTACGGTGGTGTCGGCCTCTTCGTTCCGGCACTGTCTGAGTCCCTCGGTGAGGGGACCCAGGTGCACTCCGTCGAGATGTCCAAGGCTGCCACGAAGGCTGGCCAGGAGACCCTCGAAGCCTATGATGTGACCTTCCACAACGCCCGTGTTGAGCAGCAGGCCAGCCAGCTGCCGCATCCGAAGGTGGTCCTGCTGGACCCGCCGCGCAGTGGTGCCGGCGCTAAGGTCATCGAAACCCTGGCTGATGCTGCCCCCGAGGTAGTCATCCACATCGGGTGCGATCCCGCGACCTTCGCCCGTGACATCGCTGCCTGGGTGCAGCATGGTTACCGGGTGTCCCGGATGACCGTGTTCAATGCCTTCCCAGGTACCCACCACTTCGAGGTCATCTCGCTGCTGCACCGCCAGCCGGGCACCGAGGTTTAGATTCTCACGCTGAGTAGGCGGAGATCCTCGCCCTCTCCGCCGCTAGACCTTCGCCGTCCACGGGAGGTACACCCGGGAGTTCCTGCTTAAAAATCCGACTTAAGTCGGGCAGTCTGGGACTCCAGGGTCCGTGCCGAGTAGGATGAGCAGTTAAACTTATGGGTGAGCTTGCGGACAGCTGCCTCAACCGCCCAGCCACTGCTCCACAATCAGCCCTCATGTGGAGTTTGGGAGTGGCCGATAACCCCTGGAGTCCCCGGTAGTTTCAAGGGACCTCCCCGAACCAGGTAAAGGAGTCAGACTCACCTCTATGGGAATCCTGCACCGTATTTCCTCGCCCGCTGACCTCACCGACCTCAGTAGCGAGCAGCTCGACGCTCTGGCCGGAGAGATCCGTGATTTCCTGGTGGCAAAGGTCTCCGCCACTGGAGGCCACCTCGGCCCCAACCTGGGCGTGGTGGAACTGACGCTGGCGCTGCACCGGGTCTTCGAATCGCCGGAGGATCCGATCCTCTTCGACACCAGCCACCAATCCTATGTGCACAAGATGCTCACCGGCCGGGCGGGGGAGTTCGATTCCCTCCGGCAGAAGGACGGCCTCTCCGGCTACACCTCCCGCGCGGAAAGTGAGCATGACTGGACCGAGTCCTCCCATGCTTCCGCGGCGCTCTCCTACGCTGATGGCCTTTCCAAGGCACAGTCGCTGAAGGGAAAGAAGGACCACAGTGTCGTCGCGGTGGTCGGTGACGGGGCCCTGACCGGTGGCATGTGCTGGGAAGCCCTCAACAATATCGCCGCCGGCAAGGACCGCAGTGTCGTCGTCGTGGTCAATGACAACGGCCGTAGCTACTCGCCGACCATCGGCGGTTTCGCCGAGAACCTTGCGGGGCTTCGGATGCAGCCTTCCTATGACCGGGTCATGGAGCGTGGAAAATCCCAGCTGAAGTCCATGGGCTGGGTCGGGGAGCGCACCTTCGAGGCCCTGCACGCTTTCAAAGAAGGGGTGAAGTCCTCGGTCATCCCGACGGAGATGTTCCCGGAGCTCGGCATGAAGTATGTCGGCCCGGTCAATGGACATGACCTCCAGTCCCTGGAGAACGCCTTAAGCTACGCACGTGACTACCGGGGCCCGATCATCGTGCATGTGGTTACCGAGAAGGGCCGTGGTTTCGCGCCGGCCGAGAATGACACTGCGGAGCTGATGCATTCCACCGGCATCATTGACCCGGTCACCGGCGCTCCGAAATCTACCTCGAAGCCGGGTTGGACCGCGGTGTTCTCCGATGAACTCTGCACCGCGGCGGAACAGCGCGAGGACATTGTCGCTATCACCGCTGCGATGGCTGGACCGACTGGTCTAGCACAGTTCGGGGAGAAGTTTCCGGAACGTTTTTTCGATGTCGGTATCGCTGAGCAGCACGCGCTGACCTCGGCGGCGGGTCTTGCCTTGGGGGGCATGCATCCAGTTGTCGCGATCTACTCGACCTTCCTGAACCGGGCGATCGACCAGCTGATCATGGATGTGGCGTTGCTGAAGCTGCCCGTGACCATCGTGTTGGACCGCTCGGGTATCACCGGCCCCGATGGTGCCAGCCACAACGGCATCTGGGACCTTTCGCTGGCTTCCGTGGTTCCGGGTATCCGGATCGCCGCCCCGCGCGATGGCCAGCAGCTCCGCGAACTCTTCCATGAGTCCCTGGAGATCACGGAAGGCCCGACCGTGGTGCGATTCCCCAAGGGCTCACTGCCGGCGGAACTCACCGCCGTGGACATGCTTGACGACGGCGTGGAAATCCTGCACTACTCGGATGGTGCGGACGATGCGGACTCCGAGGACGAGGCCGTCAGCGTGCTGCTGATTGCCGTCGGCATCATGGCGGAATCGGCGCTGGCCGCCGCCGCCGCGCTCGAAGAGTTCGGCGTCGGGGTCACCGTGGTGGATCCCCGCTGGGTGGTACCCATCGCGCCCTCGCTGCTCGCCCTGGCGGATGACCATGATCTGGTCATCACCATCGAGGATGGGATGCTGCGTGGCGGCGTCGGTTCGATGATCGGCGAGGCACTCAACGCCGTCGGAGTGGATGTGCCCCTGCGCCAGCTTGGCTTCCCGGGGCTGTTCCCGGAGCATGCCTCCCGCCCTGAGCTCCTCGCCGAGATCGGTCTCGATGCTGCCGGAATTTCCGCCTCGGTGGTGGAATGGACCGAGGAACTCTTCGGAGCGGATGAGGCAGCGTCTGTCGGCTAACGCTGTCCCAGCGAAACCCCGGTGCATACCACTCAGGTATGCACCGGGGTTTCTTTTAACGAGTACCCGGTGGCGCCAACGGGGGCTAGTTCCGGTGGAACAGCGCCTCGCTGAGCAATGGAGTCACCAGCTGAATCTGCCAGGGGCGGACTTCCTCGTCGCGAAGCATCGCCACCAGGTCAGCAGGGGAATGGAGCTGTTTCCCCTCGGTGCCTGCCCAGACCACGGTTCGCAGCACCGCCGGGCGAATGAGGTTCTCAGTGGGGATCTGAAGTTCGAGGCCGAGCGCCTCGACGATCTCCCGGATCTGGGTGAGCCTCTCCCAGGATTCCGGGAACTCCGTCTGCCAGGTCCGTTTTGAGGGCAGGCCACGGGGCGGGCGGATCCGGGCGGGCCAGCTCTGCCTCGGGGTGGTGCGGGCCTGACGGAGGATATCGAACCACCAACGGGAGGCTCCCGCCTGCCGGAAGGGGAAGCCCTTGACATTGCGTAGCTCACGCTCGTTCTTCGGGGCCAACCGTGCGATCTCAATCAAGACTCGGTTGGGTAGGATCCGGCCGACGGCGCGATCCTCGTTATAGGCGATGGAATCACGCTCCAGCCACATCTCCCGCGCCAGGAGCAGCTGCTCCGGCGTGTTCAAGGTACCCACTCCCTTAGTTCCACGCCACTGCGGTTCCGGTGGTGATTCGATCCCGGCGTGGGTGGCGCGGATGTACTCGAACTCCTCCTCAGCCCACTCCAGCTTGCCTTGGGAATCAAGCAGTTCCACCATGGCTTCGGCTAACTCCGGTAGGAGCTCGACATCGAGGGCGGCATAGTTGAGCCAATTCTCGGGCAGTGGACGCTGCGACCAGTCCTCGGCACCGTGCCCCTTAAACAGACTCCGGTCCAGGAGCTCCTCGATCATGGCGGCCAGGTTCACATGCTCAAGCCCGGCGAGACGGCCGGCGAGCTCAGTGTCGAAGAGCCGTCCCGGGTACAGGCCCAGCCAGGCGAGGCAGGGTAGATCGGAGGGGGCGGCATGGACGATCCAGTCTTGGCCGTTGAGGACCGGCGCCAGGAGTGCCCCGATCTGCTCACGATAAGGTTCTGGATCGATCAGCACTGTGCCGCAGCCGAGCCGGCGGAGCTGGATCAGGAAGGCGCGGTCATCATAACGAAAGCCAGAAGCACGCTCGGTATCGATGGCGATGGGGCCGCGCCCGGCCGCCAGCTGTTCCGCAGCGGCGGAAATTTCTTCCGGAGTGGCCAGAAGTGGAGGGATTCCCTCCCGAGGTGTAATTAAGGGGGTAGACATCGGAGACCAGCTTAGTCAGCTAGCCACGACCGAGTTCCGTCACACCCTCAGGAGGGAGCCCCGCCACATTAGCCAGCACATGAGCGAAGGCGGCAACATGCGGTGCCAGATTATTGTCCGCGGCGGTCCAGGAGGCGCGCAGCTCCAGCTGATAGGCCCGTGGCGGGCCCCCAATATCACCGAACCGGACCGATGAGGTGGACGTGACGGTACCACCGAGATTGGTGAAGTCAGCTTCCCCTTGTTCCAGTCCCTCGTTCAGCCACTGCCAGGCGACATCCGGGAGTAGCGGATCAGCGGCGACGGCATCATCCATGTCGGCCTGAATGAAGGCGACCATGCGCATGGAACCGGACCAGGCATCATCAGATTGCGGATCATGCAGCAGGATCAACCGGCCGAAGGCGTCACCCTCCGTGTCGGTAGGCACCGTCTCGCCTTCCGCCCGCAGGATCTCCAGGCCGATTGCATGGCTGAAGGGAGCCAGCCGCTGTGGTGGGCGAATCGTGCCGAGCGAGATCTCAGAACGCAGAACCGCAGCATGCATGGATTCGACGGCCTCGGAAAACGCCTTGGGGGTTCCCTCATCGGCGGTACGCGAGGTCGACTGCAGCTTCGGGGATGCATCGGAGTTGATCACAAAGTCAAGGTAGCTTCGGCACTCTGATATTCGGTGTAGGCGCGCCGGTTTGCCAGTGATACACCTGGCTCAGACAGACGATCCGCAACGGGCATTCACGGGTGGATAAAGATCCCCTAGATATCTGGGGGTGCCTCACCCCGGCCCCGAGGTATCCAACTTATGATTGACTGCAGTGGGGTACCCGGTAGTGGTGGGATAAGTAGTTTTTCGCTGCCACCGCAGAGGTCACCCCGGCTGAAATACAGGTGCGGTCCGGATCGACCGGAATCCGCGGAAAGGATGTCACGCAAGTGGGCAAGATCAATTTCGAGGATCTCAACAACGTCCAGCGCTACACCCAGTGGGCCACCTTCCGGGTAATCCCCGGGGCCCTGGGCTCCGAGCGCACTGAGATCATCAACCAGACCAGGCAGTTCTTCGCAGACCTGGAGGAGCAGGGAGATGTCACCGTCCGTGGCATCTACGATATCTCCGGTATCAGGGCCGAGGCCGATGTCATGATCTGGTGGCACGCCGAAGAATTCCAGGAGATCCAGGCGGCGTTCAACGCCTTCCGTCGTGAGACCGTGCTGGGACAGTTTCTCGAGGTCTTCTGGATCGGCAATGCGCTGCACCGCCCGGCGGAGTTCAACAAGTCGCATCTGCCCTCCTTCATCATGGGCGAGGACGCCGCCGAGTGGATCACCGTCTATCCCTTCGTCCGCTCCTTCGAGTGGTACCTGCTGGATCCGCAGGACCGTCGCCGTATCCTCTCCGAGCACGGCCAGGCCGCCCGCGATTTCCCGGATGTCCGCGCCAACACCGTCCCGGCCTTCGCACTGGGCGACTACGAGTGGCTGCTGGCCTTCGAGGGGCCGAAGCTCGACCGCATCGTTGATCTGATGTACAAGATGCGCTACACCGAGGCTCGCCTGCACGTCCGTGAGGAGACCCCGTTCTTCACCGGGCGTCGTGTTGCCGATGTCGCCGAGTTGATCGAGGTGCTGCCCTGAGGCAGCGTTGCACGCTGAGCCGGGTGCAAGCCTGAGTTCACCGGGGCGTCGATAAGCCCTCCCGAAAGTCACCGAGGACCCCGTACCCATCTGGGTACGGGGTCCTCGGCGGTGCGGGGGAGGTTAGTGCTCCACCGGCTGCTCCGCCAGCTTCAGGCTGATGGAGTTGATGCAGTAGCGCAGGTCGGTGGGAGTGCCGTAGCCCTCGCCCTCAAAGACATGGCCCATGTGAGAACCACACTTCGCACAGAGCACTTCGACGCGGCGCATCCCCAAGGTGTTATCCACGCGCTCGATGATCTTGTCACCGGCGAGGGGGGAGAAGAAGGAGGGCCAGCCGCAGTTGGACTCAAACTTCTCGGTCGAGCGGAAGAGTTCCTCACCGCAGGCCCGGCAGGAGTAGACGCCCTCAGTGGTGGTGTCGGTGTACTCACCGACGTGCGGCGGCTCGGTGCCGGCCTGACGCAGGACGTGGAACTCTTCAGGGGTGAGTTTCTGGCGCCACTGGTCATTGGAGATCAAGTTGAAATCAGTCATGGTGGGGACCTCCTCATGGAGTCTGGTTTATTTGGGAATGAGTCTAGCGGAGTGCGGAAAGTCGGGACTATCTCTTTAGTGTTCAGCGGTGGCGGAGGGGGAATTATTCCCCGGCACCGTGCCCGGGCTGCGCAGCGGAGGGGCCGCGGGGGTGCCTTCGGCGGAGCGGACCTCGTTGCGCCACCAGACCACCGCGACCACGGCGGTGATGATGATCAGCAGCGACCAACCCAGGGTGGCATTGAAAAAGCTTGCCCAGCGGCCGTAGTCTACCCAGCGGTCGGAGAGCCAGGAATCGGGGGAGAGGAAGAGGAAAACCGCGACCCAGGCCGGCCAGACATGGAAAACGCTGCGCTGCAGCAACAGGGTGAAGAGCCAGGGGAAGAGCATCATCGAGTAGTACATCTGTCCTAGCGAAGAAAGCAGAAACACCCCGGTCAGCAACAGCCCCGCCGTGGTGCTCGCCCACAGCAACGGATCAGTGTGGCGCCAGCGCAGCAGAGTGAGACCACCGACCAGACCGATCGCGGCAAAGACCAGGAACCAGAAGGTCTGCAGGCCGGCCGGCATCCCGAAGTAGACGGCGAAACCGGAGAGCGAACTATTGGCGTAGTCACGCACCTCACCCAGGTAAGGCACCAGCTTGCTCAGATAATCCGAGGCACCGGGAACCAGCGGCCAGGCCACGATATTGAAGAGAACCGGAACGGCCACCCCGCCCACCAGGGTCTGCCATTGCCACTTGACCAGCGGCAGGAAGAGCAACGGTAGGAACATCGGCTTAACCAGGATCGCCAGGCCGATGAGGATCCCAGCCCACCAGAGCTTGTCATTCAGCAGCAACCAGAGGAAACCGGCAAGTGCCAGGAGCAGGATCCCGTTGATATTGGAGAAGATCAAGGTGTTGCGGACAGATTCGGTGAGGAAAGCCGCGGTGATGGCTCCCGGCCACACCAATGAGCGAAGGCTGTAGCCGAACATCCGGGTCAACAGGGCCAGGGCGGCGATGATCGCGGCAGCGTTGAGCGCGATGAAGGAATAACGTGCCAGCTCAAAACCGGGAACCATTCCCAGCGGGGAGAGCAGCAGGGTGGCGCCCGGATTGTAGAGGTAGTGCGGGTCAACGTGATGGTAGATCTCGTTGTACACCGGCACGCCATCCAGGAAACGACGGACTGCGGAGTGCACCGTGGTGAAGTCATCGGTGAGGCTGCCGTTGACAGCGAGGATGAAGATCCGGTGAATCACCAGGAGGACAGCCAGCGGCCAGAGGATGGCATTGCCCACCCGGTCTGCACCGAGTCGACGGTTGTTGGGGGTGTCGGGCTGCCCGCTGAGGGGAGCCCTGGCGACCCAGATACTATCGAGCCTGCTTTTTACTGGGAAAGTCACGACCCAACACTATCGAAGCCACCGGACCCCGCGGGGAACCAACACCCTTGAAACGACCTACTCAGTGGTGCCGCCGGTAGCGCAGAAAGAGGGTGCCATCGTCGGTGGCATCGATATGTTCCAGCGAAAGGTCCCGGGTGAAGCTCGTGGATCCCTCCGGGACATCCAAGAGCGGGCGTTCAATCGGTGCATGCAGGCGGGGCTCGATGGTCAGATGGAATACATCGATGAGATCCTCGGCGAAAACCTCCGCGAAAGCCCGCGGCCCGCCCTCCAGATCAATCCGCTTGAAACCCCGGAAGCGCAGGGTGTCCAACACCGTGCGCATGCTGGCATCACCACAGTCGATGATCTCGGCGCCAGCCTCGATGAGGGCGGCTTTCTGGGCGGCGAGCCCGGGATGGACAAAGGTGGTGTGGGGGACCATCAGCAAGGGGGTGGAGCTGGCCTCGGTGAACAGGCGCATCGCCGGGTTCAGGGAGAGGCTGCGGGTCAACACCGCGATCGGAGGGACAGCATCCTGCCCGTTGATGAGCCGCTCCTCCTGCTGTTCCTGATCGAGGATGACACCACCGTAGTTCTCATCGCGCACAGTTCCGGCTCCGACGAGGACCACATCAGACCAGCGGCGTACCGCCTGAAAGAGTGCGGTGTCTGTGGCATTACCCATGGACTGGGTGTTTCCCGCCACCGCAGCGGTGCCATTGAGGGTGGCGATAGCCACCGCACGGACTTCCAGCTCTGCGGTGCCACGGAGCGGGCCAAGCAGTTCCTCGGTGGGCAGGGACCTGGGTCGGGGGAGGCTGTTCATAACCCCCAGCTTATCGACGCCCGCCTCGGATTGGGCCGGGATTGGGGTTAAGCCTGCCCCGGGGGAGGGGAAAAGGAAATACCGGTCAGCTCAAGAGCTGACCGGTGAAATGAGAGCGGATGACGAGATTCGAACTCGCGACCCTCACCTTGGCAAGGTGATGCGCTACCAGCTGCGCCACATCCGCACTGCACGTTACTAAGTCTCTACTTGTTGTAGAAGCTGTTGCTCGGTGCGAGAAGAACTTTAACCCGATCCGCTCATAAGATACAAATCCCCAGCCTGAGGGGGGTTTGATGGTGGCATGAACTGGGCTTTTGAAAATTGCAGCCACGTAATTACGTGGTTGTGGTTCACGTTGGGTTCATTTTGTGGATTCCCGGGGAGCCTGCGGGAATTTAGGCTGCTGGTGGGGCAGGACCTGCCGGGGCTGGCGACTGGCCATGATCCGGAGCGCCCTGAGTTGTCGTCGGGACGTCGAGCCCCACGGCACTGCGTGGCGCTTTCGTGAGGGTGACGCTTCCGGGGAGGGCGGATTCCCGGGGAATGGGAATCTGCCCTCTGTGGACGACGCCTCTTGAGGCTGGTGCCAGCGGGCCGCTCAGAATTGCCGGAGATTAATCATCCTTGTCCTATTAATGCCTGGTGGGTGTTTTCCTGGGGTGCAGTGAACCGCATTCAACAGGGTAGGGACGGGTGGGAGACTTTCGTGCTGCCCTTTGAGGGCTGCTTGAGAGGTTTATTGGGGATGGGCCGGAGGCGTTCCCACCTGCGGATTAGGCACCTCTCGCAACCTCGTGTTAAATTCTCTAACGCAACAAGGGCGGCAATAATTGCTCTTGAATGGTCCTATGGCTCAGTGGAAGAGCGTTCCGTTCACACCGGAAAGGTCGCTGGTTCGAACCCAGCTAGGACCACCATCGAATTTAGTTGGCCCGCCCCAGTAAGTAGGGGGCGGGCCATATGCTATTTCTGGGCCTAGCGGTGGGCCCCTGCCTGGTCTGGTCGAGGTCCCTCTTTCACCTGCCCGAGAATGTCGGGAGATAGGGGATAGGCTCAGGTGAAATGTGGGCGCAGAATGTGATGTTCACTCTGAATTAACCGGAACGGGAACTAAACCGGGGCGCCCGCCGACTATCTCAGGCAGTGCGGCGAGTTCCCCACCGCACATCTGCCGTCAACGAGGAGGAACCACTTCGTGAGTTTGACCCGCACCCGTACCCTGTCCTATCGGCCGTTGCTCGCCGCTGGCGCTGCCGCCACCCTGACCCTGATGTCAGGGGTGATAGGCCTGGGTCTTCCCCATGCTCAAGCCCATGACTCGGTCATCGGTGGCAACCCGGCCCCGGATGCGATCGTGGAGGAATTCCCGGACACCATCGAGCTGGAATTCTCCGGTATCCCGCAGGAATCCTTCAACACGGTCGCGGTCAGTGACACCGACAGCGGCGAGGTGCTCTTCTCCGGGGAACCCACTGTGGAGGACCAAATGGTGGTTCTTCCGGTACCTGAGGATGTGACTCCGGGCGCCGGCAGCTACACCGTGGGCTTCCAGATCACCTCCTCCGATGGGCATGCCACCCGGGGGTCCATCGCTTTCGAGGTCGCCGGCGAAGCCACCGATGAGGCGGCCGCTGAGACAGCCTCCGCCGAGGTCACCGATACTCCCACCACGGCGGAGCCCGACGAGACCACCTCCCCTGAGGATCAGCTGCTCTCGGGACCCCTGGGCTGGGTCTTCGGGGGTGTGGGCGTGGTCCTGGTCATCGGCGTGCTGATCATGATGATCACCAAGAACCGTAACCAGCCCTAGTCGACTGGTACACCCGCACTAATACAGCTGACCCGCACAACCTTTTTGAGAACCAGGAATGATGATCTTGAAGCGCACCCGTCTGTTCAGCATGTCCCTGCTCGCAGTCTCTTCCCTCACCCTCGCCTCCTGCGGGAACAGCTCGGAGGAGGGTGCCACCGGCATGACCGCGGCTGAGTCCGCTGCGGCCGCCACCAGCTCGGCGAGTACCGCCACCGATACCGTGGTCTCCCTTGCCGACGGTGTCATCCGCGCCTCCACCGAGGACAACCCGATGACCGCCATCTTCGGGGAGCTGCACAATAACTCCGCCGAGGAGATCACCATCACCGGCTTCATCGCAGCTGTCGAGGCCGGTTCCTATGAGATCCACGAGACCGTCAACGGCACCATGCAGCAGAAGGCGGGCGGCATCACGGTACCCGCTGGTGAGGATCATGAACTGGAACCCGGTGGCGACCATTTCATGATGATGGAGCTGGCTTCCCCGGTGGCGGCCGGTGAGGCGGTCACCCTGACTCTGGAACTCAGTGACGGTTCCACCGTTGAGCTCGGCGAGGTCCCGGTGCGTACGATCGCCGCCGGCGATGAAGATTATGGCGATATTGATGATCACGGCAGCCATGACATGCACGATGATGCTGATGAGGAAACGGGGAATGAGCACTAACAGCCGTACCGGTCTCTCCCGTCGGGGTTTCCTTTCCGGGCTCGGACTCGGTGCCGGCGGCATGGCCCTGACCGCCTGCACCACCGCGCCGGCCGAGGTGCCCACCAGCACCGCGCCGGAGCCACACCTCGGTACGGCGACCGTCGCCTTTGACGGCCCCCACCAGGCGGGTATCGCCACGCCGGCGCAGGCCAACCTGAACCTGATCGCCTTCAACCTCCGGGACGGCGTCGATAAGCGGGGTGTGCAACGCCTGATGCGATTGTGGACCGAGGATGCGCGCCGGCTGACACAGGGGCAGGCACCGCTGGGCAGCCTCGAGCCTGAGCTTGCGGCGGCGCCCGCCAACCTCACCATCACCTGTGGTTTCGGCCCCTCACTTTTTGCTGCCGTGGGCATGGCCGAGCAGCGCCCGGCCTGGCTGGCCCCGATCCCCGATTTCAGCCGCGACCAGCTCGATGGGCGCTGGGGGCAGTCGGACCTGGTGGTGCAGATCTGTGCCGATGATCCCCTGGCCCTGGCGCATGCCACCCGCCATATGATCCGGGCCGGGGTGGACTATGCCCGGACATACTGGATCCAACAGGGATTTCTCGATGCCCGCGGTGTTCGGCAGGAGGATGAGACCCCACGCAATCTCTTCGGCCAGAAGGACGGCACCGTCAGCGCCCGCACTGCGGAAGACATGGTGGAGCAGGTCTGGATCGATGAGGGACCGCAGTGGGCGCGCGGTGGTAGCGCCATGGTGGTGCGCCGGGTGTTCATGAATGTGGACACCTGGGAGATTCTCGACCGGACCTCCCGGGAGGTGTCCATCGGCCGCGATCTGGCTGAGGGCGCACCGCTCAGTGGTGAGCGGGAATTCGATGTGGCTGATCTCAGCCTGAGCGATGCCACGGGTCTGCCGGTCATCGACCCGGACAGTCATATGGCGCGGTCGATGCCGCCGGTGGATCACCCGGAACAGGTGATCCACCGGCGCTCCTACAACTATGACCTGCCCCCGGATGCCGCACTGTCCGAGGCCATGGAGACCGAGGGGGTTCCGGTGCTGGCGAATTCTGGGCTGGTGTTCATCTGTTTCCAAAAAGATCCGGGCCGGCAGTTCACCCCGATCCAACAGCGGCTGGATGAGTCGGACCGGTTGAACCAGTGGATCACCCACATCGGGTCTGCGGTCTATTTCCTTCCACCGGGAGTCACGGCTGAGGATTCCGCAGGTGATCGATATTGGGGCGCGGCACTGCTCGAAGCCTGATCGCCACGCGGTAGGATATGGGCGAACAAGCATGTTTCCCTCAGCCTCTGACTGGGGTGAGACGTGGATTGTGCCAGATCCCAGGGGGAGGCGGCCAGGTATGCCGCCTCCCACGTGAGCGTGTAAAGGACGCAACCTATGGTGAACGCCACCGAATCCGCCCAGGTCATTCCCGCTGCTTTCGAGGTTCCCGCCGGCACTGCCGTCGGTGCCGCGATGCGCGAGCTTGACCTCCCGAACAAGGGCCCCGAGGCCATTGTCTGCGTCAAGGATGCAGCGGGAAATCTCAAGGACCTGTCTCACACCCCGGAGACCACTGCGGTGTTCACCCCGGTTGCGGCGAACACCGCGGACGGCCGAGCCGTCATCCGCCACTCCTGCGCCCACGTGCTGGCACAGGCCGTGCAGGCCGAGTTCCCCGGCACCAAGCTGGGGATCGGCCCCGCGATCGAGAATGGCTTCTACTACGACTTCGATGCCGCTGAGCCCTTCACTCCGGAGGATCTCAAGACCATTGAGAAGCGGATGAAGAAGATCATCAAGACCGGTCAGAAGTTTGAGCGCCGAGTCTATGAGTCCGCCGAAGCTGCCGCTGAGGAGCTCAAGGATGAGCCCTACAAGCTGGAGCTGATTCAGGACAAGGGCAATGTCGACCCGAACTCCGATGAAGCCACCGAGGTCGGCGCCGGCGAACTCACCGCCTATGACAACCTCAACCCGCGGACCAATGAGGTGGAGTGGTCAGATCTCTGCCGAGGCCCGCACATCCCGACCACCCGCTACATCCCCGCCTTCGCCCTGACCCGTTCCTCCGCCGCCTACTGGCGTGGTGACCAGGCCAACGCCGGCCTGCAACGCATCTACGGCACCGCCTGGGAGGACAAGGAGGCGCTGGAGGCTCACCAGCACATGCTGGCGGAAGCCGAGAAGCGCGACCACCGTCGCCTGGGCAATGAGCTAGACCTCTTCTCCTTCCCGGATGAGATCGGTTCCGGCCTGCCGGTGTTCCACCCCAACGGTGCGACCGTCCGCATGGAGATGGAGGAGCACTCCCGCCGCCGTCATATCGCCGCCGGCTACTCCTTCGTGACCACCCCGCACGTGACCAAGGGCGATCTCTTCGAGAAGTCCGGACACCTGGGCTTCTACAAGGACGGCATGTTCCCGCCACTGCAGCTCGACGCCGAGCACGATGAAGAGGGCAATGAGACCAAGCCGGGCCAGGACTACTACCTCAAGCCCATGAACTGCCCGATGCACAACCTGATCTTCGACTCCCGGGGCCGTTCCTACCGTGAGCTGCCGTTGCGGCTCTTCGAGTTCGGCACGGTGTACCGCTACGAGAAGTCCGGGGTGGTCCACGGTCTGACCCGTGCCCGTGGCTTCACCCAGGATGACGCCCACATCTACTGCACCGAGGATCAGCTGGAAGCTGAACTGACCACCGTGCTGGACTTCATCATCTCGCTGCTCAAGGACTACGGCCTGGACGATTTCTACCTGGAACTCTCCACCAAGGACCCGAAGAAGTTCGTCGGCTCCGATGACATCTGGGAGCGTTCTACCGCGACCCTGCAGCGGGTGGCCACCAATTCCGGTCTCGAGCTGGTCCCGGATCCGGAAGGCGCCGCCTTCTACGGCCCGAAGATCTCGGTCCAGGCCAAGGACGCCATCGGCCGCACCTGGCAGATGTCCACCCTCCAGCTGGACTTCAACATGCCTGAGCGGATGAATCTGGAATACACCTCCACCGATGGCTCCAAGCAGCAGCCGATCATGATCCACCGCGCACTCTTCGGTTCCATCGAGCGCTTCTTCGGCGTGCTGCTCGAACACTACGCCGGCGCTTTCCCCGCGTGGTTGGCCCCGCAGCAGGTCATGGGTATTCCGGTCGCAGAGGATTTCACCCCGCACCTGGAGGACATCACCGCTAAACTGCGCGCCAAGGGAATCCGCGCCACCGTGGACACCTCTGATGACCGTATGCAGAAGAAGATCCGTAACCACACCACCGGCAAGATCCCCTTCATGCTGTTGGCTGGTGCCCGTGATGTGGAAGCTGAGGCCGTCAGTTTCCGCTTCCTGGACGGCACGCAGGTCAATGGTGTGCCGGTCGATGAGGCTGTAGAGCTCATCGCCACCTGGATCGGTGAAAGAATCAACACGCAGCCTAGCGAGGAAGCCATTGCCACACGACGCTGAGGAAACGGTCGGAGAGCCAGTTGAGGCTTCGGCCGGAAAGCACACCGGGGAGCACGTCTGGGTGGATAACGGGGTGGGTATCCCGGATCCGCTGACGAGACTATGGGCCCCGTACCGGATGAGCTATATCAGCCGCTCTCCGGGTTCCGGCGACCCGGAGGCAGCCGCCGTCCGGAAGCCGGACCCCTTCGTCGAGGCACCGAAGTACTCAGATGAGGAAAGCTTGATTGTCGCCCGCGGCAAACTGGTTTATGCCATCCTCAACCTCTACCCCTATAACAGTGGCCACCTGATGGTGATCCCGTACCGCAAGGTCGCTGACCTGGAGGCGTTGAGTGATGAAGAGTCTCTCGAGATGATGCGCTTCGGTAAGTTGGCGATCCGTACCATCAAGGCGGTCTCCCAGCCGGAGGGCATCAACCTCGGCTTTAACCTGGGCAAGGCCTCAGGCGGTTCGGTGGGGGAGCATCTACACATGCATATCGTCCCGCGCTGGCCCGGCGACGCAAACTTCATGACGGTTCTCAGTGGCACCAAGGTGCTTCCGCAGCTGCTGCGGGACACCCGGGCATTGTTGGCGGAGGAATGGCGTCGGATCGTCGCTGATGATGCTGCACAGGGGGATTCGGCATCCGGGAGGGTGTCTGATGCTTAGTGTGCACGGCCGCAAACCGGCCGCCATCATTGTGGAACCGGTGGCCCGGGTGTTCAATAAGATCGGCCTGTCACCCAATGCGGTGACCCTGCTCGGCGCGCTGGTCACCAGCCTGATCGCGGTGATCCTGATCCCCAGCGGTTATCTGATCTGGGCGGCCATCCTCTCCGGCATCTTCTCCGCCTTCGATATGGTCGACGGCACGATGGCCCGGATGCGTGGCGGCGGTACGAAGTTCGGTGCCACGCTGGACGCCACCTGTGACCGGATCACCGATGGCGCGCTCTTCGCCGCGATCACCTGGTGGCTGGTCTATACCTATGAGGCACACCAGTCGTTGGTGGCCGCCTCCCTGGTGGTGCTGATCTCTTCCCAGGTCATCTCCTATGTCAAGGCCCGCGGTGAAGCCAGTGGTTTCCGGATGGTTGGCGGCCTGGTCGAACGGCCGGAGCGACTAATCCTCGGACTGGTGGGAATCGGTCTGCAGGGGTTCGGTGTGCCCTATGCCATTGATGTGGCCATCTGGTTGCTGGCCGCAGGTTCGGTGATCACCGTGGTGCAGCGGCTGCTGATGGCGAGCCGGGCACCGCAGGCACAGGAGCTGATCAAGGCGCCGGAAGGTGCCCAGGAGATAGCGGAGAAAAAGACGGTGGAGAAATAGATGTCCCTGCGCAGCATGGTCCGGGATTTCGATCCGGTGGCCCTCGGTTATCTGGCCGGCTGGAAAGTCATCGGTCGGTTGCCTGAACCGCTGGCCCGTGGACTTTTCCGGGCGGGGGCGGATTATGCCTCAGGTCAAGGCCGGGGGATGGATCAGCTGCGTCGGAATCTCTCCCGGGTGGTCGGGCCGGAGAATGTCACGCGGGAGCTGGTGCGTGCTTCAGTGCGCTCCTATGCCCGTTATTGGTTGGAGGCTTTCCGACTGCCGCGGTTGATGAAGGACCCGGAGCTGCGTCAGGAACTCTCGGATTCCGTCATCGGCAAGGAGGCGCTGGATCGTTCCCTGGCTTCTGGGCGGGGTGTGATTCTCACCCTGCCGCACTCCGGAAACTGGGATATGGCAGGGCTTTTCCTGGTCGATCACCACGGTTCCTTCACCACGGTGGCGGAAAGACTGAAGCCGGAAGTGCTCTATAACGCCTTCGTGGATTATCGGGAGTCATTAGGTTTCACGGTACTTCCGTTGACCGGCGGGACCCCGCCCTTTCCGGTGATGCGCGAAACCCTCAGCGAGGGCGGCGTCATCTGCCTGATGGGGGAGCGTGACCTGAAGCTCAGTGGGGTGCCCTGTCTGATGTTCGGGGAACCGACCTCACTGCCGGCGGGGCCGGTACAGCTGGCCAGGGAGACGGGGGCGGCACTGCATGTGGTGCACTGCTGGTATCCCGAGGAGGGTGGCTGGGGTTTCTCCATCTCCGATGAGGTTGAGGTCGGGGAACTCGCTACCACCGTGCAGCGGGTCGCTGACCTGTTCAGCGCGAATATCGCGGCGCACCCGGCCGACTGGCATATGCTGCAGCCGCAGTGGACGGCAGATATTGAGGAGCGGCGACGCCGTCGCAGGCTTAAGAAACAGCTGGAGGGACATGAGTGAGAATCGGGATCGTTTGTCCGTATAGCTTTGATGAACCAGGGGGAGTTCAAGCGCACATCCTTGATCTTGCCCGGGTTCTTCTCGAGGGTGGGCATGAGGTGCAGGTGCTGGGTCCCTGCTCCCCGGAGACTGAGGTCCCGGCCTTCGTGGTCCGTGGCGGTCGTTCGATCCCGATCCGCTATAACGGCTCCGTTGCCCGACTGGCTTTCGGCCCCCAGGTGATCCGGCGGATGAAGGGGTTTCTCCGCAACGGAAACTTTGATGTCCTGCACATCCATGAGCCGAACTCGCCGAGCTACTCGATGGCGGCTCTCTGGCTGGCAGAAGGGCCCATCGTGGCCACTTATCACGCCTCCGCCTCGGGATCGCTGGTGCTCCGGGCCTTCCATTCCTTACTGCGTCCCTACCTGGAGAAAATCCGGGGTGGTATCGCCGTCTCAGAGATGGCGCGACGCTGGCAGGTGGAGCAGCTCGGCGGGGACCCGGTGCTCATTCCCAACGGGGTGGACACCGAGCTTTACCGCCGGGCCCACCGGGAGATTCTGGCCACTGCAGCCCCGGACCCGGCGCGGCCGGTGGAGATCGTCTTCCTGGGCCGGCTCGATGAGTCCCGCAAGGGGCTGGACATTCTGCTGCGGGCCCTGAGTCGGCTGGACCGTCAGGTTCGGGTCAGTGTCATGGGCGGTGGCCGGCCCCGGGTGATGGAGGGAGTGGACTTCCTCGGTCGCGTCTCCGATGAGGAGAAAGCGGCGGTGCTGGCACGAGCAGATATCTATGTTGCGCCGAACACCGGCGGTGAGAGCTTCGGCATCGTCCTCGTCGAGGCCATGGCCGCGGGTTGCGCGGTCGTCGCCAGTGATCTTGAGGCCTTCGCCGCGGTCTGCGATGCCAATTCCGAGAATCCTGCCGGCATCCTCTTCCACAACGGTTCCGATCAGGAACTGGCTGAGCGACTGCGCCTGCTTATCGACGACCCCGCCATCCGGGCTCGGCTGGTGAAGGCCGGGCAGGAGCGCGCCGGGCTCTATGACTGGTCGAGCGTGGCCCGTGACGTGCTCGCGGTCTATGAGACCGTCACCGACGGCACCGCAGTGGGTGTCCGGTGACCTTCTTCTACATCGCCCTCGCGGTGGCTCTGACCGCACTGCTGCTCTGGGCCTACTTCACCGCGCAACGGCTGAACCGCCTGCATATCCGCACGGATTCCGCCCTGCAGAACCTCCAGGCGGCGCTGGACCTGCGGGCCACCCTGGCGGAGGCGCTCCTGCCAGAGCTGGCCCCGGTGGCACGGGCGGCCGCAGCGCTCCCGCTGGCGCACAGTCAGTATGACCGACGGGCAGCGAAGGAGCGTCGTCTCTCTGAGGCGCTGGCGAAACACGTGGAGGGTCGCACCGCGCTGCCGCCGCAGCTGATCGACGCCAACGCCCGGGTAGAATTGGCTCACCGCTTCTACAATGATGCGGTCACCACCACCCGGGCGCTGCGTACCCGAAACCTGGTGCGGATCTGTCGCCTGGGGGGTACCGCTCCGCTGCCGGACTACTTCGAACTCGCCTATGTCGAGGTTGGCGAGTACTAAATGTCGGGATGAGACCTACACCCCTGTGGGGAGTGATGGGCTATCCGGTTCACAGCAGCCGAACTGTGCGGTCTATCATTGGACGGGATCTCTCGAATTACTCAATAGCAGGAGGCGTGACAAACACGTGAGCACCAACACTTCTACTCCCGGCACCGGCACCGGCCGCGTCAAGCGTGGACTGGCTGAAATGCTCAAGGGCGGTGTGATCATGGATGTGGTCACCGCGGAGCAGGCGAAGATCGCTGAAGACGCCGGCGCCACCGCCGTCATGGCGCTGGAGCGTGTCCCCGCTGACATCCGCGCCCAAGGTGGTGTGTCTCGTATGTCCGATCCGGACATGATCGACAGCATCATCGAGGCCGTCTCCATTCCGGTGATGGCCAAGGCCCGCATCGGTCACTTCGTCGAGGCTCAGGTCCTGCAGTCCCTGGGTGTCGACTTCATCGACGAGTCCGAGGTGCTCACTCCTGCGGACTACACCAACCACATCGACAAGTTCGATTTCAAGATCCCCTTCGTCTGTGGTGCCACCAACCTGGGTGAGGCCCTGCGCCGCATCAATGAGGGTGCCGCCATGATCCGCTCTAAGGGCGAGGCCGGCACCGGCGACGTCTCCAACGCTGTCACCCACATGCGCACCATCCGTGCCGAGATCAACCGGCTGAAGTCCATGGCCGATGACGAGCTCTACGTCGCCGCCAAGGAGCTGCAGGCTCCCTACGACCTCGTCCGCGAGGTCGCCCAGAAGGGTGAGCTGCCGGTCGTGCTCTTCACCGCCGGTGGTATCGCCACCCCGGCCGACGCCGCGATGATGATGCAGCTCGGTGCAGATGGCGTCTTCGTCGGCTCCGGCATCTTCAAGTCCGGAAACCCGGCTGAGCGTGCCCGCGCTGTTGTTCAGGCCACCCAGAACTTCGATGACCCGGACATCATCGCCAAGGTCTCCCGCGGTCTGGGCGAAGCCATGGTCGGCATCAACGTCGAGGAACTTCCGGCCCCGCACCGCCTGTCGGAGCGTGGTTGGTAATCACCAGCTGAGTTCAGACTCACGCTGAGGATATCAACGCCTGTCGCCGGGAATTCCCGGCGACAGGCGTTGGGCTTTTCATGGGTGCGGGGTTTGGGCGGATTCTAGGGGTTGCAGGAGTGAGTGTGGAAGTGGTGTGGCTGGGTCGCCGGGGGAGCACCTCCATCCGAGTTCGAATGCCTGTTCCCGTGTGTTCATCTAAAATTAGTACACACATTCGATAGGATGGGTTATGGTGGGGGCATCATAACAACGGGGCACACGGGGGGTGAGCCACAGCCATGACCTTGATCAACGACCATGTCCGCGCCATCGAGTCGCACTTGAGTGCCATCGCAGATATCTTCGGTACTCCGGATGCGGCGAAGTTCAATGCCAATGTCGCCTTCCTCCCTGCATTCGAGCGGGCCATGAATTTGAAAACCGGGATTGACGCTGCGATCGCCTATGCCGCAGAGCAGGCCCGTGCCGGTGACCGGGTCGGGTCATCTCGCACCGTGGACTACCTGATCAAGGAGCTGGGCCTGTCCTTCAATGCCGCCCAGGCTCGTCTCCGGCTGGGGCAGCAGAACCACGGGAGGGTCACCCTGCCGGAACCCGTGCCGCCGCCGGAGCCTGCTCCAGTCCCAGAGCCTGATCCTGGGGACGCGGGGGATCTGGGGGCGGAGGAGCGCCGCCGTCGTCTCCGGGCAGAAGCCGAAGCTGCTGCACAGGCGGCGGCCGCGGCACAGGCGCAGTGGGAACGGGAGCGGGCCGAGCAGCTCGCAAAAGAAGAGGCGGCCCGGACTCGTGCCCGGGAGCGGATGCGTCACAGCGGGGTGAGCAAGGAGAAACTAGACCTCATCACCCGGGAACTCGAGCAGCTCAACGATGACGCGAGCTCGGGAAAGCACGCCCTCTACGGTCTGTCCGTGGAACAGGCTGAGCACCGCAGCCCCGAGGATTTGCGGGACTGGGTGCGCACCCAGGTCGCCCGGGCCAACCGGGGGAGTCGGGATCCGTTAGCCAGCTGGAAGAAACGTGAGCTGAAGATCGGCCGCCCCGATGCCGATGGTGGTGCCCGGATTTATGGGTATATCACCGGCGATACCCTGGCCCTGCTGGAAACCGCCCTGGCTCCGGCCTCCCGCCCCGGGCATCTGATCGAAGACCCCACGGTGAAGGACACCCGCACCCTGCCGCAACGTCGCCATGATGGATTCCATGCGATCTTGATGAACCATAGTGCGGCTACGGTTGCCCGGACGGGGGTTGGGTCGGTCGTGATCAGCATGTCTGCGAAAGATATTGACCAGCTGTCTGATCCGACGGTGGATCATCGGTTTCCGACCAATACTAATGCGGTGCTCAGCCCGGTGGAGATTCTTCGCCTGGGTGCTGCGAGGTATGGGTTTGTGGTGGTACATGATCCGGAGACCGGGGATCCGTTGCATGTGGGCCGGACGAAGAGGTTGGCCACGATCGAGCAACGGATGGCATTGTTGGCGGCGCAGTTGGTCTGCACCAATCCAGGGTGTACCCAGCCCTTCTGTAACTGCGATGTGCACCACTTGAAGGCCTGGCAGCTCGGAGGAATGACGGATATCTTTAACTTGGCGGCGTTGTGTCGCACTCATCACGGTGATAACAATGATCGGCGTGATGGCTCGGGTGCGAGGGGGCACGCGGAGCGTGATCCCGTGACCGGGCGGGTGGGGTATCGGCCACCGCCGCGGCCGGGGAATCCTGATCCTGCGGTGGAGGTCAATGACACTGATCGGCAGGAGCAATCCGGTGGCTCGAAGGTGCGTGCTCAACCGTGGCCGATGAGGGCTTCGGCTGGTCGCGATCGGGAGGGACCTGACTTGTCTGGGGCTCCCCCTGGTCCGGGATCGCCTGCTACGGCTACTGGCGGAGCTGCCTCCGATGACACTTCGGGCCCTGCCGTGCCCGCAACCGGGGTGACGGAGGGCGGTGGGGCTGCTCCTCCCAGTCAGCCCTCACTCTTTCCGCTGGATGACGTGGCATGACGTGGCATGAGGCGGCATGAGGTGGCATGGCTAACCATTCCCACGTCACAGGTGGGCAGGGGCTATGGCCCGGCCATTATCCGACGGAATCGACAATGGCGTCGGGGTCGTAGGGCTGACCCATGTTCAGGAGCAGGGTGAAGATGATGGCGATGATCACCAACACAATGAGGATGGTGCGGACCGGGTGGCGCACCATCTGCGCCAGGCCCCAGTCCGGGAGAGTCGAGGGCTTAGTATCGTCATTGAGAAAGCGCCAGCCGCCTTCCAGGTGCCCCTTTTTGTCCGCCCAGAGGGTGAAGGGGAGTGCACCCCAGGGAATGATCGAGACAATTAGACCGAGCGCACCAAGGCCAAAGGTCCAGCGGTTGTTCACCCAGAGCAGTACCGTGATCGCGGCGAAGACCAAGAAACCGAAACCGTGGATCGGCCCTGCGATCGGGACCAGGGCTGCGGTGACTCCGGTGTATTTCAGGATCATGCCCAAGATGAGAAGGGTCCAGGTGATCATCTCGAGGCCGGCGGCAATCCGGTGAAGGTTCTTTGGTGTCATATCTGCAACGCTAACTGAAGCTGACCATTTCCTCCGAACCCGGGGACTGGCAGGCTAAAGTGTGTGAGGGATTTCACCGGCTGAGTCAAGCGGCTCCTCCGTTACCTCCAGAAACCAGGAAAGGCCGTGATTCCAGATATGAGCGGGATCGAATATATTCTCGACATCGAAGAGATCGACCGGGACATCTACCGCGGGCCGGTTGTGCAGTCGACCCTGACCCGCACCTTCGGGGGCCAGGTGGCAGCCCAGGCTCTTGTGGCAGCCACCCGGACGGTGTCCGAGGGGTTCAGCGTGCACTCCCTGCACGGCTATTTCGTGGCTCCGGGTAAATCTCATGAGCCGACGGTATTCCTGGTCGACCGAATGCGCGATGGGCGAAGCTTCCAGTCCCGCCAGGTCAAGGCGATCCAGGACGGCGAGACCATCTTCTCGATGCAGGCCAGCTTCCACCGTGATGGCGATGAAGGTCTGGATCATGCTGACTCCATGCGCTCAGTGCCGGGGCCGGAGGATTTTGGATATGATCGTTCCACGTTGCCTGCCAGCTCCCGGGCGCTCCTGGATGAGTGGTCGGACTGGGATATCCGGGTGGTGCCGGCGGACCGCTACGAACAGAATCCGCATACCGCCACGGAGCAGGTGGTCTGGTTCCGTTCCAAGGCGAAGCTTCCGGATGATCCAACCTTCCATGTCTGCACCCTGGCCTATATGTCGGATATGACTCTGCTGCACTCGGCACTGGGGCCACATCCGGGGCACAAGGTTCAGATGGCTTCTCTGGACCATGCGATGTGGTTCATGCGCCCTTTCCGGGCTGATGAGTGGCTGCTCTATGACCAGCGATCGCCCTCGGCGGCCAACGGGCGAGCGCTCACCCACGGCCGTATCTTCAATCAATCTGGTGACCTCGTCGCCATTGTCAACCAAGAAGGATTGACGCGGACCCTTCGGGAAGGGGCTAAAACCCTTCCGATGAAAAACCTCAAGGAGAATGAGTGACTAAGCCACATATCGGTATCTTGGCGGTTCAGGGAGGTGTCCGGGAGCATGAACACACCCTGGATCAACTCGGGGTCGTGCATCGGCAAGTCCGCCGTGCCGAGCATCTCAAGGGCATCGACGGTTTGATTCTGCCCGGTGGAGAATCCACCACCATGTCCCGACTGCTGGTCCTCGGTGGCCTCCTGTCACCGCTGCGTGAGGTGCTCGCCGGGGGGATGCCGGCCTATGGCACCTGTGCTGGCATGATTCTGCTGGCCAATGAGGTGCTGGATACCCGCGAAGACGCTGAACAGCTCAATGCGTTGGATATCACCGTGCGCCGCAACGCCTTTGGCCGGCAGGTCGATTCTTTTGAATCGGAGCTGGATTTCAGCGGCATTGAGGCACCGGTGCCCGCCGTATTCATCCGTGCCCCCTGGGTGGAGCGGGTCGGTGAGGGGGTCCAGAAGCTGGCGACGGTCCGATCTGGCCCGGCAGCGGGGGCGGTGGTGGCCGTGCGTCAGGGAAATGTGCTGGCCACCAGCTTCCACCCTGAGGTCACCGGTGACACCCGGGTGCACCGTTATTTCATGTCGATGGTGCAAAAAAGTACTGCTCGGCTGTAGTTGTTTTCGGCCAGTTGCTCAGGGGCCGTGCCGGCCCTGCGTATACTTGGCCAAGCAACACCAATAGCCGTAGCCGCGCTCCCCGCTGCTGATGCCCAGGATTTCCGGTTTCGCGAACTCCTGGTTTCAGTACCGGGTAGAGCGCGAGCGGCATCGCTGAAGGAGAGGATTGCTATGGCCGGCCACTCAAAGTGGGCTACCACCAAGCACAAGAAGGCGGCGAATGATGCCAAGCGTGGCAAGGAATTCGCCAAGATGATCAAGAACATCGAGGTTGCGGCCCGTACCGGCGGCGGCGATCCCAGCGCGAATCCAACCCTTGATGACATGATCAAGAAGGCTAAGAAGTCTTCCGTTCCCAACGATAATATCGAACGCGCCCGTAAGCGTGGCTCCGGCGAGGAAGCCGGCGGCGCTGACTGGGAAACCATCATGTACGAGGGCTACGGCCCCAATGGTGTGGCGATGCTCATTGAGTGTCTGACCGATAACCGCAACCGTGCCGCCACCGAGGTGCGCACCGCGATGACCAAGAACAACGGCAACCTGGGCGAGTCCGGTTCCGTGTCCTACATGTTCACCCGCCGGGGTGTCGTGCTGGTGGCCAAGGGTGAACTCGGCGAGGACGATGTCCTGATGGCGGTGCTTGACGCCGGTGCTGAAGAGGTCAAGGACATTGGAGATCACTTCGAGGTGCTCTGCGCGCCCGGTGATCTTCCGGCCGTCAAGAATGCGTTGGCTGAGGCCGGCATTGAGGTCGATGACTCCGACAGTGATTTCCGTGCCTCCCTGGAGGTCGCACTGGACGCTGAGGGTGCCCGCAAGATGTTCAAGCTCATTGACGCCCTCGAAGATTCCGATGACGTCCAGAATGTCTTCACCAACATGGACCTGTCTGAAGAAGTTCTCGCGGAGCTCGAAGACTAGTTTTCGCAGCTTCCGACTGAAGGCTGCTGTCACCTGCCGTGTTTCCCCGGCCCGATTCACCCGGGTCGGGGAAATTTTTTCCCCGGGGGAGTAGCGAGATCACGCATTAGCACTAATGTGCTAAGAATATATCCAGGTAGGGCAGCGACCGGGGAAGGAACTTTCCCGTCACCTGCCGGTGGGCAATCGAAAGGTGGAGCGTGCATGGACCTGGATGGGCTTCGGGTGATGGGGGTGGATCCCGGCCTGACCCGGTGCGGACTCTCTGTGGTTCAGGCCGGACGGGGCCGGGGGGTGCTCCCGGTGTCGGTAGGGGTGGTGCGCACCCCCGCGGATCTGGAGCTCGAGAAGCGCCTGCTCCGGATCTCCCGGGCTACGCATGACTGGATTGAGGAATATAAACCGGATGTGGTCGCTATTGAGCGGCTCTTCGAACGCGGTAATGTTTCCACCGTCATCCACACCGCTCACGCCGTGGGGGTGATCATGCTCGCCGCTGCGGAGCATGGCCTCGCGGTACACATGTACACCCCGAGTGAGGTCAAGAAGGCGGTCTCCGGCAATGGCCGGGCGGACAAGAAACAGATGACGGTGATGATCACCCGCATTCTGGGGCTGAGTGAAGCCCCCAAGCCCGCCGATGCTGCTGATGCCCTCGCGTTGGCGGTGTGTCATTGCTGGCGTGCCCCGATGATCGCCCGTGAGAAGGAAGCACTCGCTCGGCGGGACGCTGAACTGGCGGCCCGCCGCAGTAATCATCCGCTGACCGGCCGGGAATCCGGACCGGCCAGAACCCGAACACAAGGAGCTTGATCATGATCGCCTCATTGCGCGGCACGGTTATCGGCATCGGACTTGATCACGGGGTGATTGAATGCGCCGGAGTCGGTTACCACTTCACCGCCACCCCCAGGACCCTGGCGGAACTACGGCGGGGAGAGGAGTGTTTCCTCTTCACCTCCATGGTGGTGCGCGAGGACTCCATGCAGCTCTACGGCTTCAAGGACAATGAGGACCGGGAGATGTTCCACCTGCTGCAGACCGTCACGGGCCTCGGGCCCCGCCTGGCCATGGCCTCCCTGTCGGTGCTGCACCCGGCCGAGCTGGCCCGCGCGGTTACCGACGCCGATGCGAAGACCCTGCAGCGGATCCCGGGCGTCGGTAAGCGCATGGCCGAGCGACTGGTCCTGGAGCTGAAGGAAAAGGTGACGGCTTTCGCCCTCCCGGTTGAGGCTGATGGCGCCGCCGGAACTCAGCTTCCGGTGACCTCCGAGGCGGTGGCCGAGCAGGTCACCGCAGCGCTGCTGGGCCTGGGATTCGGCGAGAAGGAAGCCACCGGCGTGGTGAACGCAGTGCTCAGTGAGCAACCGGACCTCGAGACCAGCGCGGCGCTGCGTGCCGCACTGGCCGCCCTGGGTAAGAAGTAGGCGATACGATGTCGGATGTTGAGAAGACCGAGTTTCAGCTGCCTCCGGAGTACGCCGATGTCAGTCGGCCCGAAAAGGCTGTGGTGAACCCGCAGGCCGAGCCGGAGGAACAAGAGGGGGAGTCCACGCTGCGCCCCCGCAGCCTGGATGAGTTCATCGGCCAGCCGAAGGTCCGTGGCCAGCTGGACCTGGTGCTCACCGGTGCCAAGCGACGTGGTGTGACGCCGGACCATGTGCTGCTGTCCGGACCACCCGGGCTGGGTAAGACCACCATGGCGATGATCATCGCCCAGGAGATGGGGATGAGCCTGCGCATGACCTCTGGCCCGGCCCTGGAACGTGCCGGCGACCTGGCGGCGATGCTCTCCAATCTGATGGAGGGCGATGTGCTCTTCATTGATGAAATCCACCGGATCGCCCGCCCGGCCGAGGAAATGCTCTATATGGCCATGGAGGACTTCCGGATCGATGTGATCGTGGGGAAGGGGCCGGGGGCCACCTCCATCCCGCTGGAATTGCCCTCTTTCACTTTGGTCGGCGCCACCACACGTTCAGGCATGCTCACCGGGCCACTGCGTGACCGTTTCGGTTTCACCGCGCAGATGGAGTTCTATGATGTCGATGATCTGACGCGGGTGGTCACCCGAACCGCCAAGATCCTCGGGATCGGTATTGAGGCGAATGCCGCGGTCGAGATCGCCTCGCGTTCCCGTGGCACACCCCGTATCGCGAACCGGCTGCTGCGAAGGGTCCGCGACTATGCGGAGGTGGAGTCTCATGGTCTGGTGGATCTCAATGCCGCCCAGGAGGCACTGCGGATCTTCGATGTGGATGAGATGGGGCTGGACCGGCTGGACCGCGCGGTGCTCACTGCGCTCATCAAGGGCCACGGCGGTGGCCCGGTTGGCGTGAACACCTTGGCCGTCGCGGTGGGGGAGGAACCCTCCACCGTGGAGGAAGTCTGTGAACCCTATCTGGTCCGGGCCGGCATGATCGCGCGTACCGGGCGTGGTCGGGTGGCCACCGCTGCCGCCTGGCGTCACTTGGGGCTGACCCCGCCGGAGGGCAGCATCGGCCACTGAGCTGGGGCACCTGGGCCGGTCACCCCGTGATGCCTTCAAGTTAGCTGCTGATCTGGTGTGAAAAGCTGAAGAAAAATGGTGGTATACCGGGATTGTCTGGCAGACTAAGGGAACTATGGAAATTGTTCTTCTTATAATTCTGCTGTTGGTCTTTCTTCTTCCCTCTTTCCTGATGATGCGAAAACAGCGTCGTAACCAAGCGGAGATCCAGGGTTTCCAGAATAATCTCCAGCTTGGCGAGCGGGTTGTCACCGTCTCCGGTCTGCACGGCGCCATCGTCAGTGTGCGGGAGACGGAGATTGACCTGGAAATCGCGCCCGGCGTGATGGTCACCCTCGAAAAGATGTCGGTGGTCCGCAACGAGAACCAGGGTATGATCGGCACCGCTGACGCCGGCCACCCGGAGAACCTGATCGTAGAAGAACCCCGCGATGAGTTCGGTACCGAGGATGGCACCCAAGACGGCCACCCGGAAAACCTGCGCTAGAGACCTTGACCACCACGAACGCCACCGGGCGTCGTGGTGGTTTTTTCTGTGATCCTCATCATCCGTTCCTGCCAGGGTTGGGTCAGGTCAACCTAATCCACATGACGTACCATGATTCCTTGTGCTCTCGACGTCACGAGTCGGCGACGAGGTCCATCATTCCTATTTGTCCATAAACAGCTGAGTCAGTCCCGCCACCACCGGAATCCCATTGGTCGGTGGGACGGCCCTGCCCCAGGTGCCCACGGGTATCCGGGCGGGGCCACTTCGTCCCAGAGGGGAGACGTCCTTGTCCACAACAACCCGACGCAGTGGAGCCGGAGGTCGAGGCGGCTCCGGTGCGCCCCGGCGGAATTGGCCGAAGCAGGCCATTGCGCTCTTCACACTCATCATGATCGCCGTGTTCGCCCTGGTGTTTTTCACCGGTGATCGTTCGGCAAGCCCGAAGCTCGGAATCGATCTACAGGGCGGCACCCGGGTGACCCTGGTACCGCAGGGTGAGGAACCCACCGCAGATCAGTTGAACCAGGCCAGATCGATCCTGGAGAACCGTGTCAATGGCATGGGTGTCTCGGACGCCAGCGTCGTCGCTGACGGCAATACCCTGGTGATCACCGTCCCCGGTGAAGACACCTCCGAGGCCCGTGCCGTCGGCCAGACCTCCCAGCTGTACTTCCGACCGGTGGTCGGTGGTGGTACCCCGGTCGTGGCTGAGGTTCCTTCGCTCGCCGGTGAGCTTGCCAACCAGTGGGTGGAGCAGGGCGTCATCACGCCGGAAGAGGCACAGGAAGCGGTATCCCTCGTTATCGGGGCCGTCAATGATGCCAACCAGGCCACCGCTGAGGCACAGGTGCCCGAGGGTGAGGAAGCCCCGGTGGTGGATCCGGTCGAGGAACCCGAGATCACGGCGACCCCCCTGCCGGTGCCGGAGAACTCGATTGAGGCCGGCGAGCGTCGAGGTCAGGTTACCGAGATGCTGCGGGAGCACCGTCAGTCCGCAGACCCGACCGTGCAGTTTGTCACCCAGGCGCTGATGCGCTGCGGTCCGGAGGAAAATGATCCGCTGCAGGGCACCGATGATCCGACCCAGCCGCTGCTGGCTTGTGATCCCTCCACCGGCCAGGTCATGCTGCTCGGCCCTGTGCCCCTACTCGTCGGCGAGACCGATGAGCAAGATGGTCAGCGACTGACCGGTAATGAGATCGACACCAATCGTCCGATCACCGGTGGTTTCAACCCGCAGACCGGCCAGATGGAGATCTCCTTCTCCTTCAAGTCTGGTTCCGGCGAGCAGGGAGCTGCCACCTGGAGTCAGCTGACCACCGACTACCTGCAGCAGCAGGTTGCCATCACCCTGGACTCCCAGGTGATCTCCGCACCCGTGATCCAGTCGCCGACCCCGGTTGGTTCCGCTACCTCCATCACCGGTGAATTCACCCAGGAAGAGGCACAAGACCTGGCGAATAACCTCCGCTACGGTGCGCTGCCGCTCTCCTTCGCAGGTGAGGACGGCGAATCCGGTGGCACCGCCGAAACGGTTCCGCCTTCCCTCGGTGCCGCAGCCATGGAGGCCGCGCTGATTGCCGGTCTGGTTGGCCTGGCACTGGTCGCCATCTTTGTCTTCGCCTATTACCGGGTGTTCGGCTTCGTTTCCCTGATCACCCTGGTTGCCGCTGGTGCGCTGCTCTACGGTTCACTGGTGCTGCTGGGACGCTGGATCGGCTACACCCTGGACCTTTCCGGCATGGCCGGTATCGTCATCGGTATCGGTACCACCGCAGACTCCTTTGTGGTGCTCTATGAGCGGATCAAGGATGAGATCCGAGAGGGCCGTACCTTCCGTTCCGCAGTACCTCGCGGCTGGGACCGTGCCAAGCGCACGATTGTCACCGGTAATATCGTCACCCTGTTGGCGGCAGTGATTATCTACCTGCTGGCGGTCGGCGAGGTTAAGGGTTTCGCCTTTACCCTGGGACTGACCACCGTGTTCGACCTCCTGGTGACCTTCATGATCACCGGCCCGCTGATGATCCTGGCCTCGCGCAAGCAGTTCTTCGCTAAGCGCTGGGTCAACGGCATGGGTGAGTCCTTCGAATTCGCTGATAATGAACGCCTTAACCAGCCAGCTGTCACCACTGCAGCCAGCACCACTGCAGCTGTCACCACTGCAGCTGTCACCACTGCAGCCAGCACCACGACCACGCCGGCAGATGCTGGGGTTGCGGTGACCGGCGGCGCAGCTCCGGCTGACTCCGGAGCCGGGGAAACCACCGACACTGCTGCACCCGTCAACCGGGATGAGGAGAAGTAACCATGAGCACCGATACGAAGAAGAAGAGGGGTTCCTTCCAGAACCTCTATTCAGACACCGGCGGCATTGATTTCATCGGCCGGAGCAAGCTCTGGTACTGGATCACCGCCGTCCTGCTGGTGATCAGCATCCTGACCATCGCCCTCCGTGGGTTTTCCCTCAGCATTGATTTTGAGGGTGGCACGAAGGTAACGCTGCCGGCCGCCGAGCATTCGGTCGAGCAGGTCGAGGAGACCTTCATTGAAGCCACCGGTGTGCAACCGGAGTTGACCCAGGTCGTTGGTTCGGGTGCCACCCGGACCCTGGAGATCACTTCTGATCGGCTGAGCGAGGACCAGATCACCCAGGCGCGGCTCGCGATTTTCGAGGAGCATCAGCCGCTGAACACCGAGGGTGAGCCTTCCCCGGATGCGGTCGGTGACTCCACCGTCTCCGAGTCCTGGGGCTCGACGATTACTCAGCGGATGCTCATCGCTCTGGTTGTCTTCCTCCTTGCGGCTTTCGCCTACATCGCCTTCCGCTTGCAGCGGGCGATGGCCGGTGCCGCGATGATTGCCCTGGGCATCGACGCTGTCCTCATTGCTGGCATCTACGCGGTGTTCGGTTTCGAGGTCTCCCCAGCGACCGTGATCGGTCTGCTGACGGTGCTCTCGTTCTCCATCTATGACACCGTGATCGTTTTCGATAAGGTGCGGGAGAATACGGTCGGCCTGGAGGACTCCACCCGGAGAACTTATGGGGAGCAGGCGAACCTGGCGATCAACCAGACCGTGGTCCGGTCAATCTCCACCTCGGTGATCTCGGCATTGCCGATCATCGCGCTGATGATCGTTGCGGTCTGGATGCTGGGCGTGGGTACGCTGCGCGATCTGGCGCTGATCCAGCTGATCGGCGTCATCCAGGGCATCTTCTCCTCGATTTTCCTGGCCACCCCGCTGCTGGTGACCCTCCATAACCGGAGCAAGCAGGCCAAGGAGCATAACGCCCAGGTAGCCGCCGTTCGCGCCGGCGATGCTGGTGTGGAAGGTACGGCCGGTGACCTGGTCAGCTCCCACACCGGAGCAGCCGGTTCTTTTGAAGCTGATACCCCGGATTCTCCGGATGCCCCGGTCAAGCGCACCGTCATCGCGCCGACGCTGCCGGTCAGCCGTGGGCACAACGAGAACAGAGACATTGAGGGTGACGGCAACAGCGTCAGCTGGCGGCCGGGCCGCTAAAACCCCGCGTCTCGACGCGCGTCCCGACGCCCGCCCCGACCGGTGGCAGCTTCGGTCTGCCGCGGCGTCGAGAAGCGCTGAGCAGCACTGAGAACCCCGTTTCCGGGAACCGCAACACGCGGGTCCCGGGGGCGGGGTTTTGTGCTGCCTGATCCAACGTATAATTTTAGCTCTGTGAACATTGTGCGGTGAACGCCGCGCAACCATCAAACGGGGAGTCAGGTGGCAACACTGTGAAGTTCCAGGTATCCGGAAGTGGCTGGGTTCGATCGGCACTGACGGCAGTGACCTTGACCGCGGTGTTGGGAGTTGCGGCGTGTGCGCCGTCCGAGGACCAGGGGAGCACGGAATCCTCGCTGGATCACTTCGGTTATGCGGTGGACACTCCACTGTTGACCACCAATGCCGGCAGTTTGGTGGGGGCCTCGACCGATGCCCAGCTGCTCTCGGTGAGACTCTATCCCTCGTTTTATGTCGCGGGGCCCTCCGGGCAGATGATCCCGAACAGCGACCTGGTGCAGACCCAGGTGCTGCCCGGTGCAAATAAACAGGTGATCTACACCTTGGCGGAGGACGCGACCTGGAGCGATGGCGCGCCGATCACCTGCACCGACTATCTGCTCAATTACAAGGCCGGGGTGATGGGTTCGCTCTTTGAGTCCTACCTGCCGCTCAATGACCAGGTCGAGAAGATAGATTGTCAGCCGGGCGCAAAAAGGTTCACCGTTGTCTTCAAGGAGGACACCGGTGGGCGGTGGCGTAGTCTCTTCGCCCCGGGCACGGTGCTGCCGGCCCACGCGATTGCGGCGAAGGCTGGCCTAAGCATCGGGTCGCTTCACGATGCCCTGCAGAACGAGGATCACGCGGAGCTCACGGAGGTTGCCCGGATCTGGGGTGAGGATTTCAACCTCGATCGCTTCGACCCGGCGCTGCAGGTCTCCTCCGGCCCCTTCCAGATCGATTCGGTGGGGGAGGCCGGGGAAGTGACCCTGGTGGCCAATGAGAACTACGCCGGTGATCAGCCGGCCCTGGCTGAGCTGGTGGTCTGGCCCGGCAGCGTGGACAAGGCCGAGCTGGCGGCTCGTGGTGCACTGCAGATCGCAGACGCGGAAAATTATGACTGGGTCAACCGTGATGACCCGATGAATCCCTTTGAGGTGGAGACCCTGGAGGGTATTCTCACGGATTCGCTGGTGCTGGGTAGCTCTGGGTTGTTCTACTCCCAGGAGGCACGGCAGGCCTTTGCCGCCTGTGTGGACCAGCATGCGGTGGCGGAGGCCTCTTCTGGGGTCGCGGGCATTGAGGTGTCGCCGGTGGGCACGCATGTGGTCTCCCACTTTGATCCGGTGGCGCGTCAGCTGGCCGGGATCACTGATCCGCAGTTGGGGGTGGACCTGGCCAAGGCTTCGGCGTTGGCGGGGACCACCGTCCGCATCGGTTATGTCGGCCCGGAGGAGCGTAAGGCCGCGATGGTTGAGTCGATCCGGGCTTCCTGTGAACCCGCGGGGATCACTGTTGTCGATGCCTCCTCGGAGGGTTCGACCATGGCTGATCTCGCCCGGGTGACCACCGGCCAGTGGGGTGAGGAGGTCTATCTTGAGGGCACCGTGGATGCGGTGATCCGGGCGGTGGACCCGATGGTGGAGTACGGCAGCGTGAGCGCGACGGATGGTGATGTCGCTGGACTGCGGGCGGCGGAGGAGGAACTGTGGGAGCAGGTGCCGGTGATTCCGTTGGCTGCCCAACCCCGAACCTTCGCCATCAACGGTGATGTGGGTAACGTGGTGGTGTACACCGGATCATCTGGAATCGGTTGGAACATGGACAGATGGCGCTACGAGGGCCAACCGCTACAGGAAGAGGAATAAGTGCTGGAAAACAAGTACCGTGACGCACAGCACGCGCTCACTGAGAAGATCCGTCTGGTGGAGGACTTTCCCACGAGTGGGGTCCTTTTTGAGGACCTCACTCCGGTACTCGCGGACGCGGATGCCTTCCAGATCGTCGTCGATGATCTGGCTGCTGCCTGCACCCGTCTCGATGCCACTCTCATCGGTGGTCTTGATGCCCGCGGCTTCCTGCTGGGTTCTGCTGTGGCCTACAAGTTGGGCCTCGGTATCTTGGCGATCCGGAAGAAGGGTAAGCTGCCGCCGCCGGTCCATTCTCAGGAGTATTCCCTGGAGTACGGCACCGCAGCCCTGGAGATCCCGGCCAATGGTATGGGCCTTGAGGGTCAGCGCGTGGTGCTTGTCGACGACGTGCTGGCCACCGGCGGGACCCTGGTCGCCGCCCGAAAGCTGATTGAGAAGTGTGGCGGCGAGGTAGCCGGCAATGTTGTCGTTCTGGAGGTCCCCGGGCTCGGTGGCCGCCAGCGACTCGCTAGCTCCCCCCTCGTCGTGATCAACGACCCTGCGGAGCAGGATTAAGCGAAGGTTCGGGCCATGAGCACGGAACGCAATAATAAGCGCACTTCAGTGGGTGTGCGAAGCATGTCCGCCCGGCTGGCCCGCAGTCTGACCGGTACCCGGGGGAAAACCAACCCGGTGCTGGCACCGTTGCTGAGTATTCACCGGCAGTTCCACTCCCGCGCCGATGCGGAGCTACTCGGACGTGCCTATAACACCGCCGAACGTCTCCATGAAGGTGTCTTCCGTAAATCCGGTGATCCTTATATCACCCATCCGCTCGCGGTGGCAACGATCGCCGCAGAGATCGGCATGGACACGACGACGCTGGTGGCGGCCCTGCTGCACGACACGGTGGAGGACACCGATTACAGCCTGGCTGACCTGACCGCCGATTTCGGGGAAGAGGTCACCCGCCTGGTGGATGGGGTGACCAAGCTGGACAAGGTCGCCCTCGGGGCGGCCGCCGAGGCTGAGACCATCCGCAAGATGATTGTGGCGATGAGCCAGGATCCCCGCGTGTTGGTGATCAAGGTCGCCGACCGGCTGCACAATATGCGCACCATGCGCTTCCTGCCGCCCGAGAAGCAGGCCAAAAAGGCCCGCCAGACCCTCGAGGTGATCGCCCCGCTGGCACATCGCCTGGGCATGGCCAGCATCAAATGGGAACTTGAGGATCTCTCCTTCGCGATCCTCTACCCGAAGAAATACGATGAGATAGTCCGGCTGGTTGCTGATCGTGCCCCCTCGCGTGATCGTTATCTCAAGGACATCATCGATCAGGTGCAGGGATCGCTACGGGAGAACTCGATCCCCGCGGAGGTGATGGGACGGCCGAAGCACTATTGGTCGATCTACCAGAAGATGATCGTCCGGGGCCGTGAGTTCGACGAGATCTTCGACCTGGTGGGCATCCGTATCCTGGTGGAAAACATCAACAACTGTTATGCCGCCATCGGTGTGGTCCATTCGCTGTTCTCCGCGATGCCGGGTCGCTTCAAGGACTACATCTCCGCACCGCGCTTCGGGGTGTACCAGTCGCTGCACACCACGGTGATGATCCCCGGGGGCAAGCCCCTGGAGGTTCAGGTGCGCACCCATGAGATGCACTACAACGCCGAGTTCGGTATTGCCGCGCACTGGCGTTATAAGGAGACCAAGGGACATAACTCCGGGGATGCTGCCGAGATCGATCAGATGTCCTGGATGCGGCAGTTGTTGGATTGGCAGAAGGAGGCCGCGGACCCGAATGAGTTCCTCGACTCCCTGCGCTATGACCTGACCGCCAAGCAGATCTTCGTGTTCACGCCCAAGGGCGATGTGGTCAACCTGCCGGTGGATTCCACTCCGGTGGACTTCGCCTATACCGTTCACACCGAGGTTGGCCACCGCTGCATCGGCGCCAAGATCAACGGCAAGCTGGTAGCTCTTGAGTCCAAGCTGAAATCCGGTGACCGGGTGGAGATCTTCACCTCCAAGGACGCCAACGCTGGGCCCTCGCGCGATTGGCAGGACTTCGTGGTATCGCCGCGGGCGAAAGCCAAGATCCGGCAGTGGTTCGCCAAGGAGCGCCGCGAAGAGCACCTCGAGGCTGGCCGGGACTCCCTGGCTGCGGCGGTGCAGCGCGGAGGCCTGCCGATGCACCGACTGCTCACCGCTCAATCGATGAAAGCGGTGGCCAGCGAGCTGCACTATCCGGATGTCGATGCGCTCTATACCGCCATCGGTTCCGGATCGGTCTCTGCCCAGCATGTCGCCCACCGGCTCATGGCCGCCTTCGGGGATCAGGATGATGCCGAAGACGCGCTCGTTGACCGCACTCCTTTCTCCGAGATCATCAGCTCGCGCAGTCGCATCAGCGAAGGCGCCGGCGTGCTGGTGGAGGGCAGTCCGGATGTGCTGGCCAAACTGGCCAAGTGCTGCCAGCCGGTGCCCGGGGATGAGATTTTTGGCTTCGTCACCCGCGGCGGGGGAGTTTCCGTCCACCGCATCGACTGCACCAACGCCGATAAACTGAAGGAAGAACCGGCCCGATTGATCAGTGTCGCTTGGGAGACAGAGGGCTCAAATGCCTCTGCCTTTGCGGCAACCCTGCAGGTTGAGGCGCTGGACCGCTCAGGGTTGCTCTTCGAGCTGACGCGGGTGATCAGTGAGCTCAAGCTCTCTGTCATTGAGATGAATTCCCAGGCCTCGGAGGACCGCATCGCGGTGATCCGTTTCACCTTCTCGGTCTCCGACACCAAACAGCTGGGCTCGTTGATGACGACGCTGCGCAACACGGAAGGTGTCTTTGACATCTACCGCGTGCAGAACTAGCAGCAGGCCAAGACCAGTAGATCAGGACCGGCTGGCGGCAGGGGAGAGGTAGCGGTTGGCTCTTTCCCTGCGGTGTCGCCCGGAGTGCGGGTGGTTCCCGGGGTGATTCATCAGCGAGGGATCTCCGCCTCCAATAGACTGTGTTTTCATGCGTCAGTCCTATGCTTCCGCGCTCGCCCCCGATGGTTCTGCCATCGCCTATATCGTCCGTGACGGGGGCTACCCCTATGCGGTGCGCGCCAAGTTGGGGGAGTCGGGGCTCGGTGCTGAGGAGATCGTGCCACTGCCCATTGCAGACCGTGGCTCAGTGACAAAAGTGCTCTACTCCCCGGACGGCCAGTGGATCGCCTGCGAGGGGTCCCCGAAGGGAAGTGAGCGCCTGGTGACCTGGGTGGTTCCCGCCGACGGGAATTTCACAGATGTCGCGGAGGCCAAGATTCTGCATACCCAGGCAGACGTCCTGACCACTTTGGTGGAGTGGGACGGGGCCTTCTTGGCGATGAACGCAGTGACCAGTAACGGCGTGACAGAGGCCAGGCTGGTGGATCCGCGCAACAGCACCATGGAGGTGTTGGATCGACGCACCGACAGCCTGCTCATCGCCGCGGAACAACGACACGCCCTGATGCGGGTGGGGCCGCGCGGTAGCCGGGAGCTGCTGCTGGTCACCCCAGAGGGGAAGTGGTTGCCGCTGCTGCCGCCGGATCCGGGGTCCATTACCGAGGCCGGCACCTTTCTCTCCGATCCGGGGGAGGATGATCTGGCGGTCATTGTCTGCACCGACCACAATGGTGAACGCCGCCGGGTGGTGCGGCTGGGGATCACCGATGACCAGGTCACCGAGACCGAACTGATCACCAATGGCGATGCCGAGGTCGATGAGTTCGTGATCAGTGAGGATCTCTCCACCGCTGCGGTGCTGTGGAATTTGGCAGGTATCTCTGCCCTGGAACTGCTGGCGCTGGCGCCGGACCAGTCGATCACCATGCGGCGCACTGTGGAACTTGATGGCATGGTGGCTTCGGCACTGTCTATCACCGATGATGGCTTGCTGCTTTCGCTGACCGTGGAGGGCCCGAATCTCCCACCGACGGTGGAGGTCATCGTCACCGACCTCGGCCACCTGGAACATCTGCGTCCCCGGGAGGATCTGGCGCTGCGGATCCCACCCCGGGAGCATCTGGAACCGGAGTTGGTGCACTATACCGCCCGGGACGGACTCGAACTTTCCGGCTGGCTTTACCAGGGACTGCAGTCGGAAGCGGAAGGCGAGGAGGGGGGCGTTCCGCAGCCGACCTATATTCACCTCCACGGCGGCCCTGAGGGGCAGTCCCGCCCCATCAACCATGATGTGCTCACCGCGCTCATTGATTCCGGAGTCACCGTCTTCACCCCGAATATCCGTGGTTCCAAGGGATCAGGGCGAAAATTCCAGCACGCCGATGACCGTTACGGCCGTTTTGCCGCCATCAATGATGTGGCGGACACCGCTGCCTTCCTCATCGACGCCGGAGTGTCGGATCCAGCGCGGCTGGCGCTCGGGGGACGCAGCTATGGCGGCTATCTCTCGCTGATGGTGGCGGCACGGTACCCGGAGTTGTTCGCCGGCATCATCGACGCCTGTGGCATGACCAGTTTCCGGACCTACTTCCGGAGCACCGAGCCCTGGCTGGCCAGTGGGGCCTATCCCAAGTACGGCTACCCGATGCATGATGCGGAACTGCTGATGGCCATTTCCCCGCTCTACCTGGCAAATCAGATCCGGACCCCGGTGCTTTTCCTACATGGGGAGTGGGACAGTGCCGTCCCGCCGAAGGAGTCCCGGCAAATGCAACAGGCCCTGGCACGGCGTGGCGTGGACACCACCTTTGTGTTGGTTCCGGGGGAGGGGCACCAATTTGTCAAGCCCCGCAGCCGCAAGCTCATCGCCGAGGCCATGCTGGAGTTCCTGTGCAAACAGGGCTTGAGCAGCACCATTGATCTGGGACGTTTCCAGCCCCCGTCAGTGCTGTCCGCAGAGACCATGGCGGAGCCGCTTGACGACGCCGCGGGGGAGGGCGATGCGGCAGAGGATCAACCCGTGCCGAACGGGGGCACTCATGTGGTGATCCGCAAGGGGCGGGGTTTTCAATGGCTGGAGAACCGCTGATCAGCTAAGCCCCAGGTTAATGGTGCTATGAATAATCCTTTACGGGGAATGAATCTTTGACATCTCCTAAGTGAACCTGCAGGTGAAACTGAGAGGCTCCTCAATCTCGCACTGCAGAGCGGGTGAATATTCATTATGAACTTAAGGGTAGATCATTATTCCCACTGTAAGTTTCAGGAGCATTTCCGTGAAGAAGAACTCCCGCCCCGGTCGTTTCCGGAGCACCGCCACCGCGGTTGCCACCGCCAGCGCTCTGGCCATCTGCCTGGCACCGAACGCCCTCGCCCAGGACAACGAGAACGAGATCACCTTCTCTGTCTCGAATATCACCGATTTCCACGGACACCTCGAGCAGACCTCCGACGACGCCGGAGTCGTTGATGCCGGTGCCGCCGCCGTCACCGCCCAGGTTGATGCCCTGCGCGCTGAAGCTGCTGCAGCGGGCTCCACCCACATCCACACCACCTCCGGTGACAACGTCGGCGGATCTGCCTTCACCTCGGCCCTGCTCAATGATGAGCCGACCCTGGACGCCCTCAACGCCATGGGCGTGGACTACTCCGCAGTGGGTAACCACGAGTTCGACCAGGGTGTTGAAGACCTTCAGGATCGCATCATCCCGGGTTCGGAGTACCCGATCCTCGGCGCCAACGTCGTTGATGCCGATGGTGCTCCCATCCTGGAGGAGTACAAGATCCAGGAGATCACGAACGATAAGGGCGAGTCCATCGACGTGGCCTTCATCGGCACCGTCACCGAGCAGACCGCCAACAAGGTCTCCCCGGCCGCTGTGGAGGGCATCACCTTCCAGGACCCGGAGGAAGTCACCAACCGCATCGCCGCTGAGCTCTCTGATGGCAACGATGCCAACGGCGAAGCTGATGTGGTCATCGCGCTGTTCCATGAGGACGGTGCCACCAGCAACTTCTCCGATGATGTCGATGCCGCCTTCGCCGGTGACTCCCACCTGCAGTATCAGAGCCCCGCGGGATCCACCCCGGTCGTCGTCCAGGCCCTCGAGTATGGCCAGCTGATGGCCAACCTCGACTTCACCGTCGACGCTGCCACCGGTGATGTGGTCTCCATCGAGCCGAAGTTCTTCTCTGCCGCTGAGATGGCTGCACTGGAGCCGAACACTGAGGTGGCCGGTATCGTCGCCGGTGCCAAGGCGCAGGCTGACATCGAAGGTGCCAAGGTGGTCGCCGACCTGGACTATGGCTTCACCCGTGGTGATCGCAATGGAGAGTCTGGATCCAACCGCGGCATCGAATCCACGCTGAACAACCTCATTGCTGAGGCCCAGCGTTCCCAGATGTCTGAGTTCACTGGTCAGGACATCGACCTGGGATTGATGAACGCTGGCGGTGTCCGCGCCGACCTGGCAGCTGGCGAGGTCACCTACGCTGAGGCCTTTGCGGTCCAGCCTTTCGGCAACGATGTCGGATATGGCACCTTGACCGGTGCTGACATCCTTGAAGCACTTGAGCAGCAGTGGCAGGATCCGGAGGGCGGCCGCCCGCGTCTGGCATTGGGTGTCTCCGATAACTTCTCCTATAGCTATGATCCGACCGCAGCACAGGGGCAGCGCATCATTCAGGCCACGATCAACGGCACCCCGATTGATCCGGCAGCAGAGTACACCGTCGCCGCTTCCACCTTCCTCTTCGAAGGAGGCGATGGTTTCACCGCACTGGCCAACACACCGAAGTTCAACAACGTCGGTGTCATGGACGTCCAGATGTTCATCGACTACCTGTCCGAGACTGAAAACGTACAGCCCCGCTGGACCCAGAGTGCCATTGGCATCAGCGTGGAAGGCGAGCTGACCCCGGGTTCCGAGGTCACCATCAATCTCGAGTCCCTGGCGTATTCCCAGAACCCGACCGCCACTGAGGTCACCGTCCAGATCGGTGATGCCGTTGCGACGGCCCCGATTGACACCGAGGTTGTCGATGAGGGCTACGGTTCCACCGGCAAGGCACAGGTCAGCATGACGATTCCAGATGACTTCACCGGAGATTTCAGCGATATCATCGTGACCACCGATGCGGGAGTCCCGGAATCTCCCGTTGAGCGGCCTGCTGAAGGTTCCTCCGAGGGTGGCTTCCTTGCCGCCGCACTGGCAGCAGTTGCCGCCATCGCTGGTGCATTGGGTCTGGCCAACGTCTTCTCCGGCGGCCAGTTCTTCACGGATATTCAGGCCAACATCCAGCGCGAAATCAATCGCTTCCTTGGCTAGCAGTTACCATCAGGTGGCTGGCTGAAATTAGCGCCACCCGTAGAAGCTTTCACCCCCCACGTTGCTCCCTGCGAGCCGCGTGGGGGCTTTCGCATGCCGGGGTAGTCAATGGGGCAGAGCCGGTGAGAAGCGAGAGTAACTCCGTCCGGTGGTGGTCCGAGTAGGGGAGCTCGCGCGGTCTCCGGGGGAGAGGGCTCCGCTCCATTGCGGGGCTGGGCAGGGTCAAGACTGCTGATTCTCTGACCACCCAGAAACCTCAGCATGCCCATTGGAGAGGCGACCCTGAGGTAATCCCAGTCGAACTGCGCTTAAGGGAATGGGCCCCACAGTGGTTCACGGCGGTGCGCGCTCTTATTCCAGGCGCGCAAAAGCCACCGCGCGATAGGCGATGGCTTTGGGTGCTGCTGATTCTCGTGGCGTTGTCTCCTGGGGAGAACCAGCCGATGAGCTGTCGCGGAGTCAGACTCCGGACGTTCTTAGTTCATGCGCTCCGCAAAGATGAAGACGGTGGAGAGTGCACCGATGATGGCGGTGAACACTGCGATCCAGTCGCGGATAGCGGAAGCCTTCAGCTTGCCGTCGTCATCAGAGGAGCCAGCCATGAACTCATCGGAGGAGGACTGCTCGACCTCGGGGTCCTCGACCTCAGGCTCAGCGGTGACCGTAACGGTGCTGGTTTCCTTGGTGGAGGTTTCCTCGGTGCTGGTTTCCTCGGCGGAGGACTCCTGTGCGGAGGTTACAACTGTGGAGGAATCCACGGCGGAGGCCGGGGCAACCAGGACGCCGGAAATGAGGGCAGCGGAGGTGGCTGCTGCGACAAGGCTCTTGCGGGAGAACAGCTTCATGGAGAATCAGATCCTTCTTCGGGAATCAATGGAGACGAATCAGACACTAATCATAAAGCAAGTGTTCCGCAACCCGTTCACTGATCTTTCTTAGGGTGTTCTGCGTGCTTCTACCTGCAGAAACATTCGTTTGGGTTGAAAATAGAGGACTTTCTCACACCGAGAACCGCTCCCCTTCATGTGTTTGAGCCTCATTGGTCACAGCCGGAGTTAATTCCACACTAATTTCTCTTGAATTCTCGCAAAAAGGACTCGAAAGGTGAGCCGGTGTCAGATCCGGGTGAGTTAACCGGGGGATAGGTGAATGAAAAAGTCGCTTCCCCCAAAACCTTGGGGGAAGCGACTGTGTAGAGGACTCAGGTCTTAAGCGACCGAGGCTTCTATAATCCGGATTTCTTCGGCCGGAGCGCCATCGGCAGCCCCGCCCTCAACGCCGGTTTCAGCAATGGTGTCCAGGGTGGCCAGGCCTTCTTCGCTGATCTGGCCGAAGTAGGTGTACTGCGGGGGCAGCGGAGAGTCCTGGTAGTTGAGGAAGAACTGGGAGCCGTTGGTGTCGGGACCGGAGTTGGCCATGGCGATGGAGCCACGCGGGTAGATCACCGGGGAAGCGGTGTCGGTGGCCTCATCGGTCGGGTACTCATTGGCGAACTGAAAGCCTGGGCCGCCGGTACCGGTGCCGGTCGGATCGCCGCACTGCAGCACGAAGATGCCGGAGGTGGTCAGCCGGTGGCAGACGGTGTCATCGAAGTAGTCGGTGGCCGCCAGGTGCTCCATCGCGTTGACGGTGCAGGGGGCGACGGTGCGGTCCAGCTCCATCCCGATGGGTCCCTGGTTGGTGTCCAGGTTGACGGTGACGGTGCCGGTGGTGGAGACGTTCTCGGTCTCGCCCGGTGCGCTCACGCCTTCGGGAGCTTCACCGGAAGGCTCATAGGTGCAGGACACGGTCTCCGGCAGGGCTTCCGCGCGGCTCATGGCCAGTAGCTGCATCTCAGGGGTCTCGGTGGTCTGCTCGGTGGAGGTCTCTTCTGCGATGATCTCCTCCTCACCGGTCTGGGTGGCGGCGAACCAGATGCCGCCGACCACTACGACGATGGCGCCGGCTGCCGCGATGACGGTCTTGAGCGGTCCGGACTTTTCTTTCCGGTCCCGGCTCTTGAGTGACTTATCCAGCTGGTCGAGTGCCTGCTCGCCGCGCTCCTTGTTAGTGCTCAACTTTGAAGTTCCCTTGTCTGCCGTGTCGGTGGACTATCACGATGATCTCGAACATACGCCGCTGGTTCGGACTGCAGTGTGCAGCACCGGAAGTGGGATATGAGGTCATCGGCTCCGCATTATTGTAGCGGTCCACTTGTGATCTGGCCCCGCAGGTCAACCCCAGTCAGGCTCTCGGGGAAACCATTCGGGGTGGTACGTGCTCCGCGCCCTGTGGCAGAGGAGGAAAAAGATACCTATCCTGGCTGTCATGGCAACCACTAACTTTCAGAATGATCCCACCCAGACCTCCGGCGAGCTGCCGAAGGTCGGCGACACCCTTCCCGATTTCACCCTGGTCGGTACCGACCTGGCGGAGTTTTCCGCCGGTGAATTCTCCGGCAAGCGTGTTGTGCTGAACATCTTCCCTTCCGTGGACACCGGTGTCTGCGCCTCCTCGGTCCGCAAGTTCAATGAGCTGGCTGCTGACCTGGAGAACACCGCAGTGCTGAGCATCTCCCACGACCTGCCTTTCGCACTGGGCCGCTTCTGCGGCGCCGAGGGCATCGAGAATGTCACCTCCGGCTCCGCCTTCCGCACTTCCTTCGGCGAGGACCTGGGCCTGGTGCTCGAGGGTTCCCCGCTGAAGGGTCTGCTGGCCCGCTCCGTGATCATCGCTGATGAAGCCGGCAAGGTCACCCATGTCGAGCTGGTCCCGGAGATCACCACCGAGCCGGATTACGACGCCGCTCTCGCAGCGCTGAAGTAGGACTCAGGACCGCAACCCACGGGGCGTCGACAAGCGCCGCCGGGCCGGGCCGTTAAACTCGGGGCATGCAGATCTCGGGTTTCGCCGCCGGCCCCTACCAGACCAATTGCTACCTGCTCCATAATGAGGGGCAGGTGGTGGTCATCGATCCCGGCATGCACACGCATGACCGGGTGCTCGAGTTTCTCCGGGAGACCGCGGGCACGCTGAGCAAGATCGTGCTCACCCACGGCCACATCGATCACACCCGCGATGCCGGGCAGCTGGCCCGCCGACTGAATGCCCCGGTCTATATTCACCCTGAGGATGCCTTCATGCTGGAAGGTGAACGTGGGGTCTCTGAGAACGCCCGGGTTCTCTTCGATTCCGCGAACATGACCCCCATCGAGGACCTCCGGGAATTCCACGGGGGAGAACAGATCAACCTCGCAGGCATGGATTTCGAGATCAGTCACGCGCCGGGTCATTCTCCCGGGTCGGTGCTGCTGCACACCCCGGAGATCTGTTTCTCCGGCGATGTTCTCTTCAAGGGCGCGATCGGCAGAACCGATTTTCCGGACTCGGATCCGGCAGCCATGACGGCCTCGCTGCGGGGGCCGGTGTTGGCGATGGGGGATCAGGTTCAGGTCCTGCCCGGTCATGGTGCGGCGACGACGATGCGGGCGGAACGGCTGGGCAACCCCTTTCTGCAGGGTCTGACTCCGGCCTAGACCGGTGCTCACGCTAAAGTTGTCCGGGTGAGCGATAAGCAGAAGTTTCAGGCCCTGTCCGCCCCGAAGGGTGTCCCGGACTATGTTCCCCCGGCGTCCCCGAAGTTCCTCGCGGTGCGCGAGACCTTCACCACCCAGGCCCGGCTGGCCGGTTACCAACATATCGAGCTGCCGATCTTTGAGGACACCACGCTCTTCGCGCGTGGTGTCGGCGAGTCCACCGATGTGGTCAGCAAGGAGATGTACACCTTCGCCGACCGCGGTGACCGTTCCGTCACGCTGCGGCCCGAAGGTACCGCCGGTGTCGTGCGCTCGGTGATCGAGCACAACCTGGATCGCGGACAGCTGCCGATCAAACTCAACTATGCGGGTCCGTTCTTCCGCTATGAGCGCCCGCAGGCCGGCCGCTACCGTCAGCTGCAGCAGGTCGGCGTCGAGGCCATCGGTATTGATGATCCGGCCTTGGACGCCGAGATCGTCGCCCTGGCGGACCGGAGCTTCCGCAGTCTGGGCCTGTCCCAGTTCCGGCTGGAGCTGACGAGCCTGGGTGATGAGCACTGCCGCCCGGCATACCGTCAGAAGCTCCAGGACTTCCTCTTCGCCCTGCCGCTGGATGAGGAAACCCGCCAGCGCGCGGAGATTAACCCGTTGCGTGTGCTCGATGACAAACGCCCGGAGGTGCGGGAGTTGACCGCTGAGGCCCCGCTGATGCTCGACCACCTCTGTGCGGACTGCCGTGAGCACTTCGAGACCGTCACCGGTCTCCTCGATGACATGGGTGTGCCCTATGAGATCAACTCCCGCATGGTCCGCGGCCTGGATTATTACACCAAGACCTGCTTCGAGTTCGTCCACGATGGCCTCGGCGCGCAGTCCGGCATCGGCGGCGGCGGGCGTTATGACGGCCTGATGGCACAGCTCGGCGGTCAGGACCTCTCCGGCATCGGTTATGGCCTCGGCGTCGACCGCACCCTACTGGCCCTCGAGGCTGAGGGTGTGGAGCTCACCGACTTCGGGGTGGACCGCCGCGTCGATGTCTACGGTGTCGCCCTCGGCGGAGAGGCCAAGAAGGCGATGGCCGGGCTGATCAACCGTCTGCGTAGTGCCGGCATCTCCACGGACATGGCCTATGGCGACCGTGGTTTGAAGGGGGCGATGAAGGGCGCGGACCGCGCCCACGCCAAGTTCGCGCTGGTGCTGGGGGACCAGGAGCTGGCAGGTGGCACCGTCGCGGTGAAGAACCTGGAGCAGCACTCTCAGGAGGAGGTGGCCCTGGATCAGGTGCTCGAGCACCTTCGGGCTGCCTTGAGCTAGTTCTCCATGAGTGAAGCCGGCCCCGGGGCGGTCTCCCTGAATCGGGAGGCTACCACGGGGCTCTGGTCTCGTTGGATGGGGTCTTGCCGGATGGCTAAGCTGCCGGCCTGCCGCGCTACTCCACTCAACAGCGCTGCTTCACTCAACAGCGCTGCTCCTCAACCGCCGAGCATTACTGCGGTGAGCGGACCTCGGTGAGGGGTTCGCGCAGGTGGCCTTCGACCACCTGCCGGACCTCATCGGTCTCGGGGGTGGAGAGGTAGCGCTCGAAACTGTCATCAAGTTCCTGGATCCACTCGGTGTGGTGGCGGGCGGACAGGGTGCCGGTGATCACGGAGCGGTAGACCGCATTGCGGTAGCCCATGATGTCCCGCTTCTTGTCCAGCGTCCAACCCTTGAGAATCTTGGCGACCTCATGGAGATCAAACATCGGGTAGTCGGTCTGCTTGATCAGATCTCGGACATAGTCCGTCTGGAAGTCGATCTCATCGGCGGCATCCTTGAGTCCCCGGAAGCGATTGAGCCAGCTGTCGATATGGGCTCGCTGCTCTTCCGCGTCCGGCAGACTGATCCGGCCGAGGATGATATCTCGGACAAACCAGGCCTGGGCGTCAAACATGTTGAAGGTCAGCCACTGGTCCTGGGCACCGAGGTAGAACAGGCGGTTGTTCGCCGCTGAGACGACACCGCGGTAGAGGTGATCGGGATAGAGGTTATTGGGGGAGTTCAATGCCAGATCAGCGGGCAGGTAGGGGTAGTGGTGAAGGTAGCCGGTGCACAGGATGATGGCGTCGAAATTGCGGGTGACACCATTACTGAAGGTGACTTGGGTGCCCTCGATCGCTACAACTAGCGGCTGCTCTTCCATCTCTTCGGGCCAGTCATAGCCCATGGGCCGGGAACGGTAGCTCAGGGTCACCGAGCGGGCCCCCATCTTGTAGGCCTGGGAACCGATGTCTTCGGCGGAGTAGCTGGCACCGATCATCAGGACATTCCGGTCCGCAAGGTTCTCTGCCCCGCGGAAATCATGGGCGTGGATGACCTGGCCGGGGAAGGTTTCGATGCCCTGAAAGGAAGGAACATTCGGGAAGGTGAAGTGGCCGGAGCCGACGATGACATAGTCGAACTCGCTGGTCTCCGTCTCACCGGTGCGCAGGTTCTCCACGGTCACCGAGAAGGTCTCGCTCGCCGGGTGATAGTCCACCCAGCGGACCACGGTGGCGAAGCGGACGAGATCCTTGACCCGGGAATCCTTCAGTCGGCCGTTGATATAATCCCAGAGCACCTCACGCGGCGGGTAGGAGGAGATAGGGCGGCCGAAGTGCTCATCGAAGGTGTAGTCAGCGAATTCCAGGACCTCCTTGGGCCCATTAGACCAGAGGTTGCGGTACATGGAGGAGTGGACCGGTTCACCGTATTGGTCGGTGCCGGTGCGCCAGCTGTAGTTCCACTGGCCACCCCAATCGTCCTGCTTTTCAAAGCAGACGATCTCGGGAATATCCGCCCCGCGCTGCTGGGCAGATTCACATGCCCGGAGGAAAGCCATGCCGCTGGGTCCGGCTCCGATTACTGCAATCCGATCGCTCATTTAAACCTTTCCGGCCACTTCGGTGGCCTGAGGTGCCCCGCGTGATGCCCCATGGGAGGCCCAGCCATCAATCGACTGGCCACTGGCACCCTGCCAGTTCACGTGCACCTCGTCCAACGTCAGCCCGGTCGTTCCGCGCGACGTCAATCATGTCCTCGGCCCATAATCCTGGGGCCCGATCATGCGAACCGGATATCTCTCACCGGTGGCGCGGAACTATGGATCCGCACAGGTAGTGGTCACCGTGCCAGGTATCTCCGCAGCCGCTGGAGCCGCCCTGCAGTCTCTGAAAAGACGCGGGCGTGATGGTCGGGAGAATCCAGGGACGGGGCAGTAACGCTCACCCCCGTGTACCGGGATTCCGATTCGCAACAAATGTAGATACTGGCACACATTAGTTTATGGTCACGTCGCTGTGCTGCGTAAATGTCTCGTTAAGAGGTGGGGGGAGTGCAGGGCGGGGGTAATTCTCTCATTAATTTTTGAGGAATGATCATCCCTGATCGGGAGGGCGGAAAACTCCCCCGGACCCAGCTCGGGGCGGGGCCGGGGGAGCGGCGTCGTCAAGCGGGAGCGGTGTTCAGCACTCCGTGAAGGACACCGGCAGACCGATGTTCACCGCGAGCCCTCCCAGGGAGGTTTCCTTGTATTTGGTGAGCATGTCGCGACCGGTTTCGGCCATGGTCCGGATGACATCATCGAGGGTGACACGGTTGGTGCCCTCGCCGAGGCAGGCCAGGCGGGCGGCATTGATGGATTTGACCGCACCAATGGCGTTGCGCTCGATGCAAGGAATCTGTACCAGGCCGCCGACCGGGTCACAGGTCAAGCCGAGGTTGTGCTCGAGGGCGATCTCCGCGGCGTTCTCTACCTGGGCGGGATTGCCGCCGATGATGGCGCACAAACCGGCCGCAGCCATCGCCGAGGCGGATCCGACCTCACCCTGGCAACCGACCTCGGCGCCGGAGATGGAGGCGTTCTGTTTGATGATGATGCCGACAGCCCCGGCGGTGAGGAGAAAAGTATGTATCTTCTCGGCGGTGAAATCCCGGGTGAAATCGCGGGCGTAGTGAAGGACGGCGGGGATGATGCCGGCGGCACCATTGGTCGGGGCGGTGACCACCCGGCCGCCAGCGGCGTTTTGTTCATTGACGGCCAGTGCGTAGAGGTTGACCCATTCCATGGCATCGAGCCCCTCGCCGTGCGGCCGTTTGATGCCGTCCATCAGGCTGTCGAAGACCAGCGGAGCACGGCGTACCACCCCAAGTCCGCCGGGCAGGATTCCGGAGGCGGACATGCCATCTGAGACGGAGACCTTCATGGTGTGCCAGACCTGGTCGAGATGCTCATAGATCGGGGGAATCGTGGAGCCCGCCGGGAGGGGATTCAGGGCCAGTTCATTGGCCAGCACTATCTCGGCGAAGGTCTTTCTTTCCCGGTCGCAGTGGGCCAGCAGTTCCGCTGCGGTACGGAAGGGATAAGGGACCGAGATCTCGCGGTCTGCGGAGGCGGCACCAGCCTTCATGCCGTCACCGGCGAGCTGTTCCGCCAGCTCTTCCGCAGTGAGGATGAAGCCGCCACCGACGGAGAAATATTCGAGGGTATCGCCGAGCTGATCACCGGCGGTATTGAAGGCTCGGAAGATCAGGCCATTGGGATGTTGAGGCAGCGCCTCATTGTTGAAGATAAGGGCATAGTCCAGCTCACCGGCTGGACCTGAGTGGTGGCCTTCGGGGGAAATGCGCTCCCCGGAAGCGGGCTTGGCATCTACGGGGAGGGTGGTGGGTTCATATCCAACCAAACCCAGGATGATGGCGCGGTCAGTGCCGTGGCCATGACCGGTCGCCGCGAGGGAGCCCCGCAGCTCCACCTCGACCCTGGCCGGAAGCTGTGGGCACTGTCTGATGAAGGCGAGGGCGGCGCGCATCGGGCCCACGGTGTGTGAGGAAGAGGGGCCGATGCCGATGCTGAAGAGGTCGGAGACGCTGATCATGGTAAGGGGCCTCCTGGGGCTGTTGAGGGAGGGTGATCTCCCTCAACAGTAGTGCCTAGGAGCCGTCGTAGTCGGCGAGCAATTCAGAGAAGGAGGTGAAGTCCTCTTCCAGATCGGTACCGGACTTTCGATCGCGGGTGGTGGTGCGGGTGATCGGACCCGCCAGCCCGCCGACCACGCCGCTCTGGGCGAGCATGAGCTCAGATAGTTCGGCGGCGGCACGCTGGATCCGGCGCTCCATGTTGGCGCCCTCTGGGCTGCCGAAATCCTCAGTCGCGGCAAAGACCGCGGTGGGCAGGACCCGGGCATGCATGTAGCTCAGCAGCGGGCGCAAGGTGTGATCCAGGACCAGGGAGTGGCGGGCGGTTCCGGCGGTCGCGGCGATGACGGTGGGCATGTCGTTGATGGCTTCATCGTCGAGGACGTCAAAGAACATCTTGAGGAGCCCGGCATAGCTGGCCTTGAACACCGGGGTGACCACAAGCAGGCCGTCTGATTCGCTGACCTGCTGCTTGGCCTCGGTGAGGGCTTCGGAACTGATACCACCGGTGGTCATGGCGTGGGCCAGGTCGATGGCCAGGTTCTTCACCTCGATGACGTTGGTCTCAAGGGCCTCACCGCGGGCGGTGACAGCGGTGTTCACGGCCGCGGAAATCTGGTCGGCCAGGGAGCGGGTCGATGAGGGGTTGGACAGTCCCGCCGAAATGACGGTCAAAGTGGGCATGATCTATGCCTTCCTGAGGGAGATGCTGACGGTGAGAGGGGGCTCGGGGGAGCGAACCTGAGGCGGTTCCTGGCTTTTAGGCCTGATCCTTGCCCGGGCGGACCCGGTGGTGCGGGTTCTCGGGGTCGGCTACCAAGGTGGCATGAGTCGGCGGGTTGGAGGGTACGTGCTCCGGGCGGCGCTCCTCCATGCGGCGGCGGACCTCCGGGACGACCTGGGTGCCGAGGATCTCGATCTGCTTGAGCACGGTCTCCAGGGGCAGGCCGGCGTGGTCCATGAGGAAGAGCTGGCGCTGGTAGTCGCCCACCCAGTCCGCGTGGTCCATGGTGGCTTCGATGACCTGCTCGACGGTGCCGACGGTCAATGGGGTCATGGCGGTGAATTCCTCGAGGGAGGGGCCGTGGCCGTAGACCGGGGCGTTGTCGAAGTAGGGCCGGAACTCCTTCTTGGCCTGTTCCTCGGAGTCAGCGATGTAGACCTGGCCGCCGAGGCCGACGATGGCCTGGTCTGCCTGGCCGTGGCCGTGCTTCTCAAAGCGGCGGCGGTAGGTATCCACCATCTGCGCCGTGTGTTCCTTGTTCCAGAAGATGTTGTTGTGGAAGAAGCCATCGCCGTAGAAGGCTGCCTGCTCGGCGATCTGCACGGAGCGGATGGAGCCGTGCCAGACGAAGGGGGCGACGTCGTCAAGCGGGAAGGGGGTGGAGGTGAAGCCCTGCAGCGGGGTGCGGAACTTGCCCTGCCAGTTCACGTTCTTCTCGCGCCAGAGGCGGCGCAGCAGGTGGTAGTTTTCGATCGCCAGCGGGATGCCCTGACGGATGTCCTGGCCGAACCAGGGGTAGACCGGACCGGTGTTGCCCCGGCCCATGATCAGGTCCACGCGGCCGTTCGACAGGTGCTGCAGGTAGGCGTAATCCTCGGCGATGCGTACCGGGTCGGTGGTGGTGATCAGCGTGGTCGCGGTAGACAGCAGCAGGGTCTCGGTCTTTGCGGCGAGGTAGGACAGCAGCGTCGTGGGATTGGCCGGGGCCACGAAGGGCGGGTTGTGGTGCTGGCCGGTGGCGAAGACATCCAGGCCCACTTCCTCGGCCTTCTGGGCGATCTTGACGGTCGCCTCGATGCGCTCGTGCTCGGTGGGGGTCTGGCCGGTGGTGGGATCGGTGGTGATATCACCGATGGTGAAGATGCCGAACTGCATGATTTACTCCAATGTTCGTGTGATTAACGCTCTTTGTTGTTATGTCAACAACTATAGTCCCAAACTATTCCCGGGCGCCAATGGGGGGCTTTCGTGACCTTCTGCTGAAGGTTCCACTACTCCACCGCGTCCAGCAGAAGTGCCACGTCAGAGCCGCCGATCACCCGGATTGGCCGCTGGTCCCGACGGCCATGTTCGGTGAGCAGTACTGCCCTGGGGAGCGCCCCTTCGGGGTCCACTGCGGTGAGGGCGTCAATGACTTCCCTTGCGGTGACCTCCCGGGGCAGGAAGACTGCAGCGTCACTGTCCTCGGCGAACGCCAGTACCTGCTCGATGGTGCGGGCATCGAGGTGATCATTGTCATCGAGGTCTGCGGCCACCCAGCGCGCGATGGTGTTGGTGGTCAGCAGGGCGAGAAAGGTCTCGCCCTGGTAGATCGGAAACTGGGAGATCTTGGTCACGCGGATGATGTGCAGGGCCTCCCGGACATCATCATCCGGGGCAAAGGAGCGCACCTGGTGTGGGCCCAGCACGCTCAGTGCGAGTGGGGGATCCAGCAGCAGGTCCCGGATTCGGCTGATCTCGGCGACGGTTTCCGGCAGTGGCTCGGCGATCGGACGATTGTCCCGGTAGGTGCCGTGGCTGATGGCATTGCGGAGGTCTGCAAAGGCCTGCAGGGCTTCGGACTGGGGATCGCGTAGGAGGTGTCGGCGGTGTGCCTGCCTCACCATCCAGCTGAAACCATCAGACTTCTTGGCCTGCAGGATGTGTCGCAGGTGCTGCTCGATCTCATTGAAGGCCGCCAAAAACGGGATTGCCCGATTGGCTGGCCCGCTCGTGGGGTGCGTGGTCTCGGGGGATTTCTCGTTCACCAGGCCGAGGGTAGTGCTAGCCCGGCGCGCGTGCCGGGCTGGTCGCGGTGCTGTTAAGCGTGGCTGCGCCGGTGGTGCTCAGGTGTTCGGGCAGGAATCTTTCAGCGACTCGGGCCCGTGTCTTAGTCCGGAGACGTAGAGCTCGATCAGGGTGCGATTCGGTCCGGGGGTGATCTCGGCCAGCGCCTGGGCCGGGGGGCGGGAGACGGTGATCAGGCCAATCAGGAAGGTGCGGATATCCACGTCCGGATGTACCAGTCCAGCCCCCTGGACGGCGGTGATGATTTTTCCGCCCAGTTCCTCAGCGGTGGCGCGCAGCGGCTTCAGATCGGCAGGCAGGTCAGCGATATTCTCCGGTGTCAGCACCGGGATCAATGCGCCGAGGCCGAGGTTGACCAGATCAATCACATAGCGGTGCCAGAGGGCGGTGGGGATGGTAGGGCTAGTGGGGCAGGTGGTGAGGTCGACCATGACCTGCAGTTGGAGGTCGACGACCTGTTCTAGGAGGTATTTGGCACAGGCGTGCCAAAGCTGGTTTCGGTCGGCGAAGTTGCGGTAGAGGGTCGCGATACCGACATCTGCATTGCGGGCCACCTCTCCCAGGGTCACCGGCTGGGCATCTCTACTGCGTAGCATGTCGCATGCGGCAACGATAATTCTCTGGCGTCGTTCGCGGGCATCGGTACGCATATCTGGTGTCTACCTTTCGGCTGGTGTGTGAGCTGTTCAATTCGGTCTATTTGACAGCGGTGTCAGGGCGGAGAAATACGCCCCCGTATGTAAGTGATGGTCAATCCTCCGGCTGTTCGGGTGGAAACCTCTGGAAACCTATCTGGAGGTCGGGCACGTCACCCATTAGGAACCCATTAGGAAGCCTTTGTGGGGAAAACTTTAACCCAAGCCCAACCTGATATCACCATTCGCCACCGCCGGAACCTACCCCTGACCGAAACTGAGCTCACTAGCCCGATCCCCGAAGGCTGTTTCCGGCGCCCGCGCCGGGAATCTCGGGCCACCACGCCCCCTCTCCAGCTCATTGATCGGATGGCCCCGCATAAGGGCACGGTGATGATTATCGACGCCGCGGGAACAGCCCTCGCCGACCGGCCGCGCCCACTGGCGCGGCTCATCGCCCTGGTTCGGGGCGCCTTCCGGGAATAACTGGTCTGGGCTCCTACCGCTGGTATCAGCGGGTTCCCCAGGGTATCCAGGAGGTCCCTGCCGTCCGGCGGACTCCATTGCTCTCACTGATCTTCGGCGGGTTATTCCGCTGGTGCCACGTCTGGCACTACGTCTGGTGCCGGGTCGACGCGATCGATCATCTGAACTGGCTGCCGGCTTCCCTGGCCAGCTCAGATCAAGGGGAAGGGCTAGATAAAGAACTTCTCGCCACCGGGGATCAGGTCATCGAGGTCGCTGCGGAGCAGGCCCGCCCCGAGGAGCTCCACCGTTGCCGCCTGGCACAACCGGGCGATTGCCGTCAAGGACCTGCCCCGGAGCTGGCGCTATAGCTGCTTCTCGAGCGTGTCCACCCCTTCTGGCACAATCACATTTCGTGAACAAGGTGGAGAAAGCCGAATTGGAACAACTGCTGGCGGCCACGGACCGCGCCCTGGATGTGGCCACCGCCGCCGGGGACACCCTGGCCCGGGTGAACTCCGCTGAGGGCACCACCCCAGGCCAGGTGCTCTCCGGGACCAGGCTTGAGGAAGATGAGTTCCGGGCAGACATCCTCTACCACGGGAGCCTCACCTGGCCGCCAGCCTTCAACGCCCACCACGAGCTCAGCCACACCCCCCAGGGCAGCAACACCCTCCACCAGGTGATTGATTCCTGCCGGGACCTTCCCCAGCTACGGGAAAGTGCCCGCCACGCCGCGCCGGGATTCCTCGGACGGCTCTTCGGTGGTCAAAAAGTGCCGCGGGGGCAGGAGGCCGCCGCCGAGCTCCAACGCAGACTCACCAACCCCACGCTGCAGACACTGCTCGCCGATACTGGCAGGCTGCTTGAGCAAATCCGCCGTGCGGAGGGATTCCAGCAGGCCGGTATCCGGCTCTTCGCCGGCTCCCACGGCACCCCAGAGCACCTGATCGCAGCCGCCCGCTCCGCCTTGAGCGCGGGGCTTGGACAGGAGAATCCCACCTTCACCCAGCTGGAGCAGGCGCAGATCCAGCAGGTGCTACGCATGATCCGGACCCTGGAGGCCGACCCGAACAGCGAACCCCGCCTGCGCCAGTCGGCAGATATCGCCCTCAAGGCACTCAACCGGGAACGCTCCGAGATTCTGCTGCGGCAGCTCCCAGTGGAGGCACTCAAGACCGCCACCAAGGAGCGGCTCCGCTTCGCCGGTCTGGAAACCCGGGGCTATGCCACCGTGGCCGATGTTCTCCATGCCGGGGTGGGGGAGCTGACCGCGATCAACGGCATCGGCGAGATCACCGCCACCCGGATGAAAGCCGCGGCCCAGACCCTGCACCGGGAGGCACTCGGGGAACACTCCACCGCCATCGGCGAAACCCCCAGCGCCGCAGCCCTGACACTCCTCGGGATACTGGGCCGTTTCGACGCCATCAATGATCTCGATGAGATGGAACGCGCGCGCCGCAACCGCCTGCTCGATGACCTCGAACACCTGCCGCTGACCGACTCCCCGGAACCCTGGACGGTGATCCTGAACTCCCCGGAGCGGCAGAACCGACTCTGGCAGCGCTTCCTCGACGACCTCGCCTGGGCCAAAGCACATCCCGCCCCGTTCCGCCCGGTCGGTGAGCTGCGCTCGGAAACCCTCCAGGGAATGTCCGCCTGGCAGGATTATCTGCTCCGCCCCACCCGCTATCAGGGACTCCTGGTCGCCTTGCTGCGCCTGGAGGTGGAGGGCGCCGGGGACCTGAGCGGGGACACCCTGGAAAAGATCCGCGCCCTGCGCCTGAACCGCACCCACCTCAGGGATCTCCAGCTGCGTGGCTACCAGTCCTTCGGAGCCCGCTTCGCACTGGTGCAGCGCAAGGTTCTGCTCGGCGATGACATGGGGCTGGGCAAGACGGTGCAGGCGCTCGCCGCGGCCGCCCACGTCGCCGCAGTGACCGGGGACCCCGGGGAGAGTTCAGCCGCGAAGATACTGGTGGTCTGTCCGGCTTCTGTTCTGAGCAACTGGGTCCGTGAAACCCACCGCTTCACCGACCTGCCGGTCCACCGCGCCCACGGCGTCGATAAGCACGAGGCGGTGGCCAGCTGGCGGGGGATGGGCGGAGTGCTGGTCTGCACCTTTGACGGTGCCCGCACTCTTGACCTCGGCCACCCCGACATGGTCATCGTGGATGAGGCCCACATGATCAAAAACCCGGATACCCAACGCTCCCGGGCACTGGCCCGCCTGATCAACACCGCCGGGCACGCGCTGCTGATGACCGGCACCCCGCTGGAGAACAAGGTCGCCGAATTCGCGAACCTCATCCATTACATCCAGCCCGAACTGATCACCGAAGCCATGACCACCATGGCCGCCGCCGACTTCCGGACACACATCGCCCCGGCCTACCTGCGGCGCAACCAGAGCGAGGTGCTCGACGAGCTTCCCGAGAAACTCGAACAGATCGACTGGATCGATCTCACCGAAGCCGACCGGGTGCACTACAACCAGACCGTGCTCGAGGGTGGTTGGATGGACATCCGCCGCGCCGCCCTGAACACTCCCGGCACCGAACCCGCCAAACTCACCCGCATTCATGAGATCCTCGCCGAAGCAGCGGAATCCGGACGCAAAACCATCATCTTCACCTACTTCCGCGAAGTCCTCAGCCGACTCGAAGCGGAACTGGGGGAGCAGGTGGTGGGCACCATCTCCGGATCAGTCCCACCCGCCCGGCGCCAGGACCTTATCGACGCCCTCGGTACCGCCCCCGGCGGCACGGTCCTGCTCATCCAGATCACCGCCGGCGGTGTCGGCCTGAACATCCAGGCCGCCAGCGTCGTCATCATCGCTGAACCCCAGGTCAAGCCCAGCATCGAAGCCCAGGCCATTGCCCGGGTCCACCGCATGGGGCAAATTGCCACCGTCCAGGTCCACCGGCTGGTCGCCGATGAAACTGCCGAAGAACGCATGCTGGAAATGCTCGCCGGGAAACGCCAGCTCTTCGATGCCTATGCCCGCCCCAGTGAATCCGCCCAGGTCCACGACGCCGTCGACATCAGCGAAACCGACCTCGCCGCCGCGATCATCGCCCAGGAACGCGAGCGCCTCGGGTACTCGGTGGCAGCCGGGAATACCACCGGGGCGGATTAGACACCGGCGCCGGATCTACTACCGGTAGACCCCGCGCTCCAGGGTGTCGCAGGCCGCCATGGAACCGGTCTCATAACCGGTCAGGAAAGCCTGCTGCCGCTGCTCCGAGGAACCATGGGTCCAGGACTCCGGCGAGACATCACCACCCGAGCGCTGCTGGATATTGTCATCCCCGACCGCACCCGCCGCAGCCAACGCATCAGCAACCTGCTCCGGAGTGATCGTCTCCAACATGCCCTCACTACCGTCATCGGCATAGTGAGCCCAGAGACCGCCATAACAGTCCGCCTGCACCTCGATCTTCACCGCGTTCGACTCCACGCCCGGATCGTTGTAGTCGCTCAGCCCCAGGGTGCCCTCCAGATTCTGGATATGGTGGCCGATCTCATGGGCGACGATATACATCTGCGCCAGCGGAGCGTTCTCCCCACCGAGCTGCTCCAACTGTTCAAAGAAGGAGACATCGAAAAAGGCGGTCTGATCCGTGGGGCAGTAAAAAGGCCCGGTGGACGCCGAGGCAAAACCACAGCCTGAATTGGTGGACTGCTCGAAAATTATCAGCCCCGGCTCGGAGTACTCAATACCCGCCTGTGCCGGGAGCTGCTCCTGCCACACCTGATCCACCGAGATCGCGGTGAACTCAACCCGGCAGTCCGCCATGGTGTTGGCATCCTCCGCGGTCTGACAGTGATCCAGGGTGCCGGTACCCGCGCCGGGCTCCAGCTGTTCCTGGTTCTGGGTGCCGAGCGCATTGTTGATGTCCCCGGGATCGCCGCCCAGCAGCAGGAACAGGCCCACCAGGAGTAGGGAGCCGATACCACCGCCGGCGATCATGCCGCCTCTACCGCCACCGCCGGTCCGTGCCCGGGCACCGGATTTACTCACATCGCCACGAAAGGTCATGAACAAATCATGCCACGAGAACCCGGAATAAGTGATACGCAACACTATCTTCCTGGTTGGTGGGAGTCGCAGGGAGCGCGGTGAGCACGGTTCCGCAGACCGGATTTCTGGCGGCTGATGTGGGCCGGTCCCTGAGTGTGTCCGGGGGAGCAGGTAAAGTGAGCGCCTGACAGAAGCTGCTTGAATACTGGAAGGACGTAGACGCCTTGCTGCGTACTCATCTCGCGGGTGACCTCCGCAAAGAAAACGCTGGACAGACGGTAACCCTGACCGGTTGGGTCTCCCGTCGTCGCGATCACGGTGGAGTGATTTTCATCGACCTGCGTGACCGCACCGGTCTCGCCCAGGTCGTGTTCCGTGATTCCGAGGTCGCCGAGCGGGCCCACGACCTGCGCAGTGAATACTGCGTCCAGGTCACCGGCATCGTCGAACCCCGCCCCGAGGGCTCGGAGAACCCGAACCTGCCCTCCGGTGATATTGAACTCAACGTCACCGAGCTCAACGTGCTCAACGAGTCTGCGGCGCTGCCCTTCCAGATCGAGGATTCCGCCACTGGCGGTGAGGTCGGCGAGGAAGCCCGCCTGCGCCACCGCTACCTCGACCTGCGCCGCCCGGCCCAGAGCGAGGCCCTGCGGCTGCGCTCCCGCGCCAACCAGGCTGCCCGCCGGGTGCTGGACAACCACGATTTCACCGAGATCGAGACCCCGACCCTGACCCGCTCCACCCCGGAAGGCGCCCGCGACTTCCTGGTGCCGGCCCGCCTGCGTCCGGGTTCCTTCTACGCCCTGCCGCAGTCCCCGCAGCTGTTCAAACAGCTGCTCATGGTGGCCGGCATGGAGCGCTACTACCAGATCGCCCGCTGCTACCGCGATGAGGATTTCCGCGCCGACCGTCAGCCGGAATTCACTCAGCTGGACGTGGAGATGAGCTTCGTCGACCAAGATGATGTCATTGCCCTGGCAGAGGAGATCCTCGCTGAGGTCTGGAAGTTGATCGGCTACGAGCTGAGCGGCCCGATCCCGCGCATCACCTACGCCGAGTCGATGCGTCGCTTCGGCTCCGATAAGCCGGACCTGCGCTTCGACATTGAGCTGACCGAGTGCACCGAATTCTTCCAGGACACCACCTTCCGCGTGTTCAAGAACGAATACGTCGGCGCCGTGGTTATGAAGGGCGGAGCTTCCCAGCCCCGCCGTCAGCTCGATGCTTGGCAGGAATGGGCCAAGCAGCGCGGCGCTAAGGGTCTGGCCTATATCCTCGTCGGCGAAGACGGCGAGCTGGCTGGCCCCGTGGCCAAGAACATCACCGAGGCTGAGCGTGCGGGCATTGCCGCCCACGTCGGCGCGCAGCCGGGTGACTGCATCTTCTTCGCCGCCGGTGAGACCAAGTCCTCCCGTGCGCTGCTCGGTGCCGCCCGCGGCGAGATCGCCGATAAGCTGGGCCTGATCAAGGAAGGCGACTGGGCCTTCACCTGGGTCATCGATGCCCCGATGTTTGAACCTGCTGCCGAGGCCACCGCCTCCGGTGACGTTGCCTTGGGTAACTCCACGTGGACCGCCGTCCACCATGCCTTCACCTCCCCGAAGCCGGAGTTCATGGACTCCTTCGACGAGAACCCGGGTGAGGCCAACGCCTACGCCTATGACATCGTCTGCAACGGCAATGAAATTGGTGGTGGATCCATCCGTATCCACCAGCGTGATGTCCAGGAGCGCGTGTTCAAGGTCATGGGCATCGCAGAGGAGGAAGCCCGCGAGAAGTTTGGCTTCCTGCTCGATGCCTTCGCCTTCGGCGCACCGCCGCACGGCGGCATTGCCTTTGGCTGGGACCGGATCGTCTCCCTGCTGGGTGGCTTCGACTCCATCCGCGATGTCATCGCCTTCCCGAAGTCCGGTGGCGGAGTCGACCCGCTGACTGATGCGCCGGCTCCGATCACCGTGCAGCAGCGCAAGGAGTCCGGCATCGATGCGAAGCCGAAGAAGGCTGAAGCGGTGCCGGCCGCCCAGAAAGATGCCGTAGCCGCGGACCTCAAGTAGTCTGCACCCCCGAACCGGGAGAGCTTTTGCCCCCGAATTCAGTTTTCTGCGAATTCGGGGGCATTTGCTTGCCCGACAGGCATAATCAATAGCAGGTGGGTAATCAACCTACCCGCACCGTGACTCCCCTGTACAACTTCGGAGTCACACCCCCTCTTGAAGGAGAAACCCTGGTGCTGTCCACGGAAGAGATCGTCCAGATCGCTGAAAACCTGCTCTCGGAGCGATTCGGCGGTCGGCAGGAGATCACGGAGACTGAACAGCTCAGTGGTTCCGGCAGCGCCACCGTGCTCCGCGCCCGGGTGGCTGCCTCACCTTTCCTGCAGCAGCGCAGCATCATCTTGAAGTTCATCCCGAAGACGGGGGACCGGCTTGATGATGCCGCGCTGGTGCGCGAAGTAGTCGCCTACCAGTTCACCACCTCACTGCCGGAGGATGTCCGCCCGGGCCCGGTGCTGCTGGCCCATGACATTGACCGGCGCATCCTGGTGATCACCGACTCCGGAGACGGCGATACCTTTGCCGACCTGCTCAGCAGCACCGGCGGTGAGAACCGGGTGCAGATCCTGCGCAACCTCGGCCAGGCGCTGGGCCGGATGCACGCCGGCACCGCGGATCGGGAAGAGGACTTCAACATCCTCATGGCCCGCATGCTGCGCACTCACCCGGAGTTCGCCGATGTCAATCGACTGCGGGACCGGGTGCTGGTTTTCTCCATCCAAGCGGGCCTGGACCTGCTCGGCGATGCCGGATTCGAGATTCCCCAGATCGTGCTCAACCTGGCCAAGGAAGCCGAACGTCGGCTCCTCACCGGCCGGCACCGCGCCTTCACCCCCTTCGATCTTTCACCCGACAACATCATTGTCGCTGAGCGCACCCACTTCCTGGACTATGAGTGGGCGGGCTTCCGCGATGTCTCCTTCGACATCGCCAGTGTGGTCGCCGGGTTCCCGCAGTTTCTCTTCTCCCGCCCCATCACCGATGATGAGGCTGATGTGTTCATCGATGCCTGGGTGCGCGAAATCTCCCCTCGCTGGCCCACCACCCGGATTGAGGAGGACCTCAATCTCCGGGTCACCGCAGCTCTGATCGGTTGGCTCCTGGAGTCCATCGCCCTCATGCGTTTCGGTTCCCTGACCAGCACTGTCTTTGCACTACGGGATAGTAAGGACGCGCCTGAACTTCCCGCGGGGATGGTGGCACCGGAATCCTCGGCGTTGAATGAGGATGAAGGCCTGGGAGATATTCTCCGGCCCGCGGTGGAGGGCCCCTTCACCGAAGATGAACTCCTGGTCCGGCAGGATCTCTATGAGACGGCAGAGGCGTTGTCCCGCTTCGCTGAGCGCAGCAAGGACCCCAAGCTGAGCATCGTGGCGACCTTCGCCAGCGAGATCGCTGACCGGGTCGCAGTAGCGCAGGGGTAGACTCCCTCCCGATGAGTCAGGATTCGCTTTTCGGCCCCGCAGACCCGCTATCCGGAACTTCCCTGGAGGACACCGGGAACGCCACGGAGTTCTTCAAGATCACCGCCGGGGCACCCCTGGCCGCACGGATGCGCCCCCGGACCCTCGAGGAAGTCGTCGGCCAGCAGCACCTGCTTGGCCCCGGTCGGCCGTTGCGCCGCCTGGTGGAGGGATCCGGGGAGGCCTCAGTGATTCTCTACGGCCCGCCCGGTACCGGGAAAACCACGGTCGCCTCATTGATCAGTTCTGCCACCGGACAGAAATTTGTCGGCCTCTCCGCCCTGAACTCCGGGGTCAAGCAGGTGCGGGAGGTTATCGACCGGGCCCGCCGGGACCTGATCAACGGTCAACGCACCGTCTTGTTCATCGATGAAGTCCACCGCTTCTCCAAGACACAGCAGGATGCCCTGCTCGGTGCCGTCGAGAACCGCACCGTTCTCCTGGTGGCCGCCACCACGGAGAACCCTTCCTTCTCGGTGGTGGCACCCCTGTTGTCCCGCTCGCTCCTGCTGCAGCTGGAATCTCTTGAGGCCGGGGATATCCGCCAGCTTCTGGCGCGGGCGCTCAAGGATGAGCGTGGGTTGGCCGGGCGGATCAGCGCGAGTGCGGAAGCCCTGGAACAGCTGGTCCTGCTCTCTGGAGGTGATGCCCGACGTGCCCTGACCTATTTCGAAGCCGCGGCCGAGGCAGTCGCCGATGGCGGGGAACTGGACGTCGATACGGTTCGGGATAACGTTAACCGTGCGGTGATCCGCTATGACCGCGACGGTGACCAGCACTATGACATCGTCAGTGCCTTCATCAAGTCCATTCGTGGTTCCGATGTTGATGCGGCGCTGCACTACCTGGCCCGCATGGTGGAGGCGGGGGAGGATCCGCGATTCATCGCGCGGCGTCTGGTGGTCCACGCCAGCGAAGATATCGGCATGGCGGATCCCACCGCTTTACAAACTGCGGTGGCCGCTTCTCAAGCGGTCCAGTTCATCGGAATGCCGGAAGGACGGCTTGCCCTGGCGCAGGCCACGATCCACCTGGCCACCGCACCGAAATCCCCGGCGGTGATCAACGCCATGGGTGCCGCGATCGCGGATGTCCAGGCCGGAAAGTTGGCTCCGGTTCCCGCACACCTACGCGACGGGCACTATGAGGGTGCGAAGAAAATGGGCAATGCCGTGGGATATAAATTCCCGCATGATGACCCCCGCGGAGTGCTCACCCAGCAGTACCTGCCGGATGGTATGGAGGACGCGGTGTACTACCAGCCAACCGAGCATGGGGCGGAGAAGCGGATCGCGGGATACCTCGGTCGGTTGCGCCGCATCGTGCGTGGGCGGGGCTGAGATCCTGGGTGACGGTGGCCGACACCGACGGTGGATGGGGCTGACACTCCGGAAGATCTGCCAGACAGGTAATGTAGGGCACCGTTCACCTTCGATCCAGTGCAGCATTCCCGGATCGAAATAGCTAGCCATACCGAATGGAACAAGGAGCACGTCGTGCAGACCCATGAGATCAGGGAGCGGTTTAACGCTCATTTCGTTAATGCCGGTCACACCGAGGTCCCGAGCGCGTCGCTGATTCTCGATGACCCTAACCTGTTGTTCGTCAACGCGGGCATGGTTCCCTTCAAGCCCTACTTCCTGGGGCAGCAGAATCCGCCTTTCGCGAACGGCACCGCCACCTCCATCCAGAAGTGTGTGCGCACCCTGGACATCGAGGAAGTCGGCATCACCACCCGACACAACACCTTCTTCCAGATGGCCGGCAACTTCTCCTTCGGTCAATACTTCAAGGAAGGTGCCATCACCCAGGCCTGGACCCTGCTGACCAGCCCGCTGACGGCGGGCGGCTACGGCATTGATCCGGAGCGGCTCTGGGTCACCGTCTACCTCGACGATGATGAGGCCGCCAAGATCTGGGAGGAGAAGATCGGCGTTCCCGTCGAGCGTATCCAGCGCCTGGGCATGGCCGACAACTACTGGTCCATGGGTGTGCCCGGCCCCTGCGGCCCCTGCTCCGAGATCTACTACGACCGCGGTCCGGAATACGGCCAGGAAGGTGGCCCCGCCGTCGATGACAACCGCTACCTGGAGATCTGGAACCTGGTCTTCATGGAGTTCGAGCGCGGCGAGGGCATCGGCAAGGACAATTTCGAGATTCTCGGCGAGCTGCCCAAGAAAAACATCGACACCGGTATGGGTGTCGAGCGCGTCGCCTGCATCCTGCAGGGCGTGGAGAACGTCTACGAGACCGACCTCCTGCGCCCGGTCATTGATGTCGCGGAGAAGATCACCGGATCCACGTATGGCAGGGACAACCAGTCTGATATCCGCTTCCGGGTAATCGCGGACCACTCCCGCACCGGCATGATGCTCATCCTCGATGGGGTGACCCCGGGCAACGAGGGACGCGGCTATATTCTGCGTCGCCTGCTGCGCCGTATCATCCGCTCTGCTCGTCTGCTGGGCTCCACCGGCGAGACCATGACCCAGTTCATGAACACCATCATGGACACCATGACCGCTTCCTTCCCGGAGATCGCCGACAACCGTGAGCGCATCCTCAACGTTGCCGTCAACGAGGAGAAGGCCTTCCTGCGCACCCTGGAGTCCGGTACCCAGCTCTTCGAGCAGACCGCCGAAGGGGTCAAGAAGTCCGGCTCCACCACCGTCAACGGCGAGCAGGCTTTCGCCCTGCACGATACTTACGGCTTCCCGATCGACCTGACGCTGGAGATGGCCGCCGAGTCCGGCCTGGTGGTCGACATTGAGGGCTTCGAATCCTTGATGTCAGAGCAGAAGGCCCGGGCCAAGGCAGACAGCCAGGCCAAGAAGCATGGCCACGCCGACCTGAGCGTCTACCGACAGTGGGTTGATGGGAATCCGACCGAGTTCACCGGCTATGAGGAGCTTCACTCCGAGTCCCGGGTCCTGGGCCTGGTCCGTGATGGGGTGGCCGTCAACGAGGCCACCGCAGGTGAGGAGGTCGAGGTCATCCTCGACCACACCCCGATGTACGCCGAGTCCGGTGGCCAGCTCGGTGACCGTGGCCAGCTCATCGCCGGCGACACCCTGCTCAACATCCACGATGTGCAGAAGATCGGTAAGAAGCTCTGGATCCACAAGGCCACCGTCGCTTCCGGCGGCCTGGATCTGGGGTCTGCGGTCTCCGTCAACGTCGATGAAAAGTGGCGTCACGGTGCCCGGCAGGCACACACTGCCACGCACCTGATCCACGGGGCGCTGCGTCAGGTTCTCGGCCCCACCGCCATCCAGGCCGGTTCCCTGAACCGGCCCGGCTACCTGCGCTTCGACTTCAACTACACCGCTGGTCTGAGCAACGAACAGATGGCACAGATCGAATTGATCGCCAACCAGGCGGTGGATACCGACTGGGCCGTCAACACCGTCGAGACCTCCCTGGCGGAGGCCAAGAAGATGGGCGCCATGGCCCTGTTCTCCGAAAACTACGGCGATGAGGTCCGCGTCGTCGAGATCGGTGGGCCCTTCTCCATCGAGCTCTGTGGTGGCACCCACGTCAGCCATTCCTCCCAGATCGGCCCGGTGTCGGTCCTGGGTGAATCCTCCGTCGGCTCCGGAGTGCGCCGCATTGAGGCTTATTCGGGCCTGGATTCCTTCCAGTACCTGTCCAAGGAAGCCGCCCTGGCCAATGGCCTGGCCAGCTCGCTGAAGACCCCGACGGTGGATCTGCCGGAGCGTATCCGTCAGCTCACCGACAAGCTCAAGGCCGCTGAGAAGGAGATCGAGAACCTTCACAAGGCCCAGTTGGCGGCAAACACCGGCAAGTTGCTGGAACAGGCCGTAGAGATCAATGGCTTCACCATCCTGACGGTGCAGCTGCCCAAGGGCACCGACGCCGGTGATCTGCGGACCGTGGCCACCGACCTGCGCGGCCGTCTCAGCGAGCGTGCGGGCATCGTTGTCCTGGGCTCTGAGGATGGGAAGGCTAAGGCTCCTTTCATTGTCGGTGCCACCAAGGCCGCCATCGCCCGTGGCGTGAAGTCCGGCGACCTGGTTAAACTGCTCGGCGGCTACGTCGACGGCCGGGGCGGCGGAAAGCCTGACATGGCTCAGGGCTCGGGTAACGACGCCGCCGGCTTCAGCGCCGGTTTCGAGGCGCTCAAGACCGAGCTCGGCCAGCTCTGACCCCATTGACACCACTCCGATGATTCTCGGGGTGGTGTCTTCATGTCTGGGGATCATTCGCGCAGAATTTCCCCGGCTGCAGATCCTCAGCAGGAGATCCCAGCGGAAAGTGCTCCTAGCAGCGAAAACCGGGATTTTGAACTGATGGTGAAGATTGGGTGTGAATACCCGTTAAGTGACACACACCCGAAATGCCGCCATAGACGATGCGAAACCGTTACATTAGAGCAGCACCTGCGTGATCAGCCTCACGCCGTGTCCCCACACCGAAACCGAAAGGCGGCGGTTACCAGATGAAGGTCACCCCTGACACTCCGGGCATTGACGATCCAGGATCCGGACGAAGGATGGGCATCGATGTCGGTACTGTCCGCATCGGGGTCGCTTCCTCAGACCGTGATGCGAAACTAGCCACTCCGGTGGAGACCGTGCCACGGGTGACCGGCTTCAAGGGCCGTGACGGAGCCGATATTGACCGGCTCATCGAACTGATCGGGGACTACCGGGCAGTGGAGGTGATCGTGGGGCTTCCCCTTGATCTCAAGGGTGATGGTTCCAGCAGCGTCAAGCATGCCAAGGAGATTGCTTTTCGCCTGAAGCGGCGTCTCCGGGATCCGGAGAACGGCGCGGCACCGGTTGTGGTGCGTCTCGGGGATGAACGGCTGACCACGGTCGTGGCGGCCCGGGCAATGCGCGACTCCGGAGTCAATGAGCAGGCTGGCCGGAAGTTCATCGACCAGGCCGCTGCCGTGGAGATCCTGCAGACCTGGCTGGATGCCCGGAGCAACTACCTGACCCGGGCCCTGGAATCCGAGGCTGCACAACCCCAGAACGCACCAGCCACACATGAGTCCGTGACTGAAAAGTCCGTGACTGAAAATGAGAATGGAACGCTATGACCCAGAACCCGAAGCGTGCGGCCAACGGACGGCGGATGGAGAAGAAGTACATCAAACGACGGCAGCGGGGTCTGTCGGTGTTCATCGCTGCCCTGGTATTGATCATCGGGGGAGTGATCTACATCGGTGTCCGGGTGTCCAGCGGCGAAGGCAGCGACTCCGCCACCTCCCTGGACTATGAGGGCACCGGCAATGGTGAGGTGCAGTTGGTGGAGATCCCCGAGGGGTCCTCACTCTCGGCGCTGGGCCCGGAGCTGGAGGAGCGTGACATCGTCAAGAGCGATGCTGCCTTCCAGACCGCAGCCGCCTCGAACCCGGATGCCGCCAGTGTGCAGCCCGGTTTCTACCGGCTGCAGGGTCAGATGAGTGCGGTCGAGGCAGTCGAGGCTCTGCTGGCCCCGGAAAGCCGCAATGAGCCGCTCGATATCCACGGCGGCGCCACCCTGATGGATGTCAATGTCATCGGTGGTGCCACCCGCCCGGGTGTCTACTCCCAGATTTCCGCACTTACCGCGGTGGCGCAGGGGAGCCCGAGCATCACCCCAGAGGAGCTGCAGGACGTTGCGGCGAATACCCCGCCGGAGCAGCTGGGTGTCCCGGAGTGGGCGTTGGACGCCGTCAAGGCCCGCGGCAACGATCCCAAGCGATTGGAAGGTCTGATCGTTCCCGGTCAGTACGTGATCAATCCGGAGCTTTCCGCCGAAGAGGTTCTCACCGATCTGCTCACCCGTTCCACCAGCCAATACAACGAGTCCGGGATTGTCGGCCGCGCGCAGGCGCTGGGGCTGACCCCCTATGAGCTGCTCACCGCAGCTTCATTGGTCGAGCGGGAAGCCCCGGCCGGGGAGTTCGACAAGGTTTCCCGGGTGATCCTGAACCGCCTGGCGGAGCCGATGCGCCTGGAGTTCGACTCCACCGTCAACTACGGCCTGGTGGAGGTCGAGGTGGCCACCACCGATGAGGATCGGGCCCAGGTCACCCCGTGGAACACCTACGCCAAGGACGGCCTGCCGGATACCCCGATCGCCGCGGCTTCCATGGAGGCGATCAGTGCGATGGAGAACCCGGCTGAGGGTAACTGGCTCTTCTTCGTCACCATCAGCCAGGATGGCACCACGGTGTTCAATGACACCTATGAGGACCACCTGCGCGATACCGAGCAGGCCCTGAACTCCGGGGTATTGGACAGTCAGCGATGAGTGAGATCAGGTATCGCGCGGCGGTGCTGGGTTTCCCCATCGACCATTCCCGTTCCCCGCTGCTGCACAATGCGGGTTACCGCGAGCTTGGTCTCGGGGATTGGGAGTACGGCCGTTTCGAGTGCACAGCGGAGCAGCTACCGGAGCTGGTGGCTAAGGCAGATGAAAGCTACGCCGGTTTTTCGGTGACCATGCCCGCGAAATTCGCGGCCCTGGAGTTTGCCGATGAGGTCACCGACCGGGCAGCCGAGATCGGTTCCGCCAACACCCTGGTCCGCACGGATTCGGGCTGGCGGGCGGATAACACCGACTGCGATGGCATTGCCGGCGCCCTCGCTGAACTGCTCGGTAGTGCTTCCCTCGAGGGGGCGCATGCCCTGGTGCTCGGTGGGGGCGGGACCGCTCGCCCGGCACTGTGGACCTTGGCTGCCGCGGGCGTCGAGAAGCTCACGGTGCTCAATCGTTCGGACAAGAGTGCGGAGCTGGCACCGCTGGCCACGATCCGGGGTGCGCAGTTCGAGATGGCTGATTTCAGTGGGGATCTCAAGGAGATCGCTGTCGGCGCGGATCTGATCGTGTCCACCTTGCCGGCCGGGGTGTTGTCCGGAATGGAGCGCCAGCTGGCGCACGCCCCGATCTTCGATGTCAGCTACGAGCCTTGGCCGACCCCGCTGACCGTTCAGGCAGCAGCGAACGGTCACCGCACTGTCGGCGGTCACGTGATGCTCGCACACCAGGCCTATGGCCAGTTCGAACAGTTCACCGGGCAGCCCGCCCCCCGCGAGGCGATGTGGCAGGCGCTGCAGGAGTCGCTGCGCTAATCTCAGCCCTATGATCGGGGAAGCCGCGGGGGCGGCACTTTTTCAGGGCGCGCTTATCGACACCGCGGCAGCGTCGATGGGCGCGTTCTGGTTGTTGTTTGTGAGTTGGGCCGTGATGCTGTGTCACCGGGATCTCCGGGATCGGCGGCTTCCGGACCGATTGACGTTACCTGCCGTCGCCGTGGCCTCGGGGCTGGCCGTGCTGCTCAATCCCTGGGCAATTCTGGCAGGGGCGGCCTGGGGAGGTTTCCTCTTGCTGATCGGCATATTTCTGGGTGGGGTCGGCGGGGGAGACATCAAGTTGGCGGCATCGCTGGGGACCCTGGTGGTGCTGGCTTCCGGTTTTGCGGTGCTGCCCTGGGTCATGATGGGGGCGTCGGTGATTGCGTTGGCGATCATGCTGGTGACCCGGCGCCCCTCCCTGCCCTATGGGCCGGCGATGCTGTGTGCCGCGGTGCTCGGCATGGTGTCCTGAAGACTCCAGGGGTGCGCTCCGGGGGTGTCACCCGGTACCCCGCAGAGCTGCTGAGGTGACTTAGTTGCTGCTTAAGGGGAGTCTACGCCGGCGGTGTCCGGTCGCCATGAGATAATGCGAACATGCTTCGATGGACTACTGCAGGGGAATCTCACGGTCAGGCGTTGATCGCCATGATGGAACACATGCCAGCGGGGGTGCCGGTCTCCCGTGAGGAGATTTCGGCCCAGCTTTCGCGCCGTCGTCTCGGCTACGGCCGTGGCGCCCGGATGAAGTTTGAGGCCGATGAGCTCTCATTGCTCACCGGTATCCGCCACGGCGAGACGCTGGGCGGACCAATCGCCATCATGATCGGGAATACCGAGTGGCCCAAATGGACCACCATCATGTCGGCCGAGCCGGTCGATCTTGAGGATCCCGAGGTGGCCAAGGAGATGAGTTCCGGCCGTGGTGTCAAGCTCACCCGGCCGCGCCCGGGGCACGCTGACTTCGCGGGCATGCTCAAATATGATTTTGATGAGGCCCGGCCGGTGCTGGAACGTTCCTCCGCCCGAGAGACCGCCGCCCGTGTGGCGGCTGCGACCATTGCTCGCAGCTTCCTCCGGGAGGCCCTCGGCGTCGAGGTGCTCTCCCATGTCGTCTCCATCGGCCGCTCCGAGCCCTACACCGGCGAAACCCCTGGTTTCGCTGATCTGCCGAAGATCGACGAGTCCCCGGTGCGCGCCTTCTCACCGGATGCGGAAGCATCCATGATCGCGGAGATTGATGCCGCCAAGAAGGCCGGTGACACTCTCGGTGGCATCGTCGAGGTCGTGGTTGAGGGGCTGCCGATCGGCCTGGGTTCCCACGTTTCCGGTGAGGACCGGCTCGATGCCCAGTTGGCTGGCGCCCTGATGGGCATCCAGGCCATCAAGGGAGTGGAGGTTGGTGACGGCTTCGAGGAAGCCCGCCGCCGCGGCTCCGAGGCCCACGATGAGATGGTCCGCACCGAGCACGGGGTCGACCGACTCAGCAACCGGGCGGGCGGGCTGGAGGGCGGCATGACCAATGGCCAGACCCTGCGGGTCCGCGCCGCCATGAAACCGATCTCCACCGTGCCGCGCGCGCTGAAGACCGTTGACATGGCTGATGGCTCCACCGCCACCGGCATCCACCAGCGTTCCGATGTCTGCGCCGTTCCGGCTGCGGGTGTCGTCGCTGAGGCCATGGTCGCCCTGGTTCTCGCTCGGGCCGTGCTGAGCAAGTTCGGTGGTGATTCCCTCACCGAGACCCGCCGCAACATCGAGGGCTACCTCAGCCACATCAATGCTCGACTGGACTTTGATGCCCCTGGGGAAAGTGATTCCTGAGGTGACCGGTTCATCCCCGCGCCCGCGCCCGCGGGTGGTCCTGGTGGGCCCGCCCGGTGCCGGAAAGTCGACCATCGCCCGGCGGCTTTCCCGGGCGCTGAATCTTCCGCTGGTGGATTCCGATGAGCTCATCGAAGAAGCTACCGGCCGCACCTGCGGCGAAACCTTCGCAGCGCTGGGTGAGCCTGCTTTCCGGGAACTTGAGGCGGAACATGTTGCTGAGGCGTTGAAGACCGCCGGGGTGGTCAGCCTCGGTGGTGGCGCGGTACTGACTACCTCCACCCGCGAACTGCTCGCTGAGCATGACGTGGTCTGGATCGATGTCTCCGCCTCGGAGGGCTATCTCCGTACCTCCTCTGACGCCACCCGCCCGGTGCTGGCGGCAGCCAACCCCTATGAGCACTACCGGAATCTGCTGGAGAGCCGCATGCCGCTCTATCACGAGGTTGCGGGCTTCCGGGTCCGCACCGACCGACGTACCCCGCAACAGGTGGTCGCCGACGTGCTCAGCCACCTGGACACCCTGGCCTGACCTAAGCTTGAGCAACTGCCCTATAACGGTTTCCCGATCCTTAGGGCGTGCCGAATCAATCCCTGCAGGAGGACCCACCCCGCCATGACCATCATCGACGTCAACGGCCCCAATCCCTATCAGGTGCACATCGACCGTGGACTCAACTCCGCGATCGCCGACCGTGCCCTTGCCACGGGTGCCGCCCAAGTGGCGATCATCCATCAGCCTTCGCTGGTTGAGCCGGTACGGGAACTGACCCGGGTGCTCGGTGAGCGCGGTTTCCAGGTGGTGCCGATCCTGGTGCCCGATGCTGAGGCTGGCAAGGGCCTTGAGGTTGCCGGTCAGTGCTGGGACGCCCTGGGACAGGTCGCCTTCGGCCGTCGTGACGTGGTCATCGGATTCGGTGGCGGGGCCGCCACCGACCTGGCCGGTTTCGTGGCCGCCGCCTGGATGCGCGGAGTCAAGATCATTCAGGTACCCACCACACTCTTGGCCATGGTTGACGCCGCAGTGGGCGGCAAGACCGGGATTAACACCGCCGCGGGAAAGAACCTGGTGGGAGCCTTCCACGAGCCCGACAGCGTCTTCATCGACCTCGATCGTCTGGACACCCTGCCCGCCGATGAGATCGTGGCGGGCTCCGCGGAAATCATCAAAACCGGTTTCATCGCGGACCCCGTGATCCTGGAACGCTATGAGACCGATCCGGCCGCAGCCCTGGATCCGGCGGGCTTCCTACCGGAACTGATCGCCCGTTCCGTCCAGGTCAAGGCCGCCGTGGTCGGCCAGGACCTCAAGGAGTCCGGGCTGCGTGAGACCCTCAACTACGGTCACACCTTCGGCCACGCGGTGGAACTGCGGGAACGCTACCAGTGGCGCCACGGTAAGGCGGTGGCGGTGGGCCTGATGTTCATCGCCGAGCTCGCCGAAATCAACGGGCTTATCGACGCCGAGCTGGTCACCCGCCACCGCGCGATCCTCAGCTCGGTGGGGCTGCCCACCACCTATGAAGCCGGGGTCTTCGATGACCTTTACCAGGGCATGACCCGCGACAAGAAGAACCGTGACGGTAACATCCGCTTCGTGGCATTAACTGCGGTCGGGGAGACCACCCGCTTAGAAGGCCCCGAGCTGTCGCAGCTACAGGAAGCCTACCGACGAATCAGTGAAGGAGCTTGAACACATGAAGGTACTCGTCATCAACGGCCCCAACCTCAATCGGTTGGGTAAACGACAGCCGCACATCTACGGTTCCACGAGTCTCGCCGATGTTGAGACGATGATCGCCGAGTACGCCACTGGTCTGGGGTTGGCAGTGGAGTGCCGCCAGTCCAATGCTGAATCTGACCTGCTGAACTGGGCTCATGAAGCCGCAGACAACGGTTGGGCCGTGATCATCAACCCTGGTGGATTCACCCACACCTCCGTGGCCCTGCGGGATGCGCTGGCAGAGGTTTCAGACGGACTCGGATTCGTGGAGGTCCACATTTCGAATGTGCACGCCCGTGAACCCTTCCGTCAGCACAGTTACCTCTCGCCGATTGCGAAGGGCGTGATCGCCGGACTCGGCGTGCAAGGCTACCGGATGGCGCTGGATTACTTCGCCGCTCAGGGTTAGCGGGAACTCAGGTACCGGTGATCAGGGAGGGATAGCGGCCGTGGGGCCCGCATCCCTCCCTCAATCGTTCAGTTTCGAACCGGTTTGCTGAGTTGCCTGATCGACCCCAGCGTCAGAGAAAACCTGTGGAGCGGAACCGCAACTCAATCCGGGTGGAGAAGTCCGAGAAATAGCAGCTGAACCAAAAAGCATGCGGGGAGTCCTCGTGGTAGCTGCTGCGCATGGCCGTCTCAAATTCTGCCCCGTTACTGAAGAACACGAGCCACCCGTCCAAGGCATGCCATAGGCAATCCAAGGCGTCCGCGGTACTCGCTTCCCGCCAACTGGGTGGGAAGCTCACCACCTCGTGAGTACCCGGGCGGGCGAAGGAACCAGGCTCATGACGGAGCAGATCATCGATGACCGAGCCCCGGTCGATGAACAGTGGAACGGTGATCTCACTGAGCTTTTCATTGCCGAGGTAGATGTCATCGCCGATCGGGATGGTGCAGTCCGGAAAGAAGAAGAGATCCTCTGAAAACCTGATGACCTCTCCCAACCGGACAGTGGATTCATCTGCCGCAGCGCTCGCCCACACCGGAAAATTCCGGATCAGGCAGTTCCTGATTTCCTCTTCATGGGTTCCCACCGGGTTTTCATCTCCTAGGGTTTCCGAACAATACTTGCAGCATATATATCCCTGGACCCGGCCACCTCGGGTGGCACCATGGCTCGGTCTGGCGCGGCGTCGAGAAGCATCTTTTCCGGCAGGGAAACTACCAGCCTGTCCGGTGATTCCGGCCCCCTTTTCAGCAGCCACGGGATAAGGTGGGTTGAACAGTTGGAACATACGTCGCTCGGTGCTGGTTTCGCCCGATTCCCGGGGAATCCGTGCCTGCGACCGATCTACGTGGAGGTTAAGGTCCAATGGCTCTCGCGGACACCCGTTTCGCCACCCGCCGCCGCGCTCTGGCAGCCAAGCTCGCCGGGCAACGCATTGACATGATGCTGGTGACCAACCTGATTCATGTCCGCTATCTCTCCGGTTTCTCCGGATCCAACGCAGCGCTCCTGCTGTCCAAGGATCTCAGCGCCCAGATCGCCACCGACGGCCGCTACATCACCCAGATCGCCGAAGAAGTCCCCGATATCGAGGCGCTGATCGCCCGCCCTTGCGCTGAAGCCCTACTGGGCAAAGCCGAGGGTCCGCGTCGCGTTGGTTTTGAGGCGGGCTATGTCACCGTCGCGCAATTGGAATCCCTTAAGGAAGCCACCGGCGAGGACGTGCAGCTGGTTCCGGTCAGCGGGGTCATCGAGGAGATCCGTCTGACTAAGGACAGTCTGGAGAAGGACCGGCTGCGCAGCGCCGCCGAGATCGCGGCAACGGCCTTCAAAGACATGATCGCAGCCGGAGAACTGGCTATCGGCCGCACCGAGCGTGAAGTTGCCGCGGACCTGGAATACCGGATGCGCCTGGGTGGGGCGGAGCGGCCTTCCTTCGATACCATCGTCGCTTCAGGCCCGAACTCCGCTAAGCCGCATCACGGTGCCGGCGACCGCATCCTCGAGAACGGTGATCTGGTCACCATCGACTTCGGTGCCCACGACCGAGGCTTCAACTCTGACATGACCCGCACCCTGGTGATGGGGGAGGCCGATGAATTCTCCCGCGAGATCTACGAGATTGTGCTGCGTGCCCAGCTGGCCGGTATCGAGGCCGCTAAGCCTGGCACCGCCCTGGTCGACGTGGATAAAGCCTGCCGCGATGTCATCATCGAATCGGGCTACGGCGAGTACTTCGTGCATTCCACCGGTCATGGGATCGGCCTGGAGGTGCATGAAGCGCCGGGTGCCTCGCAGTCCAGTTCCGGGGTGCTTGCGGAGGGCATGACACTGACCATCGAACCCGGAATCTACGTTCCCGGCAAGGGCGGTGTCCGGATCGAGGACACCCTGATCATTACCCAGGGAATGCCGGAGATCATCACCGATATTAATAAGGAACTACACGTGATGTAGGATATGTAAGCTATTCACACCAGGTCATCAACCAAGCGCAAAGGGAGACACCTCAGTGGCGACCACAGCCGATTTCAAGAACGGTCTTGTACTCAAGATCGATGGCAAGCTGCAGCAGATCATCGAGTTCCAGCACGTTAAGCCGGGCAAGGGCCCCGCATTCGTGCGCACCAAGCTCAAGGATATTCTTGCAGGCAAGACCCTTGACAAGACCTTCAACGCCGGTGTCAAGGTTGAGACCGCGACTGTTGACCGTCGCGATATGACTTACCTGTACAACGACGGTTCTTCCTTCGTCCTCATGGATGATGAGAACTTCGAGCAGTTTGAGCTCTCGCTCGATGCCTTCGGCGACGCCGGCGGATTCCTGCTGGAGAACATGCGGGTCCAGGTTTCTTTCCACGAGGGCGAAGCCCTCTTCGGTGAGCTCCCGCTCTCTGTCGACCTCAAGGTCGAGCACACCGATCCGGGTCTGCAAGGTGACCGCTCCACCGGTGGCACCAAGCCCGCAACCCTCGAGACCGGCGCTGAGATTCAGGTCCCGCTGTTCATTGAGACCGGCAATGTCCTCAAGGTTGACACCCGCTCCGGTGAATACCTTTCCCGCGTGAACAACTAATTCGGCGGTAGAGACATTTCCGTGAGTGATCCCAAGAACTACCGCCGACATGGTGCGCGCTACCGCGCCCGCCGTCGCGCCGTGGACATCCTCTTCGAGGCAGAAGCCCGGGACCTTGATCCCGTGGACATCGTCGAGGACCGCATCAAGCTTTCTGCAAACCGCGATAACGGCGTGCCACCCGTTGCCGAGTACACCCGGACGATCGTGGCGGGAGCCGCCACCGAGCTCGATCGGATCGACGACACCGTGGAGAAGTACCTCTCTTCGGAGTGGGAACTGCACCGCATTCCGGCGGTGGACCGCGCTATCATGCGCGTGGCCACCTGGGAGATGCTCTTCAACCCCGATGTTCCGGTAAAGACGGCACTGGTTGAAGGTGTGGAGATGGCCAGCGAGTACTCCAACGACGCTGCCGCCCCCTACATTCATGCTGTCCTCGATGACATCGTGGATGTCGTTGATGAGCTGCGCGCGGAATTCGCACCTACCGCCGCCGCTGAGGCTCCGGCAGAAGCATCGGCTGAAGCTCCGGTTTCAGCTGAGGTTGAAACTGAGGCTGAAGCACCGGCTGAGTCCCAGACTGACGCGGAATCCTCGGTTGAGGACTCGGTTGAGGTTGAAGCTGCTGAGGCTGAAGCTACCGAGATTAAGTCTGAGACCGCTGAGATCTCGGCAGATGCCGAGACCGAGGTGTCCCCGGAGTCTGCTCCCACCACCACCGAGGTCGATTCAACGCCTTCGGCTGAGGTCGAAGCTGCTGAGGTTCCGGCTGAAGCTGGAGCACCGGCTGAAGCTACCGAGGTTAAGTCTGAGACCGCTGATCTCGAGCCTGCCGCTGTGAAAGCTGCTGAATCTGAGGATGAAACCAGCAACTAGCTGCACTTCTCGAGGCTGTAACCCGCCGCTGTACCCCTAACTCCACGACCTGGTGTTTGGGGGTACAGCGGTTTTGGCGTTCCCTGAGCTTCCCCGGAGTTTGCCAAGCTGAAACCACCACGACGGTAGGTGTGACACCTCTAACATGGAGACATGTCCGAATTCAGCATAAAAGATGCGCATCGCACCATCGTCGGCCCCAAGTTTGACCTGCGGGAGGTCTCACCGGATTCCACCCCAGGATTCAAGGGCAAAGGCAAAGACCTCGATGCAGCCTTTGAGGAACCCGATGAAGAACTACTGAGGCTGCAGAAGATGCTCTGGGCCAATTGGCGAGCAGGAACCCCGGGTACCGGTTCACTGCTGGTGGTGCTGCAGGGCATGGATACCTCAGGAAAGGGTGGGGTGGTCCGCCAGGTATTCGGTCTCTTCCCACCTTTCGGTCTGAAGGTAACGGCCTTCTCTAAGCCCACGGAGGAGGAGCTGGCACATGATTTTCTTTGGCGGATCAGGCCACATGTGCCGGAGACCGGAGAGATTGCGGTCTGGGACCGCTCCCACTACGAGGACGTGCTGGTTCATCGGGTATATCAACTCAGCTCGCCGGATGAGATTGATCGCCGCTATGGGGCGATCACTGACTTCGAGTGGGAGTTGGCACAGCGTGGCACTCGCATCATCAAGGTGATGTTGCATATCTCGCCGGAGTTCCAGGCCGAGAATCTGCTGGCGCGGCTGGAGGATCCGGAGAAGTTCTGGAAGTACAATCCGGGCGATATCGATGACCGCCAGAACTGGGATGCCTACCAAGAGGCCTTCCAAATAGCCATGACCAGGACTTCCACGGCCTACGCACCCTGGTTCTGCGTGCCTGGCGATAACAAGGACTATGCCCGCATGGTGGTGAAATACCTGGTGCTTGATGCAATGCGCTCCATGAATCTGAGCTGGCCGGAGAACCATTTTGATCCTGAAGTGGAGAAGCAGCGGTTGGCGGCGGTCCAAATATAGGGACTGTAGGAAAGCCTGAAAAGGAGCCCTCTCTGCCAGTCTGGTTGCAAAGTGGGCGAGTGATGTCCCCGGGAGTCAACGCGCGCAGGTCAGGTTGTTGCGGCGGAAGAGCGGGGCTCCTACATCGCAGAAATTCCTATCGGTAACAGCATCATGGAGTGCGAGCCATGTTAGCTGGAGTAAGGCATCCAACCATTATTGCAGGAGCGGTCTTATCATGGGCCATTTCTATGGGTGGAACACTTCGGGGAATCGTGTGATATCCAGCAACAGGGGAAGTGAAATCTGGAATCCCCTATCGATTGACCAGGACAGGGATCGGCTTCTCCTTGACTTAAGGATCAAGGTGTTCCGTAGATACTCAGCATCAGACACCGCCCCTGAAATCGGAAGCCACACCCGCCCAAACGGGCGGGGCCTTCAGCTGGGGGCGGCGTCGAAAAGCGAAGCTGTTGCGTCAGTCTTCGGCGGGGGCAGCACTGCGGATGCCAGCGGCGGCCTGCTGCACCGCGGTCTGTGCGGCGAGCACCGCATCCACGGATTCCTGCAGGTTATCGCGAAGCTGCGCATCTGTCATACCAGCGGCGATGAGAATATCATGCTCGCTGCGCAGGATGAGCTTTTCCCCGCGGTCCACGACGGCGGCTTTGGCGGCGAAGGTATGGCTGTTGACCTGGTTGCAGGCCAGATGAAGCGTCGGATCGCCATCCGCGGTGGTTTCCTCGGTGGGAAGATCCGCTCGGATAATGAGCACGGAACTCAGCAGCGCGAAGGTCACCGGGGTGCCGTTGAGGTTGGCGGTGCCCATATCCCCTGATTCCGCAGGGTAGAGCTCAATGCCGAAGCCTTCCATGGTGGTGGCGACTCGTTGAAAGTCGACGGTGCTCAGGGGCTGATCGTTGAAATCCTGTGGGGACTGGCCCTGCTTCTTAGTGCTCATCGTGCTTCTCCTCCCATGTCACGAGTTCCGGGAATTGGTTTTCCACCCACTGGACACAGTTGTTGATAGCATCCAGGGTCGACATCACGAATGCGCCGATCTGGTTGCGGCTCATGCCGGCGGTGGCGTTAGCCTGGCGGCTAGCGCTCAGCACCAGGGTGCCGGACTTGGATTCAAAGAAGCGCAGGGTCGGGGTGAACTGAGTGAGGTTCCACTCGTTGACCACGGCCACCACCTTCGCAGCAATCTCGGGGGTGGGGGTGCCACGCCACATCGAGTCAAAGATCAGGTGATCTTTGTCTACTGCGAAGGAGATGGCCACATTGACGAACCCGGTTCGGACAATCGTCTGAGTGTCGCCATCGGGGCCGGGGGCTTCCTCAAGTCGGTACTGGAGGTTTTCGTTCTCCAGGATTTCTGCCACCCGCTGCGGTGTCACCGCGGCAATGGGGGTATCGGGTTCTCTCTCCGGTTCAGGTGTGGTCACGCCAGCTACGTTCCTTCGCAAGATCGGGATCAGGTTCTCGCGGTCCATCCTAGCTGTCAGACCAGGAGCCAGTTTTCGCCTCGTCCTCCCAATCATCATCATCGGTTTCCCGGGTGGGGTTAGGCACTCCGGGCTTAGCGGCATCCGCCCGGTCCGGGGTCTCGGTCGAGCGTTCCGGCTGGTGGGTGGAACCGGTGGCAATCCCTGGGATCTCAACTCCGTTCCCAGCAGGTTGCGCACTCAGCGCCGCCGGCTCGTTGTCCTCGGTGAGTTCAGCGGTGTGCTTCGTTCCCCAGAGCTCTTCATGGCCGAGTTCATGGGCGAGCGCTGCTTCAATGGTGGGGTAGCGGAAGTGATGGTTCAGCTGCTTGAGGACGCGGGGGCAGACCTTCTGGTCGGCCATCGCCAGCTGCTCGGAGCCTTCTTTGCCCAGTACCATCCGGGGGCCGATGCTGGGGATCTGGAAGAGCTTGGGTCGGTGCATACTGGCGGAGAGCGCGGTGACCAGGTCACGGTTGAGGACCGGGTTGGGGGAGACCGCATTGACCGGGCCCTGCAGCTGCCTATCGAGAATCGCCCGGACATAGATGTCGGTGATGTCGTCGATGGCGATCCAGGACATCCAGAAATTACCGTCACCGAAGTTGCCGCCGAGGCCGGCACTGAAGAGGGTGCGCAATGGGGGGAGCATGCCGCCCCGGCCGCTGAGTACGATGCCGGTGCGGATCTGGACGGTCCGGGCCCCGGACTCGGCGGCTGGGGTAGTGGCTTCCTCCCAGTCGTGGACGACCTCGGCGAGAAAGCCCTTGCCCTGCTCGGCGGATTCATCCAGCTCTTCATCGCCCCGGTCGGCTCCGTAATAACCGATGGCGGAGGCGGAGACCATGGTGGTGCAGCTGGGGGAGTTGGCTACCAACTCGGCGAGCCGTCGGGTCGGTTCCATGCGGGAGTCTCGAACAGACTTCTTGTGTGCTTCATTGAAACGGCCGGAGATCGGTTCGCCAGCCAGGTGTACCAGAACGTCGACTCCCGCTAGCAAATCCTTTTCCGGGTAATGCTCGTCCCAGAGTCGCTGGCCGGGTTTGGGGGTTTTACGGACCAGTTGAATCACCTGGTGGCCGGCGGTGGTCAGTTGGGCGCTCAGGGCCCGGCCGATCAGGCCGCGGGAACCGGTCATGGCGATGACCAGGGACTTCGGCTCGCCGGATTTATCCGGTGGGCTGAACTCCGCGAAGCGGCCGAGGGCCTGGATGTCCTCGATCAGCTGGTGCTGGCGGTAGGAGAACATCGGGGCCAGGCTGCCGGCGGGCAGGCGGGTGCTCACCGAGTCGGTGATCAGGGTGCCCTCGGGGTGGTCCTCGAAGGAGTGGATGTGGCGCCAGTTGGCCACCGCCTTGAAGGGGGCGCTGGTGCAGACATCGGTGAATTGGAAGCCCCGCCGGTAGGCGGAGAGGTCGTGCCGGGAAACCCACTTCAGGCCGGCGGGTAGGGCGAAGATGGTGGTGCCGTCCGAGAGGCGTTGAGCCTGTTGGATCGGGGTCATGGATAGGAAAGGTGGGGAGAGTCGGGCGAGTGCGCCGGGGCGGGTGTGCCACTCCCAGACGAGTTCGCGGGACGCTGGAACGATATGGCTGGCGGTCAGGCTCATCCGACGGCCCTCCCTCTGCTGATGTTGATGGGGTGTACTAGAAAGTCTCCATGGTAGAATTCGACTGTCTCAAGCATAGACAAAGTTTTTCGACCCATTCAGACATCCTTTAATGACCGCCCAGAGAGGCGGGGAAGGAGGTTACGATGAGCGAACACGACGTCTCCGGCGAAACCGTCGAGCTCTTAAGCTCCGACGAAGTCCGGCGTACCGTCGCGCGCATCGCGCACCAGATCATTGAACAGACGGCTCTCGACTCCGATGATGCCCCCAGGGTTCTGCTGTTGGGAATACCCTCCGGTGGTGTCCCGTTGGCCAAGCGCTTGGCGGAGAAGATCGAGGAGTTCACTGGAATTCAGGTGCCTATTGGCGCGCTGGATGTCACCCTCTACCGCGATGACCTGCGAAATAAGCCTCACCGGGCACTGCGGCCGACGAGCATTCCGGCCGGTGGTATCGATGATGCCATCGTGATCCTGGTGGATGATGTCCTCTTCACCGGTCGTACCGTCCGCGCCGCTTTCGATGCGCTGGGCGATCTCGGGAGTTACCACAGCATTCATCTCGCGGTCCTGGTCGACCGGGGCCACCGTCAGCTGCCGATCCGTGCCAACTACGTGGGCAAGAACCTGCCGACCTCCCGCAATGAAGTAGTCGATGTGCTGCTCGCGGAGATCGACGGTCGCGACTGCGTTCAACTGACCCGAGCCCGCCGGGAGGGCGCCAAGTGAAGCACCTACTTTCCATCGCAGATTTGAGCCGGGACGAGATCATCGGGCTCCTGGATGAGGCGGATCGCTTCCGGGAGGCCCTCGAGGGGCGGGAAATCAAGAAACTCCCCACCCTGCGTGGTCGCACGATCTTCACCATGTTCTATGAGAACTCCACCCGCACCCGCGCCTCCTTCGAGACCGCCGGCAAGTGGATGAGCGCCGATGTCATCAACATCTCCGCTTCCTCATCCTCGGTCTCCAAAGGCGAGTCCCTCAAGGACACCGGTGCGACCCTCGCCGCCATCGGCGCTGACGCGGTCATCGTGCGCCATCCGGCTTCGGGTGCCGCGCAGCAGCTGGCTGGCTGGCTGGCCCCGAACGGCATCGGCCCCAGCATCATCAATGCTGGTGACGGTTCGCACCAGCACCCCACCCAGGCGCTTCTCGATGCCGTGACCATGCGCCAGCGCCTCGGCGACATCGCCGGCCGCAAGATCCTCATCGTCGGTGACTGCCTGCATTCCCGTGTCGTGCGCTCGAATGTGGACCTGCTCGCCAAGTTGGGCGCTGAGATTGTCCTGGTCGCCCCGCCGACGCTGCTGCCTGCGCGGGTGGAGACCTGGCCGGTGCGCACCACCCAGAACTTCGATGCCGAGCTCAAGGACGCCGACGTCGTGATGATGCTGCGGGTGCAGGCGGAACGTATGCACGGCGGCTTTTTCCCCTCGCACCGCGAGTATGCCACCTACTTCGGTCTCTCCAAGGCACGTGCGGCCACCATGAAGAAGGATGCGATCGTCATGCACCCCGGTCCCATGCTGCGCGGCATGGAGATCAACTTCGCCGTCGCCGATGCCCCGAACACCGCAGTGCTCCAGCAGGTTTCCAATGGTGTGCACCTGCGGATGGCGGTCCTGTTCACCCTTCTGGCTGGCACCAACCAGCCGGGCTTCTAGTCCAGCTCACCGGAGAAAGAAACGAGAACCCATATGTCAGAAAAGATTCAGGCACAGGATTTCCCGGCTACCGGCCCGCTGGCACCGGCCGCTGCGGGAACCCTGCTGCTGAGCAATGTCCGCGTCTACGGTGAGGGCGAACCGGTTAACGTGCTGGTCCGCGAGGGGCTGATCGTCGACCTCGATGCCGCCGCCGATACCGCAGCCGATGAAACCGTCGACGGTAACGGGGGAGTGCTGCTGCCGGGTCTGGTGGATATGCATGTCCACCTGCGTGAGCCCGGCCGCGAGGACACCGAGACCATTGCCACCGGTTCCGCCGCCGCCGCCCAGGGTGGTTTCACCGCCGTGTTCACGATGGCCAACACCTCCCCGGTGATGGACCAGCCGGTGATCGCCGAGGGGGTCTGGCTCAAGGGCCAGAACATCAACCTCTGCGATGTTCACCCGGTCGGCTCAATCACCAAGGGACTCCAGGGCAAGGAACTCACGGAATTCGGCATGATGGCCGCTTCCGAGGCGAAGGTCCGGATGTTCTCCGATGACGGCAAATGCGTGGAGAACCCGCTGCTGATGCGCCGGGCCATCGAGTATGCCCGGGGCATGGATGTCTTGTTGGCACAACACTGCGAGGAACCCCGCCTGACCGAGGGGGCGGTCGCCCACGAGGGTGAGAACGCCGCCAAGCTGGGTCTGCGTGGCTGGCCGCGTGCCGCGGAAGAGTCCATTGTCGCCCGCGACGCGCTGCTGGCCCGGGACTACGGTAACCGGATCCATATCTGCCACGCCTCGACCGAGGGGACCGTGGAACTCCTCAAATGGGCCAAGGGGCAGGGCATTCCGATGTCCGCCGAGGTCACTCCGCACCATCTCATCCTCACCGATGAGCGTCTGGCCACCTATGACGGGGTCAACCGCGTCAATCCGCCGCTGCGTGAAGAGCGCGACACCCTGGCGCTGCGGCAGGCACTGCTCGACGGGACCATCGACGTGGTGGCCACCGATCACGCCCCGCACGGTTCCGAGGACAAGTGTGTCGAGTTCGAACACGCCAAGCCCGGCATGCTCGGCCTGGAAACCTCCCTGTCCATCATTGCGGACACCTTCGTCAAGTCCGGCCTGGCCGATTGGCGTTGGGTGGCCAAGGTGATGAGTGAGCGCCCCGCCGAGATCACCAGGCTCCCAGGGCATGGACGGCCGATCGAGGTTGGTGAGCCCGCCAACCTCTGCGTGGTGGACCCGGGGCAGAGTTGGACCGCCCACGGTGCTGCGATGGCCTCGAAGGCTGAAAACACCCCCTTTGAGGGAATGGAGTTCAGCGCGAAGGTCAGCACCACCATTCTCCGGGGCAGGGTGACCTGCCGCGCGGGTGTCGCTTCCACTTCCGTGACCTAGTCGCATAAAATACAATCCAATGAATCATATACACTCAATTGAGCAACCCTCCCAGTTGAAAGGTGACGCCTTGACGTCTACTACTGACCTCGCCCTGCTGGTCCTCGCCGACGGCCGTGTTTTCCGTGGCCGCGGTTTCGGAGCTACCGGCACCACTCTCGGAGAAGCCGTGTTCACCACCGGCATGTCCGGTTACCAGGAGACGATGACCGATCCCTCCTTCCACCGTCAGCTGGTCACTATGACCGCCCCCCAGATCGGCAACACCGGCTGGAATGACGAAGACAATGAAAACGCGGAGGGCAAAATCTGGGTCGCCGGCCTGATCATCCGTGATCTCGCCGCCCGGGTCTCCAATTTCCGCGCTCAGCGCAGCCTCGAGGAGGAGATGAGCAAGCAGGGTGTCATCGGCATCCGCGGCATCGATACCCGGGCGCTGACCCGCCACCTGCGCAACGAGGGATCCATCGCCGCCGGCATCTTCTCCGGCGCCGATGCCCAGCGCGACGTCGATACGCTGCTGGCTGAAGTCAAGGCTCAGCCCTCCATGGCCGGCGCCGACCTGGCCGCCGAGGTCACCACCACGCAGAGTTACACCCTGGAGCCAGCGGGCGAGGTCAAGTTCACCGCCGTCGCCTATGACATGGGCATCAAGTCCGCCACCCCGAACAACCTGGTCAAGCGCGGCATCCGCACCATCGTGGTGCCCGCCAACACCCCCTTCGCCGAGGTGCAGCAGCTCAACCCAGATGGCGTGTTCATCTCCAATGGTCCCGGTGACCCGGCCACCGCCGACACCATGGTCGGTATCGTCCGCGAGATTCTCGAGGCAAAGGTGCCCCTGTTCGGAATCTGCTTCGGTAACCAGATCCTGGGCCGCGCCCTGGGCATGGAGACCTACAAGATGAAGTTCGGCCACCGTGGCATCAATGTCCCGGTGATTAACCATCTCACCGGCAAGATCGACATCACGTCCCAGAACCACGGCTTCGCGCTGAAGGGAGAGGCCGGGAAGACCTTCGAGACCGATTTTGGTCCTGCTCAGGTCACCCACTCCTGCCTCAACGATGACTGCGTCGAGGGCGTCGCCCTGGAAAACGGCCTGGCCTTTTCCGTGCAGTACCACCCGGAGTCCGCGGCCGGTCCGCACGACGCCAACCCGCTCTTCGATCAGTTCCTCGAGCTCATGTCCGCTCAGCAGACCACCCAGGAGGGTTAATACACCATGCCCAAGCGCAACGACATCAAGCACGTCCTGGTCATTGGCTCCGGCCCGATCGTCATCGGCCAGGCCTGTGAATTTGACTACTCCGGTACCCAAGCGTGCCGAGTTCTCAAGGAGGAGGGCCTGCGGGTCACCCTCATCAACTCCAACCCGGCCACCATCATGACCGACCCGGAGTTCGCCGATCACACTTACGTCGAGCCGATCGAGACGGAGTACATTGACAAGATCTTCGCCAAGGAGATCGAGCAGGGCCACCCGATTGACGCTGTCCTGGCCACCCTGGGCGGACAGACTGCCCTGAACGCAGCTATTCAGCTCGACCGGGCAGGCATCCTCACCAAGTACGGCGTGGAGCTGATCGGCGCCGATATCGACGCGATCGAGCGTGGCGAGGACCGTCAGAAGTTCAAGGATATCGTCGCCAAGATCGGTGGCGAGTCCGCTCGCTCGTGGGTCTGCCACAACATGGACGAGGTCCACGAGGCCGTCGCCGATCTCGGCCTGCCAGTCGTGGTCCGGCCTTCCTTCACCATGGGTGGTCTGGGCTCCGGCCTGGCCTACAACGACGCTGATCTTGAGCGCATCGCCGGTGGCGGGCTGGCTGCTTCCCCCGAAGCCAACGTGCTGATCGAGGAGTCCATCCTCGGTTGGAAGGAATTCGAGCTCGAGCTCATGCGTGACAGCGATGACAACGTCGTGGTCATCTGTTCCATCGAGAACATCGATGCGATGGGTGTCCACACCGGTGACTCGGTTACAGTGGCACCCTCCATGACCTTGACTGACGTCGAGTTCCAGAAGATGCGCGATCAGGGTATCGATATCATCCGTGAGGTCGGCGTGGACACCGGCGGCTGTAATATCCAGTTCGCCATCAACCCGCGCGACGGTCGTCTGATCACCATTGAGATGAACCCGCGTGTCTCCCGTTCCTCGGCGCTGGCCTCCAAGGCCACCGGCTTCCCGATCGCGAAGATCGCCGCCAAGCTGGCCATCGGCTACACCCTGAACGAGATCACCAACGACATCACCGGCTCCACCCCGGCCGCTTTCGAGCCGACCCTGGACTATGTCGTGGTCAAGGCCCCGCGCTTTGCTTTCGAGAAGTTCCCCGGCGCCGATGACACCCTCACCACCACCATGAAGTCCGTGGGTGAGGCCATGTCCCTGGGCCGTAACTACACCGCTGCCCTGAACAAGGTCATGCGTTCCCTGGAGACCAAGGCCGCCGGTTTCTGGACGCTGAGCGATGAGGCCATCGCCGGTGAGCGTGCCACCGATGTCAAGGCTGTCCTGGAAGACCTCAAGCGTCCGACCGAGGGCCGGATGTACGATGCTGAACTCGCGCTGCGCCTGGGTGCCACCATTGAGGAGCTCCACGAGGCTTCCAGCATCGATCCGTGGTTCCTGGCTGAGCTGAAAACCCTGGTGGATCTCCGCGAGACCCTGGTTGACGCCCCGACCCTGGATGAGGATCTGCTGCGTGAGGCCAAGTTCCACGGCCTTTCCGACGCCCAGATCGCCGCCCTGCGTCCGGAGTTCGCCGGTGAGGACGGGATCCGTCGTCTGCGCTGGTCCCTGGGCATCCGCCCGGTCTTCAAAACGGTGGATACCTGTGCCGCCGAGTTCGAGGCCAAGACCCCCTACCACTACTCGGCCTATGAGCTGGATCCGGCCGCCGAGTCCGAGGTTGCCCCGCAGACCGAGCGCGAGAAGGTCCTCATCCTGGGTTCCGGCCCGAACCGTATCGGCCAGGGCATCGAGTTCGACTACTCCTGTGTCCACGCTGCGCTGGAGCTTTCCCGCGTCGGCTATGAGACCATCATGGTCAACTGCAACCCGGAGACCGTCTCCACCGATTATGACACCGCCGATCGTCTCTACTTCGAGCCGCTGACCTTCGAGGACGTCATGGAGGTCTATCACGCGGAGTGTGAGTCCGGCACCGTCGCCGGCGTCATCGTCCAGCTGGGTGGCCAGACCCCGCTGGGCCTGGCCCAGAAGCTGGAGGACGCGGGAGTCCCGGTCGTCGGCACCTCCCCGAAGTCCATTGACCTGGCGGAGGACCGTGGCGAGTTCGGCGGCGTTCTCCAGCGCGCCGAGTTGCCCGCCCCGGCCTTCGGTACCGCCACCTCCTTCGAGGAGGCCAGAGCCGTGGCCGCCAACGTCGGCTACCCGGTTCTGGTCCGCCCCTCCTATGTGCTGGGTGGCCGTGGCATGGAGATCGTCTACGACGAAGACTCCCTGCACGATTACATCGACCGCGCCACCGAGCTCAACACCGACCACCCGGTGCTGGTGGACCGCTTCCTGGACTCCGCCATCGAGATCGACGTCGACGCCCTGTGTGATGGGGAGAACGTCTACCTTGCCGGTGTCATGGAGCACATTGAAGAGGCTGGTATTCACTCCGGTGACTCCGCCTGCGCCCTGCCGCCGATGACCCTGGGTGACGAGGATATTGAGAAGGTCCGTACCGCCACCATCAAGTTGGCCCACGGTATCGGTGTCAAGGGCCTGATGAACGTCCAGTTCGCGCTCAAGGATGACATCCTCTACGTCATTGAAGCCAACCCCCGCGCCTCCCGCACCGTGCCCTTCGTCTCGAAGGCCACCGGGGTGCACCTGGCCAAGGCCGCCGCCCGCATCTCGCTCGGCGCCACCATTCCGGAGCTGCAGGCTGAGGGCATGATCCCCACCTCCTACGACGGTGGCTCCCTGCCGCTGGACGCACCGATCGCGGTGAAGGAAGCGGTGCTGCCCTTCAACCGTTTCCGTCGCCCCGACGGCACCATGCTGGATTCCCTGCTCTCCCCGGAGATGAAGTCCACCGGTGAAGTGATGGGCTTGGCCGATAACTTCGGTGCCGCTTACGCCAAGGCCGAGGCCGGGGCATTCGGTGCCCTGCCGACCGAGGGAACCATCTTCGTCTCGGTGGCCAACCGTGACAAGCGCACCGTCATCCTGCCGATCCAGCAGCTGGCCAGCCGTGGTTTCAAGATCCTGGCTACCCAGGGCACCGCCACCATGCTCAAGCGCAACGGCATCGAGTGTGAGGTCGTGCTCAAGCAGAATGAGGTCAAAGCCGGTGCCGAGGGCACCTCTGTCGTCGATCTGATCAAGGCCGGCGAGATCGACCTGATCCTGAACACTCCGGCAGGCTCCGCCGGCGCCCGCCACGATGGTTATGACATTCGTGGTGCCGCCGTGTCCAAGGGTGTTCCGTTGGTGACCACCGTGCAGGGCATCACCGCCGCTGTCCAGGGCATCGAGGCCCTGCGCTCCGGTGAGCTGACCGTCCGTGCACTGCAGGAGCTCACGCACACCGTGCTGGGGCAGCAGCAGTGAGTGCCGCATCGGTGACCTTCGGGGAGAAGCTGCGGGATGTCGCGGCGGAGCGTGGCCGACTCTGTGTCGGCATCGACCCGCACGCGAGCCTGCTGCAGGCCTGGGGCCTTGGTGATGACATCGAGGGACTGGCTGAATTCAGCCGTCGTTGCGTGGCCGCCTTCGCGGACACCGCAGCCCTGGTCAAGCCCCAGGTGGCCTTCTATGAACGCTTTGGCTCCCGTGGCTTCGCCGTACTAGAGGAGACGATCGCGGAGCTGCGTGAGGCCGGCTGCCTGGTGGTCGCGGATGCAAAACGTGGTGATATCGGCTCCACCATGGCCGGTTATGCGCAGGCCTGGCTGGGCGAGGGGTCCCCCTTGCTTTCCGACGCCGTGACCGTCTCGCCCTTTCTCGGGGTCGGGGCACTGGCTCCGGTGCTGGAGTTGGCCGAGGAGACCGGTCGGGGAGTGTTTCTGCTCGCCGCGACCTCGAACCCTGAGGCCGTGGAGCTGCAATCCCATATCGACGCCACCGGGCGCACACTGTCCCAGCGGATCGTCGATGAGGTGGCGGCCTATAATGCGCCCCACCGTGCAGCGGGGCGCGCGGGAAATCTCGGAGTGGTGGTCGGGGCGACCCTGACCTCGCCGCCGGATCTTTCGGCGCTCAACGGCCCGGTACTGATGCCGGGTGTCGGCGCCCAGGGTGCCGGCCGGGAAGATATCTCCCGGATTGCCGCCGGGGTCGAGGAGCTTGCCTTCCCGAACATCTCCCGCGACATTCTCAAGGCGGGACCCGCGGTTGCGGATCTGCGGATTTCCTTGGCGGCGGCAGCCGCTGAATTTCCGGGTTTCCCCAGGTGAGAATGCTAAGTGAATGACCTGGTGTTTTGTGTTTTGCACGTCGTTGACGTGCTGAAACGCTGATGAAATGCGAGGTCTGAAACGACCTAGTGCTAGACTGAACGAAAATCCCCGGGGTGCAATCAATGTGTCCTATCGAATGTGCCCCGGGGATATCTGGTACCCATGTACCACAAGAACTATCCATTAATCCGAATCGGAGGAACCCGTGGCCCTTCCACAGTTGACTGATGAGCAGCGTAAGCAAGCCCTCGCAAAGGCCGCTGAGGCCCGCAAGGCACGTGCCGAGCTGAAGGAGAACCTCAAGCGAGGTGACACCAACCTCAAGGCTGTCCTGGAAAAGGCGCAGACCGATGAGATCATTGGCAAGACCAAGGTCTCCGCACTGCTTGAGGCTCTGCCGAAGGTTGGCAAGGTCAAGGCCAAGGAAATCATGGAGGAGCTCGAGATCGCCCAGACCCGTCGTCTGCGTGGCCTCGGCGATCGCCAGCGTCGTGCTCTGCTTGAGCGTTTCGGTTTCTCTGAGGACTAATCGGATGGCCGACGATAACTCCGAGGCCAATCTGGTCGTTCTGGCTGGCCCTTCGGCCGTGGGAAAATCCACGGTGGTTAATCGTCTTCGCAGTGATGTCGAGAGTCTTTATTTCAGTGTCTCGATGACCACCCGGGCTCCGCGGCCCGGTGAGGTGGATGGACGGGACTATTTCTATGTCTCTCCGACGGAGTTCCAGGCGACGATCGATCGTGGTGAAATGCTCGAATGGGCAGAGATCCACGGTGGTTTGCAGCGCTCGGGAACCCCGGCCGCCCCGGTGAAGCTAGCTCTCTCGGAAGGCCGACCTGTTTTGGTCGAGGTTGACCTTGAGGGTGCGCGTAACGTGGCGCGTATGCTCCCGAGCGCAAAGACCGTGTTTTTGGCACCGCCCAGCTGGGAGACTCTCGTTGAGCGTCTCACCGGCCGTGGTACTGAACCGGAGGAGGTTATCCAGCGTCGTCTGGAGACCGCTCGCGCGGAGCTGGCTGCGAAGGACGAGTTTGATTATGTCGTCATCAATGACGATGTGAATGAGGCCGTCAGCGCCATCAGTGCTATTCTGCAGGGCAGATAAGCGCCACCGGCCATGGTGAGGCAGTACCTTCCGGGGTACTGCCACTCAAGTATTTTCCGCAATTCCAGTGAAAGGGTGCTACGTGAATAACGCGAGCAACGAGACCCAGGCGGTGTTCGATCCGCCGATCGGTATTACCTCTCCGCCGATCGATGAACTGCTGGAGAAGGTTTCTTCCAAGTACGCTCTGGCGATCTTCGCCGCTAAGCGCGCGCGGCAGATCAACAGCTACTACCAGCAGGCAGATGAGGGCGTGTTCGAGTTCGTCGGACCGCTGGTGACCCCGGAACCCGGGGAGAAGCCGCTCTCGATCGCGCTCCGCGAGATCGATGCCGGCCTCCTCGACCACGAGGAAGGTCAGTAGCCTCAAGCTACTGTCCGGCGAAATGTTTTTCGCCCCGACCCCGGTCGCTTCCCCACCATATCGGTGGGGAAGCGACCGGGGTTTCTCATTGTCTTAGCCAGCCACGGGGCAGGGGGCAGGGTTCTCGGTAGGCTTAGGTATAAGGGAAATCCCCCTCAAATAGTCCGCATAGATGAGGTACACAGAACAGTGAATCAGCAGCCCAATGAAGTCGGCCGGAAGATCGTGGTGGGGGTGGCCGGTGGCATTGCCGCGTATAAGGCGTGCCATGTGGTGCGGGATCTCAAGGAATACGGCGATGAGGTCCGGGTGGTGCCCACCGCCGCGGCCCTGAATTTTGTCGGGGCGGCGACCTTTGAGGCCTTGTCCGGCAACCCGGTGTCCACCACCGTTTTTGATGCGGTGGAGGAGGTCCAGCACGTGCGGGTGGGGCAGGAGGCGGAAGCGATTGTCGTGGCCCCAGCCACCGCGGACCTCATGGCGCGGGTCGCGGCCGGGCGGGCTGATGATCTGCTGACCGCCACCATCCTGGTGGCCACCTGTCCGGTGATCCTGGCCCCGGCCATGCACACCGAGATGTGGCATAACCCGGCTACCCGGGCGAATGTGGCGACCCTCAGACAACGCGGGATCATCGTGATGGAGCCGGCTCATGGCCGGCTGACCGGCAAGGACTCCGGTCCGGGCCGCCTTCCGGAGCCCAGCCAGATCGCTGAGCTGGTGCGGACCGTCTTGGACGGCCAGGTGCCCAGCTACACCTGGGAGGGCAAGAAGGTACTGATCACCGCCGGTGGTACCCAGGAGAATATTGATCCGGTGCGCTATGTGGGGAACCGCTCCTCAGGTCGCCAGGGATACGCCCTGGCCGAGATCGCTGCCCAGCGCGGTGCCGAGGTCACCTTGATCGTCGGAAATGTTGATGAGCTGCCCACGCCGGCCGGGGCGCGGGTGATCCGCGTGGTATCCACGGGTGACCTTGCCGCGGCCGTCGCAACGCATGCTCCGGAGATGGACCTGGTGATCATGGCGGCCGCGGTCGCGGATTTCCGCCCGGACACCGAGGCCACCTCGAAGATGAAGAAGGGCAGTGATGAGGATTCACTGCAGACGCTGCGGATGGTGGAGAATCCGGACATCCTGCGGACACTGGTGGTGGATCGGGCGGCAGGGAAGCTTCCGGCATCGATGGTGATTGTCGGTTTTGCCGCAGAAACCGGGGATGACGGGCACTCGGCTCTGGACCTGGCGGTGGCGAAGCTCGCCCGCAAGGGTTGTGACCTGCTCATGTGCAATGAAGTCGGCGTGGGCAAGGTATTCGGTGAGAAGCGGAACCGGGGTTGGCTGCTGGCGCGGACTGGGGAACCGGCCCAGCCGACGGTGGTGGAGATCGAGGACGGTTCCAAGCAGGTGGTGGCGGCTCAGATCCTGAAAGCGGTGGATGCTCTCACGGAGAGCGCTGACCGGGCAGCTCGAAGTTAGCCTTCGAAAACACGACCGGCCTGAGCGGTTCATAGTCCCATTGCAAAACGTAGACCGCTTGGTCTAATGTGGCGGGGTACCTAAAATTTTGTGTTGATTCAGCAAGTAAGGATTGATTTCGTGGCAACTACCGCAGTGCGCCTGTTCACCAGCGAGTCCGTGACCGAGGGCCATCCCGACAAGATCTGCGACGCCATCTCTGACACCATCCTCGATGCCATCATCGCGCAGGATCCCGGCGCCCGGGTGGCCGTGGAGACCCTCGTGACCACCGGCCAGGTTCATGTGGTCGGTGAGGTCCGGACCTCGGCCTATGTCGAGATTCCGACGCTGGTCCGCAAGAAGCTCAAGGAAATCGGCTTCACCTCCTCCGAGGTCGGATTCGATGGCAGTACCTGTGGTGTCAATATCGCCATCGGCGAGCAGTCCCCGGAGATCGGTCACGGGGTGGACAACTCCCAGGAGCTGCGTTCGGATTCCGGCGTCGAGGATGATGACCGGGCCGGTGCCGGTGACCAGGGTCTGATGTTCGGTTATGCCTCGAACGAGACCCCGGAGTTCATGCCGCTGCCGATCGCATTGGCACACCGCCTGGCACGTCGGCTGACTTATGTCCGCAAGGAGGGGATCGTTCCCAACCTTCGCCCGGACGGCAAGACCCAGGTCACCTTCGCCTACGACGGGGACCAGCCCTCCCACCTGGATACTGTGGTCATCTCCACCCAGCATGACCCCGAGATCACCCAGGACTGGCTCGCTGAGCAGCTTCGTGAGCACGTGCTGGAGTGGGTCATCGCGGATGCTGCGCTGGAAAAGTACTACACCGATGAGCTGACGCTGCTGATCAACCCCTCCGGTTCCTTCATCCTCGGCGGGCCGATGGGCGATGCCGGCCTCACCGGTCGCAAAATCATCGTCGACACCTACGGCGGCATGGCCCGCCACGGTGGCGGCGCCTTCTCCGGCAAGGATCCGAGCAAGGTGGACCGCTCCGCCGCCTATGCCATGCGATGGGTGGCCAAGAACATCGTCGCCGCCGGCCTGGCTGATCGCGCTGAAGTTCAGGTCGCCTACGCCATCGGCCGGGCGACTCCGGTGGGGCTCTACATCGAGACCTTCGGCACCGCACATGAGGGTCTGGATGATGAGAAGATCCAGGCTGCCGTGACCGAGGTCTTCGACCTCCGCCCGGCCGCGATCATCCGCGAGCTTGATCTGCTGCGTCCGATCTACGCCACCACCGCCGCCTACGGCCACTTCGGTCGCACGGATGTGGACCTGCCCTGGGAGAGCCTTGACCGCGTCGATCAGCTGCGCCAGGCAGCCGGCCTGTAAAGTATCTCTTCATGGCTTCACCCCGCGTCCCCGCTTCCACAAAGTCGGTGGCGCGGGTTCTTCCCCTTCTGGGCCTGGCACATCTGGACCGGCTCTTCGACTACCGCATTGACACGGTGCAGGACCCCGAGGTCCAGCCCGGCGTGCGGGTCCGCATCCGTTTCGGCGGCAGGCTTGTCGACGCCCTCGTCATCGAACGGACCCACGACACCGCGCACGAGGGTCGGCTGGTGTGGCTGGAGCGGGTGATCTCTCCGGTGGTGGTCTTTCCGGAACAGACCCGGAAACTGGTGGAGGCGCTGGCACAGCGCTATGGCGGGGTGCGCTCGGACATCATCCGTTCGGCGATTCCTTCCCGCCATGCCCAGGCGGAGAACTCCGATGTTGAAACGTCCTGGGAGGACCTGGGGGAGTATTCCGAACCGGATCTCTCTGCCTGGGCGGTCTACACCCACGGGACGTCCTTCGTCGATGCCGTGCTCGCAGGCACCACGGCGCGAGCTGCCTGGCAGGTGGCCCCCGGCGGGGACTGGGCTTCAACCATTGCCGCATTGGCGGCGAAGGTCGTCATCGACGGTGGCGGTGCGCTGGTGGTGGTGCCGGACCAGCGTGACCTGGACCAGCTGGAGGAGGCACTGCGGGAGATCCTCGCAGCAAAACAAATTACGGTGCTCAATTCCGGGCTCGGCCCGCAAGCCCGCTACCGACGCTATCTTTCCATCCTGGCCGGGCAGGGCCGGCTGGTTATCGGGACCCGGAGTGCGGCTTTCGCGCCGGTGAACAACCTCAAGCTGGCGGTGATTTTCAATGATGGCGATGAGAACCTTGTTGATCCACGGGCACCCTATCCACATGCGCGGGAGGTGCTGACCACTCGTTCGGTGCAGGAGGGCTGCTCGCTGGTGGTGGCGGGGCACTCCCGGACCGCAGAGACCCAGCTGCTCGTGGAGAGTGGTTGGGCCCATGATCTGGTGGCTCCGCGAGACACCCTGCGCACTCGGATGCCCTGGATCCGGGCGGTGGGGGAAACCGACTTCGAGCTCGAACGTGACCCGCTGGCACGTTCTGCCCGGCTGCCCAAGGTGGCTTTTGATGCGGTGCGTTCCGCACTGGCACGCAAGGATCCGGTGCTGGTCCAGGTGCCCCGAAAAGGCTATGTGCCGACGCTGGCCTGCGGGACGTGCCGGGCACCGGCCCGCTGTCGTCACTGCAATGGACCTCTCGGTCTGCCGGCAGGCGAGGGCCAAGCCGCAGTTCCCACCTGTCGCTGGTGTGGCCGACCAGACTCGCGGCACCGCTGCGGTGAGTGTGGTTCCCCGAAGCTGCGTGCCGTGGTGCTGGGTACGCAGCGCACCGCAGAGGAACTCGGTAGGGCCTTCCCCAGCGTCAAGGTCAGTACCTCAGGCGGTAACCGGATCATTGACACCCTGGAACATGGACCCCGCCTGGTGATTTCCACGCCCGGCGCGGAACCCCGGATCCTCGGGGGCACCTATGGTGCGGCGCTGCTGCTGGATACCTGGGCGCTGCTGGGGCGCCAGGATCTGCGGGCCACCGAGGAGACCCTGGCCAAGTGGGCGGCAGTGGCCACCCACGTGAAGTCCCGGGCAGCGGGTGGGGAAGTCATCGTCGTCGCCGATCCAGCACACACCGCGGTGCAGGCCCTGATCCGCTGGGACATGGTGGGGGCGGCGTCGATGGAGTTGGCGCAGCGGCGCGAGGTCGGCTTCCCGCCCTCGGTCCACATGGCGGCCCTGGATGGGGCGAGCGCCTCCTTGGAGCACTTCATGGAGATGATGGAGCTGCCGGAGAACTCCGAGGTGCTCGGCCCGGTAGACCTGCCACCCGGGGTGACGCTGCCGGGCGAGTATGACGAACGCAAGTACGGGCCACCCCAACGGTTGCTGATCCGTACTCCGTTGGGGTCTCGCTCGGACCTGGGCCGCGCACTGCGCGCGGCGATGGTGGCCCGGGCCGCCCGCAAGGATGACCTTCCGCTGCGGATTCAGGTGGACCCGATCCACATCGGTTAGCCGCTTATCGACGCCCCGCTCAGGCCCGCAGCGCTATGGTTGCCCTCATGCAGCACATAGTGGCCCAACAGGCCCTCGATGATGCGCTGTCTCGCCTCCCACAGGAGGCGGACCAACTGTCGTGCTTTGCACCGACGCGCGAAAGGCTCGAGAACCTGGCGGCGCAGGCTCTGGCGGATCTGGCGGCGGCGATGGTGGACAGCCCGGTTACCGAAGAGCGCAGTGGTCGGATCCTGGTGCTCGCCGGGCCGGGCGGTAACGGAGCAGATGGGTTACGCGCCGCAAAGGTACTGGTGGAGCGGGGCCGGATTGTCGACGTGATGGCGCTGGCCACCCCGGAGGGCGGGTGCTTCGAGGAGGACAGTAAGAATCACGCCCTCCTGGCCGAGGTGCAGAAGGCCGGTGGCTACGAAACCTCGGGGGCGCACCTCATCCAGGAGGACATCGGTCAGACCCACTGCCTGATCATTGAGGCCCTGGTGGGCAGTGGACTGAATGGGCCGCTGAGGGATCAGTGGGCTCGCTACGCCGAGATCTCACGGTGGTTTCCCACGATCGCGGTGGATGTTCCGGCGGGGGTCCACGCCGACAGTGGGGAACAGCCGGCGCTACCTTCAGCCGCGTGGGAGGAGGGTGAACACCCCGGGGCTCCCACAGTCACGCTGGCACTCGGGGCACTGCGCGGCGCCCACACCGGGGAGCACTGCGGCATGGTTCTGTTGGCCGGCAACCGTTTCGACCTCGGGAATGAATGGCCGGAGAGCTTCTCTCGGTTGATCAGGCCGCAGCCGGGATTCGCGATTCCGGCAAGCATCGATGATCTCTACCCCGGGGACTTTCTCCCGGTGTCCCAGGCGTGGCAGCAGGTTCTCCCGGGAAGCGCCACCCTGGTTCTCGGGGATCATGAGAGTCTCGGTTTCGGCATCCTGGCGGAGCGGATCAGTGAGCTGCCAGCATATCCACCTGCCACCGCCGAGGAGATCGCCCAGGGCGATCCAGCGCAGCGTCGATGAGCCGGGTGACTCAGTTGATGATCTCGCCCCGTTGATCCTCCCGCCGCCAGATCAGTCGTTCCCGCCACATCTGCAGTGCCTCCGGGGTCAGGCGCGTCCAGTCCGAAACCACCCGGATGACGAGTAGCGGCTCCCGGCTGCGGTAGGAACGCGTGGGGTTTCCGGGGAACTTCTTGTCCGTGACATTCGGATCATCTTCGAAGGGCCCGGTCGGTTCCACCTCGTAGACCTGCGGGGTGCCCTCACCGCCCGCCAGTTCCACGGCAATCTCGGCGGCCAGCCCCGCGCCGTCCGGCAGCGCGGTGAAGTAGATGTGGTTCATCACGACATCACTGCGGTAGTTGGAGTGGAAGCCCGCAGACAGTAGCTCACCGGGGAGCAGTCGAGCCCCAGTGCCGTGGTAGAAGGGGCCAGGGTCGGGATCTCGGGTGGTCATCGGGGCAGTCTATCCATGGCGGGGTCGGGGAGCTAGGGGGCGGGGAAGCTGCGCGGGGAACGCGATATCAGCATGCCTCATGACAGGCGGTTTCCTGAGGTGTCCACCCGCAGGGATACCATGGACACCGATAGAGTCCACCTTCACCTGAGGAGCCCATCCCCGCAATGACCCTCCGATCCATCCGTATGTTCGGCGACCCGGTCCTGATGACCCGCGCCGAGGAGATCACCGAATTTGATGAGTCACTGGCTGTCCTGGTCGCGGACATGCTCGAGACCATGGATGACAGCGGTGGTGTCGGCCTGGCCGCCAACCAGATCGGGCTGACCCGTCGGGTCTTCGTCTATGACTGTTCCGCCACCGAGGGCGGCCAGCGTGGACATGTGATTAACCCGGTGTGGGAGGCGGTGGGCGAGGAGACCCAGACGGGTACGGAAGGCTGCCTTTCCATCCCGGACATCTCCAAAGACACCACCCGTTTCAAGACGGTCAGTCTCAGTGGTCAAGACATCCACGGTAACCCGATCTCCCTGGTGGCCTCCGGTCTGATGGCCCGGTGCATCCAGCATGAGACCGATCACCTGGACGGGGTGCTCTTCCTCAAACGACTGGCCCCGGAGCTCCGCAAGGAAGCCATGCGTGAGATCCGTAATTCAACCTGGTTCAATATCTAGGAAAGGAGAGTTCAAGGATATGCGCTTGATTTTCGCCGGTACCCCGGAGCCTGCTGTCGTTGCACTGCAGCGATTGCTCGACTCTGAGCATGAGATCATCGCGGTGATCACCCGGCCTGATGCCCGTAAAGGCCGCGGTCGGTCCCTGCACCCCTCGCCGGTTTCGGCACTCGCCCAGGAGCACGGCATTGAGGTGCTCACCCCTGCCACGCTCAAGGCCGGTACCGAGGACGGGGAGGCACTTCGGGCCCGCCTGAAGGAACTCGCCCCGGACTGTATCCCGGTGGTCGCCTACGGCAACCTGATCACCGAGGACCTACTGGCGCTGCCGACCCATGGTTGGGTCAACCTGCACTTCTCCCTGCTTCCGGCGTGGCGGGGCGCCGCCCCAGTCCAGGCCGCCATCAATGCCGGGGATGACATCACCGGCGCCAGCACCTTCCGCATTGAGAAGGGGCTGGACACCGGTCCGGTCCTGGGCACCGTCACCGAGACGATCCGCCCGACCGACACCGCCGATGATCTGCTGACCCGGTTGGCCTATTCCGGCGCGGAGCTGCTGACGGCCACGATGGATGGCCTGGCCGCCGGGCAGATCCAGGCGCAGCCGCAGCAGGGTGAAGCCAGTTATGCCTCGAAGATCACCACCGAGGATGCCCGGATCATCTGGGCCAACCCAGATTTCGCGGTGGAACGCCACATCCGGGCGCATACCCCAGGGCCCGGGGCCTGGACTCTGTTGGGTGAGGAAAGATTCAAGGTGGGCACAGCGGCTCGACTCGATGCCGCGGAGCTGCCCGAGGAGCTGAAAGGCCTGCGCCCGGGTGAGGTGTGGGTGACCAAGGAAGCGGTACATATCGGTACCGGGACCACCCCGCTGCGACTGGATCAGATCCAGCCGCCGGGTAAAAAGATGATGGCTGCGGTCGATTGGGCCCGGGGTCGCCAGGACACAGATGGGATGATTTTCGAATGAGCTTGAACAGTAATGGTGGGGGTTTCCGCTCCCGATCCCGCAAAACCGGGGAGAACCCGGGCGGTCAGGGCCGGGAGGGCGCTTCCTCAAATCAAGGATCCAAGCGGGATAGTTCCGCACGGGGATCCGCCAGGACCGGTGGGAAACGTCCCCAGGGCAGTGGCAACCAGGCTAATAAGCAGGGCGACTCCCGCCCGCAGCGGGCAAAGGTCGAGCAGCTTGATCTCGGCGTCGACGTCGCCCGGACGGTGGCCTATGAGGTCATCTCGAAGGTGCGCACCAACGCCGCCTACGCGAACCTGCTGCTGCCGCAGTTGTTAAGGCAGCGCAAACTCAGTGGTTCCCGGGATGCCGCCTTCGCCACGGAGCTCGCCTATGGCGCGCTCCGTTCCCAGGGGGTGCTGGATGCGGTGATCGCCGAGTGTTCCAGCCGGCCGCTCAAGGAGATCTCCCCGGAGGTGCTCGACGCGCTGCGACTGGGTGCTTATCAGCTGCTCTATACCCGGGTGGAGCCCCATGCCGCGGTGGACACCACTGTTCGAATCGTCGAGGGTCTAGACCAGGTTTATGTCAAGGGTTTCGCCAACGCGATCATGCGCACCATCTCGCGCTCAACGCCGCAGTCCTGGATCGACAAGCTGACCCCCGAGGGGGAGATCGAGGGCCTGGCCTTCCGTCACGCCCATCCGGCCTGGATCGCGGAGTCCTTCGCCAAGGTCATCGGGATCGAGGATCTTCCGGATGCCCTGGAGGGCGATTCCGAGCGGCCGAGGGTCCACCTGGTCGCCCGTCCCGGCGAGATCAGTGCCGAGGAGCTGGCCTTGTCCATCGGCGCGGAGGAGGGCAAGTACTCTCCCTATGCCGTGTATCTGGAGTCCGGTGATCCCGGCGAGCTGGGGCCGGTCCGCGATGGCCTGGCTGCGGTGCAGGATGAGGGTAGTCAGCTCGTCGCCCGGGCGGTCACCGAAGCCCCGATCGAGGGCAAAGATCAAGGCCGCTGGCTGGATCTGTGTGCCGGTCCGGGTGGCAAGGCCGCGCTGCTCGGCGCATTGGCGCGTATCGACGCCGCGAAGGTCGACGCCGTGGAGATCTCCGAGCACCGCGCGGAGCTGATCCGCAAGACCGTCGGCGATCTGCCGGTGAAGATCATGGTCGGCGACGGCCGTAACCCGGACCTGGAACCCGGCTATGACCGGGTGCTGCTCGACGCCCCCTGCTCCGGACTCGGCGCGTTGCGTCGCCGCCCGGAGGCCCGCTGGCGCAAGAGTGAGGCAGATATCGCTGAACTCAACGTGCTCCAGTCGGAGCTGCTGGACTCAGCCTTCAAGCTGGTACGCCCCGGCGGTGTGATCATCTACTCAACCTGTTCCCCGGACCTGCGGGAAACCCGCGGGGTCGTCGACAAGGCCTTGGCCGAGCATGATCTGGTTGAGCTTGACGCCCATGCGCTGGTGCCGGGCATGGTGGGTACCGGCGAGGAAAAGTCGGTGCAGATGTGGCCGCACCGCCATGGCACCGACGCGATGTTCTTCGCCGTGCTCCGCAAGCCGCTGGGATAGTCCCGCGATCCCTGGCCGGTGAGCTGGGGCCATATCGGTGACGCGTATGATCGGGGTCATGGCAACCCCGATCATTGCGCCCTCGATTCTCGCGGCTGATTTCTCCCGGTTGGACCGGGAGATCGCCGCTATACCTGATGCCGACTGGATCCACATCGACATCATGGATGGGCATTTTGTCCCGAATCTCTCCTTCGGCCCGGGTATCACCGCGACCGTCAACCGGATCACGGATAAGCCCCTCGATGTTCACCTGATGATCGAGAACCCGGAAAAGTGGGTCGATGACTACATCAAGGCTGGCGCGGACTGCATCATCTTCCACGTGGAGGCCGTGAACAACCCGGTCGCCCTGGCCGATGAAATCCGTGCCAAGGGCGTCAAGGTCGGCTTCTCGCTGCGTCCCGGCACCCCGATCGAGCCCTATCTGCTGCACCTGGAGCACTTTGATGAGGTGCTGATCATGAGTGTGGAGCCCGGCTTCGGTGGACAGTCCTTCATGCCGGAGCAGCTCGACAAGGTCCGTACCTTGCGCGCCATCATTGATGAGAACAACCTGGATGTCATTATCGAGATTGACGGTGGCATCTCCGCTGCGACCATCGCCGAGGCAGCTGAAGCTGGCTGTGACGCCTTTGTCGCTGGTTCTGCGGTGTATGGTGCCGAGGATCCCAACGCTGCAGTGGCGGAACTCCGCCGATTGGCCACCCGTTAAGAAGATGGACCAGCCCGTAGTTTCCCCCGGGGCACTGGATGAAGAGGTCGCTGCAGCGTTGCAGGCGGCGTTGCAGGCGGCGCATCGGGTGCATGGTGCCACCAGCCCCAACCCCCCGGTGGGGGCCGCGATCCTGGACTCCCGGGGCGCCTTGGTCGGTGTCGGCGGGACCCAACCGGTCGGCGGCCCACATGCTGAGGTGATGGCCCTGTCGCAGGCGGGGGAGCAGGCCCGGGGCGGCACCGCCGTGGTGACGCTGGAGCCCTGCAATCACCTCGGCCGGACCGGCCCCTGTAGCCACGCCCTGCTCAAGGCGGGGATCAGCCGGGTGTTCTATGTGCACCCGGACCCCGATGAGCAGGCCAGCGGCGGCGCGCGCTACCTCCGGGACAAGGGCGTGGCGGTCACCCGCATTGACACCCATTCCCCGGATCTGGTGCCTTGGTTGAGTTCCCTGAAACTCGGCCGACCTCATGTCACACTCAAATTCGCCCAGACCCTGGACGGCTTCACCGCCGCGACAGATGGCAGTAGCCAGTGGATCACCGGCGAACCGGCCCGGCGGCAGGTCCATGAGGACCGGCAGCACCGTGATGCCATCATCATCGGCACCGGCACTGCGCTGGCAGATAATCCTTCGCTGACTGCCCGGAAGGCAGACGGCGTGCTCTTTGCCAACCAGCCCCGTCGGGTGGTCATCGGCGCCCGCGAGCTCCCCGCGGAGCAGGTGCCGAATCTGCATGCACTCGGGTTTGAACAGTATCCGGAAATATCCGGGGCCTTGGCAGCGTTGTGGGACTCAGGGGCACGAGACGTGCTCGTCGAAGGCGGCGCTGCGCTGGCCTCGGCTTTTGTGGCTGCGGATCTGGTGGATGCGATCCAGGCTTATATCGCCCCCACCCTGTTGGGCCAGGGACGCGGGGTCCTCGCCCAGGCGGTGGGCGGCACCCTCGCGGATGCCGCCCGCTTTGAACTGGCCGAGGTATCCCGCCTGGGCTCAGATGTGCTCTTGGAACTGCGAAGAAAGGTTGCGTGATCGAGTTATGTTCACTGGAATTGTGGAGGAGATCGGCACGGTGGAGGCCGTCTCCGATCTGGGGGACTCCGTGCGGATGAGTATCCGGGCACCGCGGGTGCTCACTGATGCTGCGCTGGGAGACTCCATCGCAGTCAACGGTGTCTGCTTGACCGTTGCCACCCAGGAGGTGGGGATCTTCACCGCCGATCTGATGAAGATCACCCTGGACACCAGCAATCTGGGGGCGCTGGAGGCGGGCTCAAAGGTCAACCTTGAGCGCGCCCTGGCCGCCAATGCCCGGCTCGGTGGACACATCATGCAGGGGCATGTCGATGGCACCGGAACACTGCTCAGCCGTGTCCCCTCGGAACACTGGGAGGTGCTGCGCTTCAGCCTGCCGGCGGACCTGGCCATCTATGTGGTGGCCAAGGGATCCATTGCGGTCAATGGCACCTCCTTGACGGTGGCGGCATTGGGGGAGGACTGGTTTGAGGTCTCCCTGATCCCGACCACCCTGGCGGACACCACCCACGGCGAACTCAAGCTCGGTGACACCGTCAACCTTGAGGTGGACGTCCTGGCGAAGTATGTGGAACGCATGCTCAGCCATGGGGTAGTGCCCGGCCTGGGCGGACCGGTGTCCGATCACACTCCCACGTCAGACTAAGGTAGGTCACTGTGACTGAGGAAGAATCGCGCAGGCTGCGCCTGGATACCGTTGAAGAGGCCATTGCCGCCATTGCCGCCGGAGAAGCGGTCGTGGTCGTCGATGATGAGGACCGTGAGAACGAGGGCGACCTCATCTTCGCTGCGGAACTTGCCACCCCGGAACTCGTGGCCTTCATGGTCCGCTACAGTTCGGGCTATATCTGTGCCTCGATGACCGAGGAGGATTGTGACCGGCTCAACCTGCCGCCGATGATCGCCCGGAACCAGGATGCCCGGCAGACGGCGTACACGGTGACCGTGGACGCCGCCACCGGCACCACCGGTATCTCCGCGACCTCCCGCTCCGAGACCCTCCAGTGGTTGGCTGACCCTGAGCGGGGACCGCAGGACTTCACCCGCCCGGGACATGTCGTGCCGCTACGTGCCCGCGACGGTGGCGTGCTCGCCCGCGACGGACACACCGAGGCCGCGGTGGATCTGGCCCGCGCCGCTGGGCTGCGCCCGGCCGGTGTGCTCTGTGAGATCGTCAGTGAGGAAGATCCCACCGACATGGCCCGCGGCCCGGAGCTGCGAACCTTCTCCGACCGCCACGGGCTGAAAATGATCTCCATCGAACAGCTCATTGAGTGGCGTCGCCACCATGAGACCCAGGTCGAGCGGATCGTGGAGACCGTCCTGCCCACCGAGTTCGGTGCTTTCCGCGCCTTCGGTTACCGCAACAAGATCAACGGCGTCGAGCATGTCGCGCTGGTCGCCGGTGAGCCGGAATCTGATGGCGGTGAGGACGTACTGGTCCGGGTGCATTCCGAGTGCCTGACCGGGGATGTGTTCACCTCCCGCCGTTGCGACTGCGGGTCCCAGCTCCATGAGTCGATGCGGCTGGTCCAGGAGGCCGGCCGCGGCATCATCGTCTATATGCGTGGCCATGAGGGGCGCGGCATTGGCCTACTGGCCAAGCTGCAGGCCTACCACCTGCAGGACAACGGTATCGACACCGTCGACGCCAACCTCCAGCTCGGCCTGCCGGCGGATGCCCGGGAGTACTCGAGCGCCGCCCAGATCGTCCGGGATCTCGGGGTGAAGTCGTTGAGCCTGCTCAGCAACAATCCCTATAAGTCCGCCGCATTGGCAGGCCACGGCATCAAGATCAAGCCCTCGACCCCGGTGCCGGTGTCCCCGAACGCCGATAACATCAAGTACCTGCGCACCAAGCGGGACCGGATGGGCCACAACCTGCCCTCCGTGGCCGCCTGGGACGCGACCCATCCCGTCAAGGACCCAGAGGAGAACTGATGAGCAAGGAAGGTCTGCCGGAGATCACCGAGATCGATGCCTCCGGACTGAAGGTAGCGGTGGTCACCGCCACCTGGAACCGCGAGATTTGTGATCAGCTGCATACCCGCGCGGTGGAGACCGCCCGGGCAAACGGGGCAGAGGTCAGTGAATATCGCGTGGTCGGCGCCCTTGAGCTGCCGATCGTGGTGCAGGAAGCCGCCCGGACTCATGATGCCGTCGTGGCCTTGGGCTGCGTGATCAAGGGCGGCACCCCGCACTTTGATTATGTCTGTGACTCGGTCACCCAGGGCCTGACCCGCATCGCCCTGGACACCGGGGTTCCGGTGGGCAACGGGGTGCTGACCACCAACACCCAGGAGCAGGCGGTGGACCGCGCTGGCCTGCCGGGTTCGGTGGAGGACAAGGGCGCCGAATCGATGATGGCCGCGCTGGATACCGCGCTGCTGCTTTCGTCGATGCGGGCCTCCCGCGACTAGACTGGTTTCTGCAGAAATAACCAAGGCTCAAGGAAGAGTGTGAAGCTACACCGTGGACGCTAAGAACAGCGAGGCCGAGAACATGAATGTTCAGAATGGCGGCACCGCCGGGCAGCAGCTCGGCGACCGACAGATCCACGCCTACACCGCCGCGGATGCGGCACTGACCACTGATAAGCCCTGGGAATTGGAAGCCAGCTCGCCGCGACTGAAGCAAATGTCCTGGGTGCTGGTGGTCCTGATCATGGCGGTCCACATCTTCATGGGCGTCACGGTCGGTATCGGCTACACCGGTGCCGCGATCACCTTGATCGACCAATTTGCCTTTGTCGGCATCGGGATCATCCTCTCGATTGCCACCGTGATCGGGTTGTCCCGCCCCCGGGTCCGCGTCAACGAGGACGGCATCGAGGTTCGCAATCTGATCGGCGCGCGCTTCTACCCCTGGTCTGTGGTCTATGGCCTCTCCTTCCCGAAGGGCACCCGCATCGCCCGCCTGGAGCTGCCGGAGTTCGAGTACGTGCCGGTCTGGGCCCTGCAGTCCGCTGATGGTGAGAAGGTGGTCAAGGCCGTGAGTCAGTTCCGCGACCTCGAAGCCAAGTACATGCCGAAGGACTAGGTTATCCGGAGACTCAATGGCTGATCCAACAACCTACCGCCCGGCGCCGGGGAGCATTCCCACGCAGCCGGGCGTTTATAAATTCCGGGATGACACCCGCCGAGTCATCTACGTGGGCAAGGCCAAAAATCTGCGGTCGCGGCTGTCCAGCTACTTCCAGGACCCCACGCAGCTGCACCCGCGCACCCGCCAGATGGTGTTCAATGCGGCTTCGGTGGAGTGGACCGTGGTCTCCACGGAAGTGGAGTCGCTGCAGCTCGAGTACACCTGGATCAAGAAGTTTGATCCGCGCTACAACGTCAAGTACCGCGATGACAAGACCTATCCCATGCTGGCGGTCTCGACCGGGGAGCGGATCCCGCGGGCCTTCTTCTACCGGGGGCCCCGCCGTAGTGGAGTGCGCTACTTCGGCCCCTATTCCCATGCCTGGGCGGTCCGCGAGACCCTCGACCTGCTGCTGCGGGTATTCCCGGTGCGAACCTGTTCCAAGGGGGTGTTCAACCGTCATGAGAATCTCGGTCGACCCTGTCTATTGGGCTATATCGATAAATGCTCGGCACCCTGCATCGGCCGGGTCTCCGAAGCGGAACACCGGGAGATCGTCGCCGGTTTCACTTCTTTCATGGCGGGCAGCACGGATAAGGTGACCAGACAGCTCGAAGTCGAGATGACGGCGGCAGCCGAGGAACTCGACTTCGAAAAAGCCGCCCGGCTGCGCGATGATCTCGCGGCAGTGCGCAAGGTGATGGAGAAGCAATCGGTGGTCCTCGGTGACGGCACCGACGCCGACATCATCGCGGTGGCCTCGGATGAGCTGGAGGCTGCGGTGCAGATCTTCCATGTTCGAGGCGGTCGGATCCGCGGCCAGCGTGGCTGGGTGGTGGAAAAGGCCGGTGACCAGGCCGCGGCCGGTGATCTTATCGACGCCGCCGGGGACGACGACCACCCCGCAGATCCGGCCTTGCCGGCGTTGCTGCAGAACTTCCTCACCCAGTTCTACGGTGATGCCGCAGAGCGCTCCAAGCAGGAGGCCGAGGAGGACGCACACGAGATCGAACGTCGCGGCGTCGATAAGTTCTCCCATCTTTCCCCGGACAAACCAAATGTGGTGCCCCGGGAAATCCTGGTGCCGGTGCTGCCGGTGGAGGCGGCCGAGACCGAGGACTTCCTCAGCGCACTGCGGGGGTCCCGGGTGGATCTGCGGGTGCCGCAGCGCGGGGACAAGCGGGCTCTGGCGGAGACCGTGGAACGCAATGCCAAGGATGCGCTGCGCCAGCACAAGCTCAAACGCATCGGTGATCTGACGGCTCGCTCGGCGGCCCTGCAGGAACTGCAGGAGGCACTCGGGATGGATGAGGCGCCGCTGCGGATTGAGTGCACCGATATCTCGCATATCCAGGGCACTGATGTGGTGGCCTCCCTGGTGGTCTTCGAAGATGGTCTGCCCCGCAAATCCGATTACCGGCGCTATCGGATCAAGGAGGCCGCGGGGGAGGGGCGCTCGGATGATGTCGGCTCCATCGCGGAGGTGACCCGGCGGCGGTTCCTGCGTCATAACCAGGATAAGTTGGCGGTTCCGGCGGCTGAGGAATTCGACGGCTCCACTTTCGAGGATGAAACCGTGGAGGAGATGAGCACCGATAACCGGCGTTTCGCCTACCCGCCGCAGCTGTTCATCGTCGATGGTGGTGCCCCGCAAGTCGCCGCCGCCCAGCGGGTGTTCGATGAACTCGGCATCATCGATGTCACGCTCATCGGCCTGGCCAAGCGGCTGGAGGAGGTGTGGGTCCCCGGGGAGGAAGACCCGGTGATCCTGCCGCGAAACTCCCAGGCGCTGTTCCTGCTGCAGCAGATCCGTGATGAAGCGCACCGCTTCGCCATCACCTACCACCGGCAGCAGCGTTCCAAGCGGATGCGGGTCTCGGAGCTGGATGCGATCCCCGGTCTCGGGCAGGTGCGCCGCACCGAATTGGTCAAGCATTTCGGCTCGGTGAAGAAGCTCAAGACCGTCAGCGCCGAAGAGATCGCCGAAGTCAAGGGCTTCGGCCCGAAGCTGGCAGCGACGGTGTATGAAAACCTGCACCGCGATGGCTGAGCCCGGGAGTGGCTAATATAGGGACCATGATTCACAAGTCATCGGCCGATGTGCCACAGCGATTCAGTACGCCCCCGGTTCTGATCACGGGCATGTCCGGTGCCGGACTCAGCAGCGCCGCCAAGGTTTTCGAGGATAAAGGCTGGTATGTCGCCCACAACCTGCCACCCGCGCTGATTCTGGACCTGCTGGAGATGTGCTCTGAACCGGATTCCCCGGTGGACCGTGTCGCGGTGGTCACCGATGTCCGCTCCCGGATGTTCCGGGGCAGCCTGCAGCAGACGCTGGCGGAACTCCACGAGCGGGGGATGGCTCCGACGATTGTCTTCATGGAGGCCCGGGATGAGGTCCTGATCAGCCGTTTCGATAATGTGCGGCGTACCCATCCGCTGCAGGGGGACGATACCCTCCAGCATGGCATCATCCGCGAACGCCGAGCCATGTTGCCGATCAAGGAGGAGGCGGACGTGGTCCTCCACACCTCCGATCTCTCGGTGCATGATCTCCGCCGGGCCATCGAGTCCAGCTTCGACAGCGTGGGCAACCCGCAACAGCATGTGACTGTCCAGTCCTTCGGCTTCAAGCACGGCTCCCCGAAGGATGCCGACATCACCCTGGACGTGCGCTTCCTGCCCAACCCCTTCTGGGTGCCGGAACTGCGTCCCTACCGCGGCATTGATGCCCCGGTCGCCGAGTACGTCCTCAGCCGGGAGGGCGCACAGCCCTTCATCGACAGTTTCGTGGAAATGTTTAGTTCGATGCTCTCCGGGTATCGTCATGAGGGCAAAAACTTCATCACGGTCTCAATTGGTTGCACCGGTGGACACCACCGTTCGGTGGCCGTCTCCGAGGAACTTGGTCGACGCCTCCGCGAGATCGAAGAACTTGACGTCAACGTCATTCACCGCGACCTGAACAATTAAGCCTGATCTACAGGAAGGTCGACTCACCAGTGACCCTTGACTCCACCATGCCCGCCGCCATCACCAGTCTCGGCGGCGGGCATGGTCTCTACCAGACCCTGTTGGCTGCCCGGCAATGCAATGCCGTGGACATCTCCGCGGTGGTCACTGTCGCTGACGACGGCGGCTCCTCCGGCAGAATCCGCCGTGAACTCGGCATCATCCCACCAGGTGATCTACGGATGGCACTGGCTGCCCTCTCTGATGACGCCGAGCAGGGCACCATGTGGGCGAAGACCCTGCAGCACCGCTTCGGCGGAACCGGGGCACTCGCCGGACATGCGGTGGGCAACCTGCTCCTCGCCGGTCTGACCGAGGTCCTCGGCAGCGAGCAGCGGGCGCTGGATGCCGTTGCCCGGCTCACCGACTCCCACGGTCGGGTACTGCCGGTGTGCAATGAACCCCTCGAAATCGAGGCTGATGTCGCCGGGCTGGCCGACGACCCGCGGGTGATGTTGCAGGTGCGCGGCCAAGTTGCCGTGGCTACCACCCCGGGGTCAGTGCGCCGCGTCCGCCTGATCCCCGCTGATCCGATGCCCAGCCCGGAGGCGATCAGCGCAATCCGTCACGCTGATCTACTCACCCTAGGTCCCGGTTCCTGGTTCAGCAGCGTCATCCCGCACCTGTTGGTCCCGGCTGTGGTCCAGGCGATCAATGAGAATATGGGGCTGCGGATGGTCGTCCTCAACCTCAGCGCCGACAACGGCGAGACCAGCGGGTTTTCCCTGGAACGGCATATCCACATGCTCAGCCAGCACGCCCCGGGGCTGCGCGTGGACCGCATCCTCGTCGACGACGGCGAGAACCAGAAGTCCAGCGATCGTCGCCACCTCGACCGCGCCGCCGAGACCTTGGGCGCCGAAGTGGTCTACCACGATCTCCGGGAACTCGATCAGGCTGGTCGACGCACCGGGCGGCATGATCCCGCCAAACTTGCGACCGCTCTGCTGCATAATTTCCGCGAGCGCTAAGATTGGGGGTCCCCGCCGCCCGTACGTCCCCGACCCCGGGGAAAACCCTGTGAGCGCTCCCCAGTTGGTCCAGATCGCGGGACCAGTGGGAGAGCAACCGGAGAATTTTCACGGGGGAGTAGCACCCCAACTCCGCAGCCAGTCTGTGGATCGGGGTCTCCCGGGTGGCACTATCCCCCGAAAATCTCCCCAGAAAGGCGGCAAAACCATGGCGTTGACGCCGAAAGTCAAGGAGGAGCTGGCTCGGGTTAAGGTATCCCGGCACTCCGCACGGGCCGCAGAAGTTGCGGCTCTGCTACGTTTCTCCGGTGGACTCCATGTCGTGGCCGGACGCATCATCGTCGAAGCCGAACTGGACTCAGAGTTGGTGGCCAACCGATTGGCCACCGCCCTGGAAGAACTCTATGACGTAAAGGTTCATCTCCACTCGATCTCCCCAGGTGGAGTGCGTAAAACTGCCCGCTATCTGCTGCGGGTCACTGATGGGGCAGCTGACCTGGTTCGCCGGGTCGGTCTGGTCACCCGTTCCGGGCACCCGGTGTTGGGTTTGCCGCCCCAGGTGATCTCGGGGTCGGTCTCCGATAATGAGGCCGCCTGGCGCGGTGCTTTCCTGGCGCAGGGTTCCCTGACTGAACCCGGCCGTTCCTCCACCCTTGAGGTGAGTTGCCCCTGCCAGGAGGCGGCATTGGCCTTGGTGGGTTGTGCCCGACGCCTGGGTATCGCCGCCAAAACCAAGGAGACCAGGGGCTCTGATCGGGTGGTCATCCGGGACGGGGATGCCATCGGAGCCTTGTTGACCCGCATGGGCGCTCAACAGGTACGTCTGGAATGGGAGGAAAAGCGGCTGCATCGGGAGGTCCGTGCCACCGCGAACCGCCTGGCCAACTTCGATGATGCTAACCTGCGTCGTTCCGCCCGGGCTGCGGTGGCTGCCGCGGCCAGGGTCGAACGTGCCATGGCGATTCTCGGCGATGACGTGCCCGATCATCTTGCGGAGGCCGGCCAGCTGCGGGTACAACACCGGCAGGCATCCCTGGAGGAACTCGGCCGCCTGGCGGACCCCCAGATGACCAAGGACGCGGTGGCCGGTCGGATCCGTCGGCTGTTGTCGATGGCGGATAAGCGGGCGGAAGACCGTGGGATCCCCGATACCTCGGAGGCTGTGACTGAGGATCTGCTGGACGAGGTCTAGTTAGGTGAGGCCTAGCTAGGGGTGGTTCAGGTGCCGGTTTAGGGGTGGTTCTTCGGGATTTCTTCGGGGATTCCGCTCCGACCGGAGTTCCGTTCAAGGTGTGAAGCTAGACACAGTAGGTCTGGTGGAGGTGCGTTCCCGCAGTCGCCACCACTCCCGCCTTTGGTAATATCTTCCTCCTTTTGGGGGTGTGTATTCACAGCTCGGGTCTGTTATTCGGGTGAGGTTGGTCGAAGTCGATCATCTTGGGCGGACAAACCTTCCGAAGCTGTGCTATTGGCGGTGTATTCGGGGGTGAAATATCCACAATGGGGATACCTCTGCGGGTCGTGGAGTACGTCGGTATGCTCGGCTTCGATGGCGAGTGAGGGTGCCGCACAGCGAACATTCCCTCATGAGCGGACACAATCGCAACAATGAGGAGTAAATCGTGACCATTCGCGTAGGAATCAACGGCTTCGGCCGTATCGGACGTAACTTCTTCCGTGCCGTACTTGAGCGCAGCGAGGATCTTGAGGTGGTCGCGATCAACGATCTGACCGACAACAAGACGCTGTCCACCCTGTTGAAGTTCGACTCCATCCTGGGCAAGCTCGGCCAGGACGTCGAGTTCGATGATGAGTCCCTGACCGTCGGTGGCAAGCGCATCGCCGCCTACGCTGAGCGCGATCCGAAGAACTTGGACTGGGGCAAGCACGATGTTGACATCGTCATCGAGTCCACCGGCTTCTTCACCGACGCTGAGGCTGCCAAGGCTCACATCGAGGCTGGTGCCAAGAAGGTCATCATCTCTGCTCCGGCGAAGAACGAGGACGCCACCTTCGTTTACGGTGTCAACCACCAGGACTACGATCCGGCGAACCACAACGTCATCTCCGCTGCATCCTGCACCACCAACTGCCTGGCTCCGATCGCCAAGGTGCTCAACGACAAGTTCGGCATCGAGAACGGTCTGATGACCACCATCCACGCCTACACCGGTGACCAGCGCCTGCACGACGCCCCGCACAAGGATCTGCGTCGCGCCCGCGCGGCAGCCGTCAACATCGTCCCGACCTCCACCGGTGCCGCTCAGGCTGTCGCTCTGGTCCTCCCGGAGCTCAAGGGCAAGCTGGATGGCTATGCACTGCGCGTCCCGGTCATCACCGGCTCCGCCACTGACCTGACCTTCACCACCAAGTCCGAGGTCTCCGTGGAGTCGGTCAACGCCGCCATCAAGGAAGCCGCCACCGGCGAGTTCGGCGAGACCTTGGCCTACACCGAGGAGCCGCTGGTCTCCACCGACATCATCCGCGACCCGCACGGTTCGATCTTCGACTCCGGTCTGACCAAGGTCTCCGGTAATACCGTCAAGGTCGTTTCCTGGTACGACAACGAGTGGGGCTACACCTGCCAGCTGCTGCGTCTGACCGAGCTGGTTGCCGCGAAGCTTTAAGGACCTCCCGGGACCGTCATCACACCTGAAAAGGTGAAGGTGGGCCCGGAAAACCCTCTTCGGTCCGGGGTGTGCCTCGGCACACCCCGGACCATTTTCATAAGTTAGCTAACATCGACTTCGGCCACAGAGCCTCAGTACTGAAAATCAAGGAGAACACATGTCCCTGAAGACCCTCCAGGATCTGCTCGACGAGGGTGTCGACGGTCGCCACGTCCTCGTCCGCTCGGATTTCAACGTGCCGCTGAACGACGCCGGTGAGATCACCGATGCCGGTCGCATCAACGCCTCGCTGCCCACCCTGCAGGCACTGCTCGAGGGCGGTGCCAAGGTCATCGTCAGCGCTCACCTGGGCCGCCCCAAGGGCGAGGTCAACCCGAAGTACTCCCTGGCCCCGGTCGCTGAGGCACTGTCCGAGGCGCTCGGCCAGTACGTCGCCCTGGCCGGCGATATCACCGGTGAGGACGCGCACGAGCGTGCCAATGGTCTGACCGAGGGCGAGATTCTCCTGCTCGAGAACGTGCGTTTCGACGCCCGTGAGACCTCCAAGGATGAGGCCGAGCGCGGTGCTTTCGCTGATGAGCTCGTCGCCCTCGCCGCCGATAACGGCGCTTTTGTCTCCGATGGCTTCGGCGTGGTCCACCGCGCTCAGGCCTCGGTCTACGATGTCGCACAGCGCCTCCCGGCCTTCGCCGGCTCCCTCGTGGAGAAGGAGATCTCGGTGCTGTCCAAGGTCGCCAGCGCACCGGAGTCGCCCTATGTGGTCGTCCTCGGTGGCTCCAAGGTCTCCGACAAGATCGGCGTCATCGAAGCATTGTCCGCCAAGGCCGACAAGCTGATCATCGGTGGCGGCATGTGCTACACCTTCCTCGCGGCCCAGGGCTACAACGTCCAGAAGTCCCTCCTGCAGGAAGAGATGATCGACACCTGCAAGGACCTGCTGGAGCGCCACGGCGACAAGCTGGTCCTCCCGGTCGACCTGCTCGCCGCCGCTGAGTTCAGCGCCGATGCCGAGAACAAGATCGTCGAGCTGGATTCCATCCCGGAGGGTTGGCTCTCCCCGGACATCGGACCGAAGTCCACGGAGCTCTTCGCGCAGGTGCTGGCCTCCGCCAAGACCATCTTCTGGAATGGTCCGATGGGGGTCTTCGAGATCGAGGCCTTCTCCCGGGGCACCGCCGGTGTTGCCCAGGCCATCATTGATGCCACCGCCAACAACGGCGCCTTCTCCGTGGTCGGCGGCGGCGACTCCGCAGCGTCGGTACGCGTCCTCGGCCTGGATGAAGAGGGCTTCTCCCACATCTCCACCGGCGGTGGCGCCTCCCTCGAATTCCTCGAGGGCAAGGAACTGCCCGGCGTCGCCGTGCTTTCCGCCTAGTTTCATCCCCTGATGCCGGTGGTTTCGCTGCTGCGAAACCCCTCGGTGTCACCCCCGCATGAAAGGAGGGCCCATCATGGCCCTTAAGCCGCTGATCGCTGGCAACTGGAAGATGAATCTGAACCACCTGGAGGCGATCTCCAGTGTCCAGAAGCTGGCATTCGCCCTGCCCAAGGAGTACTACGAAAAGGTTGATGTGGCGCTGACCGTGCCCTTCACTGATATCCGTGGCGTGCAGACCCTGATCGAGGCGGACAAGCTGCCGATCACCTATGGTGCGCAGGATGTCTCCGAGCATGCCAATGGCGCCTACACCGGTGAGATCTCCGCTGAGATGCTGTCCAAGCTGGGTGTCACCTGGATCGTGGTGGGCCATTCCGAGCGTCGTGAGTACCACCATGAGACCGATGCCCAGGTGGCGGCGAAGGCCAAGGCCGCCCTCGGTGGCGGCATGAAGCCGATCATCTGTGTCGGCGAGCCGTTGGCGGTCCGGGAGGCTGGCACCCACGTCGAGTATGTGCTCAACCAGACCCGGCAGTCGCTGGCGGGCCTGAGCACCGCGGATCTGGCCAATATCGTCATCGCCTATGAGCCGGTCTGGGCCATCGGCACCGGCAAGGTCGCCTCGGCGGCGGATGCGCAGGAAGTGTGCGCCGCCATCCGCGGCCTGATCCGCGAGCTTGCCGACGACGCTGTGGCTGCGGAACTGCGCATCCTCTACGGCGGTTCCGTCAAGGTCGACAGCGTCGCGGAGATCCTCACCCAGCCCGATGTCAACGGCGGTCTCGTCGGTGGTGCTTCGCTGGATGGCGAGCAGTTCGCCAAGCTGGTCGCTGCGGCCGGAAACGCCATCTAAAGCTGTTCCCAGGGTGCCCGGAAAATCTCTGGGCTCCCACAAACTTCGAACCAGGGGAGTCCCGTCGTGTCAGCTCCGGATCATCTTCAGGAGGACATCCGCTATCTTGGGCGGATCCTCGGCAATGTCATCGCTGAGCAAGAGGGGCGGGAGGTGTTCGACCTCGTTGAGGGAGCGCGCCAGACCGCCTTCGAGATTGCCCGGGGTGAGGCCGGGATGGATGCCCTGGTGTCGAAGTTCCGCAATATCGACCCCAAACGCACCACCCCGATCATCCGTGCCTTCAGCCACTTCGCCCTCATGACGAACCTGGCTGAGGACCTCCACGATGAGACCACCCGCCAGCGCGCCCTGGATTCCGGGGAGCCTTCGCCGGACTCCACCCTGGCGGCGACCTGGGCCAAGCTTGCCGACGCCCGCGTCACCGCCACCGAGGTTCAGGACACCCTGCGCCGCGCACTGGTGGCCCCGGTGCTCACCGCGCACCCCACGGAAACCCGGCGTCGTACCGTTTTTGATGCGCAGAAAGTCATCTCTGAACTGATGGCCGCCCGCCATCAGATTATCGAGGCGCCGGAGAATGCCCGGACAGCGTCCCGGCTGGCGGAATTGGACCGGCAGATCCACCGCCGGATGACCATCCTCTGGCAGACCGCGCTGATCCGCATGTCCCGTCCCCGGATCGAGGATGAGATCGAGGTGGGCCTGCGCTACTACAAGCTCAGCCTGCTCGAAGAGATCCCGCGCATCAACCAGGACGTCTTTGAGGCTCTCCGTGAAGCCTATGGTGAGGTGGTTCCGGAGTTGGCGATCCTGCGCCCGGGATCCTGGATCGGCGGTGATCACGACGGCAACCCCTTCGTCACGGCCGAGACCCTGCGATACGCGACCACCCGGGCCTCTGCCACCGCCCTGAAGTATTACGTCTCCCAGCTCCATGCCCTGGAACATGAACTCAGCCTCTCTGACCGGCTCTCGGATGTCACCGTGGACTTGGTGGCCCTGGCCACCAAGGGCCACGATGACGTGCCCAACCGGGTTGATGAGCCCTATCGCCGGGCGATCCACGGGATGCGCGGCCGGATGTGCGCCACCATTGCCCACCTGATTGGCCCTGATGAGGTCGAGGGCACCTGGCACGAGAGCTTCGAGCCTTATACCGGTGCCGAAGACTTCGCCGTTGACCTGAAGATCATCGATGAATCCCTGCGCTTCTCTCACGATGAGACCATCGCCGAAGACCGGCTGGCCACCATCCGGGCCGCCCTGGGCAGCTTTGGATTCCACCTCTACTCGATGGACCTGCGCCAGAACTCCGAGAGCTTCGAGCAGGTGCTCAGCGAGGTATTCAGCATTGCCCAGGTTCACCCGGACTACGCCTCCCTCAACGAGGCGGAGAAAGTTGAGGTGCTGACCCGGGAACTGCAGACCCCGCGTCCGCTGGTTCCCCGTAATTACCGCGGTTTCAGCGAACCAGTGCAGCGCGAGCTCGATATCTTCGCCGAAGCGGCGGCCGCTTCCGCAAAGTTCGGACCCGAGATGATCCCGCACTGCATCATCTCCATGGCGGAATCTGTCAGCGATATTCTCGAGCCGATGGTGCTGCTCAAGGAAGTCGGATTGATCCGCGCAGCCGGGGACACCCCGAGCGGGGAGGTGGATGTCATTCCACTTTTCGAGACCATCGGGGACCTCCAGGCGGGGGCCGCGATCCTGCGCGAACTTTGGCAGCTGCCGCTCTACCGGGCATACCTTGCCCAGCGAGGTGATACCCAGGAGGTGATGCTCGGCTATTCCGACTCCAACAAGGACGGCGGCTACTTCGCCGCTAACTGGGCGCTTTATGATGCCGAGATGGCACTGGTCGGCGCGGGTAAGGAGGACGACATCAGCCTGCGGCTCTTCCACGGCCGTGGCGGGACCGTCGGTCGTGGTGGCGGGCCCTCCTATGAGGCGATTCTCGCCCAGCCCAAGGGTGCGGTCACCGGTTCGGTGAGAATCACCGAGCAGGGTGAGATCATTTCGGCGAAGTACGGCTCCCGTGAGACCGCCCGCCGAAACCTCGAGGCTCTGGTCTCAGCCACCCTGGAGGCCAGCCTGCTGCCGGTGGATGGGCTGAACAAACCGGAACGGGTCTATGAGATCATGGGGGAGCTCGCTGAACTCAGCCAGACGAAGTATTCCTCCCTGGTGCACGAGGACCCCGGCTTCATCAACTACTTCACGCAGTCCACTCCGCTGCAGGAGATCGGATCGTTGAACATCGGTTCCCGCCCTTCATCCCGGAAACAGACCGAAGCGGTGGAGGACCTCCGGGCGATCCCCTGGGTCTTATCCTGGTCCCAGTCGCGGGTCATGCTGCCCGGTTGGTTCGGTGTGGGCACCGCCCTGTCCCAGTGGATCGGGGAGGGGCCTGACGCTGAACATCGGCTCGAGGAACTGCGGCACCTTTATGAAGTGTGGCCGTTCTTCGGTTCGGTGATGTCGAATATGGCGCAGGTGATGAGCAAGGCAGAGATGCGGTTGGCATCCTTGTACGCGGAATTGGTTGATGACTCGGAAACCTCGCAGCGGATCTACTCGGTCATCACCGCCGAGTTTGAGTTGACCCGTGAGATGTTCTTCCAGGTCACGGGTTCTGAACATCTGCTCGCGGATAATCCGATGCTGGCCCGCTCCGTGCGCAGCCGCTTTCCCTATCTGCTGCCGCTCAATGTCATCCAGGTAGAGCTGCTGCGCCGCTACCGTGCGGGTGATGAACGCGAGGCTGTCTCCCGTGGCATTCAGCTCACCATGAACGGCCTGTCCACTGCCTTGCGAAACTCCGGATAACCCGGGGTGTGACATCAGGCGGCATTGCCGCAGCCAACCCTAATCCCGCAAGTCACCTCATGTATACTGTCCAGAGTTAAGGTGAGTGCCTCGGAGACGAACTCCCACGCCGCGCTCACACCCCGACCCGCTGTCGTCAGCCTAAGGAAATCAATGACTCTCGCACTCCAGATCATTCTCGTACTTTCGAGTATCCTGCTGACCGTCTTCGTCCTGCTGCACAAGGGCAAGGGCGGCGGACTGTCCAGCCTCTTCGGTGGCGGCGTTCAGTCGAACCTCTCCGGTTCGACCGTGGTGGAGAAGAACCTCGACCGCTACACCGTGCTCACCGCACTGATCTGGATTGTCTGCATCGTGGCGCTGAACCTGCTTCAGGCTTTCGGAGCTTAATAACTCCAGCGCACGCCGGAGACTGCCGTCCATCCCTCCGGGGTGGGCGGCAGTTCTCAATGTTCGCCCTGGGAGGGGATTCCGGGAGGGGTGGGAATTCAGGGTGCGCGGCTGAGAGCACTGCTTATCGACGGCCGCGGCATCTGGTCCGGGTCAGACTGCGCTCGAGTTTGGGGTGCGGCCGACAGCGCGATAACGCGGTCCAGAGACCGCGTTATCGAAGGATTTCCCTGAAATCAACTCACCTTGAACATAACGCTGATCATCGTCGACCCGCCCGGCGGTGCCTCGGCGAGAGGTCGACCGCACTATCCGGGAAGAAAAACTTCAGCAAGGTCGGATCGCCCGGCCGGACCTGGGGGTGCAGTGTCCCCGCAGTATTGTGGTCATCGGGGCCTTTATATGCTCAGCGATAGCTTCTGGCGCACCAGGGAGGTCACGGGTCTGGAATCAGCTAGTAACTCCCGCGAGCAGCCCCGACGGTTGCTATACTGAGAGGCTCTTAACGATGACGGGGAATCTTTAATTTCCCCTTCGGTGGCCTCGGCTTGTGCTGACACTGTGGTGGAGGTTAGATGTCTGCCAGTGTTCCGCCGGCGGCGAGATAGCCCGCCCAATCCTTGATGTGGGAGCTTTTTCGCAGTAGAGCGCGACGCTGACGCTCAGTGAGCCCGCCCCAGACACCGAATTCCTCATGGTTATCCAAGGAGGTGGCCAGGCAGTGGTTGCGCACGGTACAGTGCCGGCACACCGTAGTAGCCTTGCGCTGTTGCGCACCCTGGACAAAGAGTGCATCGGGGTCACCCTGACGGCACCTGGCCTGGGAGATCCAAACTTCCCGCTCGGAGGGCACCACCTGACTACTTGTCCCGGCAGGTTTTTGCCCCTTGGGGAAAGAGCGCGGCTGATCAAAGTAGAGCGATGTTAACATCGTGAATTTTCCTTCGCACGGAGCCAGCCCAGAACATACTTTGTCCTGAAAAACCAAATCATATTCATTTGGTCGACTGAATGTCGACATATTCATCTGAAAGGATAATAATTCCCCTATTTTCCGTGAGCTCACCAGGACGTGAACACGGAATCTGTAACATATATAGATCAGCTGCTCGGCTCAGGTCCGGCCGAGACGGAGGGCCTCAAGTGGGCCGAGAAGAGTGGTCTGCGGCAGAAAGGCGGCATCGACCAGAGGTAGGGCTTCTTCCGCTCCGAAGCTTCGCATGGGTCAGTCACACCCGTCGCTGACAAGGCTACTTAGCAGCGTAAACCTGGAGGATGGAAAACCAACGGTAATCAACGCTGCCATGGTGTACTCCTTAGCGGGGAGATCAGATAGCGGGGATGTAGTGCTTCGGCGGCACTGCCAGGCTGTCTTTTGCGCACACAGATCCACCTGTGCCCCGCCCCTGGAACAGCGGAGTTTTGCAGATCATACGATCCCGCCGGAGGGCAGGGGAGACAAAAGCCCTGCCCGACCACTTGGGTCGGGCAGGGACGGCGCTAGAAAAACTTGAGCTTAGCGGTTGTGGCGGGGATTTCGGGTGGCATCGGGGTCGGCGACACCATCGGTCTCAATCTCTTCCCGGGCCACGTCCTCAGTGACGGTTTCGGAATCGGTGACTGTTTCCTTGGCCAGCTTCACCTTCTCCACCGGCACGGATTCCTTGGTGACACGGACCCGCTCCTCATGGAGGGTCACTGAGGCTTCGCCCTCAGCGATGTCATCGCGGAGATTGGCCGCATCCTCGGGATTGATCGGGGTGCGCTCTACATGGGCTTCTTCACGCTCAACCGGCACCTCGACGGTTTCAGTGTCGTGGACAACATACTTGCGCAGTCGTGCCTGTCCCGTGGTCTCCCGGTCCTTGGCGATGCGCAGCTGCTCCTCGGAACGGGTCAGCTCACCAGTCTCTTGGGGGTGTGCTGCTCTGCCGGGGGTGTCCGGAACGCCGGCGGGGTACACATCAGTGCTGGACTCTTGGGTGTGGGATAGTCCGGAATCACTGCTCGGCGCCTGCCCGGGGGCGGTACCGCCGACAACCCCACCTGCGATACCGCCGGTAGCCGCCGCATCGGCTTCCGCCTGGGTGAGCCGGGGGTCGCGGCCGTGCTGATCGTAGTTCTCCACGTTCTCGGTGTTCTCGAGACCGTAGTGACGGTAGAGGGTATCTAGCTGTGTTGGATCGAGGTGTTCATCGACATTGAGATCTGGTGCGTCCTTGATGTGCTCCTTGGGGAACGCCAGATGCAGTTCTTCGGAGTTGAGGCGGTGGCCGCGCAGTGGCACCAGGCTGGAGTTCATGCCGAACAGTCCGTGGCCCACCTCGATGAAGTCGGGCTGGCCGGTCCCGTCGTTGACAAAGACTTCCTTGACTGAACCGAGCTTTTCGTTGTTGCTGTCGTAGGCGGTGGCACTGCTCAGATCTTGAATGTTCTTCTTGGTCATCGTCGTTCACCTTTCCTAGAATCTCCGTCGTGGAGTTCGCTCTTGGTCACTTACCGTTCCCCGAAGTCTGCAGCCGCGGGGCTGTGGCGTCGAACCGGTGGCGATGTCAATCCCATGAACTAACTGGGTGCTTTCCGACTGTAGCCGGAGCCGCGGGGGCGGCTGCGGATTTTCCGGCGATCCAGCCAGCGAAAGCTTTTTCCTTGAACTTTGCGCGAATTGAGGTACCCTGCTCCTCCCCGGCCGAGTCGCTGCCTGAAACGGGGAGAGACTGCCCTTGAGGGCTAGCTAAGCATCCCCGTTCAGAGTGCCGTTGCCCGAGGGAGTTCGCGTGCAAGGCGGTGGTGCCGACTCCTGAAAGTTTGACGCATACTCCTAAGCGAAACACCACATCGACAATATGTGTTTTATGACACAGTATTTTTTATGGTTACTGTTCTTCGGTGTTTCGTGACATCCGTTTAGGGTGACTAGCTGATGTGCCGGAGCATATCGGTCTTTCGGCCCTATCCTCGACGGCGGCGTCGTCTCCAAATGGCGTAGTTCCAGATCTAATTGGGCAGCTTCGAAAGATCGCCCGTCTTCTGCACGTCAGGGCGGAACGTCTACAGAACGCGAGGCACCATCGACCTGTTCGGCTTGCCAGGGAAGTTTTTCGTGGCTGCGCCCAAGTGTTTTTCCACAGTAGGACACACGCCATGGAAGGGATAAGGATGAAAGGACCGAAACAGGTAAAATCTCTCTCGGCGACATCAGTGCTGGTCCAGAGGTCAGTTGCGGTGTGTGATTTCCGGATCACGGCCGAACTCAAAGACCAGCAGGATCATGACCCCGTAAATCACAAGCGGGTTGCGAGGATGATGCGCTCGCTGAAGGCGTTCGGCTATTCGAAGAAACGCAAGGTTGGGGTTGATCCTCGAGTGGTGGGCATCCCATGGTGATGGGCCGCAGCCTGTTGAGATAAGGATGATCACCAGTCAGGAGCACGAAGGAGGGATCTACCCCCGAAATACCGGCAGGAAGCCGCCCGCTTGGTCATCGACCCGAACAGCTGAGCACGGATGCCGCCCGCGAGTTAACTCTGGGCGCAGGTCTGCTGGACACAGGGGTCAAGATAGAACACGAACACACCGGTGAGTGCCGGTTGTAATTGTCTGTGATCACGGGATGGGCATTCCCGTCGAGTGCTGACATGCGCGATGGATTCCACCTATATTTCCGATCTGGTGGAGTAGGTTTATGGATCGTTCGCACGCTGCGAAGCGAGGTGGCTGATTGCCTTGTGTTCCACGCTAACCGGGGTGGCAATGGCAGATTATAGGAGTGTCTCCGACGTGGTCACCTCCGAAAGCCTCGGTCGAGACGGTGTCCGGGGATTGGTGGCTGCTGCCGGCGCGCTGTTGCGTCCCGGTGAGATGCCAGTGGCATCGTCTCCGCGACCGTCGATAAGTGGTCTGCACAGGAAAAACTCCCCACCCGCTAATTAAGCTGAGGTGGGGAGTCCGGGGCATACCTACCGCGAGTTACTTGTTCTCGCCGGCCGCATCATCAGTAAGGAAGAGCACGGTCTCTACGGAGCCGGCGACACCGGCTGCGGGCCAGTCCACCGACTCCGCACTGCGCAACACTGCGGCGGCGGCTTCAGCTTTCTCCGCACCGGCAACCAGCAGCCAGACCCGGCCTGAGGTGTTGATGGCGGGCAACGTCAGCGTGACCCGCTCTGCCGGGGGCTTCGGGGAATCCTTCACCGCCATGACCAGCTTCTCCTGTTCGCGCACGGCATCGGTGTGGGGGAACAGTGAATTGATGTGTCCCTCTCCGCCCATGCCCAGGAGGTGAAGATCAAAACCATTCGGAGCATAGCGCTGGAGGAGCTGCTCATACTCCAGGGCAGCGTCATCCAGGTCCTTCTCACCCAGACCATAGCTGTGGATATTCTCCGCCGGGATGTTGACATGGTCGAGCAGGGCTGCGCGGGCCTGACCCTCGTTGGAGTCCGGGTGGGAGGCCGGCACATTGCGCTCATCGCCGAAGAAGACATGGACCCGGGACCAGTCGACCCTGAAGGTGGGGAAGGTTTCGGACTGGGCCTCAGCGGCGGCGTCGAGACGCGTCAATTCCTGTAGCAGGCCGATACCGGCGCCGCCGCCGGTGAGCACGACCCGCACCAGACCATCGCCATGGCGACGACCGGAGGTCTGCAGGTGGCTGATGGTTTCCACGAAACGGCGGGAGGCGGCGTTGATCAGGGCATCAAGATCAGAAACACGGGCGAGAGCGACCATGGAAGGAGACCTTTCGTCGTTTTAGGGGCTGCATAAAGGAGAGAATAAGTGCCTAGCGGCGAGTCAGCTGGCCGAGACCGCGAAGTGCGTGGGCGTAGGCGGTATCCGGATCCAGGTGACGCATTTCCTCGGCCAGGCATTCCGCGATTCCGCGGCGGCTCAATGCCACCAGGGAATCAGGACGGCCGGGCACACTGAGGCAGATGGTGCGGTAATCCACCACCGAGACGACGATGACGCCATCTTCCTGCTCCAGCTCGAGTCGGGAGATCATGAAGTGTCCGGCCTCCCGGGCGGCATCTTCTTCCGCGGCCTCAGTGGAGGTACGGATGATCTCCACCCCGAGGCGGTCCGCCAGCCAACCGGCGGCGATATCGACACTGGGATGGTTTAAGGGGCCATAGACCCGGGCCCGGAGGATCCCCTTGGGCCGCTGCTCCAGCGATGAAGCGACGATGCCTCGCCAGTGGGTGATGCGGGACCAGATCAGATCAGAGTCGCCGGGGGAGTAATTCTCCCGGCGGGCCGAAAGCACCAGCGAGCGGGTGTCATTGAGGGCATCTGTGATGCGGCGCTGGGCAATCCGGCCGATCGGGTGCTCGGAGGGGTTGGCCGGTGCGGCAGAGGGCCACCAAGCGACGATCGGGGTATCGGGCAGCAGCAGCGGGGTGACCACGGATTCCAGGTGGCCGGCGATCTCACCCTTGAGCCGCATCACCACCATCTCCGCCGCCCCGGAGTCTCCTGCGACCAGCACCTCGGCATCGAGTCGGGATTCACCGGTGGCGGGGCCGGTCAGCATGACCAACACCCGGGCGGGGTGCTCATGGGCAGCGTTCTCGGTGGCGGAAATGATCTCCTCCACATCGTCATTGGTGGAGGCGACGACGATCAGGGTGAGCACTCGGCCACTGGCCTGGGGTGCATTGTCCCGGGATTCCAGCAGCGCCTGAGAAATTTTCCGGGTGGTGGTATCGGGAAGCTTAATGATCATGAGGGCCTTTCAGACTCAAGATTCGAGTGGTGGAGATCGCAGAAAGAGTTCGGGTAGGTCCTAGGGGCGTCGCCAATGGCGGTCCGTGCGCGCCAGCATCTTATTGGCGGATTCCGGTCCCCAGGTTCCGGCCTCGTATTCATCGGGCAGGCCGTGATCCTCCCAGTAGTTGAGTACCGGATCGAGAATCTCCCAGCTCAACTCGACCTCTTCATTGGTGGGGAAGAGGCTGGACTCATCCAGCAGGGCATCGAGGATCAACCGCTCATAGGCTTCCGGGGACTCCTCGGTGAAGGCCTCTGAGTAGGAGAAGTCCATGTTGACGTCACGGACCTCCATGGTTGAACCCGGCACCTTGGAGCCGAAACGCATCAGCACACCCTCATCCGGCTGCACCCGGATGACCACCGCATTGTTGCCCATCGCACTGGTCATTCCCTCAGCGAAGGGCTGGTGCGGGGCCTCCTTGAAGACCAGGGCGATCTCGGTGACACGACGGCCCAGTCGTTTACCGGTACGCAGATAGAAGGGGACACCGGCCCAGCGGCGGGAGGAGATCTCCAGGGTGCAGGCGGCGAAGGTTTCGGTGGTGGACTTCGGGTCGAAGCCCTCCTCCTCACGGAGCCCCTTCACCAAGGTGGATCCCTGCCAACCGGAGGTGTACTGACCACGCGCGGTGGTCTTGGACAGCGGGTACACCGGTTTGGTGGCGCGCAGCACCTTGATCTTTTCGGTCTGCAGTTCGTTCGGGGAGAAGGAGACCGGCTCCTCCATGGCGATCAGGGCGAGCAGCTGAATCAGGTGGTTCTGGATCACATCACGGGCGGCACCGATACCGTCGTAGTAGCCGGCCCGGCCGCCCAGGCCGATGTCCTCCGCCATGGTGATCTGCACATGATCGACATAATGGGCGCTCCATATCGGATCGAAGATCTGATTGGCGAAGCGCAGCGCCATGATGTTCTGCACCGTCTCCTTACCGAGGTAGTGGTCGATGCGGAAGACCGACTTCTCGGGAAAGACCGCGTTGACAAGCGCATTGAGCTTGCGGGCTGATTCCTGGTTGTGGCCGAAAGGCTTTTCGATGATCACTCTTCGCCAGGCATCTTCCCGCGACTCCGCCAGACCCGAACGCTGCAACTGGTGGCAGACGTCGGCGAAGTAGTCCGGCGGCACCGAGAGGTAGTAGGCCCAGTTGCCACCGGTGCCACGGGTGGCATCCATCTCCGCGAGGGTCTCTGAGAGGGTGTCGAAGGCCGCGTCATCGTCGAAGTTTCCGGAGACGAAGTGCATGCCCTCGGCCAGGCGCTCCCACACATGCTCGCGGAACTTGGTACGCGAACCAGCGTGCACCGCCTCCATCACATAGGCCTCGAAGTCTTCCTTGCTCCAATCCCGCCGACCATAACCGATGAGGGTGAAGCCGGCCGGCAGCAGACCGCGGTTGGCCAGGTCGTAGACCGCCGGCAGCAGCTTGCGTCGTGCCAGGTCTCCGGTGACACCGAAGATCACCATGCCGGAGGGTCCGGCGATCCGGGGCAGTCTCTTGTCGTGTGGGTCACTCAGCGGATTGACCCAGGAGGTTTCGGGCGAATCGGAATCGGTGTGCAGCTCAGACAATGCGGTGTCCTTTGAGGGAAGGAAGGATGAGCGGAGAAAAGAGTGAGGACCGGCCCCACCCTCAAGAGAGAGCATGGGGCCGGAAGGAGACTAGGCCAGGCGGGCCTGCATGGAGTCGAGCAGTTCGACCCAGGAGGCCACGAACTTCTCGACGCCCTCGCGCTCGAGGACCGCGAAGACGTCCTCGAGGTCGATGCCGACCTCGCTGAGGGAACGCAGCACCTGCTCGGCTTCAGCGACATCACCGGAAAGGGTTACGCCGTGGAGGTTGCCCTCGGCGAGTACGGCGTCGATGGTCTTCTCCGGCATGGTGTTGACGGTATCCGGACCTGCTAGCTCGGAGACGTAGAGGGTGGTGGGGTAGTCGGGGTTCTTCACACCGGTGGAGGCCCACAGCGGACGCTGGACGTTAGCGCCGGCCGGCAGTTCCGCGCCGTCGAAAAGCTGGGTGAACACGGAGTAGGCGCGCTGGGCGTTGGCCACGCCGGCCTTGCCGCGCAATGCCAGGGCTTCCTCGGTGCCGATGGCCTCGAGACGGTTGTCCACCTCGGAGTCCATGCGGGAGACGAAGAAAGAAGCCACCGAGTGGATCTTGGAGACATCCTTGCCGTTCTCGGCGGCGCGCTTGATGCCGTCGATGTAGGCGCCGATGACCTCACGGTAGCGGGAGACCGAGAAAATCAGGGTCACGTTGACGCTGATGCCCTCGGACAGGGCGTCGGAGATCGCGGGGATGGACTCCGGGGTGGCGGGGATCTTGATCATCACGTTCGGGCGGTCAACCTTGGCCCAGAGCTCACGCGCCTGGGCGATGGTGGCCTCGTACTCGGCGGCGTGGCGCGGGTCGACCTCGATGGAGACGCGGCCGTCCTTGCCGCCGGAACGCTCGTAGATCGGGGCGAAAATATCGCAGGCATCGCGGACATCATCGATGGACATCGCGAAGACAGCCTCATCTACCGCCGCACCGGCGGTCTTGAGCTCCGCGATCTGGGCATCGTAGGCGGTGCCCTTGCTCATGGCAGCAGCGAAGATGGACGGGTTCGTGGTCACGCCGACGATGGACTTCTCCTTGATGACCTCTGCCAGGTTGCCGCTGGTGATGCGGTCGCGGGAGAGATCATCGAGCCAGGTGGAGGTGCCGAGTTCAGCGAGGGTGTCAATGTGGGACATGTGAAATCTTCCTTTTCTTGGGGACTACTGAAGGGATAGCGGGGAATCGAAACCCGCCCCGATCAAGTGGGGCTTGAGCTGATGGGGCGGGGGTCAGGGCGAGCTGCTAGGAGTTCAAGGAATCCTGGGCGGCAGCGACAACAGCCTCGGTGGTGATGCCGAACTCCTGGTAGAGACGCTGGTAGGGGGCGGAGGCACCGAAGTGCTCCAGGGACACGGCACGGCCGCGGTCACCGATCCAGCGGTGCCAGGACATGGCCAGGCCAGCCTCGACGGAGACACGGGCGGTGACAGCCTTCGGCAGCACCGACTCGATGTACTCTGCGTCCTGCTCCGCGAACCAGTCCATGCAGGGCACGGAGACCACGCGGGCGGCGGTGCCCTCGGCTTCGAGCTGCTTGGCGGCCTCGACGGCGAGCTGCACCTCGGAACCGGAGCCCATCAGGATCACGTCCGGGGTCTGCTTGGAACCCTCGACCAGGACGTAGGCGCCACGACGGACACCCTCATCGGCCTTCTCCTTGGTGCCCTCGAGCACCGGGACGTTCTGACGGGTCAGCGCCAGACCCTTCGGGCCGGCGGTGTAGAGCAGGGCGTTCTTCCAGGCAGCAGCGGTCTCGTTGGCATCAGCCGGACGCAGCATGGACATCCCCGGGATCGCACGCAGGGTGGTCAGCTGCTCCACCGGCTGGTGGGTCGGGCCATCTTCGCCCAGCCCGATGGAGTCATGGGTCCAGACATAGTAGGCATCCGTGCCCTGCAACGCCGCCAGGCGAATAGCGGGACGCATGTAATCGGAGAAGATCAGGAAGGTGGCACCGTAGGGGCGGGTGCCGCCGTGCAGCGCGATGCCGTTGAGGATCGAACCCATGGCGTGCTCACGGATACCGAAGTGCAGGTTACGGCCATAAGGGGTGGCCGAGAACATGTCGGTGGTGATGGCCTCCGGGCCGAAGGAGGGAGAGTCCTTGATGATGGTGTTGGTGGAGCCAGCCAGGTCAGCCGAGCCGCCCCAGAGTTCCGGCAGGGTCTTGCCTAGAGCCTGCAGCACGGCCTCGGAGGCCTTACGGGTGGCTACGCCCTTGGCGTCCGGCTCCCAGCTCGGCAGCTCAGCAGCGAAATCGGCCGGCAGTTCGTGTTTGACCAGACGGTCATGGAGTTCCTTGCCCGCCGGGTTCTTCGCGGCCCAGACATCGTAGCGCTGCTGCCACTCGGCATGCTTGGTGGCGCTGCGCTCGGCCAGGGAACGGGTGTGCGCCAGAACCTCGGGAGCCACATCGAAATGGGTTTCCGGGTTGAAACCAAGCTCACGCTTGGTCGCGGCAACCTCTTCCTCACCCAGGGCGGCACCGTGGGCGGCACCCGTGTTCATCATGGTCGGGGCCGGGAAGCCGATGATGGTGCGCACGCGGACGAAGGTCGGGCGGGAGGTGTCGGCCTTGGCTGCGGCCACAGCTTCCTCGATGGCCACGACGTCCTCGCCGCCCTCGATCTCGATGGTCTGCCAGCCGTAGGCCTGGTAACGGGCGACGACATCCTCGGTGAAGGCGATCTGGGTGTCATCCTCGATGGAAATGCGGTTGTCATCCCAGAAGACGATCAGGTTGCCCAGCTGCTGGGTGCCGGCGAGGGAGGAGGCTTCACCGGTCACTCCCTCCTGGAGATCGCCGTCAGAGGCGATGACATAGATGTAGTGATCGAAGGGGGAGTCGCCGGCCGGAGCCTCCGGGTCCAGCAGACCACGTTCGCGGCGGGCGGCCATGGCCATGCCCACCGAAGCGGCCAGACCCTGCCCCAACGGGCCTGTGGTGATCTCCACACCATCGGTGTGGCCGTACTCCGGGTGGCCCGGGGTCAGTGACCCCCAGGTGCGCAGCGCCTTGAGATCCTCAAGCTCGAGCCCGAAACCACCCAGGTAAAGCTGGATGTACTGGGTGAGTGAGGAATGTCCGGCGGAGAGGATGAAGCGGTCGCGGCCAGCCCAGTTCTTCTCGGCGGGATCATGGTTGAGCACACGCTGGTACAGGGTGTAAGCCAGGGGAGCCAGGCTCATCGCGGTGCCCGGGTGGCCCGAACCGCAGTTCTGGACCGCATCGGCGGCAAGCACACGGACGGTGTCAACCGCCTTGGTGTCTACCTCGGTCCAATCAGCGGGGTAGTTGCGGACGGTCAAGGCCTGAAGATCGGGCGACAGGGTCACGATGGTGATACCTCACAAGTTCTAGTTGCTGGAAAATTCCGGTTTGGTGATACCAACATTTTGGGCCTCGGAAAAATTCCGACGGACCCGGGTCGCTGGGACGTGCCATCCGAAAATCTGCGTCGGGTACCACCATAGTTGTTTTTGGTCCCGGGCTGTGACATCGATACCACTACTTTGGGTGATGTGCGGCTACCCACGGTCGCCCAGGGGAGATCAAGGCGGCGGGGGATTGTGGAATGCGGGAGCTGAGCGGATAGCATGGAACAGCTGTATATGAGACTTCACTGGCAGGTCTCAGGGGGCCGGGAACTTTTCCGGCATCGCAGCCGACTACTGGGTCAGCACGCTCCGCACCTGTACCGGTGGAGCGCCGCAGAAGCCCGTCGACGCGAGCGCGCGCCGGGTCTGGGTCGGTATTTTCGGAGCGACTTCAGTCGTGAAGAACCCCGGAATGACGACGCAGCACTGCGATACAAAGAATCACTGAAAGTTGGAGGAATCAACCCTTGGACACCATCAAGGCCTATATTGCGCTGACGAAACCAAGGGTGATCGAACTACTCCTTGTGGCCACGATCCCTGCGATGCTGCAGGCGGAACGTGGCGCCAATAACATCACGCTCATCCTGCTCACCGTGATCGGTGGTTGGATGGGCGCCGCAGCAGCCAACACCTTCAATATGGTGGAGGATTCCGATATCGACCAGAAGATGGGTCGAACCCGAGCCCGGCCGCTGGTCAAGCACACCGTCTCCAACCGGGACGCCACGATCTTCGCTTGGGTGCTGACCGTCCTGAGCTTCCTGTGGCTGTGGCTCCTATGTGACTCACTGAGCGCCGCGATTTTCGTGTTGGTCACCATCGCCTTCTACATCTTCGTCTACACCAAGCTGCTGAAGCGCCGCACCTCTCAGAACGTCGTCTGGGGCGGTGCCGCAGGCTGCATGCCCGTGGTCGTCGGCTGGGCCGTAATCACTGACAACCTGCCCGCCGAGGTCCCCGACCAGTGGTGGCAGGCCATCGTGATGTTCCTCATCGTCTTCTTCTGGACACCGCCGCATACCTGGGCACTGGCCATGAAGTACAAGGATGACTACGCCGCCGCCGGTGTACCGATGCTGCCGGTGGTGCGTACCCCCGTCGAGGTCACCCGCCAGATCGTCTGGTACACCCTGGCCACCGTCCTGGTCTCCCTGCTGCTGATCCCCGCCACCTCATGGATCTACCTGGTCGCCTCCATCGGCGGTGGAATCTGGTTCCTGCTCAGCGCCATCACGCTGCACAACGGCATCAAGAAGGGCGGCGAGGTCAAGCCGCTGAAGCTGTTCATCCTCTCCAACAACTACCTCGCCCTGGTCTTCGTGGCGCTGTCCGTGGATGCGGTCTTCAACTGGGACACCATCGGCATGATGCTGGGCTGGAACACCACGTTCTTCTGATCCCCGATAGCTGAATAGATAAACCGGGAGGGGCCGCCGAAAATTCGGCGGCCCCTCCCGGTTTTGACCTGATTGCGGGTGGTGTCGGGACGGGGAGCTAACTCACCTGCAGCACGATTGAACCGGTGGTTTTTCGGGCATGGATATCACGGTGGGCCTGCGCGGCATCGGCAAGCGGGTAGACCCCGCCGATCCGGAAATTCAGGGTGCCCTCCACGATGCCCTGGGTGATAGCTTGGGCACGCATCGCGAACTCACCCTCACCGGCGGTGTAGGCGCCGGCGGATGGCCGAGTGAGGAAAATCGAGCCGTGGGTATTGAGCAGCTGCGGGTCAAAGGGCCCCACCGGGCCAGAAGCGGCACCGAAGAGGCAGACGAGGCCACGAGGGCGAACGGCCTCCAGGGATTCATTGAAGGTCTCCTTGCCGACGCCGTCATAGACCACGTCCACCCCGACCCCGCCATTGCGTCGGCGAACCGCCTCGGCCAGCCCCTCGGAGTAGCGGAAGACCTCCGTGGCACCAGCCTCCAACGCCAACTCGGCCTTCTCATCGGTGGAGACCACCGAATACACCCGAGCGCCCTTTGCCACTGCCATCTGGGTGGCCAGCAGACCCACACCACCGGCGCCGGCAGTGATCAGGCAAGACTCACCCTCCTGCAGATCATGCACCCCGTGAGTGAGATAGTGCGCGGTAATGCCCTGCAGCAGCATTGTTCCGGCGACCAGGGGATCGATGCCCTCTGGGACTGCGACGAGTCGGTCCCTGGCGACACAGACCTGCTCGGCATAGGAACCGAAGGCGTCCATCCAGGCCACCAGGGTGCCTGCCGCAATGGTGCCCTGCGGATCATGCAGCACCCGACCAGTACCTTCCAATCCCGGCACGAAGGGTGTGGCGGCGTGGTAGATGCCTTCGCGGTAATAGGTGTCGATGTAGTTGACACCGGCGACATCCACCGCGATGAGTACCTGATCGTCATTCGGGGTCGGGGGGTCAATATCCCGAAGCTGCAGAACCTCCGGGCCACCTGTCTCTGAGATTTGAATTGCCTTCATATGCTCAAGGCTAATGAACTTCGACTCCGGCTGTGGCCGATTGTGGGTGATCCACCGGGTGGCACCGGATTCCGGCCGACTAATTCAGGATGCGAGTGCCCTGCCTATCTTCCCGGGCACCTCGACTTTCCAGGCTTTCCGGGCGAGGCTTGTGGCACCGGGACAGCTGCACCCCGTATCCAGGTTGCCGATACCTGGATGCGGGGTGCAGCTGTTGTGGCGTCTGTCGCAGGAAGGTCTGCTACTGCGTGAGGGTGGCCTCACGCCGGTGGAGAAGCTCATCACCTTCGGTGGAGCCGGTACGCAGCTCTGAACCACCCTGGCGGAGGATGCCGTGGGAGTAGAGGAAGGCCGAGAAGGCCACGACGACGGAGGACATTGCGATATGGACGGGAACAGACCAACGGGGCACACCGAGGTTGTATTGGGCGATGCCGATGCCAGCCTGGACCAGAATCATCGCGATCAGGACCCAGCCGGTCTGCTTGGCACCGGTGGAGGCCTTCTTCCAGAAGAGCATTGCGACAATGATCAGGGTGAAGGCCAGGTAGACGTACATGCTGTAGCCGTGCACGTGGGCGATCCAGTCGATGTCCACCTCTAGGCGGCCCTCCATGCCCACGCCATCATCACCGGAGTGCGGGCCGGCACCGGTGACCATCGTGCCGGTGGCCAGCACCACGGACAGGGAGATGACGGAGATCAGGGTCATCACCCGGATCAAGGCAGGGAAGGCGCGGGTCGGGGTGCCGTCATCGGGTTGGGCGAGCCGGGTATAGAGCAGCGCAGCGACCCACACCAGCACCATGGAGGGGAGGAAGTGGATAGCCACAGTCCACCAGTGCAGGTCCATCAGTACCGAGATGCCGCCGAGCACCGCCTGGACGATGATGCCCACACCGGAGATGACAGAATAGACCACGATTTCGGTGCGGCGCTTGGCGCGCATGATCAGGAAGAAGAGGATGATGGCGGCGGCCGCGACCACGAAGGTCAGCATGCGGTTGCCGAATTCGATCGCCTGGTGGAGCCACGGTGCGGCACCTGCCTGGGGGACCAGGGAGCCTTCATGGCACAACGGCCAGGTGTCACAGCCGAGACCGGAGCCGGTCACCCGGACGATACTGCCGGTGACGGTGATGCCGCCTTGTGCCAGCAACAGGATGAAGGCGGCGATCCGCTGGATCCGCAGGGTGGGGATCCACGGTGTTTTGGGGGCTGGGTTATCGGTTGAGGCAGAGGTAGTCGCGGTACTCATAATTCCTGAGTCTAGCCCTCCTGCCAGCCACAATGACAATCTCTTCCGGGGACTGACAGTGGCTTAGGCCACCGTGTGATTTAGGCGGCGAAGCGGAACCATTTGGTGGCCGCAACCGACGCGAGGAGCAGCCAGACTGCCAGGATCAGCAACTGGATCCAGGGGATCGTACCCTCGAAGGAAAGCGTCAGGCCCGAGGCCAGCGCCACCGAGGGGATCAGGTTGGCCCAGCCGGCATCATGCAGGCCCTGGGCCATCATTACCCAACCGACCAGGCCGCAGAGGATCACCCAGATCAGGTTCGCCAGGGCCAGCACCACCTCGGAGCTCAAGGTGCCACCCATCAGCAGGCCGAGGGAGGAGAAGCTCGCCACACCGATGATGAGAGTCAGGGCGCCGACCATGATGCCGAGAGCATCGGGCCGCCAGCCCAGGACCAGCGCGGTGCCACCCAGCAGGATGGTCTGGATCAGCACCATCGTCACCACTGCGGCGGCCTTGCCCAGGATGATCGTCCAGGCGGGGACACCGGATGCGCCGGTGCGCTTCAGAGCACCGTATCGGCGGTCAAAGGCCAGTGCGATGGCCTGGCCGGTGAATCCGGAGCTCATGGCGGCAATCGCCAGGATCATCGGGAAGGCCACGTCGATCGGCTTGTCGGTATCAAGGATCTGAACCTTGGCGAGCACGAGGAGCATGGCGAAAGGAATGATCATGCTCAGCAGCTGCTGTTCGCCATGGCGGAGGAAGAGCTTTGACTCGATGCGGGCCTGCGCGGCGATCATCCGCCCGGTCGGGGCTGATCGGGGATCCGGGGAGAAGGTCCCCGGGGCAAAAGCCGTGGAATTGTTGGCGCTCAAGATATTAGCTCCTCAGTTCTTTGCCGGTGAGCTCGAGGAAGACCTGCTCGAGATTACGGTGGTCGGCCTCCAGCCGGCGGATCAGTACATCCTGCTTTGCGACGGCCGCGGTGAGCGCCGCCAGCAGCGGCGGGGTCGCCGCGGTGGGCAGGGTGTAGTGCAGTGGGCGGATCGCCTGGAGGGCGGGGATCTGGAAGCCAGCGGTGGCCAACGCGGCGTCGATAAGCGGGGTGTCCAAGGCCTGCTCCGTGGTCAAGCTCAGCGTCTGAATTCCGGCGGCATCGCCATTGGTCAGCTCCGCTGGGGTGCCGGCGGCAACCGTGCGGCCATGATCGATGATCATGATGCGGTCGGCCAACGCCTCCGCCTCATCCATCAGGTGGGTGGTCAGCACGACGCTGACCCCGTCCCGGCGCAGCTGGGCGATCAAGTCCCAGACCAGCAGCCGTGATTGGGCATCCATACCGGCGGTCGGCTCATCGAGAAACACCAGTTCCGGCCGGCCGATCAGCGCCAGCGCGAGGGAAAGCCGCTGCTGCTGGCCGCCGGAGAGGCGGCGATAGGTGGTGCGGCGCTGCTCCTGCAGGCCGACGACTTCGAGCAGCCACTCGGGATCCTGCGGGTTGGCATTGTAGGACGCCGCCAGGTGTAGCATTTCGCCGACGCGGACACCGGAATAGGAGCCACCCCCCTGAAGCATGATGCCGGTGCGACGCCGTACCTGGTCGGGATCTCTCGTGGGATCCACCCCGAGCACCCTGATGCTGCCGGAGCTGGGGGATTGGAATCCCTCGCACATTTCGATGGTGGTGGTCTTGCCGGCGCCGTTGGGGCCGAGGAGGGCGAAGACCTCGCCCTGTTCGACCCTGAGATTCAGGTCGGCTACTGCCGTGGTGGATCCGAAGCGCTTGAAAACATCACGCAACTCCAGTGCGGGGGCAACCGCGGGGTCATCCGTAAGTTGGTGCACGGGCCCGCCCTGAACGTCCGATTGAGCAGTCACAGACAGTTAGTCTAGGACAAGGGGCGCCCGAACTCTTAATAGCCACCAGCCCAGCCCCCCGATGATGACGAAGCTCACGGCCGCCCCCACATAGATCGCGACCACCGTATCTGGCGGGAGGGCCAGGCCCCGGGGCAGCACAAAGAAGCTGAAGGCCGCGGAATAGGCCACCACGCAGACCCGGAAGAAGAGTCGGTTGGCCCACGCCGCCAGGGGAACGATCGCCCACAACATGTACCAGGGGTGCACCACGGGAAAGAGGATGACCAGCACAAAAGTTGACACTCCCAGCGCACCTACCGGGTGAATTGTTCCGCGGAAGGTGGCGAAGAGCATGCGGACAATGAACGCGCCGGCCACGGCCACTCCTGCCGCCCGGGTGATCACCAGTATGGCGGCGGTGTGATCGCCCAGGCCGAGCAGCATGCCCAGCCAGCCGGCGATGACTCCGGAGTCGGTGGTCACCGACATCCAGCTCCGGATGGAGGCCGCGCCACCCTGTCCCGTGATCCAGCCGAGGCCGATGCCGGAGAGCAGGGTGAACGCCGCGATGGTGAGGGTGAGGATGAGGATCTGGCAGAGGACGGCCAAGCCGATGGCGGACCAGCGGGCGTGGCCACGCTGATGTAGGTGTCGGGCAAGTGCCATACCCACGAAGCCCAGTGCCAGGAAACCAGTGACCTTGACCATTCCGGCACAGGAAATCAAGGCGGCAGACAGGACGATGAGGGCCAGGCCCTTGTTTCGGTGTGCATCATTGAGATGGTCAATCCCGCGTAGGCCGACCTCGAGCCCCAACAGGGCGAAGCCGAGCAGCACCGATTCATTATGGATGCCGCCGACCAGATGCAGGATCGTGAGTGGATTGAGGATGCCCAGCCAGAAGGCGGCGGAGGGGTTGACCCGGCAGCGTTTGGCCAGCATGACCACGGCCCAGCCCGCCACCAGAACGCCCGCCAGGGAAAGGACACGATGTGCCAGGACGCCGAGCAAGATGGAGTCATTGGTTAATCCGCTGATGAGAGCGGCCAGGCCCAGTGCGACCGGGCCATAGGGGGATGCCGACTGTGACCAGATGAAAGGCACCGAGCGTGCCAGTGGGTTCTCCGTCCCCAGCAGTGCGACCGGGCCCGCAGAGTAAGGGTCCAGTCCTTGGAGGACGATCGAGCCATTCGCCAGATAGGAATAGATGTCCTGGGTGAACAGTGGGGCAGTGAAGATAATTGGCAGGGTCCAGCCAATGAAGGTGCGGCGCAGCTGTGAGATGGTCGCGGTGCCCCGGAGTTGGGAGTGGTGCCGGAGTGGTGCCCCCACGTAGGGGACCATGAAAATCCAGGCCACCACCAGGAGGCCGACGCCCACCAGGACCACCATTGAGGAGGTCTGCAGCATTCGCGACATCAGGGAGCCGCCCGGATAGTACTGATAAGGATTGTCGACCACCGGAAGGGCTCCGGCACCCAAGGCGCCGAAAGCGAGCATCAGGGCACCAACGGTGCCGATCCAGCGCAGCACCGTAAAGCGGGTCAGGTCCGGTCCGGCCAGCTCTCGGTCTGGCTCGGTGGGGAGATTCTCGGGACCATCGGCCGGGACGGTGTCGGAGCCACTCTCCGGCGTGTGGCGATCGACGGTGGACACGGCAGGCACAGAGGTGGCTTGCACCATCGGCTCATGATGCAGTTCGGCGGAACGGGAGCCCGCGGTACCGATTCGTGGCAGGTCGCGGGTGAGTGTCCGCCATATCCTCCGGAGCAATGGGTCTGATGGTTGCACAGGCCACATCCTACGCAGGCCGACGGACCTGCCTTGTCACGCCCGCCAAGATTCTCCGCACACCCGCCAAGATTTCCTGCTCCCCTCGCCCGGAGAGTGTCTGGGGAAAGGAAAAGTCGAGGTTGGAGGTGGCTCATTGACGCTCTTGGGGAAGGGTGTTGCATTCGGGTGCACACGTTGGACAAGGGAATAGAATTAGGGCACACTAGTGTTGTCTAATGATGAGAGCCGAAATAACAGGGGCCTGGGCGGCCCGGAAAATCTGGGAGGTGAAGACTGTGACTGAAGCCATTGTGCGCAGCACGACTGAGACCCGAGCTACCGAGACCCGCTCCACGGAGGGCGAGACCCGGCACCAGCTCATGCTTCATCTTCTTCAGAAGGGGCCGTCCACTGCTTCTCAACTCGGTGATCATCTCGGCATTTCTGCCGCAGGTGTCCGTAGACACCTGGACATTCTGGTGGACGAGGGGCTGGCTGAGGCGGTTACCCGTCGCAGTCGACCACGTTCCGGGGTATCTCCCTCCAGGGGGCGTCCCGCGAAGGAGTTTCGGCTGACCGATTCCGGTCGGACACATTTCGGCCATGACTATGACAACCTGGCACTTCGGGCCTTGACCGCACTGCGTGATATCGGTGGGGAAGCGGCCGTGAGAGAATTTGCCAGGAAGCGTATCGCTGAGATCGTCGAGGGCATCGCCCCCGCCGATGTCGGTGAAGAATCCGTGGAGGCCACAGCCCGGGCCCTCGCGGAGGCATTCGGTGAGCACGGATACGCTGCCACCGTCACGAATGCCGGCGGAGGGGTTCAGATCTGTCAGCATCACTGCCCGATCTCGAACGTCGCCGTAGAATTCCCAGAGATCTGCGAAGCGGAACATGAGGCAATTTCTAGCCTCGTGGGAATTCACGTCCAGCAGCTGGCTTCCATTGCTGAGGGACACGGCATCTGTACTACGAATATTCCCTTGACCCCCATTAACAACACTCCTGATGAGAGGAGCGGACAATGACCCAAACTCAGAATCCCGGTGTCAACACCCCCAAGAGTGATGACGAGATCATCGACTCGATTGGCCCGTACAACTTTGGTTGGCACGATGACGACGCCGCCGGCGCTTCCGCACGACGCGGCTTGAGCGCTGAGGTTGTCACGGATATTTCCGGCAAGAAGGATGAGCCCGAGTGGATGCTCGCAGCTCGCTTGAAGGCGCTTGATATCTTCGACAAGAAGCCGATGCCGACCTGGGGCGCCGACCTTTCAGGTATTGACTTCGACAACATCAAGTACTTCGTCCGCTCCACCGAGAAGCAGGCCCAGTCGTGGGAAGACCTGCCCGAGGACATCAAGAACACCTACGACCGCCTGGGTATCCCGGAGGCTGAGAAGCAGCGTCTGGTCGCCGGTGTCGCAGCTCAGTATGAGTCTGAGGTTGTGTACCACCAGATCCGCGAGGACCTGGAGGAAAAGGGTGTCATCTTCATGGACACCGATACCGCTCTGAAGGAGCACCCGGAGTTCTTCCATGAGTACTTCGGCAGCGTCATCCCCGCCGGTGACAATAAGTTCTCCGCGTTGAACGCAGCTGTCTGGTCCGGTGGATCATTCATCTACGTTCCCAAGGGTGTCCACGTGGACATCCCGCTGCAGGCCTACTTCCGTATCAACACCGAGAACATGGGTCAGTTTGAGCGCACCCTGATCATCGTTGATGAGGATGCCTACGTCCATTACGTCGAGGGTTGTACCGCTCCGATCTACAAGTCCGACTCCCTGCACTCCGCAGTCGTCGAGATCATCGTGAAGAAGGGCGGCCGCTGCCGCTACACCACGATTCAGAACTGGTCCAACAACGTCTACAACCTGGTGACCAAGCGCACCAAGGTTGAAGAGGGCGGCACCATGGAGTGGGTCGACGGCAACATCGGCTCCAAGGTCACCATGAAATACCCGGCAGTCTGGATGACCGGACCCTATGCCAAGGGCGAGGTTCTCTCGGTGGCCTTCGCCGGCGAAGGCCAGTTCCAGGACACCGGCGCCAAGATGATTCACATGGCTCCGCACACCTCCTCGAACATCGTCGCCAAGTCGGTGGCCCGTGGCGGCGGACGATCCGCTTACCGTGGTCTGGTGCAGATCAACGCCAACGCGCACCACTCCACCTCCAACGTTGAGTGTGACGCCCTTCTGGTGGACAACATCTCCCGTTCGGACACCTACCCCTACAACGACATCCGCAATGATCACGTGTCGCTGGGCCACGAGGCAACTGTCTCGAAGGTCTCCCAGGAGCAGCTCTTCTACCTGATGAGCCGCGGCCTGGCTGAAGATGAGGCCATGGCGATGATCGTCCGTGGTTTCGTCGAGCCCATCGCGAAGGAATTGCCGATGGAGTACGCACTTGAGCTCAATCGCCTGATTGAACTGCAGATGGAAGGATCGGTGGGTTAGGGAATGACCGACACAATCGTTAAAGACGTAACCGTTAAGGCTGCCACCCCTCACAACACGAAGGGTGATATCTTCTCATCCTTCGATGTGGAGGACTTTGAGATCCCGAAGGGCCGCGATGAGGTCTGGCGTTTCATCGCGCTGCGCCGCATCCGCGGCCTGCACAACGGCACCTTCGCAACCGCAGTGGAGCAGGACATCTCCGTTGAGCTGCCGGCCTCCGCTTCCGGAATCAGCATCGCCACCTTGAACAAGGGCGATGAGCGTCTCGGCCGTGCCGGTGCTCCGGTCGACCGCGTCGCGGCTCAGGCCTGGACCTCCATGGAATCCGCGCAGCTGGTCAAGTTCGACCGCGAGTCCGTCAACGCTGAGCCGGTGGTCCTCACCATCACCGGTCGTGGTGAGGATGTCACTTCCTTCGGCGCCACCGTCATCGAGGTTGAGGCGGGCGCTGACGCGACCGTCGTGCTGCGCTACCAGGGTTCTGGTACGCACGCAGACAACATCGAGTTCCTGATCGGGGACAACGCACGTCTCAACGTCGTCGTTGACATCGACTGGGCAGATGACGCCGTGCACCTTTCCGGCCAGCTGGCGCAGCTCGGCCGCGATGCCGTGCTCCGCCACAACCTGGCAACCTTCGGCGGCCAGATCGTCCGTGTCGTGCCGCGCGTGAAGTTCACCGGGCCCGGTGCCGATGCTGAACTTCTCGGTGTCTACTTCGCCGACGATGGACAGTACATCGAGCAGCGACTGCTGATCGACCACTCTGTTCCGAACTGCCGCTCCAATGTCTTGTACAAGGGTGCACTGCAGGCTGATCCGTCCAGCGATAAGCCTGAGGCACGTACTGCCTGGGTCGGCGATGTGCTGATCCGCGCCGAGGCTCATGGAACCGATACCTACGAGGTCAACCGCAACCTCGTGCTCACCGAGGGGGCGCGCGCCGATGCCGTGCCGAACCTTGAGATTGAGACTGGCGAGATCGCCGGTGCCGGCCACGCCGCCACCGTCGGACGCTTCGACGACGAGCACCTCTTCTACCTCATGACCCGTGGTATTTCGGAGGAGGAAGCCCGCCGACTCATTGTCCGTGGCTTCTTCTCCGAGGTGATCAACCACGTTCCGGTCGAATCGATCAGGAATGAGTTCGAAGCGCGTATCGCCGCCGAGCTCGAGGCTGTCACCGCTTAAAGGACCACACCGCTTTATCACGGCACCGCCTCAGCCCGGCTCCACCGGGCGAGTAGCGGCATCACCCACGATCTAGAACTGAAAGAGCATCAATGAGTACCCTTGAAATCAAGAACCTCTCCGCCCAGGTCCTGCCGAACGATGATTCCGCTGAGCCCAAGCAGATCCTGAAGGGCGTGAACCTCACCATCAACTCCGGCGAGGTCCACGCTGTCATGGGCCCGAACGGCTCCGGCAAGTCCACCCTGGCTTATGTCATCGCGGGTCACCCCCGTTACGAGGTCACCGGCGGCGAGGTGCTGCTCGACGGCGTCAACATCCTCGAGCTCGACGTCGACGAGCGTGCCCGCGCCGGCATGTTCCTGGCCATGCAGTACCCGACCGAGATCCCGGGCGTCTCCATGTCCAACTTCCTGCGCTCCGCAGCCACCGCTGTCCGCGGCGAGGCCCCGAAGTTGCGCGACTGGGTCAAGGAGGTCCGACAGGCTCGCGAGGACCTCGCCATCGATCCTTCCTTCGGTGAGCGTTCCGTGAACGAGGGCTTCTCCGGTGGCGAGAAGAAGCGCCACGAGGTGCTGCAGCTCGATATCCTCAAGCCGAAGTTCGCCGTCATGGATGAGACCGACTCCGGTCTGGACGTCGATGCATTGCGTGTCGTCTCTGAGGGTATTAACCGCTACCAGGAGGAGACCAGCGGCGGTATCCTGCTGATCACCCACTACAAGCGCATCCTCAACTACATCTCGCCGGACCAGGTTCACGTGTTCGCCGACGGCCGCATCGTCGCTTCCGGCGGCGCTGAGCTCGCCGACAAGCTCGAGGCCGACGGCTACGACCAGTTCCTGTGAGGACTGAGATGACCTTCACGAACCCTGACGGAACCCTCGACGTCCAGGCCATCCGGGCAGAATTCCCGATTCTCTCGCGCACGGTGCGAGAGGGGAAGCCCCTGGTTTACCTGGATTCCGGTGCGACGTCACAGCGCCCGGAACGGGTATGGCGGGCGGAGGAGCACTTCGTGCTTCACACGAACGCTCCGGTCCACCGCGGTGCCTACCAGCTCGCGGAGGAAGCCACCGACGCCTATGAGACGGCGCGCGAGAATATCGCCGCCTTCGTGGGGGCGGACTCTGATGAGATCGCCTTCACCAAGAACGCCACCGAGGGGCTCAACCTCATCGCCTATGTACTTGGCGATGATCGGGCAGGGGAACTGCAGGTCAAAAAGGGCGACACGGTCGTCGTCACGGAGTTGGAACACCATGCGAACCTGGTGCCCTGGCAGGAGCTGTGCCGTCGTACCGGTGCCACCCTGAAGTGGTACTCGATCACCGAAGACGGCCGCATTGATCTCGATTCACTCGAGCTCGATGAGACCGTCAAGGTAGTGGCCTTCACCCACCAGTCAAATGTCACCGGTGCGGTGTCTGATGTCGCTGAGCTGGTTGCCCGGGCGAAGGCCGTTGGGGCGCTGACGGTGCTGGATGCCTGCCAGTCGGTGCCGCATATGCCGGTCAACTTCCACGAGCTGGATGTCGACTTCTCAGCGTTCTCCGGTCACAAGATGCTCGGCCCCGCCGGGGTCGGCGCCTTCTACGGAAAGGCGGAGCATTTGAAGAAGCTGCCGCCATTCCTAACCGGTGGTTCGATGATCGAGATCGTGCAGATGGATGGGTCCACCTACGCCCCGGCACCGCAGCGCTTCGAGGCGGGTACCCAGATGACCAGCCAGGTCGTCGGGCTCTCTGCCGCGGTGGATTTCCTTCGCGAGGTGGGTATGGAAGCCATCCATACCCATGAGCAGGACCTTATCGCCTATGCGTTGCCGAAGCTGGCGGAGATTGAGGGTCTGCGGATCATCGGTCCGCTGGACACCCACCTTCGTGGTGGTGCCTTCAGCTTCGTGGTCGACGGCATTCACCCCCACGATCTGGGGCAGGTGCTCGATGACCGCGGCGTGTCCATCCGGGTGGGTCACCACTGCGCCTGGCCGCTGCACCGTTGCCTGCATATTCAGGCCACAGCACGGGCATCTTTTTACCTGTACAACACCCGCGAGGAGATCGACGCCCTGGTCGACGCCATCATCGCGGCTAAGGAATTCTTTGAGGTGAGCAAGTGAATCTGGAGTCCATGTACCAGGAAGTGATCCTGGACCATTACAAGCACCCGATGCACGCTGGCCTTCGGGATCCCTTTGAGGCTGAGGTGCACCACGTCAATCCTTCCTGCGGCGATGAGATCACCCTCCGGGTGCACCTCTCCGCGGACGGCAAGGTTGTCGAGGATGTCTCCTATGACGCTGAGGGTTGTTCCATCAGCCAGGCCTCAACGTCGGTCATGGCGGAAGAGATCCTCGGCAAGCCGGTTGAGGAAGCAATGACCAAGCTCGCCTCTTTTGAGGAGATGGTCACCTCCCGCGGCAAAAAGGAGGGTGACATCGAGCTGATCGGAGACGGCGTCGCCTTTTCCGGCGTGTCCAAGTACCCCGCCCGAGTCAAGTGCGCCCTGCTCGGCTGGAAAGCCTTCCAGGCCGCAACCGCAGATGCATTGGAGAAGCTATGAGTGAACAAGACACCACCCAGACCGAAAACACTGAATCGACTGAGTCCAGCAGTACTTTCGAGAAGCAGACGGCTCGTCCCACGCAGACCGAGGAACAGATCGCCATGGCTGCTGATGTCGAGGAGTACATGCGCGACGTCATCGACCCCGAGTTGGGCATCAACGTCGTTGATCTCGGCCTGGTCTATGACATCTGGTTCGAGGGGGAGCGTGACGCCAAGATCGACATGACCTTGACCTCACCGGCCTGCCCGCTGACGGATGTCATCGAGGATCAGTGCAACTCGGCGATCGTCGGCAACAAGGTTGCCGACAGTCTCACGATCAACTGGGTGTGGGTGCCCTCTTGGGGCCCGCACATGATCACCGAGGATGGCCGCGAGCAGCTTCGCGCGCTCGGTTTCGCGGTCTAGAAACCGCAACGATCTAAGCACCGCAGGAAACAGTTCACCCCGGTCCGCCAGAAATGGCGGCCCGGGGTGTTCGGCGTCCCCGGACGCTAATCGACGCCGCGTCTGGTACGGGTGTGCTATTCCGCGAGCAGGCAACCCCAGAGGAATGCGGCATTGGGCGGGGACACCGGGAATTCAGTCGGGGCATTTGAGATCAGCAGATTCAGGGGGCTGTCGGAGTCACCACGGTGGGTCTCAAGGGAGTCCACGCAGTAACTCAGTCGCTCGGCGCCTTCGCTCGAGGGGCTGATGCTGCCTACGTCCCCGCCGTTGTGGCGGGCGTCCTCATTGATGAAGGAGAAGACGAGGAAGAGCATGATCAGGATGCTCAGTACCCGGCCCCAGCGAAATCTTTTCTTCACGAGGGGTTCTTCGATGCTCGCCTTCGCTGTGCTGGTGCTGCGAGCGCTACTGCGGGCGGGGCGGGCGCCGGTGGTGGGCACCCACTGGGAGGGTGGTGGTGCGGGCTGGGAGTATCGATGGCTGTTCGATTGTGGTGCGGGGTGGCGGCTGGCCTGCCGCATGGCCAGGGTGGGGACAATCTGGGCGCTGATGTCGGTGATGCTGTGCGGGCTGACGCCATAGTTGGCGACGGCGTCGATAAGCTGTTTCCGGCTGGGGTCACTCGCGAAACGCAGCACCAGGGTGCCGTTCTGATAGGGCGAGGTGGAGTAGCGGACCAGGTAGTCCCGCCCGGTCTTCGGGTCTGCCGGATTTCCGTCCTGAGATGTGGTCTTCGCCATACCCGCAGTCTATGTGGTGGCGGGGAACCCTGTGCCCGAATACCGCCGTTTAAGTTCCGGCTCCCAGGTTGATACACTGGCCCGTTGTGATTGTCACCAATGATCTTGAAGTTCGCGTCGGCGCCCGAACCCTCCTCAATGCCCCCGGGCAGCTCTTGCGCGTCCAGGCCGGTGACCGCGTCGGACTGGTCGGCCGCAACGGTGCCGGAAAGACCACCACCATGCGTATTCTCGCAGGTGAAACCCAGCCCTACGGGGGAACGGTGTCCTCTTCAGGCGGCATCGGATACCTGCCTCAGGATTCCCGTGAGGGAAATATTGAACAAACCGCCCGGGACCGCGTGCTCTCCGCCCGCGGCCTGGACCAGATCCGTTCCGCCATGGAACGGCAGCAGGAAATCATGGAGACCACCCTCGATGACGGCAAGCGTGACGCCGCCATCCTGAAGTACTCCCGTTTCGAGGAGGAATACTCCTCCCTCGGCGGCTATGAAGCTGACTCCGAGGCCGCCCAGATCTGCGAGAACCTGGGCCTTCCGGCTCGCATTCTGGATCAGAAACTCAACACCCTCTCCGGCGGTCAGCGCCGTCGTGTGGAGCTGGCGCAGATCCTCTTCGCCGCCACCAACGGCTCCGGAAAATCGTCCACCACGCTGCTGCTGGATGAGCCCACCAACCACCTTGACGCAGACTCCATCACCTGGCTGCGCGGCTTCCTCTCAAAGCACGAGGGCGGTCTGATCATGATCTCCCACGATGTTGAGCTGCTCAATGACGTCTGCAACAAGGTCTGGTACCTCGACGCGGTGCGCAGTGAAGCTGATGTCTACAACATGAACTTCACCAAGTACAAGGATGCCCGAGCCACCGATGAGGCCCGTCGTCGCCGGGAGCGCACCAACGCCGAGAAGAAGGCGGGTGCGCTGAAGATGCAGGCCGCCAAGCTCGGTGCGAAGGCCACCAAGGCCGCCGCCGCCAAGCAGATGCTCGCGCGTGCGGAGAAGATGGTCAACTCCCTCGATGACATCCGCGTGTCCGACCATGTTGCCCATATTTCCTTCCCGGAGCCTGCCCCCTGCGGCAAGACCCCGATGAATGCGAAGGGCCTGACCAAGATGTACGGCTCCCTCGAGGTGTTCGCCGGCGTGGACCTGGCCATCGACAAGGGCTCCCGCGTGGTTGTCCTCGGCTTCAACGGCGCCGGTAAAACCACCCTGCTCAAATTGCTCGCCGGTGTGGAACGCACCGACGGAGAGGGCGGCATCGTCTCCGGCCACGGCCTCAAGGTTGGCTACTTCGCCCAGGAACACGACACCATCGACCCGGATAAATCCGTCTGGCAGAACACCCTGGAAGCCTGCCCGGATGCCGTGGAGCAGGACCTGCGCGGTGTGCTCGGTGCCTTCATGTTCACCGGCGATCAGCTGAACCAGCCTGCCGGCACGCTCTCCGGCGGTGAGAAGACCCGACTGGCACTGGCCGGACTGGTCTCCTCCCGCGCGAACGTGCTGCTGCTTGATGAGCCCACCAACAACCTGGATCCGGTATCCCGTGAACAGGTGCTGGACGCGATCCGTACCTACACCGGTGCCGTCGTCTTGGTCACCCATGATCCGGGTGCCGTCAAGGCACTGGAGCCGGAGCGCGTCATCGTGCTGCCGGAGGGCACCGAAGATCTGTGGAACGACCAGTACATGGAGATCGTCGAGCTGGCCTAAGATTTTGCGGGAAATCCGAGGTCACGCCCTCTCGCGGCGTGACCTTCGGGTGTTGATCCCGCAAAAATCCCGCAGGTATCCGTTGCGCTGAGATCGCCTGCTTCAGTATCCACCGGACCTTCGCTCTTGACCCTTGAGGTTTCGGCGGAAGGGTTTTGTGGCTGGTAGTCGAGCTGCCGGCGAGGCCCCGGCTTGGGGCGGTTCATCACCAAAGTCACCGCCGGCCGATAATCTTGGGACATGCAGACACTTTCATGCAGACACTTTTAGGAATGCTATGTCCCACTGCGGTCGTGGGCTGGGTGGTGAGCCTGCTGGTATTTGTCGCCACCGCTTTGATGGCCCTTGACGGTTGGGATACGAATATCGGTGCCGGGGCCGCGCTGCTGGTCGCCCTGCATTTTGCCTTCCTGTCGGGGTTGATCACGATTGCCGCCGTGGTGGCCTGGGCGGTTGGGCGGGTTCGGGGCCAGCTGACCGAACCTTATGTCCCGCTACGGAACTTGCTCTGGGGCGCGACAGCGGTGCTGGTGCTTGGGGCAGCAATGTTGCTGTTCACTGGCTTCCATCTGACTAGTCCCGGGGTCGTTTACCTGCTGGGCGGTGCAGTGGTCACCGGAATTACCGCCGTGGTGGTTTCAGTGAATCCCCGACAAGAATCCCATCGGAGAGCTACTGGCTGAAGTCGCTAGGAAACAATGAGGAGTCGACCAAGCTATGGATGGATTCACTTCTACCCTATGCAAAGTCATTTCTGAAATGTGTGAAGGGGAAAGCCCGGCACCGTTGCAGAAACATACCTGAATCTGGGACAGGGCCACCCCGGTAGGATCGATGACCATGACGAACCTGAGCTACCCCGCGCACCTTCGCGGATTGAGCCTGCGGTTGGCAGCGGGGGAGACCCCTGTCGAGCTCGGTCTGCAGGGCTGGCAGATCACTGATCGCTCCCTGCTGCTTGGCCACGGCCGGGACTGCTTCGAGCAGGCCACCGAGCGGTTGCTCAGCTGGCGGGCCCACGCCCATGCCCACGTCAGGGTTCATCAGGAGGGCCAGGTGCTTCGCCTGCGTTTTGGTCCGACGCTGTCGCCCTGCCTGATCCTGCGTGAGGAGCGTAGCCCGGAGCGCACCTTATTGATGTACGGCACCATGCCCGGGCATGTGGAGCGCGGCGAAGAGGCTTTTCTTATTTCGCGCTCGCCACAGGGGGAGGTCATCGCACGCTGCGTGGCCTTCTCGCAGCCGGACTGGTTCTGGGCCCGGCTGGGCAGGCCGGTGGCCCGACTGGTACAGCTGGCGGTCACCGGCGCCTACCTGCGGGGCATGCGCCCCTGATCTACGCTGTGCTGCCATGAGTGGGCAATGCAGTGTGATCCGCGGGGTGGAACGGGCCTATAGCCTGACCGGTCCAGAGTCGGGCCCGCCGGTACTCCAACTCCATGGGCTGGGGTCGAGCCGTCGGCGCGAGGACGTCAGCGGTACCCATGCCACCGCTGCCGCCGAGGGGCTGCGGGTGCTGCGTATCGACGCCCCGGGGCACGGGCCCTCCAGCCCAGTTGTGGCCGCGGCGGACTATACCCGGCAGGCTATGCCCAGCTGGTGGCCGACTTGGTGCGGGAAGTTTTAGGGGAAACCCCGGTGCACGGGGTGGGGGCCTCGATGGGGGCGGGAGCGCTGATCCACGCGGCCGTCGAGAAGCGGTTTCCCCTGGCTTCGCTGACCCTGTTGATTCCACCGACCGCCTGGGAGGAACGGCAGGCGCGCCGGGCCGGATATGAGGCCACTGCGGAGTTCATTGAGGCGCAGGGCTTTGCGGTCTTCGCGAACCTGGCTGGGGAATTCCCGCCACCTTCGGCCGCAGCTGCGAGGCAGCCGGTCCAGGTGCCCGATCTGCGCCCAGAGTCTGCAGCGGCGGTCCCGGTGCCTCATACTCCGGCGGGGTAGCGGCCTGGCCCGGGCGTGTCGCGGGGTTCATCCATTCACTCACGTAACCATATTGTTATGCTTCTTGGAGCCTCGATCCAGCCAGCCCCCAGCAGATGCCATATTTACTGGTACTTTTGTGACTGAAGAGATGAGAGTTAGCCCCTGAGGTTCATGAGTCCTTTTGTTCCCCCAGCTATCTTGGGATAATTTTCCCAGCCGTAACAAAGTCGCGGGCGCGGCCGAAGTAAGCCCTGAAGGTGGTATTGAAGATGAAGAAACGTTCTCTGGCGGCAATCGCTGCTACGGTCCTGACAACCATGGGATTGGCGGTGGCTCCCCAAGCGGCTGCCTCCCCGAATGCACTGGTCGCTTTCGGTGATTCCGTGATGTCCAACCCGGCGATTCCGGAGTGGATCAATGCCAAGGCAATGGGATCCTCCGGTTCTTCCGGAAGTGCCGGTACCGGCAACCGGACTAACTGCCCGACTGATCCGAATGGCTTCGCCAAGCACGCGGCCTGGCAGCAGGGCTTGACCCCACATGATTACTCTTGCACCGGCGCCTCCGTCTTCAGCGGTGGCGTTTCCCTGGCGCAGCAGGTCGATTGGGCCATGCAGGATGGTCACCTCGATGGTGGAACCCGGGAGGTGCTCCTCAACTTCGGTTTCAATGACACCTATGGCCCGCTGTTGAACGGTGCCTCGGAACAGTGGATCCGTGACACCTACATCAACATCGCCGCCGGCCAAGTTGACCGCATCAGGTCTGCCGCTCCCAATGCGGAGATCAAGATCGTCGGTTACCCGGCCATCACCAACGGCCACGCCGTCTGCCTGTTGCAGCTGGGCAACAATATCCGGACCTATGAGCCGCTGCCGATCATCGTGCAGTCGGAGAATCTCATCCAGTCCATGCAGTCCGGCCTGGCAGCGCGCACCGGCACCAAGTTCGTCGATGTCCGTGCCGCCTCCCGCGGCCATGAGATGTGCGCCCCCGACGGTCAGCGTTGGTATGGCGCGATCTTCGACTTCGGCGAGTCCATCAACCTACCGATCCACATGACCGCTCGCGGCATGACCGAGGTCGGCGGAGTTATCGCCCGCGCCTAAACCCTGTGTGCCGCATCTGGTCGAGCTTGATCCAGATGCGGCACACCCTTAAGACACTCCCCACTCCGCAGCCTTTCCCGGGCCCGTTTTCTTCGGCCCGAAGGGGCAACGACACAGACCCGAGGAAACCTCAACGTGGCAAAGAATCAACCGATCGGCTCCGTCCTAGACGTGGAGATTCCGCGCACTGTCCTGGCCCGGCAGTTCGTGGAGTCGGTGCCTTCCTTGGCTGGCGCCGGCGCCTTGGCTTTCCGTGGAGTTGGCGGGGTGGCCACCCTCGGCCAGGCCGTCACCCGCTGGGGAATGTCCTTCGCGTTTCTGGCGGAAGCCGCTGCCAGCTACAGTCCCCAGCGCGCCGCCGTCATCGATGACATGGGTCAGCTCAGCTACCGTGAACTTCGCGACGGCGCCCGGGCGCTGGCCCGCGGCCTCCGTGCCCGGGGTGTGCGTGAGGGCGATAACGTCGGTGTGCTCTCCCGTAATAGCCGGGTTAACCCGTTGACCTTGATCGCCTGCGCCTACCTCGGCGCCAGCCCGCTGATCATGAACCCCTATTCCTCGGGGCATCAGGTCCGCGCGGTCCTGAAGCAGTACGGTGGCGTGGCGCTGGTCGCCGATGCCGAGTATGTCGAGGCCATCGGCGACACCGCCGGTATCCAGGTCATCCTCGGCTACAACCCCTCACCAGCGGACCTCCCGACGTCGGTGACTGTTCATCCCGGCATCATGGAGGTCATCGCTGCGGCTGACCCGAACATCAAGCTGCCGACGCGGCCGGTTCAGCACCCCACCATCATCATGTCCTCCGGCACCACCGGCACTCCGAAGGGCGTGGTCCGCGGCGTGCCGAAGACCCCGCAGGTGCTCGGCTCGGTGCTCCCGAAGGTGCCCTGGCGCCTCGGTGGTACCATCCAGCTCAGCGCCTCACTCTTCCACGCCTGGGGCTGGCTCAACCTCAACATCGCCCTGCTGACCAAATCCACCATGGTGCTGCGCCGCAACTTCGATCCGTCCCAGGCCGTGAGTGACTGCGCCGAGCACGGTATCAACGGTGTGGTCTCGGCGGCGGTTTTCCTCCGTGATTTCATCGCCGTGTTGGAGTCTGCGGAGGGCGCGGATCCGGCACTGCGTTCCCAGGTCGGGCCGCTGGAGTTCATCGTCTCCTCCGGCAATGCCATCCCGCCTTCCCTGGTGCGCACTCTTAACAACCGTTTCGGTCCGGTGGTGTGCAACTTCTATGGTTCCACCGAACACGGCCCCGTCGCCGTGGCCAGCGGCGCCGAATTGGCGGCAGACCCGGACCGGGCGGGCACCGTCGCTACCGGCGTTCGTACGGTCATCCTGTTGGAGGATGGTTCGGAAGCGCCGGTCGGCGAGGTCGGTGAGATCTTCAGCTCCAACTCCGAATCCATGCGGGGCTACCTCTCCGCCAAGGATGAGGTGCGCTCCCATGACGGGATGCTCGCCACCGGTGACCTCGGCTTCTTTGATGCGCAGGGCTACCTGCACGTTCGTGGCCGCGCCGATGACATGGTGATCAAGGGCGGCGAGAATGTCTACCCGCGGGAGCTGGAGGAATTCCTGGTTAAGCAGGAGGGCGTGGCGGATGTCTTCGTCAAGGGTGTACAGAATGACATCATCGCCGACCTGAACTGCTACCTCGTCCGCGAGGACAGCGAGGCTGGGCGGGCGCTTGATGAGGATGCGGTGCGCAAGCTCGCCAGCGATAATCTGGCCTGGCAGAACATCCCCGACAATATTGTCTGGTGCGAGGAACTGCCCCGCAATGACGCTGGCAAGGTCGTGCCGCGGGAACTTCCTGAGGTTTAAGTCTTTACAGCGGTGCGCGGAACTTCCTGGAGAACTTAGCCGGGAATAACGAAAGGTGCGCGGAGCCGGGTTGAAGATCCCGGTTCCGCGCACCTTTCGCCTTCGGCTGCCAAGCCGCCGATGTTACCGGCGCACTAGTTCCGGAAGCCGTGGACCGGGGAGGGGATGAACCCGCCACGGTTGATGAAGGCGGAGTTGCCGACCTGGTTGACCGGGATGACCGGGGCATAACCGAGCAGGCCGCCGAAGTTGACCTCATCGCCGGGGACCGTTCCCGGCACCGGGATGACTCGGACCGCAGTGGTCTTATGGTTCATCACACCGATGGCCGCCTCATCGGCAATCATGCCGGCGATGGTCTCCGCGGAGGTGTCACCTGGGATGGCGATCATGTCCAGGCCGACCGAACAGATGGCGGTCATGGCCTCAAGCTTGTCAATGGAGATGGCGCCGGAGCGCACGGCATCGATCATGCCCTTGTCTTCGGAAATCGGGATGAAGGAACCGGAGAGCCCACCCACGCGGGAGCAGGCCATCATGCCGCCCTTCTTCACGGCGTCGTTAAGCAGTGCCAGGGCAGCGGTGGTGCCGTGGGTGCCCACCTGGTCCAGGCCCATGACCTCCAGGATATTGGCCACGGAGTCGCCGACCTCAGCGGTCGGTGCCAGGGAGAGGTCGACGATACCGAAGGGAACCCCGAGGCGCTCGGCGGCGAGGTTGCCCACCAGCTGGCCGGCGCGGGTGATCTTGAAGGCGGCCTTCTTGATCTCCTCGGCGACCTCATTGAGGGTCGCGCCTTCCATGCCGGTCAGGGCGCGGGAGACCACACCGGGGCCGGAGACACCGACACTGACCACGCAGTCCGGCTCCTCGATACCGTGGAAGGCACCGGCCATGAAGGGGTTGTCACCGACGGAGTTGGCGAAGACGACCAGCTTGGCGCAGGCGATGGCGCTGCGGTCGGCCGTCATTGCGGCAGCTTCCTTGACCACGCGACCCATCTCGGCGACGGCGTTCATGTTGATGCCGGCGCGGGAGGAGCCGATGTTGACGGAGGCGCAGACCACGTCAGTGACGGTCAGGGCTTCCGGGATGGAGCGGATCAGCTTCTTCTCGGCAGTGGTGCCGCCCTTTTCCACCAGCGCGGAGTAGCCGCCGATGAAGTTCACGCCGACCTCCTTGGCAGCGCGGTCCAGCGCCTTGGCCAGGTCGACGGGATCACCGTCGAGGCCACCGGCGATCAGCGAGATCGGGGTGACCGAAATCCGCTTGTTCACGATCGGGATGCCGAGTTCGCGTTCAATGCCCTCGCAGACCTCCACCAGTCGGCGGGCCTGGGTGGAGACACGGTCATAGACGGCCTCACAGGTCTCGGCCATGGTGGAGCGGGTGCACTCCAACAGGCTGATGCCCATGGTGACCGTGCGGATATCCAGTCGGTAGCGCTCGATCATCTCGATTGTGTCGAGGATCTGAGTGCCCTTATCATCGAATGCCATGGTGAGTTTCTATCCCTAAATTTCGTTGACTGCGGTGAAGAATTCTTCGGACTGGATGCGGATGACCAGCTTCTCCTGATTTTCCACGTCTGCCATCTTCTCCTGGACGGTGGCGATGTCCAGCCCCTCGGGGAGGACGACGTGCAGGATCATGGTGAAGAAGTTGTCCATGATGGATTGCTGGACGTTGTGGATGTTGATGTTCTGCTCTGCGATCGCGGTGGCAACGGCGGCGATGATTCCGGTGTGGTCGATTCCGGTGACAGTCATGATGGCTTTCATGTCTGCTCATGCTACCTGGGTGAGAATTCCCGTCTCGACTGGGGGTTTGGTCACATCCCCTCCTCAGGGCGGTTGAGCTGGCAGTCCCGTTGCGTTAGCAGGAAAGTTTCCGCGATGGCTAATATGCTGGGGTCTTGTGGATGACCTGATCAGATATCTTCAGAAGAACGTTCATGAGCAGCGCCGTGAATTGCAGCGCCGGATCGGCCGGAAGGGCGAGCGTGCCCTGATCGTCGGGGTAGTACTTGAGCTGGCCACCAAAGTGGCCACCTGGGTTTCTCTCGCGCGGCGTTCCCGGGATGAGGTCCGCGGCCCGAAGTGGGTGTGGGCGCTGGGTGCTTTCCTCAACGGCATCGGCCCAGCCACTTACTTGTTTGTCGGCAGAAAGTAGTTGTGCACCGTAACATCTATAACTGTGATGAAAAATGCGCTGATCGTCGGCGGCAATGAAACTGTCGCCCGGCTGACCACCCCGAAGCTGCTTGCGGGGGGATTCTCCGTCACGTCGGTGATCCGTGACAAAGACCGGGTCGGGGAGATCCTGGAGCTGGGGGCGTCCCCGGTGATCCAGGACATCGCCCGGGCTGATGTGAATACCTGGCGGACCCTGCTCTCCGGAATACAACTGGCGATCTGGTCCGTCGGGGAGTCCGCGGAGAGCTCACCGGAAGCTGAGTACGATGCCGCGATCCAGCTGATCGACACCATCGGCTCCTCACCCAACCCGCCGAGGTTGCTGCTGCTCAGCGCCACTGCGCATACTGCTGCGGAAGCGGCTGCGGACCCTGATCTGGCGGAGCTGCTCGCGGCCCGGCGCGCGGTGGATGCCTACTTCTGTGCTCGTGCGCTCGAGGATGCTCTACTCATCGGCCCCGGAAATTTCCATGATGATGCGCACTGCGGCATTCGGCTTATCGACGCCGCGGCCACCCCGGCGAAGTTCGATTATCCGGGCAGCACCTCCCGGGAGCTGGTGTCCCAGGTGCTCGCTGAGATGGCCTGCCGCGAGGATCTGCCGCTACGCGGCCGACTCGATTTCATCGACGGTCAAGGAAACGTCGAGGTCCTCTAGGAAGCTATCCGTCATTCCCTCCTGCAGGAAGAGCACCGGGAAGCCGGGGGATGCAAGCATGAGGGTGGCCCGGGGGTCCGTAGATCGCCAAGCTGAAATCGCTCATCGAGCTGTTGGATAGATGTCCCGGATGAGGGTGGACATGCCTCCTGGCTCCTGAGTTGGGCTTGCGCTGACCGGCGGAATCATGAGGGAAAGAGGTAGTGGCGAGGTATCCGGGAGGATGGTTGGCGGCGACCGGAGAAGATGATCTGTTCCACATTCTCATCGATATTGAGACCGGGGTCCCTGCGAAGCGCGGAAGCCTTAACTAGGGTGGGGCCATGGTAGACACAAAGAGCAAAAAGGTACTGATCATCGGCGGCCACGGCCGCGTGGCCCTGATCGCGACCCCGAAGCTGATTGCTGCCGGGCACGATGTCACCTCTGTTATCCGCAACCCGAACCACGTCTCCGATATCGAGGCCATCGGTGCGACTCCGCTGATCCGCGATATTATCGGCTTGGAAGTTGAGACCTGGGAGAAGCGCCTGGTCCAATATGACGTGGTCATCTGGGCTGCCGGGCACGGCGACAGTGGAAGTGTCGAGGGCACCTACGCGGTGGACCGCGACGCGGCACTGACCTCGATCGAGGCCATTCGCAATCTCCTGGCGCGAGGGGAGCAGGTTCCCCGCTATCTCATGGTGTCCTTCCTGGGGTCACTGAATCTTCAGGTGGATCCTGAGGATGACTTTTATGCCTATGCCGAGTCGAAGAAGAAGGTGGACCGGGAGCTATTGGCCACCGAGGGGCTGGATACCCTCATTCTGGCCCCGGGATTGCTGACGATGGAGGAGTCCACCGGCGGCACGCTTCTCGAGGATGAGAATGAGCAGGTCTGGGATCGTAAGACCTCCCGCTACCTGGTTGCCGATGTGATCACGGAGATGACCGGGCGGAGCAAGCTGCCCGAGAAGAAGATCCTCGCCTTCACTGACGGGAACACTCCCGCCAATAAGTTCTAGCCAACGAGTGTCGGCTGCAGTTCGCGCCCCGGACGTCGGTCCGTGGTGCGGACTGCGGCGGTGCGGACGGGAGCCGCACTTTTCAGGGCGCAGTATCCGACGAAATTGCGGAGCACCTGATGGGACCAGGTGGTATCCACGCTGGGCAGACCCGCGATGATGTGGTCATAGTCCGCTGGGGAGAAGTATCCGTAGTTGAAGTAGAAGTCCATCCGGTCTTTCATCGCCGCTGCGTCCATATCTGCATGGAACTGGCAGGCCCAGGTCCACTCATTGGTCCGGACCATCTGCACCGGGCAGCTCGGGCCGGTAGCCAGCACCGTCATGCCCCGGCCGATTTCCTCGATGTTCTCGGTGTGCCCGGTCAGGGAGGTGAAACGCTCAGGAAGATTGGCGGTCAGCGGGTCGTGTCGACCGGCCTCGGTCAGCTCGACCACAGTGGGTCCGCTGGGCTCGGAGTGGCTGCGGCCGACCTTGCCGCCGGTGGCGTAGGTCAGGAAACTGGCGCCGTAGCAGACCAGCAGGGTGGGGATGGGGGCCTTGGCGAGCCAGGTCAGTTCCTCGTGGACCCTGCGCTGCCAATCGCCATAATCAAAATCCGTGACATTGAGTGAACTGCCGCCGACGATGACGCCGTCGAAGCTACTGAGGTCGCCGATCCGGGAGACCTCGGAATCAAGCATTCGCTGGGTCAGCTCCTCGGGCCGCAGGCCGGAGGCCTTGAGCACGTCGCGGTATTCGGCAGCGGCAACGGCTGCGCCTTGACGAGGGGAAACGAGAAGCACTGAAACCATACCGAGCAGTATAGACCAAGCGGTATATATGTTCCATAATTTGCAGTCTAGAAGGAGAATGGCCCGCCCCCGGGGCACGTATGAAGGTGCCTCGGAGGCGGGCTGGAAATCCTCGGTGGTCTTAGGAACTGCGGCGGACCGAGTCCTCCACGAGATCCAGCATCTGGTCCAGCCCGGCCGCCGATCGGCCGGAGGCCAACCGGGAGAGGAGGCCGTCCATCACGGTCTCCAGGTAAACATGCAGGACATCGACGGGCACGTCGGTGCGCATCCGCCCTTGCTCGGCATTGCGGGTCAAGCGTGAGTGGATGGCCTCGTCGAGGACCGCCTGATGTTCCTGCCACCGGGCCTTGAAGACCTCGTCGGTGCGGATCATCCGGGTGATCTCCAAGCGGGTGGCCAGCCAATCGTGTTTTTCCGGGTGGTCCAGAAGATCACGCATGACTTCGACCAATCCTTCTTCCGTCACCACCTCGGCCATTCGTGCCGCATCCTCGCGTGCGAGAGCGAGAAAGAGGTTCTCCTTGTCACCGAAATGATGGAAGATGGCTCCGCGGGATTTGCCGGTGGCCTGCTCCAGTCTTCGGACCGTCGCACCCTCATATCCGAAGTCGGCGAAACACTTGCGTGCACTTTCCAGAATCTCGTGCCGACGTTTGGATAGCTCAGGTTTACTGACAACAGGCATTAGCGCCTCCTTGTCTTGGAGTGGCCCACATATCGGGAACCACAAAGGGGACTGCACCAGCGATACCGGGACAGGCCCGGAATCGAGGTACAGCCCCCTTCAGCTGAACGCGATGAACTAGGAGTTGATCATCTGGCGCAGAACGTACTGCAGGATACCGTCGTTGCGGTAGTAGTCAGCCTCACCGGGGGTGTCGATGCGGACGACTGCGTCGAACTCAACCTTGTCGCCGTTGTCCTTGGTGGCGGTGACGTGGATGGTCTCCGGGATGGCATCGCCTTCGTTGAGGGCGATGATGCCGGAGATATCGAAGGTCTCGGAGCCGTCCAGGCCCAGGGACTTCCAGGACTCGCCAGCCGGGAACTGTGCCGGGATGACACCCATGCCGATCAGGTTCGAGCGGTGGATACGCTCGAAGGACTCGGCGATGACAGCCTTGACTCCCAGCAGACGGGTGCCCTTGGCAGCCCAGTCACGGGAAGAGCCGGTGCCGTACTCCTTGCCACCGAGGACGACCAGCGGGGTGCCGGCGGCCTGGTAGTTCTGGGAGGCATCGTAGATGAAGGCCTGCGGAGCACCTTCCTGGGTGAAGTCGCGGGTGTAACCACCGGAGACATCATCCAGGAGCTGGTTCTTCAGGCGGATGTTGGCGAAGGTGCCGCGGACCATGACCTCGTGGTTACCACGACGGGAACCGAAGGAGTTGTAGTCCTGACGGGCGATGCCGTTGGCGTCCAGGTACTGCGCGGCCGGGGTGCCGGGCTTGATGGTGGATGCCGGGGAGATGTGGTCAGTGGTGACCGAGTCGCCGAGCAGGGCCAGGACGCGGGCGCCCTGGACATCCTGAACCGGGGAGGGCTCGACGGACATGTCGTCGAAGTAGGGGGCCTTACGGATGTAGGTCGAGTTCTCGTCCCACTCGTAGACCTTGCCCTCGGGAACCTCAAGTGCCTGCCAGCGGTGGTCACCGGTGAAGACGTCCTTGTAGTCCTCGACGTAGAGCTCGCGGGAGATGGACTGCTTGATGGTCTCCTGGATCTCCTCGGCGGAGGGCCAGATGTCCTTCAGGAAGACGTCATTGCCTTCCTGATCCTGACCCAGCGGCTCCTTCTCGAAGTCGAAGTCCATGGTGCCGGCGATGGCGTAGGCAATGACCAGCAGCGGGGAAGCCAGGTAGTTCATCTTCACGTCGGGGGAGATACGACCCTCGAAGTTACGGTTACCGGACAGCACTGCGGTGGCGGCGATGTCGTTGTCGTTGATGGCTGCGGAGACCGGCTCCGGCAGCGGGCCGGAGTTACCGATGCAGGTGGTGCAGCCGTAGCCGACGAGGTAGAAGCCCAGGGCTTCGAGGTCCTCCCACAGGCCGGAGCGGTCGAAGTAACCGGTGACGACCTGGGAACCCGGGGCCATGGAGGTCTTGACCCACGGCTTGGCCTTCAGACCCAGACGGTTGGCGTTGCGGGCGACGAGGCCGGCACCGAGCATGACCGAGGGGTTGGAGGTGTTGGTGCAGGAGGTGATGGACGCAATGGCGACCATACCGTGGTCGACGACCATTTCCTGACCAGCGTATTCGACCTTGGCCGGTGCGGTGGCGCGGCCGGCGTTGCCGCGGGCCAGGCTCGGGGCGTCGGCAGCGACGGCGGCGATCTCCTGGGGGATGCCGTGGTCGCCGGTGTTGCCACCCTCGGAGACGAAGTCCTGGACGTCGGAGACGCCGGAACCGTTGGTGTAGCTGCTCAGGTCCTTACGGAACTGCTGCTTGGACTCGGCCAGGATGATACGGTCCTGCGGGCGCTTCGGGCCGGAGATGGAGGGAACGACGGTGCCCAGGTCCAGCTCGAGGTACTCGGAGAACTCCGGCTCGACGGAGGTCTCGGGGTTCAGCCACATGCCCTGAGCCTTGGCATAAGCCTCGACCAGTGCGATGGAGTCCTCGTCACGGCCGGTCAGGCGCAGGTAATCGATGGTCTCGGAGTCGACCGGGAACATGGCGGCGGTGGAGCCGAACTCCGGGGACATGTTGCCGATGGTGGAGCGGTTGGCCAGCGGAAGCTGGGCAACGCCGGCACCGTAGAACTCGACGATCTTCCCGACGACACCGTGCTTACGCAGCATCTCGGTGATGGTGAGCACCACGTCGGTGGCGGTGACGCCAGCCGGGATCTCGCCGGAGATCTTGAAGCCGACGATGCGCGGGATGAGCATGGAGACCGGCTGGCCGAGCATGGCAGCCTCTGCCTCGATGCCGCCGACGCCCCAGCCCAGGATGCCCAGGCCGTTCTGCATGGTGGTGTGGGAGTCGGTGCCGACGCAGGTGTCGGGGTAAGCCAGACCATCGTTGTCGAAGACGACGCGTGCCAGGTACTCAATGTTGACCTGGTGGACAATGCCGGTTCCCGGGGGAACGACGCGGAAGTTGGAGAAGGCGCCGGTGCCCCAACGCAGGAACTGGTAACGCTCCTCGTTGCGCTCGTACTCGATGTTGACATTGTCCTCGAGAGCGGAGGAGGTGCCGAAGCTCTCGATGATGACGGAGTGGTCGATGACCATCTCAGCCGGGTTCAGCGGGTTAACCTTGTCCGGGTCGCCGCCCAGGGTCTTGACGGCCTCGCGCATGGTGGCCAGGTCGACTACACAGGGAACGCCGGTGAAGTCCTGCATCAGGACACGTGCCGGGGTGAACTGAATCTCAGTGTTCGGCTCAGCGGACGGATCCCAGTTGGCGATGGCGTTGATGTGATCGGCGGTGACGTTCTTGCCGTCCTCGGTCCGCAGGAGGTTCTCGCCGAGAACCTTGAGGGAGTAGGGCAGCTTCTCCATGCCGGGCACAGCGTCGAGGGCGAAGAAGTCATAAGACTTCTCGCCAACTTCGAGCTTGCGCTTGGCGTTGAAGGAGTTCTTGCTTTCAGTCACAGTGAGCTCCAATGCTTCGGATTTAATGGGTAAGTTCTGCGGACGGCACCGACATCGGCTGGAAGTGGCAGCCGCCAGAACACGACGGATCGCACCTCTAAGTCTAGGGGGGAGTCCCGCCGTCTGCCGATAGTCTAACAGTACGAGCGTTCTGTTGTGTGGCATTGCCCCCTCGACGTGCCCCGGCCCAGCGAAGGGTGGGGGCCTAATATAACGGGGGCATGGGATTTAGCGATCCCCTTATTGTTGAGACAGTCTCACCTGAACACCGCACAGCCCAGCACAAGGACGGTCACCTGCATGATTCCCGCCGAAGTCAATATTGAGGACCTCGCATCCCAGCTCCAGGAAGATGGGGTCGCCATTGGCGAGGTTGCCCGGGACTACCCCTCAATGGAGGGGGAGCTGCAGGGGGTATTGGCCGATGCGGACACCGCGGGATTCGGGTCGGTCGGCATGGTCCTGCTCGATCGGGCACCGGCCCAGACTGCAGATCAGCGAGACATCGCCAGTGAGCTGATCAATGCCACCGGGCTGGATACGGTGATCGTGCGCAGTCCGGGCTCCGGGGCCATTGTCAGCGAGGTGCACACCCGGGCAGATATTGAAGCTGCCCAGTGGCACTTCCTGGGAGATAGTGACTATGTGGGGGCGACCCGGAATCTGGTGGACCAGATCACCGCCACTCCAGGGCCAAATTGGGTGCTGGCATCCTCCCTGGCAATCATTCTCATTCTGGCGGTGGTGGTGTTGACCTGGCTCGGTCTCAGTGGCCGAAAGGGTCTCATATCGGTCTCGGGGTCCTGAAGCTGCTGCGGGATTCTCTGTCGGCGGTTGGGTGCTGGTCACCTTTTTAGAAAGGCTTGTTAAGTAAATCGGATCGGCATGGTCCAGGTGCTGGGTCCGGAGATCTAGGTATGCCTGATTTTCTTAGGTGCGGACCGGGGTCCAGATATGTTTCTGAGATTGGTTTCTCAGGTTTGGGCCAAGAACCCTCAAGTCAAGGTTGAGGAAATGACCTCCCTTCCGGCGACGGGGGATATGCCACCGTCCCCACCGTCACCCGTTCCGGCCCCTGCGATGAGGGGTGCCAGATTTCCGTTGTGATCATTGTCACTATCTGGGGTCCGGTTTGTGATCTGGCTGGCAGGGGCAGTTGTTCGGTAATGTTTCAGGCCTTTACTTTTGTGACTCTTGTGAACAATGTCTGCGCCTGTAGCTGCTGTGGCCTATGGTTCTAATGTCGGCTCACGGGTCGATGACTTTAACTGAGACAATTTTGGATTGTTCCCAAAAATGTCAGGCCCTGGGGCTTGACGGGGAGTGGCCCTTATGGCTCCGGGCACGCGGGGAAGCTTGCCGGGAGGGGTCAAAATCTCAAATCAGTCATGATTGAGATCGTTCCGTGAGCAAAAGTATTGGACGGTCGGCCGGCTGTCGGAAGAGGTGGTTTTCCATTTCTTCGGCGGCCCCGAGAAGAGGAGAATCTGTGGCTTCCACCCACGACGCACCCGGGCAGCACATCCGCCTACTGCTCAAGCGCACCGCAGCTGTCGTTATCTGTGGTGCACTGCTTGCCCAGGCTCCCCCCGCGCTGGCCCAGCCAGTCAACCCTGACGACGAGACACTGCAGGCGGTGCGTGATCAGATCGGAAACGGCACTGCCACGGTCTCCACGCTCGCCGGCCAGATCTCGCAGTCGCAGGATGAGATCAACAAGCTCGAGCTCGACATCGGAGGTCTACGCGAAAGCGTGAACAAGGCCCTGGTGGACCTGCATGATGCCCAGGCCACCGCCGAGCAGGCTCGACAAGCCGTCACCGCGGCGAGGTCGGATCTGGATGGAACCCAGGCAGAAATCGACACCGCCCAGGAACTTCTCAATGAGATCTCCCGGGCCGCGTATCGCAATGGTTCGAAGAATGCTGCCGTGACCGCGGCGGCCGGTGGCGAGAGCGTCGAAGATTCACTGGACCGTCAGACCTACCTGCGAACCAATGCCGAGAGCCAGCGCTCGGCCGTCGATAAGCTTGATGAGCTGCGCACCCGCCAGGCGAATGAGGAATCCCGGCTGCGCGAGACCCGTAACCTCGCCGAGCAGCGCGAGGCTTCGGCGGAGGCCGCGAAGGCGGACACCGAGCGTCAGATCGAGGAGACCAACTCACGCCTGGCGGGGATCACCGCGGAACGTGCCCGTCTGGCTGCTGAGCGGGACACCGCCCAGGAGGAACTGAACCGCTCCCGGGGCAATGCGGATCAGCTGCAGACGCAGCGCCGGGAGTACCAGGAACATGTGGCCGCGGAGGCCACCCGGAAGCAGGCGGAGGCAGCGGCCACCGCCGCTGCCGAAGAGCGTGCCCAAGCCGAGGCTGAAGCCATCAAGGCGGAAGCGGCGGCGAAAACCGCCGCAGAGAACGAGCGGGCAGCAGCCGCCGAGAACTCAGTCGCGGTGGAGCCCGAAGCGCCAGCTGAAACACCTGAGGTTACCCCTGAGGTCGCCGAAAACAGCGAGGCCACTGAATCCCGCCAGGAAGCTGAAGCCGCCCGGGCGGCTGAGGTTGTGGAGGCCGCGGAGGTCGAGGAGGCAGCGGAAGCTGCGGAGCGCGCGCGTCGAGAAGCAGATGCCGCAGGTGAACGCGATGCGCAGGCACAGCAGCTTCGCGACGTCGCGTTAGTCGCTGCAACCGCCGCCGCCGCAGCGCTGGTCGCCCAGAACATGGCCGATCACAGTGCACTGGACAACCCCTATCCGAGCGGCGAAGACGCCGCCGATGTCCCGATCGCCGCGGTCCAGAACCCGGCGGCTGCCGATACGGCCCCCGAAGAGGACTCCGCCGAAGCCGGGGAGGACTCCAGCTCACCGCTGGCGGAGGTGGAATTGGTTCAGCTGGAGCCGTTGGAGACCTTGGAGTCCGTCAGCGAGCAGGCACAGGAGACCGTCTCGGGCTCCCGGGAGGAACTGATCGAGCAGGTGATCGCCCGCGCCCAAACCCAGGTCGGCGTACCTTATTCCTGGGGCGGCGGTGATGCCAGCGGCCCGACGACGGGCATCCGCGATGGTGGGGTGGCTGATAGCTACGGCGACTACAACAAAGTCGGTTTCGATTGCTCCGGCCTCATGGTCTATGCCTTCGCCGGCGTCGGCATCGCCCTGCCGCACTACACCGGTTACCAGTACAACCACGGAACCAAGGTTGATCCGAACCAGATGCAGCGCGGTGACCTGATCTTCTACGGTGCCAACGCGGAGCATCATGTCGCCATTTACCTCGGTGACGGCAAGATGCTCGAGGCCCCGCAGTCCGGTTCCACTGTTCAGGTCAGCGATGTGCGCTGGTCGGGGATGTCACCCTCGGCGGTTCGTTTGATCTAGGGTCGTATTGATAGTCTGAATTCATGTCTGAATCAAGGACTCATAACTATGATGCTCTCCTCGTCCTCTCCTTCGGTGGTCCCGAAGGGGAGGAGGAGGTTATTCCTTTTTTGGAGAATGTCACCCGGGGTCGAGGCATCCCCCGGGAGCGCTTGAAGGTTGTCGGCGAGCACTACTTCCACTTCGGTGGGGTCAGCCCGCTCAACCGTCTCAACCGCGAGATCATCGCCGAACTGCAGGTTGAACTGGGGGACCGGGGGCATCAGCTGCCGGTCTATTTCGGCAACCGCAACTGGCACCCGATGGCCGAGGAGACCGCCGAGCAGATGGCTCGGGACGGGGTGAACAACGCCCTGGTCTTCGCGACCTCCGCCTGGGCGGGTTATTCTGCCTGCCTGCAGTACCACGAGGATATCCGCCGGATCAGAATGCACCTGGCGCAGCAGGGACTCCCTGAGGTCAACTTCACCAAGCTGCGGCAGTTCTATGATCATCCGCTGTTCATCGAGGTCATGGCCCGCAATGTCCGCGCCGCCTTCGAATCCCTGCCGGCGGATAAGCGGGAGGATGCCCGCCTGGTCTTCACCGCGCATTCGGTGCCCTCGGCCGCGGATCAGGCCGCCGGTGGTCCCGATGATGGACATCTCTACTCACGCCAGGTGATCGAGGCATCCCGTCTCGTCGCGGCGGCAGCAGGGGTCACACAGTGGGATCAGGCCTGGAACTCGCGCTCCGGCAACCCGGCAACCCCGTGGCTGGAACCGGATGTCGTCGATCACCTCACCCAGATTCACCAGGATGAAGGCGTATCAGCCGTGGTGTTCTGTCCGATCGGATTCATCTCCGATCACATGGAGGTGATTTGGGACCTTGACTCCGAGCTGGCGGCTGCCGCAGATCAGCTGGGCGTGGCCTTCGCCCGCGTCGACACCGCCGGCGCGACACCGGAGTTTTCCCGGATGGTCGTCAACATCATCGAGGAACTGCTTGACGACGCCGCGCCCGCCCGGCTCAGTGACCTCACCCTCTCGGGTTGCACCCTCAACGGTGCGCCCTGCGCGCCGGGCTGCTGTCAGATCTCCCGGCCAAACTCCCGCACGGCATAACTGACCCCGGCCATCCGCGCCTGCCGAATGTGGCGCCACAGCCCCAGCAGGTGCGGATCCATGGAATGATCTGCCATCCGCTCGGTGACGGTCTCGATGATCGCGGCCACGCGGTCCGCCCGGGCGAAGAGCTTCGCGGCGCGCGCCGGGGTGGATCCGGGAAGCCCTGGGGTGTCATAGAAGTCCGCCAGGGTGCCCACCGTCAGTCGTGGATTATTCAACGCGGTGGTGCGGTAGCCGGAACCCTCGATCAGCTTTGCGGCCTTGTTGGTCGCCTCGGACAGCAGGAGATCGGCATCGCCGGGGGAGAGATAGGCTGGAGCCGGCAGCGGGCCGGACTCCTGAAACCATTCCCACTCGGTTCCGCCTTCCCCGGCACTGGGCACCAGCACATGGGTGGTCAGCGGATCGATATCACGCAGGATGATGGCGCCCATTCCATTGGCCGCTGTCGCCTGGGCGGCCTCGGTGCCGGCGCGCAGGCCCGGGGCTTCGCCGGGGCCGGAGAGCACCAGTCTCATCACCGGCTCTTCGCCGGCGGTGAGCGCCTGTTCGGTGACTTCCCGGGTGGCGCGCAGCAGGTCCGGGATGCCGCGGCCGTCGACAAGCGTGTGCCTGCCGCCGAGGGCCTGCAGGGCTTCGACCAGCTCATCGGTGGACTCGAGTCCGTGAAGCCAGGCGGCCAGCCAGACGGCGGTGTTCTGGAGGGGGGAGTAGACATTGGCGCGGATATCCATGGTGCTGGGAGTCTAGCCGATAAGGTGGAAACCCATGAGCTTCAAGGACCCTTATTCCCATGACATCCTCGCCGGGCATTCCCGCAACACCCGTCCGACCTACCCGAAGATCCCGGCGGAACCCGGCATCGTGGTGGAGGTCAAAGCCAGCGGCTATGTCGGCGCGGTGGTTGGTTTCGAGCGCACCTATGATGGTGATTTCATCCGGTTGGAGGATCGGCGCGGCGCCCAGCACCTATTTAAGATGCGGGAAGGTGCCTTCCTCCTTGAAGGCAAGCCGGTGACCTTGACCCGATTCGTGCCGACGCAGGCACCACAGCGCTCGAACTCGGGTTCGCGGAAGGTGGCGAATGTGCAGGCCAAGGTTGCTGCGCCCTCACGGATCTGGGTGGAGGGCATTCACGACGCCGCGATCGTCGAGAAGGTCTGGGGGCATGACCTGCGCGTTGAGGGGGTGGTGGTGGAATACCTCGAGGGACTGGACAACCTCCCGGAGCGACTGGCGGAGTTTCAGCCCGGACCGGGACGCCGGGTCGGGGTACTCGCCGATCACCTGGTCAAGGGCTCGAAGGAAACCCGCCTGACCGAGAGCGTCGGAGAACACGTCCTGGTCACCGGCCACCCCTATATCGATATCTGGGCTGCGGTGAAGCCGGAGCGAGTGGGCATTAAGGCTTGGCCCCAGGTACCCCGCGGGGAGGACTGGAAGACCGGAATCTGTCAGCGCGTGGGGTGGTCAGACCCGCGGGAGGGCTGGCACCGGGTGTTCAACGCAGTGGGATCTTTCCGGGATCTCGATTCAACCCTGATCGGCGCGGTGGAGCGCCTGGTGGACTTTGTGACCACGCCGGAGATCTCCAAGTCTGATCTCATGTAGCTCTCCAGCAGCCAGGGGGCAGTCGTTGTTGCCTGTCGGGCGCCCACGTATCCGACCCGGGGTGTGCGCACCGCGCAATAAGTTATAGCGCATATGTCTGCTGGAGTTCAGGCACCAGTAGCAGAGGTGGCACCAGTGGCCGTGCGCTGGTGCGCGACCCATGCGTTGCGGCTTATTGCGCAGGTGCGCAATCAGAAGTGCGCCAGATAAAGAGTTCCGCCCTGAGCTGTCCCTTTTTCAGGTAGTTTGAGGTTTGTGGGAGCAATCGTTTGGTTCATCGCGGCTTTGGTACTCGGCGGCCTAGAAATGATGGTCGGCGATTTCACGCTGCTCATGCTGGGGGGCGGGGCGCTGGCTGCGGCGGGAGTCTCGGTGGCTGGTGCTCCCCTGTGGGGTTCCACCCTGGCTTTTGCGCTGGTCTCCATCGGATTGATGGTGTTTCTCCGGCCGGCGCTGAAAAAGCGGCTCCAAAAGCCCATGGTGCTCGACACCTCGACGAAGGCGCTGGTGGGAATGCGTGCCGAGGTCCTCGAAGAGGTGGACGGCGGCAACGGTCAGGTGCGGTTGGATGGTTCGATCTGGTCTGCCCGGAGCATGGACCCCTCACATTCGTTTACCGTGGGCGAGCGCGTCACGGTCATTAGTATTGACGGCTCAACGGCCGTCGTATGGAAGGAACCTTAAATGGTCGAAACAATCCTCCTTCTGGTGGTACTTATCTTTGTTGCCACCGTCGTAATCAAGTCCATAGCCCTGATTCCACAGGGTGAAGCTGCGGTGATCGAACGTCTCGGCCGTTATACCCGGACGGTCTCCGGTGGCCTGACCTTTCTGTTCCCTTTCATTGACCGCGTGCGCACCAAGATCGACACCCGTGAACGCGTGGTCTCTTTCCCGCCGCAGGCCGTGATCACCCAGGACAACCTGACCGTGGCCATTGATATCGTGGTGACCTTCCAGATCAATGACCCCGCCCGCGCCATTTACGGCGTGGACAACTACATCGTCGGTGTCGAACAGATCTCGGTGGCGACTCTCCGCGACGTCGTCGGTGGCATGACCCTGGAGGAGACCCTGACTTCCCGTGATGTGATCAACCGTCGCCTGCGCGGCGAGCTGGATGCCGCCACCACCAAGTGGGGTCTGCGCATCAGCCGCGTCGAGCTCAAGGCGATTGACCCGCCGGCATCGATCCAGCAGTCCATGGAGATGCAGATGAAGGCCGACCGCGAGAAGCGTGCCACCATCCTCACCGCCGAAGGCCAGCGTGAGTCCGATATTAAAACCGCCGAAGGCCAGAAGCAGGCCCGGATTCTTTCGGCCGAGGGCGAGAAGCACGCCACCATTCTTCGCGCGGAGGCCGAGCGCCATGCGGCGATCCTGAACGCCGAAGGCGAGCGTGCGGCCAAGTACCTGCGCGCACAGGGTGAAGCGCGTTCCATCCAGAAGGTCAATGCCGCGATCAAGGCTTCCCAGTTGACTCCTGAGGTGCTGGCTTATCAGTACCTGGAGAAGCTGCCGAAGATGGCGGAGGGGCAGGCATCCACCATGTGGATGATCCCGAGCCAGTTCGGCGACTCCCTGGAAGACTTCGCCAAGGCACTGGGCAAGAAGGACGATGAAGGCGTCTTCCGTTATGAGACCACTCCGGTTCCTGAAGAGACCCGGGAGTGGGCAGAGGCAGATAATCTGGAGGAGTGGTTCTCCACCAAGTCTGATCCGGCTATCGCAGCTGCCGTCGCCGCCGCCAATGCGGTGGCGCAGAAGCCGGTTGACCCGGAGCCCGGTGAACTCCTGCCGAAGAAGAACGGCGGCGCACAGCGCGCTGTCCCGACCACCAACTCACTGCCGTCTCCAGCGGCTGAGGACACCTTTGGTTCCGCCAGTGAGCAGCCCTCGCTGCCGGACTGGGGTAATAACCCGGAGACCCCGCGCAGCTGATCCACTTCGGCTGATGCCAAAGCCCGCGTTGAGGCGGCGGCACAGCCTGGAGCACCGCGGCGTCGATAAGCACTGCACCCCGTCACCGAGATGGCCCAGGATGAAACCAGGGCTCGTCCCGGGGCGGGGATTTTTCAGTTATCCGCCGTACAAAAATCAGCCTGAGGTCCAGTCGGCACATAATTCGCGCGGGGCACCGTTCAGCGCCGCGGCGTGCCAGCCGGTCTCCGGGGTCCAGGTTCGGACCTCAGTGAGCGCACGCCCCTCCCCGTGATACGCGGACTGGGAGTGAACCGCCACCACGATCTTTGCCCTGCTGGCCCGGGCCAGGTACAGGAATTCTCCCGGTGGGATATCAATGCTGCTCAGCTGTCGGCCGTCACCTTTGTCCAGGAAGCGGAACCCACGTTTTGATGTGAGGGTGATAACGTGGCCCCAGGACTCATAGCGCAGCGGGTCCTCGGCGGGAGGTTCCACCCGCAACAGGTTCAGGTCCGCGTCCAGGTGGAATGCGGTACCGTTCCCACTGCTGACCAGATAGCCCTCCCCAAAGCGGAATCCCGCTAAAAGCGTCTCTCTCTCAGTCAAGAGGGGGCGCAGACGCGGTGTCTTATCAGGGCCGTCCGACCCCGTCAGTGCCACGGCGTAGTCGAACCTGCCGGAGGTCAGATTGAAGCGGGCGAGCCGGACCAGCCCGTCATCCAGGTCACGGGACAGCTCCCACCCATCGGGAAGCTGCAGTGGGGCTGATCGTTGTGGCGGGCCGGATACCGCCGCCTCGATAGGTTGCGCCACTGATTCCTCCCCGAGCAGGAAAGAGCCCGTAGCGCCGGTCACCACGGCACCCCGGCCGGAATCGGCGCGGAGGCGAAGACCGCTTAGCGGCAGCACCGGGACAGGTATCAGGGTCTCCCCGAGAAAAGCTCCGGTGGCCAAGTCGAAGCTGCGGGCCACCGGGAGTTCCCGGTCGAGGATCCAGAGCCGCGAATCATCGGCGGCCACCTGGGTGTCACGAAAGTGCCGCGGGGAAGGGGGCGGTGCTACCTCATCGAGGCTGACATCAAGGATCAGGTTGCGGGGATGCCAGCCCTGGGCGTCGATATAGCCGTCCTTGGCGGCAGTGACCTCCTGCCAGAACCGGTGCGGTGATTCGAACTGCTGGTGGTAGCCGATCTCGGCGAAGATCCGGGTGATCTTCATATGGTTGAGATAATCCACGGTGCCGTGAGTAGCGTCAAAGAAGTATCCACTGAGGGTCTGATCTCCGATGGCGGGGATCCTGGAGTACAGCGTGGCGGCCCAGCCGTCACCGCGGAACAATGACTCCCAGGAGACCTTTCCCCGGGACACATTGGGTTCTGCATTATGGGGATTGATAAAGCCCCGGCGGCTGCTCAGCAGATTGTCCACTGGCGCAGTACCCGTGGCATCAAAGCCCAAGGCCAGGCGGATGGTCTGGCCGACCCGGTAATCCGGCACAGTGCCCTCCATGGCAACCTCGCTGATCAGTACCCGCAGGAGAGGCCTGCCTGTCAATGACTCCGGGTGAGCGGGGATGGCGGCGAGGTAGCCGGGAACGCTGGCGGTATCCGGTGGCGGCGGAATCAGCTCGGCCGGACCTAGGGCGGGTTGCTCCTGGGCCGGCCCCGGCCAGGCGGGATCGGGAATCTCGGAAGGGAAGGTGATCTCGGTGACCTCCACGCGCTCATCCCGGTGCTCCACGGCAAGCATCACCCCGGTCTCCTGATCAAGGTGGATGACCAGCGGGCCGTGCTCGACGAGGAAATGAATGAGCCAGGTCTTCCGGCCGAGCAGCAGGCCGGTGGTGATGGCGGCTGGCGGGGAAAGGTACCGGGGCAGATTCTCGCTGAGCTCCCGGGAGGACAACACCAGCCAGAGCACCGCGCCGATACCTTGGAACCGTGGGGTGTGGTGATGGGTGGGCACGGGAAGCTCGCCGTCTTCACCGAAGCCCCAGCATTCCTGCCGGTTACGCCGGAGGATCTCAGTGTCCCCGCGGCGCAGGTGCAGCAGGAGCCCGTGCCGGCTGACCTGGAGATCCACTGGGTCTGGTGCGATGAACGGGTCTTCGGGGTGGGTCGCCACGAACAGGGGCTCACCTGCCGAGAGCGCCTGTGTTCGGGCGAGGCGGGCCTGATAGGGCACGGTGTCGCCGTGTCTGAGCAGGTCGATGATCTCCTGGAAGGTGGGGACGGACATGCAACCGAGTTTAAGGAGCCGGGGGACTCAGCGGTCTTCGTCGGGGTGATTCGCCCAGTCGATCAGGTGGACCGCCAGACCTGAGCCGGCATTCTCCGCCTGCCAGCCGGCTGCCTGCAGCCGCTGGGACATGGCCTGTTTGGAGATGCCGAGTTCCTCGGCAGCCTCATTCTGGTTCAGGCCGCGCCGCACCAGTGAGGTGGCCTCGCGGCCTTCAAGGGAGCGCTTGGAGAGCACCTGTCCCAGCAGCTGGAAGGCGGCGGCGATATCGGAGGCCGCAGTTCCGGCGGTCTTGGTGGAGTCCACGACCTTGACCCGGACGGTGCCTGCCCGGGCGCTCCGGCTGGCCGGACCGAAGGCAGCGGTGGCCACGGCGCGGGCGGCAACCTCGACCTTTTCCGGCTGATCAGTCGAGAAGTCCAGGCTGGAGTCGATACCGAGGCCAATGGCCCACTCGCCGTCGGAGAGCAGGGCCATCACCACATCGCAGGCAGCTTGGGCCGAGTCGATGACGGCACAGATATCCTCCACGCCGAGGAGCTCAAACTCGCCGACCCCCTCCAAGGTGGACAGTGCGGCAGCGGAACGCTTCACCAGATCTGCCCGACGAACGGCTTTCCCACGGTAACGGGCATGCACTGCCAGCACGGTAACTTCTCCTTGTTCTCAGGCGCACCGAAAAGAGGCGCACTCACACTCTGAAACTTCAACGATAATTCTCAGTGTACCTGGGAGTCCATGCTTAGGGCTTGACGGGGAGCTTGGTGTCTAAGGCGAGTCCCAGTACTCCCATCACAGCCAGGGCGATGGTGATCGCCACCAGGGCCGGATCGGCCTGTCCGGTGAGGGTGTTGCCCAGCAGGACAGTCACGATGGTGCCCGGTGCGGACCCGACCAGGGTGGCCAGGGCGAAGGGGATCAGCGGGACCGAGGTCAAGGCTGCAACATAGTTGAGCACGGAGAAGGGGACCCCGGCGATCATGCGCAGGGAGGTCACCGCCAACCAACCGCGGTGTCGCAGTCGGGCGTCGATGCCGACGACCGCGGGGTGGGTCAGACGGGGGCGGATCCATTCGCCGAGCAGGCTGCGTACCAGGCTCAGGGAGATGGCGGCGGCGACGGTGGTGGCGGACAGTGCCAGGGCAATGCCCAGCCAGGGGCCGAAGAGAACGCCGGCCGAGAGGGTGAGGAGGGTCCGCGGAATCGGGAATTGGGTGATCAGGACGTAGCCGAACCAGAACAGCACCACAAACCAGTTGCCGGCGGAGTCCGCCCAATCCCGGAGGGTACTCAGCGGGGGAACATCGACCACCACGGTGACGACTAAGAAGCTCAGGAGGGCGGCGATCACCAGGATCCGCCGCAACCAGGACCATTCCAAGAAGGTGGTTATGGCATCGCTGAAGATTCCGGCGAGAAATTGCCCGAGGCTTCTCATCCGGGTGGCGATGCTGAGAGATTTCACGGGAGGTGAGCTTAGTGTGCCTCCGCTGACCTGCCCAAGCCGGGGGTTGTCGGTGTCCGGTGGGTCTGATCCTAATCGCGTGGGAAAATGAAGCGCCCGCCGATCCAGATGGCCCCGGTCGCGGTCAGTGGGATGAGCATCCAGATCGGCCAGAAATCCTGCGGACCATTGGTGATGGCGATGATGCTCCACACCACCAGGCTGATGACGGTGGCGGTGGCGACCATGAAGAAGGGGACTCCGGAGGCTTTTCGGCTGACCTCGCCGGCACCGGTGTGGTGTCGGGCCGGCGCGGGCAGTGGCATGCTCGGTGTTGACCCCTGGTGAAGTTGTACCCGTCGGCCCACTTCACTTAAATCTGCGACGACCTCCTGCGCAGTGTCCTCGTCTGGGGCCTCGGCGATAGCAGCCAGCCTGCGGTCCAGATCCGCCAGGTCGATCCAACCATTGGCGAAGGCATTTTGGGCGGTGGCGAAAGCCGTGGGGCGAGTAGGCTGCGGATCGCTCATGAGCTGGGGTACCTCAATGTCAGGGGTGGGAGGCTAACACGCTGTAGCTTAGTTCAGCACTTTCAAATATTCAGCCCATTCAACGGCACCCGGGAGGTGCGCTCTCCGTTGCCGGAGACGGCGATTTCAGGGGCGCCGGGGTCGGCGGACAGTCACCCGTTCGAATCAATCATGAGAGTTGCTCTAAAGGGTCTGCACTGTTCCAGACGACGTCGAGGACGTGGCTGGCAGTGGGGGAGATATTGCCCGATATTCTCCTAAATTAGGCCTATTAGCTGCGGTGATGAAATGTGAGCTCGGTGGCCCCTGCGGGATTCCAGGCCGCCGGGAGGGAAGATAAGTATTACGTTTGGGGCTCAATTTGATAAACTTATCATTAAAAATACCCCTATGTTGAGATAAGATTTCCGCTAAAGTTTGAGAGGTGAGTTCCCTTCGCCTTCATCCCGCTACCGAGGACCAGGTCCTCGAGGATTCTTTCCGGACGCTGTTTCCTTCGCTCGCCTCGCCGCTGCCGGATGAGGCGACGGACCCTGCACCGCCCCATGGCCACTCTCCGTTGCCGGCGGAGATCGGGGAGCTGTTGCGTGTAGCCGTTGAGTCCTATCACCTCAGCCGCTTCGGTAATCACACCGATCCCGAGCTGGAACCCCTCGCAGACTACTGCGCCCAGCTGGCGACAATCAAGGATCTGCCGCTGGAGTCAACGATCGCCCTGGAACAGGTCGGCTTTGAGCGGGTCAGCGTCAAAGTGCACGCCTACCGGATCTCCGAGGCTGCATCCCTGGCCCAGCTTTTCGGGGAGCAGGCCAGGGAGTACCGGGACGCCGCCTACAGCTATGGCCTTTCGCAGGCGGTGGGTCTGGATCAGGATCGGTGGTTCCTCTATATCGCGGTGCTCACCGCATCTTCCACCATGCGCTGACTCGGGGAAACCCATCCAAGGGGGATAAGTAGCTGCCAGGAGCCCGGGAATCACGGTTTTCAGCCCCCGGACATGCCTTCCTGCAGCTATTCCGCCACGCTCCCCGGTCCCCATGATCAGCAAGTCAGTGCGCCCCGCAACGAAGAAAGCCCTGATCTCAGTGAAGAGATCAGGGCTTTCAAACAATCTGTGCCCGGAGGGGGACTTGAACCCCCACGTCCGTTAATAGGACACTAGCACCTCAAGCTAGCGCGTCTGCCATTCCGCCACCCGGGCTGGGTGTTTGTGTCTTCAACCTCTCGGCTGGGCACTTGCAATACTGTAGCCCGAAGCCTTATTTCTTCACAAATCGGCAGGTAGACAGGGGTTTTTCAGGCCTTGTTAATGACACTGTTGTAATCCTGATGAGGGGAGGGGCCCCGCAGCCGGACTTTCCGCCTTTTCGGCGCCCCTATTGCGGCCCGGCGGCTTCCGGTAACCTCAGGCGCCATGGCCCCGCGTTTCCGGCGCATGCGTACCTGGTCCTGGTTCGTGCCCGAGGATCCCCCGAATGACCGCCCGCTTATCGACGCCGCGCTGGGCCCCAGCACCGCGCCCGGGGCTGGCATCTCCCGAAGCACCTGGCGCTTTCTCTGGGCACACCGCATGGCCTCAATCGGGGTGACAGTGAGCATGCTCCTGGGCAACCTGCTCGGTGCGCTGGTGTCCGTGGTCATCGGCCGGGGGACCGATGCCGCCTTCGGCGAGGGGGAATTGGGTGCGGTGCTGCTCCCGGTGGGCCTGATCATCGGCCTGTTGTTCGTCGGCTTCATTCTCGAGACCACGGGTGACGCCCTGACGGATCTGGGCTCCGCCCGGACCGTGCACACCATGCGTCTGGAGCTCAGCGGGAAGCTATTGCGCGCCCACCACCGCAGATTGGCGCCCGGCACGGTACTCAACACCGTGGACCAGGATTCCGTCCAGGTGGGGGAGCTGAAACAGATCCTGAACTTTCCGGTGATGATGATCGGTTTTCTGATCGGCTCCACGATCGCCCTGATCCCGATCTCCCCGGTGATCGCGCTGCTGCTGCCGATCGTGGGGGTAGGCACCGGGCTGGCCTCCTGGCTGACGGCCAAACCACTGACCCAGGTGTCCGCCCGTCGTCGCGCCGCCGAAACAAGGTCCATCGCGCTGGCCACCGATCTGGCACAGGGCTCCCGGGTGGTCAAGGGCCTGGGCGCCATCGAACAGAGCGAGCAGCGGTTCGCGGTCGCTGCGGATCAGGCACTGGAGATCATGCTGGTTGAGGCCCGCCTGCAGGCCTGGCTGACCTTTCTCCGGCAGCTGGTACCCACCCTCGGCACCATCGGCCTGCTCTTCTACGCCGGAGCCCTCGCCTTCAAGGGGCAGATCACACCCGGGGAGATGATCACCGTCACCCTGCTGGTGCCACCCTCGCTGACCGTCATGGGGCATTCCTTCGGCCTGCTCACCGAAGTGTGGGCCCGGGGTGCCGCCTCCACCGCCCGGGTGGCGGAGCTGGTCCATGATCTGGCCGAAGACCCCGGCGGGCTGCGGGACTCCGCCCCTCCCAGGGCGGTTCCACCAGGCCTGAGCGTGTGGCACCCGCAGTCCGCCACCGAGCAGCAGGCCATGGAACGGGCCCTGGCTCACCTGGCGGAATCCGGGGAGGCTATCTTCGCCCCGCACCGGGTCAGCGTCTTCGAGGGCACCCTGGCCGAGAACCTCGACCCCCTGAACACCGTCCCGCCCCGGCAACTGGTGGCCGCACTCGAGGCCGCCGCCTGCCGCGATATCATCCTCCGCCTGGGAGGAGACCCGGATCATCTCCACGACGCCCGGGATCTGCCGCCGGCCCAGATCGGGGAAGCCGGGTTCAATCTCTCCGGTGGGCAACGCCAGCGGGTGGCCCTGGCCCGGGTGCTCGCCCGCGATCCAGCCGTGCTCATCCTCGATGATCCGACCACCGGGCTAGATGCCGTGACCCTGGATCGGGTGGCCCGCTCGATCAAGCAGTTGCGCTCGCACAGATCGACCATCATCCTCACCGCCAACCCCACCTGGCACGCGCTGGCGGACCGGGTCGTCGACACGCTCGGGGAGCTGCCACGATGAGCACCCCAGCACAAAGCGCCGACCTCCTCCAGCCGGCCACCCTGACGCACTCGTTCCGCCACCTGAGATCCCTACCCAGCCGGCCGGGCCCGCGCTGGTTCCTGCTCGCCCTCCCGGTGTTCCTGTTGACCCTGCTGGGGATGGTCGGCTCCTCAAATCTGCTGGGCTTTTCCGTCGATATCATCGCCGGGCAGTCGCTTCCCCTGCTCGGCGGCGGCGCCCGAGGCTTCGCCCTGCTCCTGCTCCTGGTCGCCGGCTGCCTGCTGCTGGAAACCACCGGCCGCGCCGGGGCCGGCTACCTGATCACCTCACGCACCCGCCGACTCTCGGTGGACCTGCGCAAGGACGCACTGTCTGCCACACTCAAGGCCCCAGTGCCCGAGGTGCTGGCCCTGGGCACCGGCAACGTGATCACCAGACTGACCCAGGACATCGACACGGCCGTCCGCATCACCTCGATGATCGGCGTCCGACTCATGATCACCGTGCTGATGTTCCCGGCCACCCTGATCTCCCTGGGCCTGATCCACTGGGGATACCTGCTGCTTTTCGGACTCGTCGCCCTGATCCTGGTCCCCGGGGTCCGCACCGTCCTCATCCACATCCCCCCGGCGAGCAATATCGTCTCCAGCGCCGAAGCCCGACGCAATAACCTCCTGCTTGACACCATTCGCGGCGCCGAGACCCTGCGCGCCCTGAACCTGGGCACCTGGGCCACCAACAGAATGGCCCTCTCCTCTTGGAACGCGGTGCAGGCCAGGGCAGACCGCACCCCGATCTTCACCCGCATTCTCGGACTCGGCTTCCTCGCCTACGGGCTCCTCCTGCTCAGCTCCTTCGCCCTGGGCACCTGGCTGGTCCATGCCGGCACCCTCAGCCCCGGCGCGGCCACCGCCGCCGTGATCCTCATCGTGCGCATGGAGATCCACGTGTTCAACGTGATGTTCTTCGCCAGCGAGATCCAGACCGCCGTCACCGGACTCGGCCGAGCCGTCTCCCTGGCGACCCTCAGCGGGGGACAGGCGCGCCGGGCAGAACCCGCAGATCTGATACTGGCCCCTGAAGTCAAGATCAGTGGCTTGTCCTACGCTTATCCTGGTGGTGCCGCTGTTCTACAGAACCTGGATCTGACCCTCAGCGCTGGCACCACGACCGCTCTGGTGGGAACCTCAGGGGCGGGAAAATCGACCCTGGCGGCGCTGATCGCCGGGCTGCAGCGCCCGGATGCCGGGCGCGTGTGGCTCGGCGGCGTCGATACGCGGGAGGTCTCTGATACCTGGACCGCCCGGCAGGTGACCCTGCTCAGCCAGGAGGTCCACCTCTTCTCCGGGCCACTGCGCCGAGACCTGCGCATGGCGGCCCCCGGCGCGGCGGATGCGGTGCTTATCGACGCCCTCGCAAAGGTCGGGCTGGCACCGGGTACCGCGCATTTTGCCCGCTGGTTCCCCCAAGGGCTCGACACCCCGATTGGGGCCGGTGCGGAGGAACTCGCCCCGGAGATCGCCCAGCAGATCGCGCTGGCGCGCGTGGTGCTGCGGGACCCGCCGGTCCTGATCATGGATGAAGCCACCAGTGAAGCCGGCAGTGACAACTCCCGGATGCTGGAGCAGGCAGCCACCGCAGTGGCGCAGGGGCGGACCTCCTTGGTGGTGGCTCACCGACTGGATCAGGCGATGGCCGCCGACCGGGTCATCGTCATGGCGCAGGGCGAGATCGTCGAGGACGGCACACCTGCTCAACTGCTGGCCGCCGGGGGCTACTACGCCGGCCTGTACCGACGTTGGCGGCCGGGGGCTACCGGGCAAAACAGCTGAAATAACCTGTGGCTTAGGGTACAAACGAGAATATGAGTACCTACGCACATGACAGCCGTTTCCCCGGTCCTGACCCTTATGCTCCCCTGAAGGACCTTCCAGCCTTCCCACTGAGCTCCCTGGACCTGGAGAATGGGGCACAACTGGGTGTGGAACAGACCGCCGACCACCATCTCTCACCTCACCTGGCCTGGTCCCAGCTGCCCGAGGGCACCAAGTCCCTGGCGGTGACCTGCCTGGATCCCGATGCGCCCACCGGTGCCGGCTACTGGCACTGGGCGGCCTTCAACATCCCGCTGAGCACCACCGAGCTGCCCACCGGTGCCGGCTCCACCAGGGACCTCGGGCTGTCGGGGGTGATCACCCTCAAGGGGGATTCCGGTGATCACAGCTACTTCGGCGCTGCACCACCGGCCGGTCATGGCCCGCACCGCTACCTCTTCGCGGTGCACGCCGTGGGAGTAGAGCAACTGGATATCCCCGAGGATGCCACTCCCACCGTCCTGGGTTTCAACCTCTACTTCCACACCCTCGGTCGCGCAATACTCTGGGGTTGGCACGAGAACAGTTAAGCTGGATCACATTATGGCTAAATCCTCCACCGCCCCTGCCGGGTTCCGCGTTCCGCTTCCGCTCCGAGTCGGCGGCGCCTTCATGGCGCTGGCCCTGGTACTCTTCATCTTCTTGATGATCGAGTGGCTCACCACCGGCTTCTTCGCCCCCTTCGCGGTGACCCCGCGCTTTGTGGTGATCGTGCTCGCCGCCCTGATCCTCGGCGCCTTTGCGACGATGAGCCGTAATCAGGAATCCAGCCGCACCCAGGTCATCGCCCTGGCGGTGGCCATGGTACTGGTGATCCTGAGCCGCTTCCTGCCGAATGAGGCGATCGCCGAGATGGCGCAGGAATGGCTGCTTGGCTATGTCATCCTGGCACTGATCTGTGCTCTGGTGATCCGCCGCTCCATGACACCGAAAACCCCGGCGAAGAATCCGAAGAAGAAGTAACCCCGGAACAGCCACAGCACCGCCCGAAACCACAGCGTGGTCTCGGGCGGTGCTGTTATCTCGCGCTCCGGGGTTGGGGCCCGGAGCCTCAGGCCTCGAGCCAGGGGAGATCGCAGCCGATGGCCTCGGAGATATGGCGGAAGCCGTGCGCCTTGAGCTGGGTGGCGATACCCCGGTGGATGTCACGGATCCAGTCGGGCCCGCCGTAGATGAAGCCGGTGTAGCCCTGCAGCAGGGTGGCTCCGGCGGCGATGCGCTCCCAGGCCTGCTCCGGGGTGGTGATGCCACCGACCGAGATCAGCACCTGCTGATCCCCGACGCGGGCGTAGAGACGCTTGAGGATCTCCAGGGAACGCTCCGCCACCGGCAGCCCGGAAATGCCACCGGCACCCATGTCGGCGACCTCGCGCGCCGGAGTCCGCAGACCCTCGCGGGAGATGGTGGTGTTGGTGGCGACGATGCCCGCTAGACCCAGCTCCAGGGAGAGATCGGCCACGGCGTCGACATCCTCATCGGAGAGATCCGGGGCGATCTTGACCAGCACCGGGATCTCGCCGCTGGCCTCCTGCACGGCCTTGAGGATCGGGCGCAGGGACTCCACGGCCTGCAGGTCACGCAGACCCGGGGTGTTCGGGGAGGAGACGTTGACCACCAGGTAATCAGCCAAGTGGCTGAGCAGGGAGGCGGACCGCCGGTAGTCATCGACAGCCTCCGCCGCCGGAACTACCTTGGTCTTGCCGATGTTGATGCCGATGATGTCCTGGGATTTGCGACGACGCAGGTTCCCGGCGACCTCCGCGGCCCCGTCATTGTTGAAACCCATCCGGTTCAGAATGGCCTGGTCAGCCTTGAGGCGGAAAAGTCGGGGCGTGGGATTGCCGGGTTGTGGGGAGGCGGTGACGGTGCCGAGTTCGGCATAACCGAAACCGAGCGGCGACCACACATCCGGGGAACTGGCGTTCTTATCGAAACCGGCGGCCAGCCCTAGCGGCCGGGGGAAGGTGACCCCGAAGACCTCCTGGGAGAGACTCTCATCTTTGACCGGGAGAACCTGGCCCATGGCCCGGTTCGCCGGTCCGAGGAACTGTGCCGCGCCCAGCGCGTTATTGATGTACCCGTGGATCCGCTCGGGACGGATGGTGAACATCACCTTGAGCGCGCTGTCGTAGAGCTTCTTGCGGAGGGGGAATGGTGTGGCCATGGTGTTATCTCCTCAGTCGAGGTGGGGGCGAGGTCAGAAGATGAATCTTTAAGGAACCCGCTGGATCAGGACAGCGGTTGTGCAATAACCTGGAGACCATCACCGGACTCCGAGGCAGCGAGCAGCGTGCCATCGTCGAGGACGAGGATGTTCTTGGCATCGGCCACCGAGTTCACCTGGCCCTTTTCCGTGGGGACACCCTCGGAAATATCGTAGGCCGTGATGGTGTTCGTCGCGGTGGCGGCGATCCACGCCAGGTTATTGGCCGGATCCCAACTGATGCCCCAGGGGCTTTCCTCCACCGGGGCAGTCTGATGCAGCCGGATGATGTCGCTGGCGGAGTAGACCGCGATCTGGGGAGCGAGGTTATCTGAGGCCAGGACCAGTCCATCCGGGCCAGCGGCAATCTGGCCCACCCCGATGCCGACACGCAGGGTGGCACCCTGCTCATTTTCCGTCCAGTTCACGTCCTGGATCAGGGTCTCCGGATTCCAGGTGCGGATCACGGCATCGGGCTGTCCCTCGACCGGCACGGAGATCAGCTGGGTGTTGGCGCCCTCGACCACGAAGGTCTCCGGCTCCTGGCCCTCGCGGTAGATGCTCAGCGATTCATCGATGTCATTGCCCACCAGCAGTTCGCCGGTGGAGGTCTGGGTGGCCACGGTGGCGGGGCTCTCCACGGCGACAACATTGTTCAGCGCCGGGGCGGCGGCGTCAATCAGGTAGACATCGGTACCGCAGGGCAGGGTGAAGGTATCACCGGAGCCGCTGACCGCGAGATCACCGCAGGTGGTGTCAATGTCGAGGACGGTGGCATCCCCGGACTCTTGGGCGGCGAGATCACCGATGCTCAGCGTGGTCTCCGAGCGCAGGGCGATGATCTCCCCGGCGCGCTCCATATCGGTGACATGTGCCCGCTCGGCGGGAAGTTCGATGATGCGGCCAGCCGGGTTGCTGGCCGCCGGGGAGACGAGGGCCGCCGCGTTCCCCATTTCCGGGCCCGGTTCCGGCACACTGCCGGTGGTACAACCACTCAGGAAGACGGTGGCCGTAGTGGCCAGGGAGCACAGGATCAGTCCACGCTTTTTCACAAGTTTCAAGCCTACCAGCAGGCACTATCGGGAGACGTCGTCGAGCGCCTTGCCGATCGCGCGGGGGAGGGTCTTGCCCGCGGCGTCGAGCAGTTCCGCCAACTGGGTCCGGGTGCGCACCCCGACCACGGCACTGGAGACCCCGGGGCGGTCCCGGACCCAGGCCAGGGCGGCCACCGATGCGGAGATCCCCAGACCTGCGGCCGCGGTACTCAGCGCCTCGACGATGGTGCGGGTGTGATCTCCCAGATAGGCGTGCACCTCCGCCTCACGTTCGGAATTCCCGGCCGGGGTGGGGATACCGCTGCGGTACTTGCCGCTGAGCACGCCCTGGCCCAGGGGGGCGGCGGCGATCACCCCGACCCCGAGGTGCTGGGCGGCCGGTACCAGCTCCTCCTCAATGCGGCGTACCAGCAGGGAGTATTCATTCTGCGCGGCGACGATCCGCCCCGGGGTGGCAGCCCCGGTCACGGCCAACTGCCACCCGGTGTAACCGCGGACCCCGGCGTAGCGCACCCGACCGGTACGCACGGCGTAGTCGAGGGTGTCAGCCACCTCTTCGGGTGGAGTTCGGTCATCCCAGTGCCCCACACTCCACAGGTCCAGGTGGTCGGTGCCCAAGGTGCGCAGGGTGGCATCGAGCTGGGAAAGCAGACGTCGCCGGGAGCTGTCGACCCGGCTGCCGATCGGGGAGTGCGGGTCCACTCCACCGGCTGCGGAGATCACCAGTTCCTCCCGGGAAACCGTGCCTCTTAGCTGCTCAGCGAGAATTTCCTCGGCGGTCCCCGGACCTGAGACCCGGGAACAATCAATCAGGGATCCGCCGTGGTCCAGGAAAATCCGGAGCATATCGCCGGCTTCCGTGGCCGTCACACCAGATCCCCAGGTGGAGGTTCCGAGACCAATTTCCGAGACCCGCAAGCCGCTGACGCCGAGCAATCTTTGTTCCACGGGATCAACTCTAGTAGTACCGTTGTCCGCGTGAATGATCTGACAACGTTGGCGCAGTCCACTGCGGATGCCGCCACCGCCGGGGAAATGACCTGGCTCCAAACCATTGTCCTGTCCATTGTGCAGGGACTCACCGAGTTCCTGCCTGTCAGTTCCTCCGGTCACCTCCGGATCGTCTCCGAGCTGTTCTGGGGGGTTGATGCCGGGGCCTCCTTCACCGCCGTGGTGCAGCTCGGCACTGAATTAGCGGTGCTGGTGTTTTTCGCCAAGGACATCTGGCGGATCCTCAACGCTTGGTTCCGGGGCCTGTTTAACAAGGAGCAGCGCAACTTCGACTACCGCATGGGTTGGTACGTCATCGTCGGTTCCGTCCCGATCGGCGTCGCCGGAATCCTCTTCCAGGATCTGATCCGTGACAGCCTGCGCAACCTGTGGATCACCGCCACCGTGCTGGTGCTCTTCTCCTTCGTGTTCATCATCGCCGAGAAGGTGGGCAAGAAGGAACGTGATTTCGAGGATCTGACCATGAAGGACGCCCTGATCATGGGCTTCGCCCAGTGCCTGGCGCTGATCCCGGGTGTCTCCCGCTCGGGAGGAACCGTCTCCGCCGGTCTGTTCACCGGTCTCGACCGGGAGGTGGCCACCCGATTCAGCTTCCTGCTCGCCATCCCGGCGGTGCTGGCCTCCGGGCTGTACTCGCTTCCCGACGCCCTCTCCGGTGAGGCCGGTGGCCAGATGGCCTCCGCCCCGATGCTCATCGTCGGCATCATCATCTGTTTCATCCTGGGTTATGTCTCGATCGCCTGGCTGCTGAAGTTCGTCTCCCACCACTCCTTCGCCTGGTTCGCCGTCTGGCGTATCCCGGTCGGCCTGCTCGTCATGCTGCTGCTGGCTACGGGGGTAATGTCCCCGCTGTGATCGCGTGACTGAACCGAAACGTTAGAGTGTGTGTCATGCAATCCTGGCCCACTCCTTCGGTTCCTGACGCGGCAGGCTCGCCCGTCCCCCTCGCTCTCTATGACACGGCAGACCAACTCGTCCGCCCCGTGTCGCCGGGGGAGACCGCCGGCATGTACGTCTGCGGCATCACCCCCTATGACTCCACCCACCTGGGGCACGCCGCCACCTACCTGACCTTCGACCTGGTCTATCGCCAGTTGCTCGACAACGGTCACCAGGTTCACTATGTCCAGAACATCACCGACGTCGACGACCCGCTCTTCGAACGCGCCGCCCGCGACGGTATCGATTGGCGCGATCTCGGCACCAGCCAGATCAACCTCTTCCGCTCCGACATGGAGACTCTCCGGGTGATTCCGCCGCGCGATTATATCGGCGCCATTGAATCCATCGATGAAGTCATCGACCTGGTGTGCAAGCTGATCGACGCCGGCGCCGCCTATGTCGTCGATGACGCGGAGTACCCGGACGTCTACGCCTCCATCGAGGCCACGAAGAACTTCGGCTACGAATCCAACTACGACCGCGAGACCATGGAGACCTACTTCGCCGAGCGCGGCGGCGACCCCGAGCGCGCCGGGAAGCGCGACCCGCTGGACGCCCTGCTGTGGCGGGCACGTCGAGAGGGGGAGCCCAGCTGGGAGTCCCCCTTCGGGGAAGGGCGCCCCGGCTGGCACATTGAGTGCTCGGCCATCGCCACGAACCGGTTGGGGGCCAACTTCGATATCCAGGGTGGCGGCTCGGACCTGATCTTCCCGCACCATGAATTCTCTGCGGCCCATGCTGAGGCCGGTCATGGCTGCGACCGGATGGCTGACCACTACGTCCACGCCGGCATGATCTCCCTGGACGGGGTGAAGATGTCGAAGTCCCTGGGCAACCTGGTCTTCGTCTCCAAGCTCACCGCCGCTGGGCATGATGCCGGTGCCATCCGCCTGGGTGTCTTCGCCAGCCACTACCGCTGTGACCGCGACTGGTCCGATGAAGTGCTGGCACAGGGGGAACAGCGCCTGGCCACCTGGCGTGACGCCGTGGCCAGCGCCACTGACGGCAATGCCGCCGCCGAACTGGTGCAGCAGCTGCGGGAGCGGCTGGCCGATGACCTGGACACCCCCGGCGCCCTGAACCTCATCGACCGCTGGGCTGCGGGGATCAACGGATCCGGGGCGGCAGGGGAGCCGCTGACTCCGGCCGGTGAAACCCTCAACACCGCCATCGATGCGCTGCTCGGTGTGAAGCTGCACTAGCAGCTTCTCAGAACCGGATCCCCGGTGTTCGGCCTCTCCGCCGGCACCGGGTTTTCGCTGCCGGAGCCAGGATTGGCCTGACGTTCAGGGAAAGTTTTCCGGCGCTAAGCCTGCAGGTTAATGAACATCCGGTATGAATAGAGCCATGAGCATTCGCGCCACCTTCCAGCCGACGGTTGATGAATTCATCGACAACCTCGAATCCTTTGCCACCGGCAGTTACCTCAAGCCCGACGAGAAAGAGTTCTGGGAGGAGCCGTTCGACGCGGCTGTGCTCCCGGAACTGCGGGACATCCTGGAGAAGTTCCTCGACGCCCTCGATCTGCTGGCCGGCGATCCGCCCGTGGAAACTCTGGTCAAGGTGGTCCAGACCACCATCGATGACCTGGATACCTTCAACGTCCGCAACGCCGACGCGGTGATCGAGCCGGAAGAGAAAGAAGAGCTGACCCAGCTCCTCCACCAGGCCTGTGCCGCCACCGGCGTGGAGGCCGCGGTCATCGCAGAACTCCCCGAAATGGATTAACAGCACGCAGGCCTTCCGCAGAGGACGGCCGACACTTCCACCGACAACCCCGACCGGCCTGAGGCATGTTCGCCGCAGGCCGGTTTTCTTATGCCCACAGGCACGGGGCGGGGGATAAGCCGCGGGATTCATAGGGGATCCTTTAGCACGGCGGGAGGAAGTCCTCATTCCGTAGAACGCAACCTGAAAATAGCATTACCTAAGTCACATAATTGTATTTCTTGTGATCTAACACCGCCCATTTTCAAGAGTTGTCGATTCACCGCAGGAGGATCCTTGATGCGATCGGCTCGAACCATAGTTTCTGCCTTGCTCACCATCCCGTTGTTTCTGACCGGATGCTCAGCTGCCACACCGCCCTCAACTGAGGAGGATGGGCGAGCGCCGGTCACCTTGACTCTGGCCACCAGCTTCAACCGCTCCCACTCCAACAACGATGGCATGTGGATGTTCGTGGAGAACCTGAAGGAGAATGCCCCCTGGATCACCATCGACTACAAGGGTGGACCTGAGGTCATGGCGCCCAATGTGCTCATCGAGGGGGTCTCCGCAGGTGTCTTCGACATGGGTTCCCTGCCTGGCGACTACTACGTCGACCAGATGCCTGCCATGAACGTTCCCCGCTTCACCCCGTACTCGCCGATGGAGGAACGTGAGCTCGGTATCACCGCCATCTACGACGAGATGCACCGTGATCAGCTGGGGATCACCTACCTCGGGCATTCCGTGGCAGGCATGGCACAGGTGATCCTCGTGGATACCCCGATGACGGAAGCGAACCTACAGGGAAAGTCGATCCGTACCTCAGCCGCCACCTCCGGCATTGTGGAATCACTCGGCGGCGTACCGGTGGACCTGCCGGGCGGGGAGGTCTACACCGCCCTGGAGCGCGGTGTCGTCGACGGCGCCAGCTGGGCCGCCGTGGGGCCTTCCAGCCTCGGTCTTCAGGAAGTAGTGGGCTACCACCTGGCGCCCCGGTTCTATGAGTCCGTGGCCAACCTGGTGATGAATGAAAAGACCTGGGAGGACCTCGATGAGGACACCCGACAGGCGATCACGGACACCATCGCCGAGAGCGAACCCGAGATCTTTGAGCACTTCCTGAGGAAATCTGTGGATGAGACCCGGGAATGGGAAGCCGCCGGGGTCGAAGAGACCATCCTGCCCGATGCCGAAGCGGACAAGATCTTTGAGATCGCCTACCACGAGCAGTGGGAACAACTGCCCTGGGAGGACATTCTCGCCACCACACCGGATGCCGCAAAACTCAAGGCCGCCTATGAAGAGGGCCTGAGTGGAGATTTGGCGGACGCCGTCCCCGGCGGTGCCACCATCGAGCGCACCCTCAACCTGATTGAGGCACTGGAGCAGGAGAAGAAACCATGAGCCGACCAGATGACCGCATTGAGGTCGTAGACCTCGGTGCGGAAGCAAATACCCCGCACGACTTCAAAGACCTCAGTTCCCGGATCTACCTGCCACAGCGGGTGCTGCAGGGCATCGGGGCAGCACTGCTGCTTGTTCTTTCAGTCTTCATCACCATTGCCGTGATCCTGCGCTACACCGGCAACGGCATCATCGGCGCCGTCGAGATCGCCGCGCTGCTGATGGTGGTGATCACCGTCCTGGTCATCCCCGCCGCCACCGCCGCGGATGAGAATTTCCGGGTGGAGGTCGCCGACTTCTTCGTCAAGGAAAAAGGGCTGCGCGCCCTGGACGTGTTGAGCCTGGTGGTTCAGCTGCTGGTCGCCTTCTTCCTGGCCGCTGCCGCCATCGACCTGCTCATCAACGACATCCTCACCCGAACCACGATGGGCGGGGAACTCGAACTCCCGCGCTGGCTGCTCTCCCTGCCGGTGGCCGCAGGCTTCATCGGAATCGTGTACTCGACGATCATCGCCATCATCAAGTTCCGATCCACCAGGGTCGACCGACACATCTACCCGGAGGCCTGAGCCATGGAATGGTTTACCTTTCTTCCGCTGTTTATCCTTGCCCTGGTGGTGGTGTTGCTGCTGCGCATCCCCGTCGCCTTCGGCATGCTCGCCATCGGCATTATCTCCAGCTTCATGATCTTCGAGAGCTTCTCCGCCGCCTCCAAGCTGGTGGGCCTGAGCGTGATCAGCTCCGTCAACAGTTTCACCTTCTCCGCCATCCCCCTGTTCATCCTGATGGGTGAGATCCTGTTCCGATCCCGCATCGCCCAGGACGCCCTGGCTGAGATCTCCATCCTGATGCGCGGGGTGCCCGGCCGACTGCCCATGGTCGCGGTGGCCGGCGGCGGTGCCTTCGGTCTGCTGTCTGGCTCCTCACTGGCCAATACCGCGCTGTTCAGCCGCACCTTGCTCCCCCAGATGCGCGACGCCGGCTACAACCGTGACCTAGCCGCAGGCTCGATCCTGGCCTCCGGTGGCCTGGCGATGGTGCTGCCCCCGAGTGCCCTGGGCATCCTCTGGGGCGGTATCGCCCAGGTGCCGATCGGACCGCTGATGATGGCCGGCATCATCCCCGGCATCCTGATGGCGGTGGGATACGTGATCATCGTCCTGTGGCGCAGCCGCGGCGACAATGACGTCAAGGTCGCCGACACCACCCACCGCTCGCCCCGCGACGTGCTGCGCGGTGTCTTCAAGAACCTGCTGATTCCCGGGATCCTGGCCTTCATCATCCTGGGACTGATCTTCTTCGGAATCGCCACCCCGACGGAATCCGCCGCCCTGGGTGCCACCGCTAGCGTCATCGTGGCGGCAGTGATCGGTCGGCTCAAGCCCCGGGAACTGTGGGACGCCGCCATCGCCTCGGTACGCACCACCACAACCATCTTCTTCCTCGTGATGGCCTCGACACTGTACTCCCAGATCATGGCCTACATGGGTGCCACCCAGGGGCTGGTGGCCTGGCTGACCGAATCAGTCTCCAACGGCGTCCTCATGATGGCGATCATCATCATCCTGCTGGTGATTCTCAGCGCCTTCATCGATCAGGCCTCCATCATGATGATCACCGCACCCCTGCTCATGCCCATCGCCCTACAGTTCGGCTGGAACGGCATCTGGTTCTCCATCATCGTCCTGGTCACCCTCCAGATCGGCAATATCTCCCCGCCCTTCGGTATGGGATTGTTCGTGATGAAGTCCACGGCTCCATGGATACCGATGTCCGCGCTCTACAAGGCCGCGATCCCGTGGATCATCTCCGACCTGGTCGTCGTGGTGATCCTGGCGCTCTTCCCCTGGCTGGTCATGGTGATACCCAACCTGATGAGTTAACTTCGGGGCCACCCCACGCAGTACCGCACCGAGGTCCGGGCCCACCGCCCGGACCTTGGCATTTCACCCACCCCAGGAAGTCTGACCCAGGCCGAACCCGGCTGAGCTGCTAGAATAGCCGCCATGCTCAAAGCGATCTTCTGGGACATGGACGGCACGATGGTGGACTCCGAGCCACTGTGGGGCGAGGCGACTTTCGAGCTCAGCGAAGCTTTGGGGAGGCGGCTGACCCCGCAACTACGAGAGTCCACCGTGGGAGGCAGCTTCCCCAACACTCTCTCGGTGTGCGCCCTCCACGCCGGGGTGGAACTGCACGAGGAAGACTACCCGCGCTACCGCCGGAAGATGTTTGACCGGATGGCCGAGCTGTTCTCGGACAACCTCACCCCGAACCCCGGAGTGCGGGAACTACTCGGCGAACTCAAACGCCAGGAGATCCCCATGCTCGTGACCACCAACACCGAACGCGAGCTGGCGGATTCCTGCATCGACGCGGTGGGACGGCACTTCTTCTGCGACTCCGTCACCGGCGATGAGGTCCCCGCCCCCAAACCCGCCCCGGACATGTACCTGGAGGCGGCGCGCCGGGTGGGTGCGGATCCGGCGCATTGTCTGGTTTTCGAGGATTCCTTCGCCGGGATGTCCGGTGCGATTGCTGCCGGATGCAAGGTAATCGGTCTGCCGGAGGACCCCCGGGGGCCGGTCCCGGAGGGGGTGACGCTGCTGCGTTCGCTGCATGGAACTAACTCATTCCAGGGGGTGACGGCGGCCCATGTGCATGATTGGTTCGACCGTATCCCGCATTAATTTCGGTGGCGTGGAATAATGCATGAGGTGAAGAACTTCGACTCGCTTTTTGCTGAACTGACTGAACGCGCTACCACCCGGCCTGAGGGCTCTGCCACAGTTGCCGCCCTGGACGCAGGTGTGCATACCATCGGCAAGAAGATCATCGAGGAGGCCGGCGAGGTGTGGATCGCCGCGGAATACCAGACGGATGAGGAATTGGCTGAGGAAATGTCCCAGCTCATCTACTGGACCCAGGTCATGATGGTCTCCCGTGGGCTGACCCCCGAAGACATCTACAAGAACCTCTAGGAGCGCACCCCATGATCAAGATTGCTGTTCCCAATAAGGGCTCTCTTTCTGAGGCTGCCATGGAGATCCTCTCGGAGGCCGGATATGCCAGCCGGGGGGACTCCAAGGAGCTCAATGTCTTCGATAAGAAGAATGATGTTGAGTTCTTTTTTCTGCGCCCCAAGGATATCGCCATCTACGTCGCCAGCGGTCAGCTGGATCTGGGTATCACCGGCCGTGACCTGGCGGCGGATTCCCGGGCCGAGGTGGATGAGGTCCTGACACTGGGTTTCGGTGGCTCGACCTTCCGTTATGCGGCGCCGATGGACCAGTCCTGGACCGTGGAAAAGCTCCAGGGCAAGCGGGTCGCCACGTCTTACCCGAACCTGGTTCGTGATGATCTGGCGTCCCGTGGTGTGGAGGCGACCGTCATCCGGCTTGATGGTGCCGTGGAGATCTCCATCCGGCTGGGGGTGGCTGATGCCATCGCCGATGTCGTCTCCACCGGCCGGACCCTGCGCAAGCAGGGGCTGACCCCCTTTGGTCCGGTCATCTGTGACTCGGAGGCCGTGGTCATCGGGCGTCGGGGCATCAAGGTGTCCTCCGAGCAGTCCCGGCTGCTGCGCCGCATCGAGGGCATCCTGCACGCTCAGAACTATCTGATGCTCGACTACAACATCAACCGCGAGAACCTTGAGGCTGCCTCAGCGATCACCCCGGGGCTGAAGGGGCCCACGGTCTCCCCGCTGGCGCTGGCGGACTGGGTCGCCGTGCGCGCCATGGTGCACAAGTCCGATGCCAATAATGTGATGGATCAGTTGGCGGATCTCGGTGGGCAGGCCATTCTGGCCTCCGAGCTGCGGATCGCCCGCATCTGACCAACGCTGTCTTGAGCACGCTACCCATCCTCGGGCGGATCTCCCCGAGGGTGGGTTTTTCGCATCCCTGAGTCCCCGCGGCGTCGATAAGCACACTCCGGGGGAGCTGTGGACCTGACATGACACGCCCGCAAGGGTTTTGAACGCGAAGTACCCACCGCGCCTGAGGGTTGTGGTTACCATTGGGCGGCAGTGCGTGAGAGAACTAACATTTTCCAGTGAAAGGTTTCGTCACCATGCCCACCAGGAAGCAGCGAAGCGATGTAAACAGCGCACCGAATTCGGCTGTGGAGAAGCCTTCAACCCACCCTCAAGAAGCACAGAAGACCGGAGCAGAAGATACCGTGAGCACCCAGTCCACCGAAGCCCAGGACCTCCCCGCCAAGGATGCCGCTGCCGGAAAGGTCGCGGCAGCGGCTACCGCTGCTCGTGACAGTGATAATGCGAAGGCCGAGCGGCCGGTGTCGAAGGCACCTGCGGCCCGGGCCGGTTTCCGGATCGAGGAAGACCTGCTGGGCACCATGGAGGTCCCGGAGGATGCCTACTACGGGATCCACACCATGCGTGCGGTGGATAACTTCCAGATCTCGCGCACCACCATCAACCACGTCCCGGAGTTCATCCAGGGCATGGTCCAGGTGAAAAAGGCTGCGGCGATGGCCAACCGCCGGCTGCACACCCTGCCCAAGGTGAAGGCGGAGGCGATTGTCTGGGCCTGCGACCAGATCCTCGAGCAGGGTCGCTGCATGGACCAGTTCCCGATCGACGTCTTCCAGGGTGGTGCCGGCACCAGCCTGAACATGAACACCAACGAAGTGGTGGCGAACCTGGCGCTGGAGCACCTGGGGGAGAAGAAGGGCAGCTACGACATCATCAACCCCAATGATGACGTCAACATGAGTCAGTCCACCAATGATGCCTATCCCACGGGATTTCGCCTAGGTGTCTTCGCCGCCATGTCCAAGCTGATCGTCCAGATGGATCTGCTGCAGTCCTCCTTCCAGGAGAAGGGCAAGGAGTTCATCGACATCCTCAAGATGGGACGCACCCAACTCCAGGATGCGGTGCCGATGACCCTCGGCGATGAGTTTGAGGCCTGGGCGCACAACCTGGCCGAGGAACAGGCCGTGCTGCGCCACGCCGCGGACCGGCTCCTGGAGGTCAACCTCGGTGCCACCGCCATCGGCACGGGGGTGAACACCCCGGCCGGCTACCGCCACCAGGTCACCGCTTCACTTTCCGAGGCCACCGGCCTGGACATCAAGTCCTCCCGGGATCTGATCGAAGCCACCTCCGATACCGGCGCCTACGTACTGGCACACTCGGCGGTCAAGCGTGCCGCGATGAAGCTCTCGAAGATCTGTAATGATCTGCGTCTGCTCTCCTCCGGCCCGCGTGCGGGTTTCAACGAGATCAACCTGCCTCCGCGTCAGGCCGGTTCCTCGATTATGCCGGCCAAGGTCAACCCGGTGATCCCGGAGGTGGTCAACCAGGTCTGCTTCAAGGTCTTCGGCAATGACATGACCATCACCATGGCCGCGGAAGCCGGTCAGCTCCAGCTCAATGTGATGGAACCGGTCATCGGTGAGTGCATGTTCCAGTCCATCCGCATGCTGGGCAATGCCGCCGACACCCTGCGCACCAAGTGTATTGACGGCATCACCGCCAACCCCGAGGTCTGCCAGGCCTATGTGGACAATTCCATTGGCATCATCACCTACCTCAACCCCTTCATCGGCCACCACAATGGCGATCTGATCGGTAAGGAGGCCGCCATGACCGGCCGGTCGGTGCGAGCGCTGGTACTGGAGAAGGAGCTGATGGATGAGGCGACCCTGGATCAGGTGCTCTCCAAGGAGAACCTGATGCACCCGACCTTCCGGGGCAAGCTCTACCTGGACTTCTAGGATCTTTTCGGGTGGCGCGGTGCTTATCGACGCCGCGCCCGGGGCCCGGTGGCCTCGACACGCCCGCCTAGCCCAGCAGCACCAGGACAATGGCGCTGATCCCGAACAACACCAGCGCACCTGACATCAGCAGCACCCCGCCGAGATTCGCCGGGGCCTGCTCCGCAACAATGCTGTGCACCAGCCGGCGGTAGCGGCGGTCCTGGGTCAGCGCCACCGTCAATGAGACGGCGAGCAGACCCAGGACCAGTAGGAGCACCATCGGCCCCAACACCCACGCCCAGCGCAGTAACACCGCCGCGCACAGGGCATAGGCCAGCGCCGTACGTGTCCACGCCATATCCGTCCGCTCCGGCTGCAGTCCGGGATCCTGGTGTTGAAGCCGACTCTCACGCCGGATCGGCTGTGGGCGATCGCTCATGCCAGGAACACCCAGATGGCGAGGACACTGGCCATGACCGCAGAACCAGCCAACACCGGGATGATCGCCGGGGCGGGGAGCGGGCGCTGATGCCGCATGGCACGTTCGATCCGCAACCAACGGAAAGCCGCACCCAAGGCGATGAGCACCCCGACTGCGATCAGGAAGACCGCCAGGCCGGTGCGAAATAACTCCGGGACGTGCTCGACCGGGAACGCCGCCAGCGCCACCCCGCCAGCCATGAACGCCAGGGCGGTCCGGATCCAGGCGAGGAAGGTCCGCTCATTGGCGAGCGTGAACCGGGGGTCAGGTTCCTCCCCACCAGGCAATAACTGCTGCGCCCACCATGATCGCTGATCGGGTTTTTCACTCACGTTCCCCGATGATAGTCCGCGTGGCATCGCTAAGCTGAGAGACATGAGCGAAAATATCACCACAACCCTGGACCACACTAAATCCTTGGAGCAGGACCCGAGCAATCCGCGCAGCGACGTCGAGATCGCCCAGGCCCACCGCCTGGAACCGATCGCCGACATCGCGAGGCGGGCCGGGATCCCCGAAGACGCCGTGATTTCCTACGGCACCACCAAAGCGAAGATCGACCTGAGCAAACTGGAGCAGCGGAAACTCGGCAAGCTGGTGCTGATCACCGGCATCTCACCGACCCCAGCGGGGGAAGGCAAGTCCACCACCTTGATCGGTTTGGCTGATGCGCTGCGCCTGGCGGGCAAGAACTCCATCGCCGCCATCCGGGAACCCTCCCAGGGACCGGTCATGGGGATGAAGGGCGGAGCCGCCGGCGGTGGCTACTCCCAGATCGTGCCGATGGAGGACATCAACCTGCACTTCACCGGTGACTTCCACGCCATCACCTCCGCCACCAACACCCTGGCCGCCGCGATCGACAACCACATCCACCAGGGCAACCAGCTGAACATCGACCCCCGCCGGGTGACCTGGCAGCGCTGCATGGACGTCAACGACCGCTCGCTGCGTGGGGTGGTCACCGGTCTGGGTGGCCCGGGAAACGGGGTGCCCCGGGAATCCGGCTTCACCATCACCGCGGCCTCGGAGATCATGGCGATCCTGGGACTGGCCACCGACCTGGGTGACCTCAAGGAACGCATCGCAGCGATCACCATCGGCGAGACCTATGACCGCCAGCCGGTCACCGTCGGTGACCTCGGCGTCGCCGGTGCGCTGACCGCCCTGATGAAGGAGGCGATTAACCCGAACCTGGTGCAGACCCTGGGGGGTACCCCGACCTTCGTCCACGGCGGCCCCTTCGCCAATATCGCGCATGGCTGCAACACCCTGATGGCCACCCGCACCGCGCTGGAGTACGGCGATATCGTGGTCACCGAGGCGGGCTTCGGCTCTGACCTGGGAGCGGAGAAGTTCTTCGACATCAAGGCCCGCGCCGGGGAGCTCAATGTCGACGGTGCCGTCATCGTGGCCACCATCCGCTCGTTGAAGTACAACGGCGGCGTGCCCCGCGAGGATCTCAACGAGGAGAATGTCGCGGCGCTGCGCCAGGGTGTGGTCAACCTGGAGCGCCACGTGGCGAACATCCGCAAATTCGGCGTGGAGCCGGTGGTCGCACTGAACCTGTTCATCTCTGATTCGGCGGCCGAGCGGGATTGGATGAAGCAGTGGGCCCGGGACTTCGGGGTGGCTCTGGCGGAGGCTGAGGTCTGGGCCAAGGGCGGTGCCGGGGCTGCTGAGCTGGCGGAAAAGTTGCTCGCCAACCTTGAGGGTGACTCGAAGCAGCTCTATGATCCGGCCGAGGGCGTAGAGGCCTCCATCCGCACCATCGCGCAGGAGATCTACCGCGCTGAGGGTGTTGAGTTCTCTCCGAAGGCGCTGAAAGACCTGGCCACCATCAAGACCAATGGTTGGGACCAGCTGCCGGTGTGCATCTCCAAGACCCAGTACTCCTTCAGCGATGACCCCACAGTCCTCGGCGCCGCCACCGGCCATACCCTCCACGTGCGTGAGCTGCTGCCGCGCACCGGCGCGGGCTTCATTGTCGCGCTGACCGGTGAGGTGATGACGATGCCCGGCCTTCCGAAGAAGCCAGCCGCGCTGAGCATCGACATCGACGAGCAGTCCCAGATCTCGGGACTGTTCTAGAACGGGGACCAGCGGGCGACACCTGGTGCGGGACCATCGCCAGATAGTTCTGCGGCTGGTGGAGCGCGGCCAATGCAGCTGACCGGCCATCGTAGGATGATCAGGGCGTCTGCGATGCCCTGGCATGCATCCGGCTGAGGCTCCCTCCCTCATGTGGTTCCGGGACGATCTGCGGATCGTCCAGAACGAAGCACTTGCCGCTGCGGCCTCCCACGGCCCGGTGATCGCGGTGTACATCATGGAGGATGTCAACACGTCAAAGGTGCGGGCGATGGGTAGAGCAGCACAGTGGTGGCTGCACCACAGTCTGAACAGTCTGATTGACCGGCTCACTGATCACGATATCCCGATGATCATTATCAGTGGTGATCCCAGGGATCTGATTCCCAGGATCGCAGCCAGAATCGATGCCGCCTACGTCTGCTGGAGTCGCCGCTACCATCAACCGCATCAGGAACTAGATGCGGCGGTTAAAGAGCTGCTTCGCACCGCACAAGTGTCGGCGCATAGCTTTCCTGGCCAGCTACTGGCAGAACCATGGACGATTGCCACCGGCCAGGGCGGGGCCTAGAAGATTTTCACCCCATTTTCCAAGAAATTGAGAACGGCGGTTGAGGACAACCTGGAGGAATCACCCGTGAACCTGACTCCGACTCCGGAAGCTCTGCGCGGCCCGGGCGCAGTCCCGGAGTTGAGCCGTGCGGAACTCGAGGACCTGGCGTTGCTGCCTACCCATCCTTCGCGCCGGGAGCCGGATTGGACCAAGGGACTTGCAGCGGCGTGGGTCCCCGGGGAGGAAGGCGCGTGGCAGCGGCTCGAAGCCTTCTGTCACACGATGGTGCCGGGTAGCGGGCCGGGTTATTCTGAAGGACGTGACCTTCCCAGCTTATCGGTAACCAGTCGATTTTCACCTCACCTGCGTTTCGGGGAGATAAGTCCCCGGACGGTGTGGGCGAAGTCCGCTTCCGCTGGTAGTCGTTCTGATTTCTCGGTTTTTCACAGTGAACTCATGTGGCGGGATTTCGCCTGGCATCGCCTCTATCATCGACCAGATCTGGCTACCGCCAATGTACGGCCGGAGTTCGATCGATTTGCCTGGTCCTGGGATCCCCAGGAATTCACGGAGACCACTGCAGGGGGAAGGGACGGCCGCCGTAGTGCCCAGTTGCACGGTCCCGGCGGAGGGAGACGTGACCCCCTGAACTCCCCGGATTTTCGGGAGGAGCTCAGCGACTGGCGTTCCGGAACCACGGGGATCCCCCTGGTTGACGCAGGAATGCGTGAATTGTGGCACACCGGTCATATGCATAATCGGGTTCGGATGGTGGTGGCTTCCTTCCTGACCAAGAATCTCGGCATACATTGGCACCACGGGGAAGAATGGTTCTGGGACACCCTGGTTGATGCGGATGCGGCCAGCAATCCCTTCAACTGGCAGTGGGCAGCTGGCTGCGGAGATGACGCTTCCCCGTATTTCCGCATCTTCAACCCGGAGACCCAGGCACGGCGTTTCGATCCGGACAACACCTATACCACTGGCTGGATTCCGGAACTCAGTAGTCCGCACTATCCTGACCCAGTGGTTGATCTGCGGGAGAGCCGGATCCGGGCGTTGGCAGCCTATGAAGACATCAGGCGTTGATCACTGGGAGGTGGCATCAGGGTCGGAGGGCCCGACGGAGCTCTCAGCGGTGGTCAGGAATGCCCGGACACACTGAATTCCAGGGTTCTCCAACTTTATTTCCGCTCAGCCCACATGGTACGACCGAAGCGTGTTTAGCTTGGGAGCATGGCAACCTCAATTCCCGCGACCCTGAGCTACACCGCCCGCCACGGTGAGCGAACCGTGCTTGTTACCGGGGCCTCCGGCTATGTCGGTGGTCGATTGATCACTGAGCTGCTCGCCGCCGGTTTCACGGTGCGGGCGTCCTCCCGAAATGCGGAAAGCCTCCAACGCTTCGATTGGAGCGAGGAGGTGGAGATCGTCCAGGCGGATCTCACTGATCCGGCTGATGTCGCCCGCATCATGGAGGGTGCAGACGTGGTGTTCTACCTGGTGCATTCCATGGGGGAGAAGGGGCAGGATTTCGAGAAGATCGAGGAACAGACGGCCCAGACTGTCGCCCGAGCCGCCGATGATGCCGGCGTCAGTCAGATGGTGTATCTCTCCGGGCTCCATCCGCGGACGAAGAAGCTGGAGGAGTTGTCCAAACATATGCGTTCCCGGGAGCGGGTGGCACGTGTCCTGCTGGGGGCGGCGACTCCCGCACTGGTGTTTCGGGCGGCAACGTTGATTGGTTCCGGTTCGGCATCCTTCGAAATCATCCGGCATCTCACTGAACGTCTGCCGGTGATGGTGGCACCAAGGTGGATCAGCAATGACATTGAACCGCTGGCTATCCGGGATGCGTTGTACTATCTGGTTGCCGCGGCGGATCTCGCGGTCCAGGTGAACCAGGAAAGTGACATCGGGTGCGGGCGGTCCTACAAGTTCGCTGATCTTCTCAAGATCTACGGCCGGGAGAATGGTCTCCGTCGTCGGATCTTTGCTGTCCCGTTGCCCCTGCCCATGGACCGGCTCTCGGGCGGGTGGATCGGTCTGGTCACGCCGGTGCCCGCACGGTTGGCGGTTCCGCTGGCTCAATCGATGGCGGAGGATGCCGTTACCGAGGAACACGACATCGCCCGGATCATCCCTGATCCGCCGGGTGGGCTGATCGACTACGCCACGGCAGTCAAGCTGGCGGCCAAGGCTGAGCGGGGCCGGGGAGTGCCGACGTCATGGGATCGGAGCTGGGCCAGGGTTGTCGACGCCGCAGACAGTCTGCCCACCGACCCGGAGTGGTCGGGGAGGTCGGTATATGAAGATGCCCGCTCAGCCGACTGTGATCTTCCCGCTGGAGAGGTGTGGAAGGTCATCGAGGGGATCGGCGGGGCCAATGGGTGGTACTCGGTCCCGGTACTGTGGCGGATCCGGGGAATCATCGACCGGTTGATCGGTGGGCCGGGCCTCGGTGGTCGACGCGACCCCCAGCACCTGGCGTTAGGGGACCGGGTGGACTGGTGGCGGGTCGCTGAGCTGGACCCACCCCGCCGCCTGGTGTTGGCAGCTGAAATGAAGATAGACGGCAAGGCTTGGCTGGTCATGGAGGTCGAAGAGCAGGCGGAAGGCTGCACCTATACTCAACGGGCACTGTATGCCCCGACCGGTCTTCCTGGTCGGCTGTACTGGTGGTCCGTCGCCCCCTTTCATTTCTTCATCTTCCCGATCATGCTGCGCACCATCCTCAAGACGGCTGAGCGCGGTAGCAGCTGAGCTAGGTGATCGTTGGCCAGGTTCTTTGGGGTGGCATCAGCTCATGATCGGTTGGATCAGGGAGTTGCGGGAACGTCTGAGCACCTTTCCGGAGATTCTCTGGGTTTCGAGGTGAGATCCGGCTCGTTTCCTGCTGCTGTTATGTCCGCTACGCACTTTCTTGCATCTAAATTTTATTATCTTCTAGGTTACATTCGCATGTATGTGTATATTCAAAAATTGGAAAACAAATTCCTAAGTGAAAGGCCGTCATGCGCCGTCTCCTGACTTCCCTGATCCCCTTGACCATTGCCGCCGCTTTACTGGTGCCCACCGCCAGCGCGCAGGACATCTTCAACGGCGGTCGTCTCGGCGGTGGCTCCTCACAGGTGCTCCCGTCTGCCTCCTCCACCGCCGCCAATCCGCTACCCGAGACAGCGGGACCGGTGGACCTTGAGCGCTATGCAGGTAAGTGGTATCAAGTTGCGGCACTCCCGCAGCCATACTCCCTCCAGTGCGCGCGGGATACCACTGCGGAGTATGCCGTGATCGATGACTCCATGATCTCCGTCCGCAATTCCTGCGGCACCCTGGTGGGTCCGGATTCAGTCATTGAGGGAACGGCAACCCTGCGTTCGGAGGCCTCATTGCGGGTGAACTTCCCTGACGTGCCCTTCCAAGATCCGAACGGCCCCGTCAACTACCGGGTGACCTACCTGGCGGATGACTATTCCCTGGCGATCGTCGGTGACCCGGGCCGCAACTCCGGCTTTGTACTCTCCCGCACCCCGGACCTGAGCCCCGCACAATGGTCCCAGGTACGTACCACCGTGGAATCCCGTGGTTGGTGGTCCTGCGCATTCCTGACGGTGCCGATGACCGGTGGCCGCGGCGATGTCGCACCCCTCTGCACCCAGTAGTGGATCTGCGCAGACCCCCGGTTCCCGTTCCGCTCTCACCACAGAGGAAGTCCCATGATGCAACCAGCAGGTCTCGATGAGCGACCATCGGTGAGTCTCGTGATCCCGTGCCTCAATGACGCGCAGCTCCTGAAACGCTGTTTGGCCAGCTTTGGGAATCAGAGGATACGCCCGGACGAGATCATCGTGGTGGACAATGGTTCCACCGATGATTCCGCTCAGGTGGCCCGGGAGGCGGGTGCTCAGGTGGTCGTGGAAGCCCGGCGCGGAATCACCTGGGCGACGCTCACCGGTTTCGATGCCGCCGACGGGGACATCCTGCTGCGGGTCGATGCAGATGCGGAGGCGGCCCCCGATTTCATCGCCAGACTGCATCGGGCATGGAAAGCCGCTGAGCAATCCCCCGGACGAAGGGTGATCGGGGTGACCGGTTCTGCCCGCTTTGAACTCCCAGGTGCTCTGGGCAGGATCTTAAGCTCTGTCTACCTCGGGGCCTATCTCTCAAGTGTGGGGTCAGCGTTGGGACACTATCCCTTCTTCGGCACCAATTACTCAATCCGGGCTGACTGGTGGCGTGAGGTTCGCGATGGTGTCGACTTCAGTGATACCTACGTCCATGAGGACATGCATCTTTCCTTCGCGGTGCGTGACCATGAAACCGTATGGTTTCAATCTGATCTTCTGCTGACCATGGACAATCGCGCCCTGCACGACAGTCGTCAGCTGCTGGTGCGCTTCCTGCGGGGTGTTTACACCATTCGGTGCAATTGGCGCTCCCACCCACCACATCGGCGCTTAGCGCGACGCGGTCTCCTGGGTTCTCGGCTCAATGGGGTGGTGAAACCTTGAGCATGGACCTGGAGGAGCGTGTCGCCGACTCCATGAGGTTGTTGAAGGAATTTCTGGATCACGGCCGGCGTCTGGTGCCCACCGATGCACGATTGTTGACAATGGCCTATGACGGAGTGTCCACCTTCTCCCTGGGGGGAAAACACCTCCGCTCTCGGCTGGTTCATGTCTCCGCCGGCGAGGTGGACCAGGACGGCCTGTATGCGGCAACAGTTTTCGGCGCGTGCGTGGATCTGCTGCACGGCGCATTCCTGATCCACGATGACATCATTGACCGGGATGACCTCCGCCGCGGACTGCCGACCATTCATGCCGCGGTGCGTGATGAATTCGGTGATAGCCACCTGGGAGACTCCATCGCGATCGTGGCGGGGGATCTGGGTATCAACGGAGCGTTGCAGCTGCTACTGAATTCCGAACTCGAGGATGACCTGGTGCGCCGCGGCATGAAACTCCTCGCCGCGGCAGCCCAGGAAACCATCACCGGTGAGATCCTCGATGTCGCGCATCAAGCCGATCCTCATCCCGAGGTGGAGCAGGTTCGGTTGAGCAACCAGCTCAAAACAAGCGAATACAGTTTTGGCACCCCCCTGAAACTCGGAGCTCTGGCGGCGGGGCGGGACCCTGCGCCGATGAGTCCCATCGCCCAGGAACTGGGCTGTGCCTACCAGGCTGCCGATGACATCGCCGGCGCAGTGGGGGAGAGCACGATCACCGGAAAATCAGCAGCGGGAGACATCATCAGGGGTCGCGCCACCTTGATGACCATCCGGATGTCCGCTGGATTCCCGGTTACCCCCGATCAACTCGCCGAGATCATCAGGCTAGTCATTTCCGAAGGGGATGCCCATCTCGCCCGGGCTCGCCTCCTCATTGACGGCACCACTCAGGATCCCGGTGTCCGGGAAGGCTTACACCAGATCACCAACCACATCGAAGGAATGCTCCGTACACATGCCTGAACAGCCCACCGGATACCGTGGATCCCTCGGTACGTTTCTGAGCCGATATGACCAGATGGCGGTGCAAGCGGCGCATCAGGTGATTGTTCACTACTCCACCAGTTTCTCCCTGGCCACCCGCCTGTTGGGGAAACAGGTGCGCACTGACATCCGAAACCTCTATGCCATGGTGCGCATCGCCGATGAGATCGTCGACGGTACCGCCGCAGCAGCCAGGTTGACCCCTGCGGAAACGGCGAAAGCACTCGATGATTATGAACTCGCGGTCCTTGCCGCCCCAGAGAACCGTTTCCACGTCGATCCGGTCCTCCATGCCTATGCAATCAGCGCGCGACGGTGCGGATTCAACCCGGAACACGTCCGGTCCTTCTTCTCCTCCATGCGGCGTGATCTCAAGCAGTCCACCCACGACGAAGCCAGTTTCGATGATTATGTCTACGGCTCTGCCGAGGTGATAGGGCTCCTGTGCCTGGCGGCCTTCCTGGCTGACCACGTGGTCACCGCCGGGGAGCGGAAGCGGATGGAAAGCAGCGCCCGTTCCCTGGGGGCAGCCTTCCAGAAGATCAACTTCCTGCGCGACCTATCAGAGGATTCAGAAGCTCTGGGACGCTCCTACTTTCCCGTGCTTGCCCAACACTCGCTCAGTGATACCGATAAAGCCGAGCTGATCACGGATATCAGGAAAGATCTTTCCGATGCCCGCGGCGGCATCGCGCTGCTACCGGGCTCGGCGCGGGTGGGCGTTCTGGCCGCCACCGAACTCTTCGCTGACCTGACCGACAGATTAGATGCATTATCCGCGACCACAGTGAGTCACTCTCGGGTCAGCGTACCGCGACGGATCAAGGCCGTGATTCTGGTCAGGGCACTTGCGGCCGCGCCGGGTATGAACCGCCGGAAAGGCAATTAGATTATGAGCAGTGACAACCCCCGTACCGCCCTGGTGATTGGAGCCGGTGTCGCCGGATTGGCCACCGCAGCTCTCCTGGCCCGGGATGGAGTGAAGGTCACCGTCGTCGAACGCACCGACTCCATCGGTGGCCGCGCCGGCGACTTTGCCGTGGACGGTCACGATGGTTTCCGTTGGGACACCGGGCCGTCCTGGTATCTGATGCCTGATGCCTTCGATCATTTCTTTCGTCTAATGGGTACCACCACTGAGGAACAATTCGATCTGGTGGATCTCACGCCTGCCTACCGGCTGTTCCCCGAGGGGGAGGCGCCGTTGGATGTCCCCAGCGGTATCGATGCAGCCACCGACTTCTTCGAGTCCCTTGAATCCGGGGCGGGCCTGAAACTTCGCAGGTACCTCGACAGTGCGGGGGATACCTACCGGGTGGCGGTTGAGCGCTTCTTGTACAGCACCTTCGCCACTCCCGGTCCGCTGTTGCACCATGATGTCCGTCAACGGGTGGGGAAGCTGGCTAAACTGCTGACCCGGCCGTTGGCGGGCTTTGTCAATGAACAGTTCACTGACCACCGGTTGCGCCAGATACTGACCTACCCGGCGGTATTCCTGTCCTCTCGGCCGGAGACCACGCCAGCGATGTACCATCTGATGAGCCACACGGATCTGGTACAGGGGGTGCGTTATCCCGTCGGCGGTTTTAACGCGGTCATCCAGGCGATCCACCGTCTGGCGGTGTCGGAGGGCGTGAGTTTCCGGTTGAAAACCGATGTCACTGCTATCACCACCGAGAGAGACGGCCGAAAGAGCCGGGCTACCGGCGTGCGTGCGCTCGGGGAGGATGGTCAGCTCATGGAACTCTCTGCCGATATCGTGGTCTCTGGTGCGGATCTGCATCATACTGAAAACCACTTGTTGCCCGCATCACTTCGTAGTTACCCTGAAAAATACTTCGCCACCCGCGATCCCGGGTTAGGCACCGTTCTGCTCATGGCTGGGGTGCGGGGCCGGTTGCCACAGTTGCGTCACCATAACCTCCTGTTCAGTCGCGACTGGTCGCAGGATTTCTCGGTGGTCTTCGATGGGCCACACCCGGCGCGCCCGATGGATGCCTCCCGTTCGATTTATGTTTCAATGCCCTCGGCCACGGATCCGGATGTTGCGCCTGCCGAGCACGAAAACCTATTCATCCTCGTACCGGTCCCGGCATCCGAGCAGATCGGTCACGGGGATGCCTACCGCGGTACGGCGTCACCCTCGGTGACGTCGATTGCCGACGCCGCGATCGCTCAGATCGCTGACTGGGCAGGGGTCCCCGATCTGGCCGAACGGATTGTGGTGCGTAGAACGATGGGCCCAGCCGACTTTGCCGAACGGTTCAACGCCTGGCGAGGTGGCTCAATCGGTCCAGGTCACTCCTTGCGACAGTCAGCCTTCCTGCGTGGCCGCAACATCTCAGGCAAGGTCAATGGTCTCTACTATGCCGGTGCCACCACGGTTCCAGGTGTGGGTGTGCCCATGTGTCTGATCTCTGCGGAGAACGTGATTAAACGACTGCGTGGGGACACCACCCCAGGCCCGCTCCCGGAGCCGGGAGTTGAGCACTAATGGAAACCTTCCTGCCGTTCGCCTATCTGAGCATTCTCCTCATCACCATAACGTGCATGGCCCTGTGTGACTGGCGCTGGCGGCTGGCCTTTTTTCTTGATGCCCGCCGTGCCGCCATTCTCAGCGTATTGATGGTGGCTGCTTTTCTGGTCTGGGATGCGCTCGGGATCATCAGTGGATCATTCTTCCGTGGGGGCTCCGAATATATGACCGGAGTTGTCCTGGCACCCGAGATGCCGGTCGAAGAACCCCTCTTCCTGTTCTTTCTGACTTACCTCACCATCAACCTGACGTCCGGTGTCCGCATGCTGCTGAAGGCAGCTGACGAGGGGAAAGGCCAGACTGTATGACCTATCTGGTGATAAGCCTGCCATTTCTCATGCTCGCGCTAGTTCTCTGGGTGCTCCGGCGAAACAGCCTGCCCCGCCAGGTGGCGGTGACGGCGATTGTCGGCGCGGCCTTGCTCGTCCTGACCGCACTATTTGACAACCTCATGATCTGGGCAGAACTGGTCGGCTACGGGGACAGTCAGCGGCTCGGTGCGCAGGTCGGGTTGGTACCCATCGAAGACTTCTTCTATCCGATCTTCGTCGCCCTGATTGTTCCGGCTTTCTGGCCGGGCGGGAAGAAGCCCCACCAATGAGAATGTTCACCGGAATCCTCTCGGCGTCTCGCCCAGTCAGCTGGGTCAATACATCCTTTCCCTTCGGCCTGGCGTATCTGCTGGCTGGCGGAGGGCTGGACTGGTTGTTCTGGGTCGGGGTGTTCTTTTTCCTGATTCCCTACAACATCGCCATCTACGGCATCAACGATGTGTTCGACTATGAGTCCGATATCCGCAATCCACGCAAGGGTGGCATTGAAGGTGCGGTGTTACCCCGGGAAATGCATGGTCCGCTGCTGTGGGCCTCGGTGGTCACGACGGTCCCTTTTCTCATCGTGCTCTACACCGTGGGTACCTGGACCTCCGCGATCTGGTTGACCCTCGCCATGTTTGCGGTTGTGGCCTACTCCGCCCCGCCCCTGCGGTTCAAGGAACGCCCAATCCTTGACTCGGTGACATCCTCGGCGCACTTTACGATGCCCGCGATCATCGGTGCAGAAATCTTCGGTGGTGATGTCGACGCCCACTTCTGGTTCGCGGTGGGTGCGTTCTTCCTCTGGGGGATGGCCAGCCATGCCCTGGGTGCGGTACAGGATGTGAGAGCCGACCGGGCAGGCGGATTGAGCTCCATTGCCACGGTCGTGGGCGCTCGGCTCACCACCCGGCTGTCTGCCGCAGCCTATCTGGGGGCCGCTCTGCTGGTTTTTGCGATGCCATCCCCGGCCTGGGCCATCGGTATCGCGGGCCTGGGATATGTGGTGAATTCGCTGCGCTTCTGGACCATCACCGATGAAACCTGTGAGCGTGTCAACCGTGCCTGGCGGGTGTTCCTCGGGCTCAACTACTTCACCGGTGCGTTGGTCACCATAACGTTGGCCGCGACGCTGTGGGGTTAGGGGATCAGAGGCAAGAGATTCCGAATGATGAAATAACCTACATATTAAACCTAAGGTTAATATATCTGCTTTTTCAGAGTTAAGGCGTACTATTCCGGCTATGTCAGATGCCAGTGACCAAGGGACCCAGAACGCGATCTCCCAAAACTTGTACAATGTCGACTCCAGTGACCCCGACAGTGAACTGGTGGATCGTTCAAGTCTGTCCCCGGAAGAAGTCACCCATATCGGTGAACTGATGAAAGCACTGTTTCAACTCCGGGAGACAGAACGAGCAGTGGCCGCAGCCGCCGAAAAGTACATGAAGCTCAGCTCCCAGGACATGCGGGCACTGCATTACCTGATCGTGGCAAATAACCGGCAGGAAGTAGCGACCCCCGGGATGATCGCCGCACACCTGAATATTTCTCCGGCATCCACCACGAAACTTCTCAACCGGTTGGAACGTGATTCCCACATTGTGCGGAGGGTTCACCCGGTTGATCGCCGGGCCTTCGCCATCGATGTCACCCCGGAGACCAGGGCAACGGCCATGCAGACCATGGGTCGGCAGCAGTCAAAGCGGTTCCACGCCGCCGCCCGGCTCAGCCATGAGGAAAGGGAAGTGGTGATTCGTTTTCTGGCGGACATGACCCAGGAGATCTCCCTGGCCAATGCGGACTGGGCGGATGCTTCCCAGCAGGAAGGGTAGCTAACCCGCCCCAGGAACGCGGCGTCGATAAGCGCGCCGGGTTTACTTGTCCGCGGTCGAGCCCGGCCAGCCCGGGTACTCCGGCGGAGTGCCCTCAAATGCGGGGCACAGCTGCTGGAAGGAACACCAGTCACACAGCTTCGAGGTCTTCGGCCGGAAATCACCGGTCTTACCGTCACCCTCGATCTTGGACCAGAGATCCGCCAGATCCCGCTCGAAATACTCCAGCTCCTCCTTGGAGGGCGCCAGGTACATCGAATCCATCACCTTCAGGTACATCAGACGCAGCTGCGCGGGAATGGTCTGGTACAGCCGCCAGTAGACCAGGGCGTAGAACTTCATCTGGAAGGTCGCGGACTGACTGTAGCGCGGCAGCGGCTTCTTACCGGTCTTGTAGTCGACCACCCGCACCGCACCCGAGGGGGCGATATCGACCCGGTCGATGAAGCCTCGCACCGGCACCCCATTGGGCAGCACCGTATCCACATACATCTCCACCTTATGGGCATCAAAGCCCTGCGGGTTCTCCATCTCGAAATAACCACGCAGCAGCGTCCGGCAGTCCACCAGGAAATCATAGAGCTCCGCCTCCGGGACCAGCTCCACCAGCTCCGGGTCCTTGGCACACATCTGCTCCCAATGGGGCTTGAGACGCTTGACCGCCACCGGATACTCCCGCTCCGTCCGCGGCAGTTCATGCATCTCCTCCAACACGGCATGCACCAGATTGCCCTTGACCTGCGGCACCGTCTTCGGCTCCGGGAGCTTGTCAATGGAACGGAAACGATAGAGCAGCGGACACTGCTGATAGTCCGAGGCCCGGGAAGGAGACAACGCCAACGGACGGGCCTTCCGCGGCTTGTTCACAGGTTCAGGGGAGGGAATATCGGCGGCTTCAAAAAGATCGGTCATGATAGTTTCGACTTTAACCGATGAAGGAGGGTTTCCCTGCCCACGGACAACCCCGAGCACTACCGCTATCAGCCGGAGATGAACCATCTCGCCGGTAACCCCCAGGCCTCGATGCCGGACACTGTCCCACAGAAGTCGGATCAGAGCAGCGATTCACTGAAGTCCCGCATGATGGCCGCCGCCATCAGCATCCTGGTCTTGCTGGGCATCCTCCTCTACTTTGTTCTGACCTAGCTGATTGAGTCCCCGTAGCAGGTTCCCGAGATTTGAGGGTAGATGCTGAAGCCAACGCTGGCGGACGCACAGGTGATGGCGTTTCCAGAGAAGTGAGGCTTTCTTGTGGAGGGTGATGCGTCCGAGAAGTATCTGACGATAGATTCAGGTGGGCTGACCTTAAGGGCTGTCGTTGTCCAGAACGCTTCTCCTGAATTGAGAAGCACAGTCACGCACAGTCCACGGGAGCCCACCGTGGTGTCCGAGGTCGTGATGCACACACCAGCCGGTCACCTAAAAATGATGCTTAGTTCGATACCCGGAGATTCACCCGGAGTTGATGTCAGCTCGCCCCTCAGAGATGCAACGGAGATGGTTCATTCTCAAGCGGAAGGGCGCTTGAACATCGGAGTTGGTCTATTAGATTCCCCCTCCACATTGGTCATCACCCTGCGGCACAGTCACCTTGCTGTGGATCCAGAGAATGCCACCCTGGTTTTTACTGAAACCGCTCGTTGTGCCAGAGAATTCCAAGAGTCTATCTGGGGTCCCGAGGGCAGGAGCGAACGGGATTGGGAGTCCGTCTCATCGCTAACGTTGGGACATGAATTGATCCAGGTCCACGTTCGCCTTCAGGTTCAGGAAGAACGCTAGCCTCCTGAGAGGATAATCCTGGGATCCACCACCGCCTACAGACCGTTGACCGTAGGCGCGCCGGGGTAGCACCGGCGCGACACGCAATCAGGATGATCCGCAGACCCAGAAGGAACCCCAGGGTGAACATTCGATGATCAACGTCCGGACAGTAGTGGCCCTGGTTCTCGGCGCAGGGTTCTTAAGCGGTTGCACCTCAGACTCCGACGGGGAGATTGCCCGGGCGGTACAGGAGCGAGCGTCCTTCAGCCTGGCCGAGGTGGTCGAAGGACCGGTCACGGCGGCCTATGTGTTCTGCCAGTACACCAACGCCGCAGACGGCGTGGCCCGGGGCTTTGAGGAATCAGACTTCTTCGGGATCCATCGGGACCCGATTGCGTGGGAGGCATATACCGGAATCGGATTAATATTCGAAGACGGCACCGCGTCACGGGTGGAGTGGTTCGCACCAAAGGACATTAATGCCTGCCCTGCATCCGCAGACCCGCTCCGTCAGCTTGACCCGGATCAGACCATCACGGTCAATGAGGTCCCGGTGAGGTTTGTCCGCAGCACAGAGGACGTGATGGTGAACATGCTTTCCTATAGCTGAGTGAGCGCCCATCAAGAGCGCAGCCTGACTCCTGGGACTGGGGGCCAAGCAGCACCCACCGGGGCAGAAATCTGCTTAGGGTGGGGGACATGAATGAAACCCGTGATTTCCTCGACTTCCTGGCCGCCTCGCCCAGCTCCCACCACGCCGCTGAACAGGTGGCCATCCGCCTCCGGGCGGCCGGCTTCATCTCACAGGAACCCACGGATCCCTGGGACGCCACCCCAGGCGGGCATGTGATGATCCGTGGGGGAGCCGTGATGGCCTGGTGGGTTCCCGAGGATGCTTCCCGGGACTCCGGCTTCCGCATCCTCGGCTCGCACACCGACTCACCAGGTTTCACCCTCAAGCCCAACCCAGAGCTGACTGTCGCCGGCTGGCAGCAAGCAGCGGTGGAGGTCTACGGTGGTCCGATCCTCGCCTCCTGGCTGGACCGGGAACTGACCCTGGCGGGCCGGGTGGTCCTGGCTGATGGCTCCCAGCGGTTGGTGGATACCGGCCCGATCCTCCGGATCCCGCACCTGGCGATCCATCTGGACCGCAGCACCGAGCTCAAACTCGACCGGCAACTACACATGCAGCCGGTCTATGCCGTGGGTTCCCCGGAGCTCTCCCTGATGGAGGGCATCGCCGCTACCGCGGGCGTGGCACCCGAGGACATCATCGCCCACAACCTGATCACCGCCGACACCCAGCCCGGTGTCGTCTTCGGCGCCGGGGGAGATTTCCTCGCGGCCGGCCGGCTGGATAACCTCAGCTCGGTCTACCCCACGGTCCAGGCGCTGCTGCGCGCCATCGACTCCGGGGACACCGGATCAGATGTGCTCGTGCTCGCCGCCTTCGACCATGAAGAGGTGGGCTCGGCCTCCACCACCGGTGCCGCCGGGCCGATCCTGGAGGATGTCCTGGTGCGCACCGGCACCGCGCTCGGGGCCGGCCCCGAGGAACTACGGCAAATGTACGCCCGCTCCTCCTGCGTCTCCGCCGATGCCGCACATGCCGTGCACCCGAACCATGTGGGCAAACATGATCCCAGCCATCATCCGCTGATCGGGGGCGGTCCGGTACTCAAGATCAACGGCAATCAGCGCTACGCTTCGGATGCCGCCACCGCCGGCATGTGGCAGCGCGCCTGCCTGTCCGCCGGGGTGCCCAGTCAGACCTTCGTGGGCAATAACGCCGTACCCTGCGGTTCGACCATCGGGCCGATCACCGCCACCCGCCTGGGCATCGACACCGTGGACGTCGGAGTACCTCTCCTATCCATGCACTCCGCCCGGGAGTTGGCGGGAGTGCAGGACCTGCTGTGGTTCTCCCGCGCCCTTGAGGCATACTTGATCAATCAGTAATTCCGCCTTTCCGAAAGGACCCCATGGCTTACTCTGGCCCCTTCCAGCCCGGTGATCGCATTCAGTTGACCGACGCCAAGCGACGTCACTTCACCATCGTGTTGGAGGAGGGAGGGCAGTACCACACCCACAAGGGTGGGATCCTCCACGATGACATCATCGGTCAGCACGAGGGGACCGTCGTCAAGTCCTCCGGGGCCGGCGACTACCTCTGCTTCCGTCACCTGATGGTCGACCACGTACTCTCCATGCCCCGTGGCGCCGCAGTGATCTACCCCAAGGACACCGCCCAGATCCTGGTCGAGGGTGATATCTTCCCCGGCGCCCGCGTCCTTGAAGCCGGTGCCGGTTCCGGCGCACTATCCATGGCGCTGCTGCGCGCAGTGGGGGAAAGGGGCGAACTGATCTCCTATGAGATCCGCGAAGACCACCTCGAGTACGCCGAATCCAACGTCGATGAATTCTTCGGCGGACGCCCAGCAAACTGGACCCCCCGACTAGGTGACCTCAAAGAAGTCACCCTCGAAGACACCGACGGCCCCGTCGACCGCGTCATCCTCGACATGCTCGAACCCTGGGAATGTCTACCGGTGGTCCGCGACCTGCTCATCCCCGGCGGAGTCTTCATGACCTATGTGGCCACCGTGCCACAGCTGATGAAGGTCATGGAAGGCATCCGTGAACTACAGTGCTTCACCGAACCCAAGGCCTGGGAATCCCTGGTGCGCGAATGGAAGGTAGAAGGACTGGCCACCCGCCCGGAACACCGCATGAACGCCCACACCGCCTTCCTGATCATGGCCCGCCGACTAGCTGATGGCGTCACCCCGCCCCGCCCACAGCGCCGCGCCCGCAAGTAGACCAACCTACCCACGGACCTCAGGCGAATGCCGGGTGGTACTAGATTGGGGTCATGAACCCCGCCGAGACATTTTCACCCGAACCCGCTGATCTCCAGCGCGAACTCAAAACCCTCACCGCACGCAACGCCAAGCTGGCCCAACTGCTGACGGCGTCGAAGAAGAAGCTGCAGGAACTCAACTCCCAGATTGACGCCCTGGCAGAGCCAGCCTCCACCTACGGCGTCTTCCTGAAATCCTCCGGATTCGGCAATGACGCCGAGGTCTTCACCAATGGCCGACAGATGCGGCTGAAGGTCTCACCGACCCTCGACCGCTCCCAACTCAATCCCGGAACCTTAGTGCGCCTGGGAGACGGCTCCCTCGTGGTGGAAGCCTGCGGTTACCCAGACACCGGAAACATCGCCACCCTCACCGAACGCTTCGACACACAGCGCGCCCTGGTCTCCGACCACAATGGTGAAGAACGGGTGATTCACCTGGCATCCCCCATCGCGGCCACCGCCCGCGCCGGGGACACCCTGCTGGTGGATTCCCGGGCGGGCATCGCCTTAGAACGCATCCCCAAGACCGAGATCTCCAGCCTGTCGCTGGAGGAGGTCCCCAATATCACCTATGCCGATATCGGTGGGCTGGATTCTCAGATCGAGCAGATCCATGATGCCGTTGAGTTGCCCTTCTCCCACCCGGATCTCTACCGGAAGTATGATCTGAACCCGCCTAAGGGGGTGCTGCTCTATGGCCCACCCGGCTGTGGCAAGACCTTGATCGCCAAGGCAGTGGCCAATTCCCTGGCGGCCCGCGTCGGTGATGGTTCCCCCGCCTGGTTCCTCAATGTCAAGGGGCCGGAGCTGCTCAACAAGTTCGTCGGTGAGACGGAGCGCCGGATCCGGTTGATCTTCGAGCGCGCCCGGGAGCTGGCGTCCGCCGGCCGCCCGGTGATCATCTTCTTCGATGAGATGGAGTCCATCTTCCGTACCCGTGGCTCGGGGGTCAGCTCTGACATGGAGACCACCGTGGTCCCGCAGCTGCTCACCGAGATGGATGGCGTGGAAGGGCTGCGCAATGTGATCATCATCGGTGCCACCAACCGTGAGGAGTTGATCGATCCGGCGCTGCTGCGGCCGGGTCGGCTTGATGTGAAAATCCGCATTGAACGTCCGGATCGGGCCGGGGCGAGGGATATCTTCACCCGTTATCTGCGGGAGTCCATCCCCCTGGCCACCCCTGCTGAAGGGCTGATTGACGCGGCCGTCGAGAAGCTTTTTACCCCCCGGCCCTATGTCGAGCTGGACCTCGCGGACGGCACCCGGGAGGTGCTGCACTACTCGGACTTCATCTCTGGCGCGATGATCGCAAATATCGTGGACCGGGCCAAGAAGCTCGCGATCAAAGATCAGATTGCCGGTGTTTCAGATGCTGGGGTGAGTATCCGGCACCTGGAGGAGGCCGTTGAGATGGAGCAGTCCGAATCTGAGGACCTGCCCAACACGGCCAATCCGGATGAGTGGAGCCGTATTTCCGGCAGGCATGGCCAGGTGGTCATTGCCGCCAGGGTTCTCCGATAAGGTGTGCCCCATGGCACGATTTATGGGAACTGAGACTGAGTATGGCATTGCCACTCCGAGCGATCCCTCGCTCAGTCAGATCATCACCTCCACTCACGCAGTGGTGGCTTATGCGGCGGTCAACACCGGTGCCCGGACCCGGTGGGATTTCGAGGACGAGGCGCCGCTGAAGGACACCCGCGGTTTCGACCTGCGCCGGTATCGCACTGTTCCGGTCGTCGATCCGAACGCGGTGGGGGTGGCCAATGTGGTCATCGATAATGGTGCTCGGTTCTACGTCGATCATGCGCACCCGGAATACGCTTCCCCGGAGTGCTCCAATGCCTGGGACGCGATGATCTGGGACGCCGCCGGTGACCTGATCATGAATAAGGCCGTCGCCGATGTCGCGGAGCTGACCGCCGAGGGCATCTCCATCCTGGACAAGCACGAGCCTTGCCCGCCGCTGAAGATCTACAAGAACAACGTCGACGGCAAGGGCGCCTCCTATGGTGCCCACGAGAACTACCAGTACTCCCGCAAGACCGATTTTGAGCTCATGACCCAGGGTCTGATCCCGTTCTTCGTCACCAGGCAGGTCATCATCGGGGCCGGCCGCATCGGCCTGGGCGAGGAGGGCGATCAGCCCGGCTTCCAGATTTCCCAGCGCGCGGACTACTTCCGCCAGGAGGTTTCCCTGGAGACCACCCTGAACCGCGGTATCATCAACACTCGCGATGAGCCGCACGCCAATGCCGTGCACTACCGCCGGATGCACACCATCATCGGTGACGCGAACATGTCCCAGACCTCGAACTTCCTCAAGCTGGGCATGACCAAGCTGGTCATGGACGCCATTGAAGCCGGGGTGGATTTCTCCGATCTGAAGCTGGCCACCCCGGTGGAGGACCTGAAGACCATCTCGCGTGACCTCAGCCTCACCGTCCAGGTCACGCTTGTCGACGGCCGTGAACTCAGCGCCCTGGAGATCCTGCGGATCTACCGCGAACGCGTCACCGCCACCGATGAGGTGGATGAGCGGGTGCTCACGCTCTGGGGGGAGGTCCTGGAGCTGCTTGCCGAGGACCCGCTGCAGACCTCCCACCTGCTGGACTGGACCGCCAAATGGTCGCTGATCAAGTCCTACCTCGACCGCGGGGTAGACATCACCGACGCCAAGTTGGCCTTGATCGACCTGCAGTACAGCGATATCGACCCCGCCAAGAGCCTCTACCATGCGCTGGTGCGCAAGGGACGAATGAGAACGCTTGTCGACGCCGCGGAGATCGAGGCGGCAGCCAAGCACCCGCCGCGCACCTCCCGCGCCTACTTCCGCGGCCGGGTGGTCTCCCGCTTCGGTGAATCCGTCACCGCCGTCAGCTGGCAGACCATGGTGCTCAACCTCGGGGACCACTCCGCCAAAATCTCACTGAGCGAAGTGGCCGGGATGAACCAGGACATCGCCGGGGAGCTCGTGGATAATGCGGCGACCGTGGCCGATCTGGTTGCCGGGCTGAGAGCGCATGGCGTGTTCACCGAGGAGATCCGGACCCAGCATAATTTCCAGGGCGAGATCAATAAACCCCACCAGCACTAATGAGCATCTAATTTAATGTCAGGGACACCCCGTCCCCAAGAAAGGATCTACCCACCATGTCAGGAACCAATCAGGCCCAGGTCAACTCCGGCGGCGCCGGCGAAGACAACACCGAGGATGTCGCGCTCTCCGGCGGTCAGGCCCAGATCGACAACACCGGCACCGATGATCTCCTCGCCGAGATCGACGGACTGCTCGAGACCAACGCCGAAGAGTTCGTCCGCTCCTATGTTCAGAAGGGTGGACAGTAGCCCTCATGCCCGCTTCCGAGGTGTTCACCCGCCGCATCGTCGGCCTGGAAACTGAATACGGGATCACCTGCACCGGCCAGGACGGCACCCGCCGGCTCGGGCCGGATGAGATCGCCCGCTATCTCTTCCGCCCGGTGGTGGAACGCCATTCCAGTTCCAATGTCTTCCTGCCGAATGCCTCGCGCCTCTATCTCGATGTCGGTGCGCACCCGGAGTACGCCACCGCCGAGTGCGACAGCCTGATGCAGCTGCTGGCGGCTGACCGGGCAGGGGACCAGATCCTCGATAATCTCTCCCAGCAGGCCGAGCAGACACTCGCTGACGAAGGTATCGGCGGCAAGGTCTACCTCTTCCGCAATAACGTCGATTCCACCGGCAGTTCCTATGGTTGCCACGAAAACTACCTGGTGGGCCGCTCGGTGGTGCTCAAGAAGCTCGGCCACCAGTTGCTGCCCTTCCTGATCACCCGTCAGCTGATCTGTGGTGCCGGAAATATCACCCGCGCGACCAGTGGATACAAGCCCGGTTGGGTGGTGTCCCAGCGTGCCGACCATGTCTGGGAGGGAGTTTCCTCGGCGACGACCCGAGCCCGGCCGATGATCAACACCCGCGATGAACCGCACGCCGACTCCGAGCGCTTCCGCCGCATGCACGTCATCGTCGGTGACTCCAACATGGCGGAGCCGACCACCGCGCTCAAGGTCGGTTCCATGCTGCTGGTCCTCGAGATGTTTGAGGCTGGGCTTGATCTCCCGGATCTGCAGCTGCGTAACCCCAGCGCTCATGTCCGCGATATCGCCCGCGACCAGACCGGACAGACCCTGTTGGAGAAGGTGGACGGTTCCACCCTGACCGCGCTGGAGGCACAGCGGATTTACTGCGAGGCCGCCGAATTCTGGCTCCAGGAACGCCCCGATAACGGCACCCCCAATGAGGTGTTTCACCAGGTCATCGACCTCTGGAAGCGGATGCTCCACGCCATTGAAACCCAGGACTTCTCCCGGGTGGACACCGAGATCGACTGGGTGATCAAGCGCAAGTTGCTGCAGCGCTACCAGGACAAACTGGGATTGAGCATCGAAGACCCCAAGCTCGCCCAGATTGACCTGACATATCACGATATCCGCCCTGGTCGGGGACTGTTCTCGGTGCTGGAGTCCAAGGGGATGATCAAGCGCTGGACCACAGCTGCCGAGGTCGACCACGCGAAGGTACACGCCCCGGATACCACCCGAGCTGCGCTCCGTGGAAAATTTCTCACCCGGGCCCAGGAATTGGGTGCCCCGGTGATCGTCGACTGGCTACGCTTGAAGGTGGATCAGCCGGAGTCCCGTGCGGTTCAGCTTGACGATCCCTTCATCACGGTCGATGATCGCGTGGATGAATTGATCGCATACATGGATGAGCACCGGGATTCGTACCTGGGCAACTAGTTTCTAGGAAAGTGGCGCCGGTGACCGAGGCAGACCCCCAGATCGAGAGATTGACCAACCTCACCTTCGCGTTCCTGGACGCGGACCGCGCGGGCCGGCGCTTCCTCACCAATGAATGGATCCGTGCCCAGGTCAAGGGCTATAACGGTGGCAGCTATGAGGCGGCTGCGAAGCTGCTCAAACGCGATATTTCCACCCTTATCCGGGCCGGTGTGCCGATCGAGACGGTGGCTGCGGATGAGGGGAACCGGTACCGCCTGCAGTCCGAGGATTACTCCCTTCCCGAGGTGAATTTCACCCCGGAGGAGGCGGGCATGCTCGGCTTAGCCGGCGAACTCGGGCAGGGTGGCGAACTCGGCGCCTTCACCCGATCGGGGTGGACGAAGATCGCTGCTTCCGGGGCCACCCGCCCCCTGAGCAGCACCCCGATCTTCAATACGGTCAACGATCTCTCCCGATTGTCCGCCGTGCAGTTGGATATCATTCTCACCGCCTGTCGGGAGCACCGGCGCATCAGCTTCAGCTACCGCTCCGACCCGGTCTCCGAACCCACCTGGCGCATCATGGACCCCTGGGGGATGGTCAACCACCGAGACCTCCTCTACCTGGTTGGCTATGATCCCGAGCGGGAGGCACCACGGAGCTTCCGGATTTTCCGGGTCACCGAGATCGAGGATATCGGCGCTGCCGTCCACCACCACCGGGACGAGGACCTGCAGGCACTGGTGGAAACCAGCTTGCGGAATCAACGCTCATTGGTCGATGCCCTGATCTCGGTCACCGAGGGACATGCGCTGGAGCTGACTGAGCGGGCAGAAGACCTGGGACAGGGCCGGTGGCGATTCATCGATGTTGACCGCGACTGGCTGGTGCGCACCGCCGCCGGATACGCACCAGAGGTGGTGCTGGTGGAACCGGCGGAACTCCGGGAAGAAATCAGGGCGCTGCTGTCCCAGACAGGAAAGATCTAGATGTCGAAGAAATCCGAGCGATTGGCAGACCTGGTCCGCATGCTCAATCTCCTGCCGTACTTCCAGTCTCATCCGAACCGAACCATCATGGAGGCGGCCCGCGATCTCGGCCGCCAGCCCAATGAGATCAAGGATGACCTGAACCGGCTCTGGTGCTGTGGGCTGCCGGGGCATGGCCCCGGTGATCTGGTAGATCTTGAGGCCGACTATCAACAGGTCACGATCATGGATAACCAGGGCATGGACAAGCCTCTCCGGTTGACACAGACCGAAGCCGGGGCGCTCCTGCTGACCCTGGAATCACTGGAGAATACCCCAGGCTTGTTCAACCAGGAGGCGGTGGTCTCGGCGGCCGCTAAAATTCGCGGCATCATGGGAGCTGAGACTACGGCCGTCTTTGACTCCATCGGGGAGGACCGGGAGGAAGAGTCCCAGACCCTGGTCCTGATCCGGGATGCCATGCAGTCCGGCAATCAGATCACTTTCGACTACTTCTCCGCCTCCCGGGATAGCCGTTCCCGTCGGACAGTCAGCCCGGCGCACCTGTTCACCCATGAAGGGGAGACTTATCTCACCGCCTGGGACTCGGCAGCAGATCACCACGGCGCCCACCGGATCTTCCGCGTCGACCGGATGCGCAAGCTGGAGATCAGTCCGGAGGTTTCCCAGCCCCATGCCCGCAAGCTGGAATTCAATGCCGCAGATCCCTTCAATTTCGCTGAGGTGGAACTCCAGGCGGAGCTGCTGATCCGCCCTGATGCCACCTGGTTGGCCGATTACTATCCGATTGAGCTCGGGGAGAGCACCGACTCCGGCATGGTGCGTGCCACCATGACCGTGGGCTCGGTGGAGTGGTTCCTCCGCTTCGCGATGGGGCAGTCCGATCGGGTGAGCCTGAGTGGTCCGGAGAATTTGAGAGCTGTACTACTTCAGCGGGTGGAATCTGCGGTCACGGCGTATGATCAACCGGCAGGCCACAACCCTGAGGCCTGAGTTGACTCAGTTGATTTTTTGAAAGGTGATCATGCCTACTCCCGGAATCTGGGAAATCCTCATCATCGCGGTCGTCGTGATTCTCCTCTTCGGTGCGAAGAAGTTGCCGGATGCCGCCCGCTCGATTGGCCGTTCGATGCGCATCTTCAAGTCTGAGGTCAAGGAGATGGGTAGCGACGGCGAAAAGGACACCCCGCAGCAGGGACAGCTTCCGCAGGCCCAGCCGGAGCCGGACTTCTGGGAGCGCCCGGAGAACCAGCCGAACGCACAGCAGAACCTCCAGCAGCCCCCGGCTCAGCAGCAGCCTAACCCGCAGCAGCACCCCAACCAGTCGAACTAGCACGCTTCGGCGTACTGATCTGAGTTCATATGACTAACTCCGCTGTGCCTAATTCGCCGGCCAGTCCCGGAGCGCCCGCTAAACCAAGGAAGCGCTTCCTCCGCCTTAAAAAAGCCAAGCCGGCTCCTGATGGCTCAATGTCCCTGGTTGATCATCTGAGGGAGCTGCGCCGCCGCGTGATCTATGCGGTCATCGCATTGCTCATCGGATCTCTCGTGGGTTTCTTCTGGTATCAGCATGCGGTGAATACCCCATGGTTCACCCTGTCTTCGCTCGGTGACATTCTGCGCGATCCCTACTGTGCACTACCGCCGGAGAGCCGGGCTGATTTCTCCTTTGACGGTGAATGCCGACTGCTGGCGACGGGCCCCTTCGAGATGTTCCTGTTGCGCATGAAAGTTGGCGCTCTCGCCGGTATCGTATTGTCCTCACCGGTCTGGCTCTACCAGGTCTGGGCTTTTGTGACCCCGGGACTGCACAAGGGTGAGCGTCGTTGGACCTTCACCTTCGTCGGCCTCGCCGTGATACTTTTCGTCGCTGGTGCCGTCCTAGCCTACTTCGTCGTTGACTACGGCTTGGCCTTCCTGATGACCATCGGTGATGAATTCCAGGCAGCTGCATTGACCGGTGAGAAATACTTCAACTTTGTGCTGGCACTGTTGCTGATCTTCGGTGTCAGTTTCGAGGTACCGCTGATCATCGGCATGCTCAATGTCGTGGGCATCCTGGCGTATGAGGACATCAAGGATAAGCGTCGGATGATCGTCATCATCCTGTTTGTCTTCGCAGCGGTGATGACTCCGGGGCAGGATCCCTTCTCCATGGTCATTCTGGCCTTCGCGCTGACCATCCTCGTGGAGCTCGCGATCCAGTTCTGCCGCTGGAATGATAAGCGCCGGGATAAGCACCGCCCCGAGTGGCTTGATCAGGATGATGAAGCTGCTTCTGCGTTGGATTACACGCCAGCGCCGATCGATCCGGCGGAATCCGGCATGCAGGTCCAGACCCGCACTGACCTTCGTGCTCAGCCGCCGGCAACGCAGCGGCCGCAACCGCAGCACCCCCCGGAGAACTTCGGTGGTGGCTCGAACTTCGACGATGTCCTCTAGTTCCACCCCCTGAGGTAAAGACCTTGGGGTTGAGGAGCTGTCGAAACCGTGGGGCCTCGCCCCGAGGAACTCCCTCCCGCCGTGATCTGAGATCACAGTGGGAGGGTTTCGCTGTGTCGGGTCTTAAAACAATTGCTCTGAAAGCGCCCGCCGCGCGAGGTGTCCAAGCCAGGCGGTAGCGTGGTGGACATGAGTGACTTGCACTTCGAGCGGTTTCGCACCGCCCTAGAATTCCCCCTCGATGACTTTCAGATCGAGGGCTGCCATGCCGTCGAAGCCGATCATGGAGTGCTGGTCTGTGCCCCGACAGGTGCCGGCAAGACCATTGTCGGTGAGTTCGCGGTTTCGTTGGCGCTCTCGCGGGGCACGAAGTGTTTCTACACCACCCCGATCAAAGCGCTGAGCAATCAGAAGTACCACGACCTGGTGGAGATCCACGGCGAGGACGCCGTGGGCCTGCTCACCGGTGATGTCTCCATCAACGGCAGCGCTGAGATCGTGGTGATGACCACCGAGGTGCTGCGCAACATGATCTACGCGAAGTCGGCGGCCTTGGACCGGCTCAGCCATGTGGTGATGGATGAGATCCACTTCCTCGCGGATGCCTCTCGGGGCTCGGTGTGGGAGGAGGTCATTCTCAACCTGGATGAATCCATCAACATCATCGGGCTCTCAGCGACGGTCTCCAACTCCGAGGAGTTCGGGGAATGGCTCTCTACCGTCCGGGGCGATACCAAGGTCATCGTCTCGGAGGTCCGCCCGGTACCGCTGGATCAGTGGATGATGGTGGGCAAGAAGGTTTTCCCGCTCTTTGAGCCCGGTACCGATCAGGTCAGCCGGGAACTCCAGCGCACCATTGAACGTCTCGAGTCCGGAGATGCTGAGGAGGGCCGGGAGGATTATCGCTCCGGTAAGGGCTTCCGTGCTCGTGCTCGGGGAGAGCGCCAGGATCAGCGTCCGGCACCTTCCGGCAAACCCCGGACAACTGACCGCTACCGGCCGATGGGCCGCCCGGAGATTCTGCAGGTGCTCAAGGGCCGGAACATGCTTCCGGCCATCGTGTTCATCTTTTCCCGGGCAGGATGCGATGGTGCGCTCTACCAGTGCCTGCGTTCTCAGCTGATCCTCACTGACCAGTCCGAGGCCGATGAGATCGGCCGCATCATTGATGCCGGCGTTGTGGGAATCCCGGAGGAGGACCTGGAGGTGTTGAACTTCCGGCAGTGGAAGGCCGCGCTCCAGCGCGGCTTCGCCGCCCACCATGCGGGGATGTTGCCGGCGTTCCGCCACATCGTCGAGGAGCTCTTCGTCAAGGGGCTGGTTCGGACCGTCTTCGCCACCGAGACCCTGGCCATGGGTATCAATATGCCGGCCCGCTCGGTGGTGCTGGAGAAGCTGGTCAAGTTCAACGGCGAGGCTCATGTCGAGCTCAGCCCGGGCCAGTACACCCAGCTCACCGGCCGGGCGGGACGTCGTGGCATTGACGTGCTCGGAAATGCCGTGGTGCAGTGGGCTCCGGCGATGGACCCCCGGGCGGTGGCAGGGCTGGCCTCAGCACGAACCTATCCGTTGATCTCCACCTTCCAGCCCGGTTACAACATGTCCATCAACCTGCTGGGCACGATCGGTTATGAGCCTTCCTTCCGGCTATTGGAGAAATCTTTCGCTCAGTATCAGGCGGATGGTTCGGTGGTGGATGAGGTCCGGGAGATTGAGCGTGCTGAGCACCGGGTCACCCAGTTGCGGGAGCAGCTGGGTGAGCTGGTCGCCGCTGTTAATCCGCCCACCCGGGACGATGAGCCTGAGGCTGCCGAGATGCTCGTGGAGTACATCCGGCTGCGTCGTGAGCTCAGTGAAGAGGAGAAGCAGGCGCGCCGATACAGCATCGAGCAGCGGGAGCAGGAGACGGTGAGTTTGCTCGCCAAGCTCCAGCTGGGCGAGGTCATTGCCATGCCCGGCCGTAAACGTCCAGTTCTCGCGGTCGTCGTCACGCCGGCGAGCCAACCCCGGGACCCACGCCCCATGGTCATCACCGAGACCGGTTGGTCGGGGCGGATCGACGCCTCCGATTTCGCCAACCCGCCGGTCACGCTGGGGCGGATGCGCCTGCCGCGTGATGTCACGCATCATCCCCGTAAGAACTCCAAGTTCATCATCGATTCTTTCCGTCGAAACAGCTTTGGTCGACCGAATAAGCTCAAGCTGGAGGCGAGGGTGCGGGACACCGCCCCGATGGTGGAGCTGCGCAAATCACTCCGTGAGCACCCGGTCCACCACTGGCCGGCCACGGACCGTGAGCAGCTGGCCCGGATCGCGGAGAAGCTCACCCGCCGGGAACGGGATCTGGAGAAGCTGCAGGGTACCGTCAGCCAGGCCACCGATACCCTCGGCCGGACCTTTGAGCGCATCATCAACCTGCTGACTGAGATGGATTATGTCTCGGTTGAGGAGGGTGAGCCGCGTATCACGGAGGAGGGTGAGCGTCTGGCCCGGATCCACAATGAATCGGATCTGCTGGTCGGGCAGTGCCTCAAGCGTGGGATCTGGGATGAGTTGGACCCCGCGGAGCTGGCCGGGGTGGTGAGCATGTGCACCTTTGAGAACCGCAAAGAGACCAGGGGAGAGCCTGATGCCGCCTCTGATCTGATGGCGGAGGCGATGAACGCCACGGTGCGGGTGTGGACGGAGCTCAGTGCCGATGAACAGCGCCACCGACTGCCGGTGACCCGCTATCCGGAGGCCGGTTTCTCCTTGGCGGTGCACCAGTGGGCGGCAGGCGCACCGTTGGGTTATTGCATGGCGGCAGCCGCGGAATCCGGGGCGGAATTGACCCCGGGTGATTTCGTGCGTTGGTGCCGGCAGGTCATCGATCTGCTCGAGCAGGTGGCCAAGACCGGCTATACCAGTGAGATCAAGCGCACCGCGCGCCAGGCGATTGAGGCGATCCGCCGTGGAGTGGTCGCGATCGGCGCTTAGCAGTACAGTGCTCCGCTGCGTCCTTGAGCCCGGAGGTGTTTTGTAACGAAAGTGAACGGGTGACAATAGTCTCTAGTGAGAAGCTAATGTCTTACTCAGTGGATATTGAGACCTGAACGGCGCGGCAGCGATTGCCCTCTGGGCTGGGACTGATATTCTCGACAGAAACCACCCCTGCCCCTCCCAGACAGCGCTCATCGCGCGGTCGGTCGGAGGCGGGAATCTCCAGGATGATTCTAAGAAAGAGGACCGATGAGTCTGCTTCGTCGCATCGCCGCCCCGGCTGCCGCACTGACCCTTGCCGCCACCTGTCTCACCGGAGGGGTCATGGCACCGGTTGCCGGTGCCGCAGAGTACACCCCGGCACAGGTGAGTGGCGATGCCCAGCCTGCCGGGCTGAACGAGGCTGCGAAGAGCGGTGCCGCCACCGAACCCTATTGGCGTCGCCTGATCGCTCAGGACAAGACCGACCGTCTGGTCGAGCTGACCGCGACCTCTCCGGCCATGAACGACCGCAAGGTGCCGCTGGCAGTGCTCAAGGCCGAGTCGGAGAATGCCCCGACCATCTACATGCTCAACGGCGCTGATGGCGGCGAGCAGGGCGGTGCGAACTGGATCCAGCAGACCGACATCATCAACTTCTACATGGACAAGGATGTCAACCTGGTCATCCCGATGGCCGGCATGTTCTCCTACTACACCGACTGGGAGTCGGAGAATGCCACCCTGGGCGGCGTGCAGAAGTGGGAGACCTTCCTAACCAAGGAGCTGCCCGGCCCGCTGGAGGAGTACCTCGGTGCCGATAACCGTCGTGCTATCGCCGGTATGTCGATGACCGCGACCACCTCACTGCTGTTCGCCCAGCACAACCCGGGCTTCTATGACGCCGCCGGTTCCTACTCCGGCTGTGCCGCCACCAATGATCTCGTCGGCTATGAGTCCATCAAGCTGACCCTGGACCGTGGCAACGCCACCCCGGAGCAGATGTGGGGCGCCCGCGGTAACGGCACCTGGATCCACAATGACGCGCTGATTAACTCTGAGAAGCTGCGTGGCACCGAGCTCTACATCTCCAACGGTTCCGGCCTGGTCGGCGCCTGGGATCTGCCCTCCAGCCCGCGTCTGGAAGGCTTCAGCGAGCTGGAGAAGCAGGCTGCCCTGCTGGTCACCGGTATCGAGGGTGGCGCTATTGAAGGTGCCACCAACTGGTGCACCCACAACCTGAAGACCAAGCTGGATGCCCAGGGCATCCCGGCCGACTGGAACCTCCGTTCCACCGGCACCCACTCCTGGGGCTACTGGCAGGATGATATCCACCAGTCCTGGGAGACCTTCGCCCGCGCCTTCGACATGGAGGCCTGATTCAGATCTGATCTGAACCAGTTCACCGGCCTGCCCTCACCCCGAGGGCAGGCCGGTTTCGACTTTTCGGGAGGGTTTTCCGCCGGGGGAGTCCCGTCGGTGGTGCACCACTGCCTAGGGTTATCAGACGTGTCTGAAAAAATTGCCGCCGCGCTCAGCGAGCTCTTCGCCCCCTGGATCATCAACATCGCCTTCTTCCTGGTGCTGGGGGTGATCACCGGAGCCTGGCTTCCGGCCCTGGCGGCGGCGATCGGTACCGGAGCGGCCCCGATGATCCTGATTCTGGTGCTGATGCGCGGTGGCAAGGTGGGCAACCACCACGTCACCTCCCGGGAACAACGCGGCGGCGTCATTATCGGCATCGCGGTGTGCGTGCTGGTGCTCCTCGCGGTGCTGGCGCTTATCGACGCCCCCCGCCTGATCTGGGTGGCGGTCTGGTCGGCGTTGATCTTTCTCGGGGTTTTCGGGGTGGTCACCACCGCGCTGAAGATCAAGGCCTCGATCCATGTGGGCCTCTGGGTCTGCGTGATCACGTTCCTGGGCCTGACGGTGGATTCCTGGTGGTTCCTGGGCTTGCTGATGGCTCCGGTGATCGCCTGGTCCCGGGAGGTGATCAGTCATCACACCCGCCGCGAAGTCATCGTCGGTGCGCTGACCGGCCTGGTGGTGACCTTTGTGAGTGCGGAGCTCTTCCTCGGGTAGGTTGCGCTGACACCGTGCTTGGGAGTGTCAGCCTGAGTTAGTTTAACCGGGGGTCTTCAGGAATTCTTGTGGAATGCCGGGTTTGCCCACGTGGGAAAACCTCGTCAATATTTTTGGGGCGGAGGGGTATCTGACCTGGAGTTTCGCCGGTTGAATTCTCCCGGCGGGACCAGTTCTACCTTCTACATAGGATTTCGTCTGTGCTCCGTTGAGTATGCTTCATTTCGCATACAGTCAGCCAGGAATGGTTTAGAAATGCATCTTCTAAACCTCCCGGAAAAGTAAAACGCTCCCGCACGATGCTTCAGTCTAAAAGACTGGTATTCGCGACGACAGCGTTTTGGGGATGGGGTCAGGGAACCTTGCGACTCCTGCCCTCTCAACGGTGAGACTATACGATAGTGACGCCAAACGCGCCCTTGCTCTATACCGGTGGAATGGCGAAGTCTCAGCGTCCTTCTGGCAGCTCATCTCCGTAGCGGAGGTTATCCTACGTAACCGCCTGGACGAATGTATCGGGGCGTGGTGCCAGCGCAACGGTGGTAGCCGTGATTGGCTACTCAACCAAGAAACGATGCCACAAGCGTTGAGGGTTGAGTTTTCAGGTAGGACTAAAACTTTTCGTGGTTATGCCGTCACGGCCAAGGGGAATCGAGACAAAGAGGGTGGGATAATTCTTACTACTCCGCCCCCGTGGTCGGGCTTGATTTCCGGGGACCTGTGTACTTCTATCAATGATGGGAAACCGATGGCGGAAATGCGAAGGCCCACCAGGTTTGAGAGTCGGTGGAGAAGACAAAGCGCAGGAGCTGTGGCAGGGAAGAGGGAAAATGGACGCCGATAAGTACACCTATCAAGTCTCCTGGTCAGAAGAAGATCAGGAGTATGTGGCTACTGTGTGGGAGTTTCCGGCCCTGTCCTGGCTTGCTCCGGCCCCTCAGGAAGCGGTACACAGACTGGTCGAGCTTGTTGCTGGGGTTCTGGCGGACATGGCTGACTCCAGGGAGCAGATCCCCGCACCTTTGGGGTGATAATCCTGGCAGGCATTCTGTCGCCCTCAGCTGTCCGCCGGGTGCAATTCCGCAATCGCCTTCCTGATCGCCCTGAGGTGTGGGGCCACCTGGGAGACGGTGGCAATCCCCAGATTATGGCCGAAGGGGTCCAAGATCAGGGACTGTAGTCCGACCACTTTTTCCTCGCTGATCACCGGCCCACCGGAATCGCCGCGAATAGCAGCGGGGGAGTTGTAGAGCATGGCGCCGGCTCGGACGAAGGTGCGCAGATCACGGGACAGCGAGATCGGAACCTTTGCGATCACCCGCCCCGGCCGTACTTGATGGCTGCCTGGACTGCCGCCGAATCCGGAGGTTCTGGTGGATGTGAGCCAGCCTGCCCGCCGCGTGGACACTGCCGGGAGTTCCTGCATGGGACATTCCTTGGCCAGTCGCACCACCGCGATATCGGTCCACGGAATGGTGCGGACCTCTTCCAGGTGGGTGTGGAAGGCCTGACCCTGCACCGGAGCCTTCGTTCTATCGGCATGGAAGTAGTGGGCACAGGTCAGTGCGATGCGGGTGCGGGCCTGGGTGGCGTGCTGGAGGTCTGGGGCGATGAGCACCCCGGAGCAGTATCCGGCCTTTCCACCGATGCGGATCGCGGGGGAGGAGTTCATGTCCGCCCAGCTTAGCGGTACCTGTCACCGGCAACCTCGGTCCTCGCGGGCGTCGATAAGCAGCGGCTCCTACACTTGGGGCATGCCAGAACTTTTTGAATCAGATGTTTATGCCCGGCGGCTTCTCGCCGCAGCTCAGCAGGCCGCCCATGCTGGTCTGGATGGGTTGATCATTGGTGCCGGCCCGGAGTTGGCTTACCTGACCGGCTCCTGGATCAGCTCTCATGAGCGGCTCTCCGCTCTGGTGATCCCGGTTCAGGGCCGTCCTGCCCTGGTGGTTCCAGAGGTGGATGCCGGGGATCTCGTCGCCTCGGCAGTGCCGGAGCTCGAGGTCGATGTCCACGGCTGGCGTGATGGGCAGTCCGCCCACCAGATCGCCGTGGGGCACCTCAAGGGGGAGGGACCGGTGGCGCTGGGTAGCTCACTGACCGCCGATCATGTCCTGGCGATCCAGGAGTTGCTGGGAGGTCGCCGGACCGTGCTGGCCACCGCTGCGCTGAAGGAGCTGTTCATGCGCAAGGACGCCGCCGAGATTGCGCAGCTGCGCGCGGCCAACCACGCCATCGACCGGGTACATGCCCAGGTTCCGTCCCTGCTGCAGCCCGGCCGGACCGAGGCGGAGGTGGCCACTGATCTGGAGAAGCTGATCCTCGCCGAGCATGATGTCGTGGACTTCATCATCGTCGGTTCCGGTCCCAATGGCGCCAACCCGCACCACTCCTTCTCGGAGCGCGTGCTCGAGGCCGGTGATCCGGTGGTCATCGACATCGGCGGTACCTATGGGGTGGGCTACCACTCCGATTCCACCCGCACCTATGTGGCCGGCGGTGACCCTGCCCAGGCGCCAGCGGAGTTCCGGACGTTCTATCAGGTGCTTTTCAACGCCCAGGAGGCGGCGCGGGCGGCGGTGCGCCCGGGTGTCACTGCGGAGTCCATTGATGCGGTCGCCCGGGATGTCATCACTGCGGCAGGCTATGGCGAGTACTTCAGCCACCGCACCGGTCACGGCATCGGCTTGTCGACCCACGAGGAGCCTTTCATCATGGCCGGTAATGAGTTGGCCCTGGAGGAGGGGATGGCCTTCTCGGTGGAGCCGGGCATCTATATTCCGGGTAGTTTCGGTGCCCGGATCGAGGATATCGTCGTGGTCACGGCCGATGGTTCAGAATGCTTGACACGGCAACAAAGGCTGCTAAACTAAGGGCCATGACAACAAAGGCACTCTTCGTCGGCCACGGCACCCCCATGAACGCCATCGAGGACAACGAATACACCAACACCTGGAAGACCCTCGGCTCCGAGATCTCCGGCAGCGCCCCCCGCGCCATCCTTTCGGTGTCCGCCCACTGGTATACCCGGGGCACCGGAGTGACCGCCATGACCAACCCCAAGACCATCCACGACTTCTGGGGCTTCCCCCCAGAGCTCAACGCAGTGCAGTACGACGCCCCCGGTGACCCCGAAATCGCCGAACTGGTCAAAGACATCGCCAAACCCACCCTGGTCCAGGAAGACTACAACTGGGGCCTGGACCACGGCACCTGGTCCGTCCTCAAGCACATGTTCCCCGAAGCCAAGATCCCCGTGGTCCAGCTGAGCATCGACGGCACCAAAACCTTCGCCGACCACGTCTCACTGGGCAACCGCCTGGCACGCCTGGCCGAGGAACACAATGTCCTCATCGTCGGCTCCGGCAACGTCGTCCACAACCTCTCCATGGTCCAGTGGCACGCCGGCAACACCGGCTTCGACTGGGCAGACCGTTTCGACGCCGCCGCCAAGGAGATCATGCTCGGCGACCCTGACCGTGCCGAGTCGCTGCTCCACCACGAGAACTTCCGCCAAGCGGTGCCCACCCCGGACCACTTCCTGCCCCTGGCCTATGTCGCCGGCGCCACCGCCGCCCTCAAGAACTCCGAAGTCTCGGTATTCAATGACGAACGCACCATGGGATCAATGTCGATGACGGGATACCAGGTATCGTCCTAAAACATGGACGGATCCGTACTTCTCCTCGGCGCTCACAGTGACATCGGCGGCGAACTCGCCACCCAACTCTGCGCGGGGAGGGAAGTACACCTGGCCGCGCGCCGGGCTGCGGGTCTCGCGGGCGTCGAGAAGCGTCTGCTTGAGGCCGGCGCCACCGCGGTGCACCACCATGCCTTCGAGGCCACCGATTTCGCCTCCCACCGCACGCTGATCGAGACCGTGCGCGCCACAGGCGAGATCTCGGTGGCCATTCTCGCCTTCGGGATCCTCGGCGATCAGGAACGTGCCGAGGTCGATGAGGCCCATGCCGTGGAGATCGCCACGGTGGACTACACCGCGCAGCTGGCCATGCTCACCGTGCTGGCGGATATCCTGCGCAAGCAGTCAGGGGCATCCAGCCTGGTGGCCTTCTCCTCCATCGCCGGCTGGCGGGCCCGGAAGGCCAACTACGTCTACGGCTCCACCAAAGCCGGCCTGGATGCCTTCTGTCAGGGACTCACTGACTCCCTGCACGGCAGCCAGGTCTCGCTGATCACGGCACGCCCCGGATTCGTCATCGGTTCGATGACTACCGGGATGAAACCAGCCCCCATGTCGGTGACCCCGGATGAGGTGGCCACGGCTGTGGCCATGCAAGTGGACAAGGGAGCTAGCGCCACCCTCTGGATTCCGGGACAGCTGCGACTGCTTGCCTGGATCATGAAGCTCGTTCCGCGCCCGCTGTGGCGTAACATGCCTCGGTAGGAGGACTGATGCGCGCACTGATTCTGGGGGGTACCGAACCCGCTCGACTATTGGCCACTGAGCTCGATGAACGTGGCTGGCATGTGACCACCAACATGCCCGAAGGTGCCACCTATCCGCCCGGGGTGGTGCGGATCGGCGGCTTTGGTGGGGCAGCCGGCATGGCGGCCTTTTTAATGCAGCAGCAGATCCAGATCATTATCGATGCTTCCCACCCGTTCGCGGAAGAAGCCACCTATGATGCCGCAGAGGCCTCTCGGGCCACCGGTGTGCCGGTGCTGGCACTCCAGCATGTGCTTTGGGAACCCCGAGAGGCGGATTGCTGGACCAGCGTCGCCGACACCCGGGCCGCCGCCGATCATTGCGCCCGGCATTTCAACCATATTTTGCTGGACCTCGATGAAGGACCCACCCGGGACTTTTCTGCGGATCCGCTGAATCTCTATGTCATCCGGGGTCCACGGCCCAGCCGCACCCCGGCCCGATACCGGATGCTGGCGGGCACTGGCCCCAGAACTCTAGACACCGAGAAGAAGCTGCTGCGTGACAACCAGATTGACGGTATCGTGCTGCGTCATGTCGGTGACGTTAGCGGTCAGCTCACCCTTGATGCCGCGCGGGAGCTGCGTATCCCGGTGGTCCTCATTGATCGTCCCCGGCAACCGCGGGTATGGGGGCGAGTGCACTCGGTCGAGGAGGCGGTTAACGTGCTGGTAGCCCGTCGCCGCCCTGATCCGGAGAACTGATCTGAGAGATCGCCCAGGCAGTGATCCCCAGGAGTTGAACCCTCAGGGCTGCTCGGCGATCAGGGTGCCGAGCAGCACCCCGAGTGTCAGGTCATCGACCTGCCCGAACTGGATCTGCCGGAGCCGCCCGCTGCGGTCCACCAGAATCAGCGAAGGGGTGCCCTGCAGGCGGTAGGCATTCATGGTCGTCGGGATGCGGTGCCCCTCACGGGGAAGGTCCACGGCGACGGGGAAGCGGACCCCGAATTCCGAGAGAAAGACGCGCAGTGCTGCCGGGGTCATCACCTCATGATGCTCAAAGACACTGTGCAGGCCGATGACCTGCACCTGCTGCGGGTCCATCATCTGGTGCACCCGCTTTGCCTGGGGGATGCCGTGGTTCACGCACCCTGGGCAGAGCATCTGGAAGACCTCGATGAGTACCACCTTGCCCCGCAGGTCCGCCATGTCCAGCCCGGGATGTCCGAGCCACTCCTGCACCTGGAGTTCAAAGAGCGGCGCATCAGGTGTATTCACTGCCTCGGACATGCCGGCTACCTCCACGGTTGTGTTGTACACCACAGCCTAGTTGGCCCTCCAACGGAAGCCAAGGGGATCAGAGCCGGGAGGAATTCTCGTCGAAGATCAGGCCCAGCGGGGCCAGTACCCGCAGCACCTGGTCCGCAATGGACTCAGAAAGATCATGGATGAGCAGCCCCTGCCAAGGTGTGACGGTGGTGGGAACCTCGATGACGTCGAGCATCCGGGCGAGCTGGGCATCCAGCAGACCCCCGGTGATTCCAGCACCCAGGGTGATAGTGCCATCGGCGGCCGGGAGCCAGCCGATGGCGCGGGAGTCCCGGGCATCCTGGGTAGATCCAGGTTCCGGGGTATCTGGGCTGGCCTCGAGCTCGTGGAGCATCGCCACCGCCTGGTCCAGAGGCAACAGTTCCGTAGCGAGGTGCCCGGCCTGGATGAGGCGGGCCTGCTCGCGGCTCTCATCGAGCTGCAGGCCCAGGTGCGGCCGCTGGGCGAGGATGTCACCGCTGCCGTCATCGATGCCCACCAGGAGCCGTGCATCCCGCGCAGCCACCACCTGTTCGACCTGCTGCACCAGTGCATCGAGTCGGGCCAGGGGAGAGGCGATCAGGGAACACCCGGGGCGGAATCCGGCGGCGGTGGCCACCGATACAAACTGCTCGGCATCGACCACACCCCGGATGTGAAGGTTGCCCCGTCGACTCAGCTGGATCCTGCCATCGCCCAACTCCGCTAACTCCGCGATCCTGGTCCAGCGCCCCGGTGCTACCCGACCACCGGGAAGTCTTAAGCGGAGGATTCCCTCTTCGGTGGTCTCGGGGGGCGCTGTGTTTGTGTTCTCTGGGGCATCTTCCTGCATGTCGGGAGATATTATCGGAGTACAGGGGCAATTCCCGAAACGCAGCAGAAAACTCCCGGTTCCGCTGTGAGCGAACGTAGCCGCCGGGGTTTAACCGGAGGGCTCCGGCGGCGGTACTCTGGAACTGTGCCACTTCTGATTGCCCTCCCATACATCATCCTCGAGGTTTTGACCTTCTGGGGACTCGCCACCTGGCTCGGCGTCGGCTGGGCGCTGCTGGTGTTGTTGCTCTGCTTCTTCGGCGGACTCTGGATCGCCGCCTTCGAGATGCGCCGCATCAGCCAGGCAGCCGCCAAACAGCAGATTGACCCGGGCCGCGCCGCAGGTGACTATGGTCTGCTCGCCGCCGGCGCGGTGCTGGTCGCCCTTCCCGGTATCGCCTCCTCGCTGATCGGCCTGCTACTGATCATCCCGCTGACCCGCGCGGTGGTCCGTAAGATGCTGGCCCGCAAGCTGCGCGCCTCCATTGAAAACATGGGTGTCCGTAGCTTCGAGGCGACGAATATGTACCGCCAGCAAGCCAGCTACGGACACTTCGCCGATCCGAATTCAGCTCCCACCCCCTCGGCTGCCACCGACTCGGCTCACCCGGTTATCGATGAGGAGGAGATCCAGCAGTGGACCTCCACCCTTGATCCCGATGATTTTCGCGGCGGCGATGACACTAATGGTTCCGATAAGGAGCAGTCGGACAAGTGATTAAGCTCCTTCGGATCCTGGGGGCCGCAGCCTCCGGGCTGCTGGTCTATGCCAGTTATGAACCGCTGGGTTGGTGGGTCTCCGGGATCCTCGGCCTGGCGTTGCTCTATCTCAGTCTCAGCCCGTACCAGGGCAGGGCCGTGAGCCTGCGGTGGGGTGCCTTGATCGGCTTCGTCCACGCGTTTTCGCTCTACCTCCTGATGTTGCCGTGGATCGGCGAGTTTGTGGGCAACCTGCCCTATGTCGCCCTGTCGGTGGTGCTGGCGCTCTATGCCCTGGCCACCGGCATTGGTGGCGCCGCCATCGCCCGCTGGCGCTATGGCTTCCTCGCCTTCCCGTTCTTCTATGTCGCCGTCGAGTTCCTCCGCAGTTCCTGGCCCTTCGGTGGCTTTGCCTGGGTGCGGCTGGCCTGGGGGCAGATCAACGGCCCCCTGGCGGATCTCGCGCACCTGGGGGGACCAGTCCTGGTCTCCCTGGCCACTGCACTGGCGGGTAGTGCGCTGGCGGTGCTGGTGAGTACCCGGGTCTGGGAGCATCGGCAGATGCTCATCCCCGGCGTGGCCACTGTATTGACGGTCATCCTGGCAGGATTGGTGGCCGGGATTCCCGTCAACAATCCGGACAATACAACCGATACCGTCACTGTCGCCGCGATCCAGGGCAATGTGCCGCGGATGGGCCTGGACTTCAACGCCCAACGCCGAGCCGTACTGGCCAATCACGTCCGGGAGACGCAGGCACTGGACCAGCCGGTGGACCTGGTCTTCTGGCCGGAGAACTCCTCCGATGTCAACCCCTTCACCGACCCGCAGGCGGGGGCGCTTATCGACGACGCGGTTCAGGCCGCCCAAGCACCCATCCTGGTCGGCACGATCACCCGCGATGAGGTGGGCGACCGCAACACCATGGTGGTCTTCGACCCGGACACCGGCGTGGGGGAGCATCACCACAAGATCTACCTGCAGCCCTTCGGTGAGTACATGCCCTTCCGGGACTTTCTCCGGAATTTCTCGCCTTATGTCGATGCCGCCGGCAATTTCAAGCCCGGTTCAGGAAACGGCGTGGTGCACATGGGAGATATCGCCGTCGGCGTGGCCACCTGTTATGAGGTCGCTTTCGATAACGCCGCCCGGGATGCGGTGCTCAATGGCGCTCAGATCCTGACCACCCCCACCAACAACGCCACCTTCGGCTTCACCAAAATGACCTACCAGCAGCTGGCGATGAGCCGGATGCGGGCGATTGAGCTGGACCGGGCCGTGGTTGTGCCCGCTACTTCGGGGGTATCCGCCATCGTTCATCCGGATGGTTCGGTGAGCCAGCGAACCCAGATCTTTAGCGCAGATACTCTGGTGGAGGAACTTCCGCTGCGGGATTCCCTTACCTTTTCCGCACGTTGGGGTTCAGTGGTTCAGCTGTTCTTGGTTATGATCGGTGTTATCTGTGTCATCGCGGCGTTGTGGACGAAGGCGCGGACGACTGCCGTTCCAGCAAAGAAAACCCCGAAGAAGTCTGGCTCCACCAGGACATCAGCTTCCCGGGGTGTCAAAAGTAGCAGCAACGCCACGAACGCAAAGATCACAACCAAGAAGCCCACTAACAGATCCGGGAGTGCCGTGCGCCGCTAGACACGACGCCTGCCACACCCCAGAACTAGTACCGACTGCGAGGAGCGCATCTGATGGATAAACCCAGCGACAGAACTCTGGTGATCATCCCGACCTTCAATGAGTTGGAGAATCTTCCCCTGATCGTCGGCCGGGTGCGCAAGGCCGCCCCGAAGGTCGATATCCTGATTGTCGATGACAACAGCCCGGACGGCACCGGTGAACGGGCCGATGAACTGGCCGCCGAGGATGAGCACATCAACGTCTTGCACCGCGAGTCCAAGGGTGGACTCTGCGGCGCTTATGTCGCCGGTTTCGGTTGGGGCCTCGAGCGCGCCTATGGCGTGATCTGTGAGATGGACGCGGATGGCTCCCACGCTCCGGAGCAGCTTCATCTGCTGCTTGAGGAGATCAACCAGGGCGCTGATGTGGTCATCGGATCGCGTTATATCGAGGGCGGCCGCGTAGTCAACTGGCCGAAGAACCGTCTGGTGCTGTCCAAGGGCGGCAATCTCTACATCTCGATGGCGCTCGGCGCCGGTCTGACGGACATGACCGCTGGTTACCGTGCCTACCGTCGTGCCTTCCTCAAGGACATCAACCTCCGCGAGCTCTCGAATGCCGGCTATATCTTCCAGGTCGATCTGGCCTGGCGCGCGGTTCGTGGCGGCTATGACGTCCGCGAGGTGCCGATCACCTTCACTGAGCGTGAGATCGGTGAATCGAAGCTGGATGGCAGCTTTGTCAAGGATTCCCTTGCCGAAGTCACCAAGTGGGGTCTAAAGCACCGCGGTGGTCAAGTTAAGGACCTCAGCATCGAGATGGCCAAGTTGACCGGTTATGAACTCAACAAGATTCGCCGTAAGTACCACATCTAGCGGCTGATCCATGAGCTAACGGAAAAGTGGCTGTCACCCCGAAGTTGGGGTGACAGCCACTTTCGCTTGAATCTGGTTCTGCAGGCTAATTAAGCCTGCTGATCAGCTTCTTCCTCACGCTGCTGCTTGAGCAGGCGAGCGGCGTTACGACGTCGCTTGCGGAGGTGTTCGACGCGCTCCTCCAGGAGGACATCCAGCTCCTCCAGGGAACGCCGCTCACGCAGCATGTCCCAGTGAGTACGAGCAGGCTTGATCGGCTTAGCCTCAACCCCCTCGCCCTCCATGAGGGTGCCCATCTGGCCGTTCTTGCACATCCAGGCGCCGGGAATCTCAGCGTCATCCGCAAAGGGGACTTCGTAGATCTCACCGGCATCAGTCCGGTACTTCACCATCTGGCGGGGAGCCAGATCGTGGTCACGGTCGGTTTCATAGCTGACAGCACCCATTCGGCTGCCGCGGAGAACGCGATCTGCCATTCCGGAATCAGTCCTTTCCCTGGTCGTTACCACCAAGGCAGGTGGCTCTATAGGTCGACGTATCAGTATAACGGACGACCCGGCTACTTTGTTCCCGAAGGATGGACTAATGTGGATCAAGTGACTCCGACCAGCCCCACAGCGCCAGCGACCTGCGCCTGGTGTGGCCAGGAACTCCACAATAATCCCCGGGGGCGGCCTAGGAAATACTGTTCACAGTCTTGCAAGCAGCGAGCCTATGAACAACGAAGCAAGCTCTCAGGTACCGAAATCCCGGCTGAAGCAGTTATCATTCAGCCAGAGCGCGCCGCAGCCCTGAAAGACTCCCTTTTCGAACTGAGGTGCGCAGCGGAGGATATCGCCACCGCCTCGGAAGAAGGTGCCGACCCAACCGAGATCCGGGAATTGTGCCGGGAACTCATTGAGTTGGCGCGAACAATTGAGAAATTAAGGTAGTACATGCTCAAACGTCAGAAGACCATCGTCTCGATCGTCGTCGTGCTCGTCCTGCTCATCGGGCTGGCCGTTGTGGCTCCGGTGATCTATGCACTCATCATGGGACCAGGAGTGAAGACCGGGGGACTGAACGCCGAGTCCGCGGAACCCGCCAGCGTTGAGATGGACGGCCAATGGACTGTCGTCCGTGGCGACCAAGACAACCTGACCGCCGTTGGTTTCACCTTCGCTGAGATTCTGCCGGTTGAAAAGAAGATCACCTCCGGCTCGACCGGCGATGTCACCGGTTCCGTCACCGTCGAGAATGAGACCCTGAGTGCGGGTGAGATCTTCGTGGACATGAACAATCTGACCACGGACAATGAACGTCGTGACGTCAATGTGCGCATGAAGATCCTGCAGACCGATCAGTATCCGGAGGCATCTTTCGTCATCACCGAACCGGTGGACCTCTCTGCGATCCCCGCCGATGGCACACCCGGCCAGGTTCAGCTCAGTGGTGACCTGGAGATCCACGGCACCACCAAGCCCGTGACCGAAGCCTTCGACGTTCTCCGCGACGGTGACAAGGTGATCATCTCCAGCGACCTCAGCTTCAACCGACTGGAGTACGGGGTCGAGTCCCCGGAATTCGTCGCCGCGAAGATCGCCGAAGAAGGCGAGTTGAACATTCGTATCGCCCTGAGCAAGGAAGAGTAGAATGATCGCCTCACGTATGATCCCGATGATCTGGTTCCGCCTGATCGTACTGATCGCCTTCGCCGCCTTTGTCAGCTGGGAAGGGACGTGGTGGGCGGTGGGCATCACCGTACTGCTGATGGCCATGACCATCTGGCAGCTGTCTGTGGCATATCGCGAAAAACGTGCATCCGAGCAGCAGTAGAAGAAGCGCACCCCAATAACGTAACCGTGACCTTATTGAGCTAAGCTTCTCCTGTTCGGGGCCGGGGGATGGAATATCCCCACATGGCTTCAAGATCCGACCTGTCTGGGCAGGTCGGATCTTTTCTACCTTTGAGATGAGGCAAAGTCGGGCATCCTCCCATTGGCTGGGAGGGCGCAGCTGAGAAGGCTCAATGACCCGCGGATTCTCCTGCCAGACCGGGAGGATCACCTCGATTCACGGATGGGATCGGTGCTCAATTTTACAAGTATTAATAACGATTACTGGTAATTCTGTAGTGCCGTGGCTGTAGAGTTCGCGAAATTTTTTAGCGATAGGCTAGTGGATCCCCTCAGCAGCAATGACCAAATATGGTTTCCACAGGGGACAGGTGAGCGGTCTGTCGGAGGGCCGGCTATGGCGTCTGAGCGGCCCCGCAGGGGGTTAGGGGTTTCGGTGGGATGTGGAGGGGATGGCGATGTGATGGCAACCGTGGAGGAATGCGGCCAGGGAGTATCGGAAGTGCCTGGGGCAGATAGTTTCAGGGTGGATATGGGGCGGCATCTCACCGGCACTTGGAGGGCAACCTGAGACCCATAAGCCCTTCCATCGGAAGGTGCTACGTACCTGGCAGGGCCACCTTGATGTAGCAGCAACCCAGCCGCTCTATTTTACAAGTATGTTTAATGATTTCGGGTAGTGCAGTAGTGCCATAGCTCTAAAGATGGTGCAATTTTCAAAAAGCAGGAGAGTGCCCGACTTTCCCAGCAACGACGAAAGGAATTCGTCCATATCTGGTCGGTAGCAGGGCGAATGGGATGTCGGACCTGATTACCGGTTCCTGCGTGCTCGATGCGGGTTTCGCCGAGTGGTTACATCAGCCCCAAAGGGGTGAACTGGGGGAGTCCTGCCCGGTTGTCACGTATCTTTAATCCATGAATCTCGCTTCCAGTAGCTTCCAGCCGCTCATTGAGCAGTCGGTTAATCAAGCACTGAGTACCGCAGCCGTCCTCGCCGCCTCCTTTGGGCTAATCATCCCGGGTCTACCCGCACCAGCGCCGCAGCCGATACCGGCGCCGGTTAACGGCAGCTGCGATGTCTCCGTCATCGCCCGCGATATCGGTGTCCCTGAGATGGACACAGTTCTGTACTGTGATGGGCAGTGGGCGCGTGTCAACCAGAACCGCACCGACTGGCTGATCACCGTGCGATGGGACGGCCAACAGTGGTTTAACCCGGCCTACGACGGAGAGTCCTGGGCGGGCATGAACTCCGGCTGCTACACACACGAGCATATGAACCAACTCGGCGGGGCACCTGAGGGTGTGCACATCACCTACTGCGAACCCGGTACGTCGAAGCTGTACTAGTAAAGGGGTCTTGGGTTTGCTGAGATCTTATACTGCGGAACTACTTGATCCGGAGAGCTTGTCGGCAGGTGCGGCGAGGGCAATGTCGACGGCTTCCTTGTAAAGGGCGGCGTCGATTACCTCAGTTGAACAATCCATGCGGACCGCAATATCCGACCGCGGGTCATCCCCATTGAGTCCGTACTTTTCGCGGCATTCAAAGCGGCCAATGCTGGCCCTCGTTGCGCCATACCTCATTTTACAATGATCCAGCAGCGAATTGACGGCGCAGGACGCTAGTGTCCGCGTCAAGTTATTTCAAAGTGGCTAACCGGGCCAGAACCCAGGCCGTCCAACAGGGAATGACATACGTCCTGGATTGCTCGGACCACTTCTTCATCGCTGCGGACCACCCTGAGCTCGTGGCCATCCTCCTGGGCCACCTCGACCCCGAGACCGCCGACCTGGCCGCCGTCTGCCTCAACTGCCAGCCCCTCGATGTCCTCGGTGACTGACTGACCCCGCGGAGGCTGCCCCGTTGTGCGCTGATTTACTCATAAACAGCGCTTCACAATCGAGGGTGTAGTCGGAGCTTGAATCCGCCGGCCGCCAGGAGCGATGCCCTCACACCCGCAGCGTCGACACCACTGGTGGGGGCTCGCTCACTCGGCTGGCGGGCACCGCGCGGCCCGCCGATCACAAGACCGAGCTCGTCCAGTCCGGTGAACGTGGTCAGGTCAGGGGTAGAAGTTGGCGTCGGGCACTCAAGGTCTTCCTGATGGACAGTGCGCCGTGAAAGAGCCATGAAAGGCCTAGGGGGCACCATAAGACCATATCGACATCGACGACATCTAAGAGAGGAGATGGGCAACATGGGATTCAAACTGCGTCTGCGTGAGGTCTACGCCGTGGACGAAACAAACACGATGGGCACGGAATGGGGCTCCGACGAGATTTACGTCGGTGGTGCCGGCCTGGAACTCAGAGGAAATGTCGACCCGTGGGTACATAAAATTAAACCCTTCAAGGTGGCATCGTTTGAGGACCGCGGCCGGAAAACATACAGTCCTCCACGCGAACTGGCGGACTTCGGGCTCGGCTCCAGCGTCTTCCCAAAGGGAATTGTGATCGTTCTCTTCCTCGCGGAGCATGACGGCGGAGATGACATCAAGAAGGCGTACCGCGAACTCTGCGAAGAGTACGAAGGGCTCGCGAAAGATCTGAAAGCAGACATGGCTGCTGACGATGGCCCTGCGAGCGAGATGGAACAGAAGATGAAATTGATCCGCTACGCCAAGAAGGCATGGGATACCGCGAACTTCGTCTACAACCAGTGGAAGGGCGACGAGATGTTCAAGCCTGAGGAGATGACCACGACCATCGAATCCGAGGAGTATCGGTGGAACGGCAAAAAAGTCAGCCCCGAAAAAGAACTGCATTATAAGGGGCACGGTGGGCACTACATTCTGAGATACGACTGGGCGGCGCCCTGAAATATGACTGGGTGGCGCTGGCGGCATCTTCAAGAGCCCGGCAGACGAGACTGGGCCCATCCTTGGGAAGTGGGCCCTGAGAGGTTAACTGCGATTCCCGAAGCGCTGCGGACCTGGGCCGCCAGCCTGGTAATCCTGCAGCGGCACTGTGCCCTCTGCAAAACTCGCCCAGATCTGCTCAAGGATCCGCCAACCCTGCTCGGCGGCGTCACCACGCACACTAAACGTAGGATCGGCATCCAGAATGCCGCGGAGCACGCTGCCATAAGCCGATAAACCCGGCGTAGCCATATCTGACTGGGCGGTCACCCGCGTCATACCGCGTGAATCGAACGGCCCACCCATGTTGAGCTCAATGGTTAGCTGCTCATCATTGAACTGCATGCGCAGCACGTTCGCTGCCACCTGTCCCTGGTGTGGGAATTGTGGATACTCATGCGGTGGCCTGCGAAACGTGACAACGATCTCCTGCCGAGGATCACCGATGGCCTTGCCGGAACGCAGTGTCACCGGCACCCCGTTCCACCGCCAGGTGTCGACCTCTAGGGTGACCTGTGCGAAGGTTTCGGTGTTATTGGCCGGGTCGACACCGTCCTCGGCGGTGTAGTCCGGCAGATCCTTACCACCCACATGACCGGCGGTATACCGACCGCGCACCACCGAGGTCGCCGGGTCGTCGCCGAAGATTCTGGTCGAACGCAGGATATGGGCAGTCAGTGCGGGCAGCTCGACGTGGTCGAACCTGGCTGGGGGGTCCATCATCACCAGTGACATCACCTGCAGCAGGTGGGACTGGATCATGTCACGGAAGGCGCCGGTGGTGTCGTAAAACCCGGCCCGGCCCTCCAGTCCCAGTGTTTCATCGAAGACGATCTCGATCGATTCCACATGGTCGCGGTTCATCAATGGCTCGAGCATCTGGTTGGCAAAGCGTAGACCCACGAAGTTGAGCACCGCCGGCAGACCGAGAAAGTGGTCGACGCGGAAGATGTGGTCCTCAGGCACGAGGCGGGCTACGAGCGTGTTGAGGTGTTCGGCTGAGTCACGGTCATGGCCGATCGGTTTCTCCAGGGCCAGGAACAGGTCCTGGGGTAGCTCGAGCCCAGCCATGCCAGCCAGGGCTTTCATCGTCACCTGAGGCGGAATGGCGAAGTACAGGCACGCGGGGGTCTCGAGCGTGGCCAACAGGGCCGACAGGTCCTGGGCACTGGTGACATCGCACTGCACGAACCGGGTGGTCTGCTGGGTGTGGTTGACAGCTGACCCGGAAGCATCCACCGAGGCAAAGGCGGAGGTGACGGTATCGGACCAGTTGTCATCGCAGGCTCGATCTGCGCCGATCACCGTGATGCGCCGTTGCGGTGCTGAGGTCAGCAACGTGCCCAGACCCGGCAAGAGCAGTCGGGAAGCCAGGTCGCCGGTTGCTCCGAGAATGATCAGGTTCTTTATCCTCTCCATCCTTGCACCCTACTCTTACCCCTGGTCCATGTGCGGCCTTTTATCGCACTGATCAGGCGATATCGCAGTGGTTGGAAAGTCTGAGGAATCCGGTCCACTCTGTTTCAATGGACAGATGGAACACGAACACAACGATCACGTCTCGACCCCGCTGGGAGATTACGCCCTGCTCTCGGACTTGCGCACCGGCCCGCTGGTCTCGCGTCAGGGCAGCATCGACTGGTTGTGCTTTCCCCGGTTCGATTCACCAGCGGTGTTTTCCGCCCTGCTCGGCACCCCTGATGACGGCCGCTGGCAGATCTCAGCCCTCCACGGTGAGGTCATCTCACGCCGCTACCTACCACGCACCTTCGTTGTGGAAACGACCATTGTCCGTGTTGATCGAATCACGCCAAGGATTTATCAACGTCCTCAGTCTCAACCAGCCACATCTACTCCGCGATGCGACGCAGACGTTGCGTACCGACCGCAGCGCCTAACCAATAGAGAAGGTAGGTGCCGACCATGGATCCGGCAGTGGCCCAGATAAACGCTGCGTAGACACTGCCGTCAGGAGCTTCACGGGGGTTCAGTTGCTGCCGATGGTGTAAGTCTGGGTGGCCCATGCCGAAGCTTTGGCAGGTGGGTCGAGATCCCCGGGTGGTGTTCTTCATGGACTCTTCACAAATAAGCTCCCCATCACGCCTGCGCAGACCTCTAGGGTCGGGGTAAGGGTCGGTCGGCTCGACCAGCCTGGCTTTTGGGATTACCTCGAGAATGGAGCACGACATGACCCATCACGTACGCACCATGCTGGATACCCACCCGAAGGATCTGGGCCAGATCGACAAAGACATCCTGGCTGAATGCATTGAAGCGTGTTTCGAGTGCGCTCAGACCTGCACCGCGTGTGCCGATGCCTGCCTGAGCGAGGACATGGTCGCGGAACTGACCACGTGTATCCACCGGAACCTGGACTGCGCTGACCTGTGTGCGGTCACCGGCCGGGTGCTCTCACGCCAGACCGGATACGACGTCACTCTCGTCCGATCCCTCCTGGAAGCCTGCCGCATCGCCTGCCAAGCCTGCGGGGAGGAATGCGAACGACACGCTGACATGCACGAGCACTGCAAGGTCTGTGCCGAAGCCTGCCGACGCTGTGAAAAGGCCTGCACCGACCTGCTTGCCACCTTGGGCTGACTCCCAACTGCGGACCCCAGCTGACCATGCCGGGCACGAGTTCCTGACCTGCTCGGTCTTCAGCCGGTAGGACGCAGACGTTTAAGGCCTCCGCAGGTATGCGGCGGCCCTTAAAGCTACCTCCCCAATCAGGAAAACCTGGCTGCAGGTTCTCCTGCATCTGCTTCAGCGATGCGGTTGGGTGGCACACCCCTGCCGCGGGCGTTGATCCTGGCTATCTGTACGAAAAAACAAGGCCAGGCAAAACATTCCCGACACCGCTTAGCTACCCCTCTGCGGGGATTGTCCCTTATTTTCCTTTCTCTTCAGGGGATCGTGAGACACGTCACTTTCCAGTGCATTCAGTTGTAGACGGTCATGATTTAAGGAGTAAGCATGTCTTCCGCCAGTTAGGGAAACCGCAGAGAACACCATCAATTCAGGGCATAAAGCCCCTTGGAACACATCGATGCATAGGTGGGGTAGTCGGTTCTGAGGTCTCCATGGGTCTGCAGATTGCGGAGAAGTCCCCGGATTGGTCTTTTTCTGGTGACGGTGGCGTTGACCCTGCGCGTTGGCCGTCCGGCCGTGAACCTGCTGGCCATGAAAAGACCCTCTGGTTTCACAGTGGCACTGCATGGCACTATCTACGGACGCAATCTCTCATTGAGATGGTGGTCGTAGTCTGTGGTGACGATGTGGGACTTGAAAAGAATCTCCGGCGGTGTGAATTCACGCGCATTCTCAGGGAGATGACTGATCACTCGACCCGGGCACAGGTCGAGTGATCAGGAAATCCGCTCAGGCCGGGGTCGGATGAGCCTGCTGCGCGTGCAAGGACGCAATCTCCCGCGCCACCCGCCGGGCGATCCTGCCTACGTAACCGGTCAGACCGGGACGGTAGACGTAGCCCACGAACCGGAGGCCGGGCGCAACCTCCCCACCAGTGCAGTCGCGTGGCAGGCCGCGTTCATCGAGAACATCAGGATAGTCGATGAAATCGTCGAGTCCGGGTCCGTAGCCGGTGGCCAGGACTACCGCGTCGGTGGGGAGGTACCGTCCGTCGGCGACGATGACCGAGTCACCGTCCAGACCGGTGACCGCTGGGACGCATTCAATGGTGCCACTGCGGATGGCATCGATGACCTCCCGGTCGACCACGGCGGGGCCAGTTCCGTCGGCTGCCTTCTGCTGGGACTTGATGCCACGGGTGGGATTCGGCAGCCCATACCCGCTCAAATCACCCACCATGCGGCGTTGCAGAGCGAATCCCAACCGGTCGGCGAGCCTGGTCGGGAGCCGAAGAACCAACGGGGCCGGCAGATCACCCGGCAGCCCGTTGATCTCCCGCAGGAGGATATTCGGTGGGGTACGCACCGCCAGCCGAACCTTGGCGGCGCCACCTTTCGCCAGCTGGTGGGCGATCTCCATGCCCGAGGACCCCGCCCCGACCACGAGGACTGATCGGCCGGTGAAGTCGGTGGGACCCTGGTAGGCGGATGAGTGCAGGACCTCTCCGCGGAATCCCGGTTCCGTGGCCCAGCCCGGAATGCGCGGCCGGTTGAACAGGCCCGTGGCAACAACCACGTGGCGGGCCCGCCGTTCCCCGGCGGAGGTGGCGAGCACCCAGCCAGTTTCGGTGCGGGAGATCCCGGTGACCTCGATCCCGGTCTCCACCGGGATACGACGGTCGGCGGCATAACGGTGCAGGTAGGCGAGATACTGATCACGGGTGGGGAACTGGCCGTACTCACGGGGGAAGGGGGCGCCCGGCAGCGCCGAGCTGCGCCGGGACGTGTTGAACCGCAGTCCCGGGTAGCGCGCAGCCCACGAGGCACCGATTTGGGTGCCGCGTTCAAGCACGATTGTCGGCACGTCGCGGGCCAGTAACTCGCCCGCGGTCGACAATCCCGCGGGGCCCGCCCCGACGACGATGACGGTGGTGGTGGTGGCCATCGGAGGCTCCTTGTGTGAGGTTAAGCCAGGTGGTCAGGCCCGGGCCTGAAGAACCATGTTGAAGGGAGTGTCGGCGATTCGGCGGATGGTGCTGAATCCGGCCTCGTTGAGCACCGTGCGCAGCATGCGTTCCCCGGCCTGGCCACCCAGGGCGAGACCCACCGGTTGGGACAAGGAGTTCGGGGTGCACATGAAGGTCGAGGCGGCGTAGCCGAGCGGTGCCGCCGGGTTCCGGAGGTTTGCCGCGAGGTCGTCGGCGGCCTGGGGTTCGACCAGCAGCAGCGCCCCATCCGGGGCCAGGGCGTTGCGGGCGTAGGCGGCTGCGCCGACGGGGTCACCCAGGTCATGGAGGGTGTCGAAGAAGGTGATCAGATCGTAGTCACGGCCCGGGTAGTGGTGGCAGGTCGCGACCTCGAAAATCACCTGGTCTTCCACGCCGGCGGCGGCCGCGCGTTCCCGGGCGACCCGGATCGACGGCTCGTGGGCGTCGAACCCGAAAAAGCGGGAATTGGGGAAGGCCTGCGCGAGCATGATCAGGGCGGCGCCGTGCCCGGTGCCGATGTCCGCGACGGTGGTGCCGGCGGTGAGCTTGCCGGGAACGTCGTCGAGTGAGGGGATCCACTCGGTGAGCAGGTGTTCGCGGTACTGACCGGACCAGAATCTCTCCGTGGTCTCGAAGACCATGGGGTCGTGGTCGCCCCAGGGGATTCCCTCCCCGCTGCGGAATACCCGGAGCAGGATGTCGAGGTCACGGAACATCGAGGCGGGGTTGAGGCAGCTACCGAGCATCGCCGGGTCGGTGAGGACGACAGCCCACGCCGGCGGTAGCATGAAGGTCTCATCCGTCGGGTCGAAGCGCAGGAATCCCGCGGCGGCCTGTTGCGCCAGCCACTCGCGGGCGTAGCGTTCCTTGATGTCGGTGAGCTCGGCGAGCTGGCGGGAGGTCACGGGGTCGTGGTCGGCCAGGGCCTGATAGAGACCGAGACGGTCGCCGACGACGATCATCGCTGTCGTCGCTGCCGCAGTGACGTGGCCCAGAAGTTTCTGGACGTTCTGTTGCACCTCGGCGGTGTCGGGTTCCGGATGCATCTTTCGGGTGGTCATGGCGGGATCCTTGCTGATGATCGGGGACGTGCCTGACAATTCTCACTGTGCCCGCGCCCCCTTTCACGGGGCTTTCAACGCCTGCGCAAAGGGCGGACAATAGAGGTATGACAACAGTGCCCATCCAGATCGACGTGCTGGGATCTCTCGCAGTCCGGTGCGATGGGGTGTCGATGGAACTGCCCGGCCCCCGGCTCCGGGCGGCACTCGCCGCACTCACCGTCCATCATCCACACCCGCTATCCCCGGAGGGTCTCGCCAGCGCCATCTGGGGACTGGAACTTCCGGCCCGACCCCGCGGTGCTGTGCACACCGTCGTGTCAAGGCTGCGTTCGGTACTCGGTGAAGGAGTGCTCTACCACGAACCCGCCGGCTATCGCCTGGAGCTTCCCACCGGGGCGGTGGACGCACACCGGTTCGAGACGTTGTGTCGACAAGCGGACGGGTTGCCACCGACCCAGGCTGCAGACGCGCTCGACTCCGCCCTGGGGTTGTGGCGCAGCCCGGCCTACGAGGAGTTCGCGGACCAGGAATTCGCGGTTGCCGAGATCGCCCATCTGACGGAACTCCGGGCGGCGACGATGGAGCACCGCGCCGTGCTGGCATTAGAACTCGATGACGTCGACACCTCGGTGTCGCTTCTGCAGACGGTAGTCACCGAGCAGCCGCTGCGGGAGCGGGCCCACGGCCTTCTTATGAGGGCGCTCTACCGAGCAGGCAGAACGGCCAAGGCCCTCGACCAGTACGAGATGTTGCGCCGCCGCCTCGTGGAGGAACTCGGGCTCGACCCCTCGCCCGCGCTGCGTGAGCTGCAGGTGCAGATCCTCGACCACACGGTACCGCCGGGCCCGATATCTCGTCACCGTCACGCACCACCACCGGTTTCCCACCCGCGACTGGGACGGTTGCCACCAAGCTGGAAACCCGGCACCGGGATCTTCATCGGCCGGGATGAGGACATGACGCAGCTGCTGCACGCCGCCACCGCCCACCGTCTCGTCTGCGTCACCGGTCCCGGGGGAGTCGGAAAGTCGCGGCTTGTCGCCGAGACGCTGCCCGAGCTGACTCGGCGAGTCGGCCGACCCGCCGTCGTCGTCGAGTTGGAGGATGTCCTGCCCGGACAGGTCGTCGAGCGCGTCGCTGTCGCGCTCGACCTGGGAAAGTCCGCTGAACCGTGGGCGGCGGTGACCGACTATCTCGCTTCGTCATCCCTGATTCTCGTGCTCGACGCATGCGAGCGTGTCCTCGACCGGCTGCAGCCCCTCGTCTGGGATATCCTGCGGGCGGCGCCCGGGGTAATCATCGTAGCCACCAGTCGTATCTGCCTGGATCTCGGCGTGGAACAGGTCCTTCCGTTGTCACCGTTGCCGTTGCCGGGACCAGCAGACGAACCACACCAGGCGGCCCTCACGCCGGCCATGCGGTTGTTCATCGAGCGGTTACGTCGGGTCCGACCAGGTTCCGACCTCAGCCCGGCCCTAACCCTCGATGCCGCTGAGATCTGCCGCCGCCTCGACGGACTGCCGCTCGCGCTGGAACTGGCGGCTACGCAGGCCGCTACCATTGGCGTCCGCCCCATCCTGGCGAGTCTCGACAAGCTCCCCCACCTCGTCGGTCGGCCGGGGCACCTACTGCACGCTGTTGTCGCCCGCTCCCATGACCTGCTGGAGCAATCGGACCGCACCCTGCTGGGGCGGTTGTCGGTATTCACCGGCTCATTCGAACTAGCGGACGCCGAGCAGATCGCCCCGGACGGACACGCCGCCGCTGGCCTGTCCCGGCTCGTCACAGCCTCGCTGGTTGACCCCATTGACGACGGCCCGGTACGGCGTTTCCGGTTACTGGGCATCATCCGTGCCTTCGCTGCCGAGCATGCCGACGACGGAACCCAGTCAGCGTACTGGCAGTGGGCGGTGGAGAGCACCGGTCGCTGGGCGAGAGAAGCCACCGGGCCTGATGCAGCGCTGGCACTACGCCGGCTGGAGATTGCCTCCGCGGATCTGATCCTGGTGGTGGAGCAGACGCTCGCTGCAAGCCGCCTCGACCTGACCGTCCGCATCGTCGGGCACATCGGGCAGTGCGTCCATTGGATTCCGGGTGCACCCCTGTCCGAGGTGCTCCTCAGGGTCGGAGACCACTCCGGACTTGCCGGAACCCCAGGAGAATCACTTGCTCGAGGAACCGCGGCGCTCGCAGCGGTGGAACGCGGTGAACTCACCCGGGCCGAGCATCTCGGTCAGAGCGCTCGGGAGACTGCCACGACCCCGGAGGAACAATTCCTGGCTTACGTCGCCCTGGGTGTCACCGCGGTGTACATCGGTGATTGGACGACCGCAACCAGGCGGTGGCATCAGGTCCTCGCCGCCGACGGCCTTCCCGATGCCTACGCAGCTGACGCGTACTCGTGCCTGGCGCTGCTCTCCGCACAGACGGGCAAACCAGAGCAGGCTGAAGAGCACGCCGCCGCCGCCCGTCTAACAGCCGAGCGTAGCGGGGCACCACCACGGATAGCCTTCGCGCTCTATGCCAGCGGCGAGGCGCTGCTGGTCACCGACCCCGCCGCCGCGGTCGACGTCCTCCGCAAGTCTGCCCAGTTGGCGGAGGACACTAACGCTACGCAGGTGTCGACGGTCGCCCGCGTGGCGCTGCTCTCGGCGCTGACCCGCACGGGCCGGACGCGCGAAGCCACCGAACTGGCGCTCACACTGCTAGAGCTGCAACAGAGTCGCGGTCACTGGTCTCAGCTGTGGAACACGATGCGGATCCTCGCTGAACTGTTCGTCGCGGAAAGTCGACTCGACACCGCCGAGTTGATTCTGGCATCCGCCGAGGCGTCCGAATCCGCACCGGGTCTAGCCGGTGCTGACGTGGAACGCCACCGCCTCCTACGACGGAGAACCCGTGAGGTTCTGGGTGCCGACCGAATCGAACGGATCGAGACGGTCGCCCGGTTGCTTCCTCGAACAGAGATACTCAACCGTGTCCGGCAGGTCGCCACAGCTGTGAGCAAGCCGAAACCGGACGGGCCGGAGATTCACCCGAGGAAACACCCCATCATGATTTACGCTCCGGATTTTGTGATCGACCAGGTCCGCTACTGGGCAGTTGCCCACCCAGAACAGGTCCAGAACCTGCTAGATGCCGCCGCAGAAGTCCCCCAGGACACCATCCAGACCCCATCATGGGCTGGCCTCACCAACCCCGCCACCACCGCTGAGGTGGTCCGCAAGCAGATCGAATACAAGACCATGGACTTAACCGAAGCGGCTCAGGTCCGCAGTGCAGCGTACCGACAGATCCAGCGGGCATTGATCCAGGCCGTGGAGACTAACCTCGCGTTCTACCTGGACCACTTCCGCACCTTTTTCGATGCCGCCGCAACGGACTACACCAAGGCGCTGGAGGAACTCCCAGACGAGCCGTTCACCGCTGCTGAGATTGTCCAGGCATTCACCCAGAAGCAAACCCAGGCTTATCGGGCGGCACAGGATGCCGTGGGCAAACTGGAGAGTGTCCAGAACTGGCTTCAGGAACTCCAGAACGTGATCCCCTCCGAGAAGTTCGAGGGCTCACCAGTGTTCCTGATCCTAGATCCCGGCAGCGTCGAGACCATGGCAGAGGTGCTATTGTTCGACTACTCCAGTCTGGATGCGCTGTACACGATGATCAACCCGGCTCTGGCTCATGGTCTTCGAACCGGTGGCACCCTCCGCCTTGCTTTGCCCTCTGAAGCAGCAGCCGGTATCGCTGGATACGAGGCACGGCGGCAGGGAATGCCGAACGCCGAGTGGCTGGCACTCCGCCGAAGCATCGAGAGTCACTAGACTCGGCAGGGTCAATCAACGACTGGAGACTCTGAGCGGTGCTGTTGCAAACTCCGGGAGAAAAGCCATGAAACCCCACTCTGCCCCCTGATCTCTGTGTCATGCTGGGGTTGTCAGACAGCGGCGAATGCCCGACTAACAATCACTGCATCCGGGTTCGGGTGCCCGTAGGCAAACATCGTTCCCTGACCTTTCCGTAACGAGTGCATCGTCTCCATCCCTTTCAATGTCCGATATGTCCCGCGTCTCGGCCGGAGAGTTCCTGGTCGATGGTCCGACGGAGCTCAGCATGGAAAATCTTGGAGAGTCGGTTCAGGGAATATGACATGTCAAGAAACCTTTCGAAAGAGAGTGGGTGGAGAAATACTTACGCAGGCATCGGTCTAATCATCACGATCACGCCCCGACAACGTTGACCCCACGCGATTGAGCTTCGGCTCAAAAATCCTGATCCCCAACTGGCCACCAGCAACATCCGCCGGCAACTGGCGAGACACAAAAACCATCCAACCGGCGGAAATGACGCTCGGAAATGTCCTCAATCTCCACCATCCACAGCGCTAGGCTTCCCTCCAGCACCCGCCGAGTCGACTCCGACCGAGACATCACGCCCCGAGCAGCGTCCACCTTTTCCAGCAGATCCACAGGCACCAGCACCCGCAACGCCTCCGTCTTGCCCAGCGACGGGCGACCAGGATGACGCCGCTCCAGCTCATCAACAGGCCGATCCTCAGGAACAATCAGCGCGGTCTCACTCTCCGAGTGCCCGTGACCCCGCAGCCAGCTCGCGGCGCCAGACGGCGAGACCACCACGCCCCGAGACGATGAGAGATCCTGGACCACCCAGACCCCGTAATCCTGCGCTGCTTATCCGCGAGTCATGGATCTAAGAATCGTCTGGGCCAGCAGGGGAGAAGCATCGGTGCCGGTCTGGGCAGGTGGTTCACCGGATGATAGATGCTGGAGCTATCGGCCGGTAAACGATGTTCTGTTTCATGTCCCACTGCTTTTTGCTGAATCCACTTTGTCCAGATTTTTCACATCAACTTTTTCGGGGTTCTGTGAGGTCACGCGAGGATAAACGGTTGTCACTGGAAAGCAGTCGCCGCCAAGTCGAAGTTAGATGCCACGAGACATTCGCACTCGAGAATGGCCTTTCCACGAGATCACTGAAGGCTCAGGGCGCCCGCTCTCGAAGTCGACAGCCGCAAGATCCTCGGCGATCAGGGTTTCCACGGCGTTACCTTCGGCTGCGGCATGACGGAATACAGGCCCGTCTAAAACGTTGAAGTAGATCGCACTGGAAGCTGTCGGGGATATTTTCATCTCCTCGTATTGCAGATCCTGGAGAACACCTTCATTAACGTAACGTGACTTAATGAATCCCAGATCAGGGGCCCTAGGGTGCCGGCATTAAGGTAGCAGATGTCGGCGATCGGGGCTTTAGCCAAAGAGTCGGAGCCGGTCGTCAGCGCATCTCTGGCGAACACGCGGCGCAGGCACGCACACATCCCGGAAGGTCTCGTGACAACTATGTTGCGACAAATGCCCGATTCCGGGAGATGCCAACTAACTTGCGATTGTTAGTCAACTAGCCCGCCACAAGACAGCAAGGCAAGACATCTATCCGGAGCACACATTTCAAGACCTATCCTCAATTGTCCGATAATGTACATTATGTCATTATGGATGGATGGGGGCATCCCCCGAGACGTGCCGACCTAGTCCTGTGCCGTCCACCGTCTAGACTCGGCGTCGATAAGTTCTCTTCCTTGAACAATCCTGGAGACTTGATGATCCTGCCAAAGGTCCGCGATCCACGACTCGTGAAGATCAGCCGCGGTGGCACGCTGACTGATGATGATCATCGCTTGCTCGCACTCTGGGCGGCGGACTGCGCCGAGCATGTCCTGGAGCTCTTCGAGTCTGAGGTGGCCAATGATCCGCGCCCGCGTGCAGCGCTCACCGCAATCCGTGGTTGGGTCCGCGGCGAGGTGGCCATGATGGATTCCCGGGCTGCCGGTGGCCACGCCATGGGTGCTGCACGTCCGTTGCGTGGCGCTCCGAGGTTCGCTGCCTACGCCGCAGGTCAGGCAGCATGCGTGGCCCATGTTCCAGAGCATGATCTGGGCGCTGCGGCCTACGCCATTAAGGCCACCGTGATGGCGGTTCCCGAAGCTCAGCGTGAGTCGGTCCGCCGGATGGAAAGGAACTGGCAACACACACAGATTCCTGAGACTCTCTTAGAATTGGTTCTTGAGGATCAGGCACGCCGCAATGACATCTGTTGGCATGTGTTTCTTGATGAAGCTTGAGACCGACTCCCCTGCCTACTTGGCGGTCTGGAGTTCATCGGTGGCGTTTTCCGGGATCGAGACCCCCGCCAGCTCGTAGATCCTGCGAGGAAGGGTGTCGCCAGTAAGAGCGCTGGCCTTGACTGCGGTGCGGGCTGCTGCCTTTCTGAGGGAATCAGCCTTGCGGCGTTCGGTCCGCGCCTTAGCGCTCATCGACGGAGTCTTCCGTTCCTGTGGCATGTTGATCGTCATCATCATCCTCCTGTTCTTCCTGCTCGTCTCCATTATCCCTTGTTGCGGCCTCGATTGAAAGGGCCTGGATGATAGCTCCCTCAGATTTCGTCGCCAGCGGGCTGTCGAGGAGAATCTCCATATGCTTCCACCCGAGCATTTGCTTCCGGTAATCACCGTCAAGCTGCTCCTCCACCCAGGTGTAACGGCTCCACCATTCGGACCGGTTGTCGCTCTCGGTCCGCTGACGGATCGTCCAGACCACGCCACCGAAGCCGACGATGGAGACCAGGGCTGTTAACACGGTGGCGATCAATCGTCCCAGTTCAAACCACTCGCTGAGAGTCATCCTCGGGTCAGTTCTCCTTCCTGTCAGAAAGACTCGGGCATGGATGGGCTAGTCATCAGGGAAAGTATTGCACTGCGATTCTCTGGCCCCAGAGGGATCCCTACCTTTAGGTACCTCACCGGGGCTACCCTACTCCCCTATTTAAAGTCTGCAGCAGAGCTGATCAAGGGACTGACTGCTCGGCCGGTCCAATTGGCCGGAATTGCTGGCCACCATCTCTGTCTCGGACGATGATCCCCTGAGAAGCCAATTGTTCCCGCAGTTCCTCCATGCTTCCAGGCTTCTTGTCCAGGGCCGCCCGGTGGCGCGCTCGGAGCAGCGCTTCAACTTCGTCATCGAGTCGGAGTTACCCGTCAACCCATTCCGCGAACTCGGCTTCCTGGGGATCATTGGTTCCCAGATAGCGGTAGTCGAAGTTCTTAAGAACGGCAGGAAGTTGTGTCGCCAGTTCATCATCGGCCTTCTTTCGGAGCCGCTCATGGCCGCTGAGGTCGTCGATGATCAGATCCTTGCCATCAGTGAAGATCGACTGGATATCCTCCCGGAGAACCCGCTGCTTGCCGTCCTTGTCTGCCACGGTGATCCCGCGGCCGTCGATAAGCACGGTCCCGGCATCTTCATGCCATTGCGCGACCAAGACAAGCCCGACAATCGCGCCGAGGATCGCCAGCGCCGGGATCGCCCAGGCGAGCGGCAACTCAGCAGCGAGCCGAAGGGGGCCGGGGGCATCTCCGATCAAGCTGAGCAGCCATCCCACGATCGGGCCGATCACGAAGGCGGAAAGAGCGCCCACAACGGCTCCCACCAGCTGAAAGGCCGCATACCAGCGTCGACGAACCGCCACTGTGGCAGCACCGACCGGAGTGTTGGAGAGCGGGTGTGAAAGATTCTCATTCATCAGTTTTCATCCTTCTCAGAATTCAGCTCTCCGGATGGTCCCGGATGAGACATCAGGTATCCGCGGGCGGTGCGCCGCAGTTCCGTTTCCGGGGAATGTCCCGGGGGTGCGTTGAGGTAGGCGCCGTCGACGATCGCCTGGAGCCAGGCCGCCGTCTCGTGGGAGTTGAGCGTGGCATCGACAGTCCCCTCCCGGATCCCGCGCTCGATGAGGCCGGCCAGGGCCTCTGCAGGATTGTGGAGGTTTGTACGACCAGTTCCACGAGTTCCGGGTCCTGTCCGGCACGTCGAACGATCTCGACGACCATGCCTTCTGCCCCGGGTTCGGCGGCATCGGCACCCAGGTCGGCGATGATATCCAGAATTGTGGCGAACGCATCATCTGCATTTCGTGCCCGTTCGGCTATCTCTTCGGCGACACTGAGATCCTGTTCGAAGGCTGCGCGGAAGAGGGATGCCTTGTCCTTGAAGTAGTAGAACTACGGTGGCAGAACTGGCCCCCACCTCCCGGGCCACATTGGCCACACTGGTGTTTTCATACCCCTGTAGAGAAAAGAGTCGGGCGGCGGCTTCGGCGATCTCCCGCCGCTTCCGTTCCACTTGTTGAGGATCTACTTTTCGTCCGCGCTCGATCGCCCAACTGGTGGACCGCCTTTTCAGACGCGCTCGATCGCCCAAAACGTTGACGCCCCGGTCCCCTACCTTGATTGTGCGGCGGGCGGTGCCGAGGACACCGAGGTGTACGGCATCAAAATCCTGGGCCACCTGGCTCTAATCCGGCATAATCCACCGACCTTTAAGGCCCGGTTACCTGTTACCAGGCATGGCATCTATCCCGGGCGACCTCCAATGGGTAGCTACGGTAGAGCCATACCCAACTGGATTCCCCGGAGATCTCGAAGACCCGGGCACCGAGATCAACCCCCACCTCGATCAATTTTGCCCGCTCCTCACCGAAGGAATCTTCGACCCACCACAGACCATTCACCCCAACTTCCCCAATCTCAAACAGGTTGGGCGTGTCAATTGCGTGGGGGCAGACCACTAGGTTCCGGTGAAGAAATCCTTCGAATCTGCGGCTAATCGTGCGGGGCAAGGCTCCATTTCAGGATGCTGGCGTGGAAATCTCACCGATCACTGGGAATCAAGGAAAAGGTGTGTTCGTCTGTTTTTAAAAATTGCCCATCCTCTACAACCATGGCATTACTGCATTATCTGTAGTTGTTAAACATATTTGTAAAAATCAAGCCCCCAATCATGCCTCTCCATGAAGTGTCGTCATCGGCCGATCCGCTTCTGAACGACTATGGCCTGGATACGCTCGGCAAGCTCTTCGGGGTCAATCTCAGACCCCCGGATCCCCGGCGGATGTCGCTGTATCAAAGGAAGTTTCAGCAACATCCGCCAGCCTCCTGGGCCCGCGAATCGCTGATGGCGGCACATCTCGCCCAGCCCTTCCTTCGAAGTTCACCGATACCCCACAGCCGGACAGTCCCTCTCCCCTGAATCGATGGCCTCAATCGTCAGTGACGAAATTCGACCCGTCCCCTGGACTGAATTCAGTGCGGCACAACACGCCTAAAGATACGGTTGCGTGAGCATTTCCAGGAAGTGTCCGGAAGGGTCTTTGAAATACACACGGAGTCCCTCCCCGTCTGAGATTTCACCCGGGCGCTCCATTCGTGGATCCGCCCAGTACGTGACCTCAAGATGTTCCAACATCTCCAGTCCATGACGAAACTCGGCCTCTGACATGAGAAAGGCCATGTGGATCGGATCATTGACGGGAGCAGCCGCGAATTGCAGCAGCGTACGGTCATCAAGAATGAGGTTGGTGAACGGTCCCCAGCTCGGTGCGTCTTTGGCTCCGATGACTACTTTGTAGAATTCTGCGGAAACCGCGGGGTCATGCGCCCCGATGATGGTGTGGTTGAAACTGACAGCCACTGAAGTATCCAATCTTTTCAGCCGCCTCCATGCCTGACGCTGTCCGCCAACAGCACGCGACGACTGCCCTTTCACTCTATCCGCAGAAACGATTCGGATTCAATCTCGCCATTACCTGGTCCGGCTCCTGCTCTGGGAGCTCCCCCATTGTGGCCGCATTCCACCGGTCTCCACCTTGGCAAGATATCCCACTGTGTGGACGAAGGTCTCCGCGATCCCCGGGGTGAGACCAAAGATTTTCCTCCAATATTCTCACTTAATGGGATTGTCCCACTATGCGGGACACGGTTCCCATTTACTCCAGCACCACTTCCCCACAGCCAGGCGGGACTCAGGCACAGGGCTTGGGCTTACCTCGGAGATTCAAGGAGGATTTCAGGTTTCGGAAGCCCTAAATGGCAAAATCTCTACACCCACGCCACTACCGTAATTACGGCATTTCTGATAGTATTTGTAAATATGAGAGTGCTCGGAAGGGTCCGGCTATCGAGGTCAAATGAGGGCAGCGCCCCGCTTGAACAGCAACGCGAACTAATCGAAGAATGGGCGGCGGCCAACGGTCACGAGGTTGTGGCGTGGGCGGAGGATATAGACGTTTCCGGCTCTGACTCCCCGCTCTCCACCCCGGCGCTGGGCCCCTATTTCAAGAAGCCCCTCGCCGATGACTGGGACATCCTGTGTTCCTGGAAGCTAGATCGTATCGCCCGACGGGTGACGCCTTTGCATCAGGTGTTCGAATGGGTGCGGCAGAACGATAAGACCTTGATCGGCGTCGCTGATGGTGTTGATCTCAGTGCCCCTGCCGGCCGCCTGGTCGCAGCGGTTATCGCAGACATGGCAGAGGGTGAATTGGAGGAAGTCAGCGAGCGGGTGACAGTCTCCCAGCGAAAGCTCCGGGAGGTGGGTCGCTGGGGTGGCGGCACCGCCGCCTACGGCTGGCGTTCGGTGCCGCTGGTGACTGGTGGATACCGGCTAGATCATGATCCAGAAACCTATCCGACCCTGCAACGGATTATCGGGGAGCTCATCGCAGGCAGGCCTACCACGGCCATCGCCGCGATGCTGACCGCAGAGGGGGTCACCGCTCCCCGCAACCACATGAACGGCCTGGTGGGCGGAGAATGGTCCGGTACCGCTATCCGGCGGTTATTGCGGAGCAAGACCCTGCTGGGTTGGGCCACTCATGAAGATGCCCCGGTGCTGGATTCCCAGGGCGAACCGGTGTTGAAGGCTCCCCCGGCCGTATCCCAGGAGAAATACGATGAGATCCAGGCGGTCCTGGATGGCCGGAAGTGGGCGAAGGTTTCCCCGGATAGAACCAGTCCCCTGCTCGGGGTACTGGAGTGCTGGTACTGCGGAGCTCAGATGTACCTGCGCAAAACCAGGAAACGAAATGCCGGCAGCTACTACTGCTCCGAGCAGTGCCGGAAACAACTCAGCGTCAATTCCAATCATGCGCTGGAGATTGTCCACGAGTTGTACCGGAAAGAACTCGGTGCCTTCCATGTTCTGGAGAAGAAGGTGACCTATGCCTCGGACCTCTCCGCAGAGATCCAGGAAGCTAAAACAGCCTATGACGAGATCGCCGCCTTTCTCCCCTCTGCACCGACCGCTGAAACCCGGGACACCTTGTTCAACCAGCTGGACGTTGTGGGAAAGCGGATCACGGCGCTGGAGGATCAGAACACCGGAACCGAGGAGGTCTCCTGGAGCAAAACTGCGCAGACCTACCAGGGACTCTGGGAATCCCTGAATAACGAAGGGCGGAGGCAGCTACTGATCCGAATGGGCGTCAGAGTCAGGGCCAGGCAGTACACCAGGGGAACCAGACACGGCTACGGGGTGGTGGAATCCGAGTTCATCATGCCGACGGATCTCCGGGACCGTCTTGTTGACTAGGGTTCCCAATATCGCAGTGTTATTCCTCTGATTCTTCAGCCAGTCCCGCCAAACGCTCCAGATCAGCGCGAACAGTCTGACAGTCAGCTTCGAAATCGGCAGCGGCGGTGCTCCCCTGCCGCATCGTGAAGATGATCTCAGTGCCTGACGGGTGAACCACCAGCCGCAGTGGGTTGTCCACGGTGGTTCCGTCCGGCAGGGTCACACGGTGATCCAGGACCCCAAGCTGGTTCCATGGCAGAAATACGGTGCGCACCCGACCCTTCGGTGAGTCAAGTTCTACGGTGTTCGCATCCATCACATCTAGGTCTCCCGCGGCCAGCCCAGCGGCCCACTCGGGCAGCCTCGCAAGGTTGCGGGCGATGTCATAGACGGTCTGCGGAAAGGCCTGGGCCACCACTGCGATGTGTCGGGAATCGGAGATCATCATGTCCCCGAGAATAACCCGAAAAACCTTCCTTTTCAGGTGCTGAGGAGCCCTATGCTCAGCACCTGAAAACTGAGCGCGAATCTCTCAGCTATCAATAATTCGGCCTGGCTAGCCAGGATCTGACCGGCACCGCGGTGATCTACGAGAAACCCTGTTCGATCCTCACCCCGAATTACGCCTGGCAGAAGACGGCCCAGTGGATCGATTTTCCCTGGTCCGTTCAGCCGCCGGTGACTCAGCCGCTGGGTTTCTAGCCCCCGGGCTTGATCTGGACAGCCAGGTCTGCGGCGGCGATCTCCCCGGCGCGGGAGGCTGCGGCGACTTCGCGGGCCTTGGGCACTGAACTCCAGGTGTTCCACAGCAACACTCCGGAGACCTTGCCTTCATCGAGGTACCAGATCACCGCTGCTGAGCGCTCATCATTCCAGACTTCTACCAGCTCAGAGCGGGTGGATAGTCGCCCGATGGCCTCATAGCCATCATCAAAGAGGTCAGAGTAGAACAGCGGGGTGTAATCGAAGTTCTCGGTCTGTCCGGCCATGTTTCGCCCGGCGGTGCGCCCGGAACGCTCGGCCATGTCCATGTGTTCGATATGGCGCTCGCCGAAGATCGGGTCATGGAAGTGGGCGATATCGCCGGCTGCGTAGATGTCCTCGGCGCTGGTGCGCAGCTGCGCATCCACCGCTACTGCGCCAGCTTCAAGGGAGAGCCCGGCTTGTTTCGCGAGCTGGGTGTTGAGCACCGCCCCTAGTCCCAGCACCACCACATCGGCGTTGACCTCTTCGCCGGTTTTGTCCCGGAGAGTGAGCTGCGCTCCGGTGTCGATTGAGGTGAGTTCGAAGTTGTTGACCAGGGTGATGTTGTGCTCGGCGAACACTTCGTGGAGGCGGTCGGTGATCGAGGGCGGGAACATGTTCTCCAGCAGCTTCTCACCCAGGTAATAGGCCGTGACTTCAGCGCCGGTGGTGGATAGTCCGGCGGCGATCTCGGAGCCGATATAGCCGCCGCCGACGATCGCGATCTTTGCCCCGGGGGTGGCCAGTTCACGCAGCCGTCGGTAGTCGGCGACGCTGCGTAGGTAGATCAACCGCTCATCGGTGATCTCACCGAAGTGGCGGGCGGTGGACCCCGTCGCCAGGAGCAGCTTGCCGTAGCCGACGGTGTGCCCGTCTCCGGTGCTCACGGTGTGTGCGGCAGCGTCAATCCCGGTGACCGTCACCTCGTTGAATAGTTGGGCTCCGGTGTCTGCGGCGGTGTGCAGGTCCTGTGAGGCCGGGTCATCATCATCGCCGAGCCAGAGGGTCTTGGTCAGCGCTGGGCGGTACACCGGCCCGTCCCCGTCGGCCGAGATGATACCGATGCTGGCGGTCGGGGCGGCTTTCCTGATCGCCCGGGCCGCTTTGTCTGCGGCCACACCGCCGCCCACAATCAGATGGTCATAGCTGTCCTTGAGTGTTGACATGATGGCCGTTCCCTCCTTGGTTGAGCACCCTCGAAGAACTGTTTCCCCCAGCCTAGGCCCTAAATGTGAGCTGTGCCATAGCTTTGCGCGGCGCGTGTCCGGTGCCGGGTATAGGTTGGGAATGGGTCACCCGGAAGGATGCGGTGGCAGCAGCAATTGCCCTACTCAAGGAGAAATATCATGCAGGCTGATCTGACCCCCTACCGCCAGTTCCCCGGCACCACCAAAGAGGCCATGGAGTTCTACCGGTCCGTCTTCGGCGGCGAGCTGCAGGTAATGCCTTATAGTGCCGTCCATTCCCCCGAGGAGGTCGGTGGCATGGCAGACAAGATCATGCATGCCGAGCTGATCGTCGACGGGAAGAAGCTGCTCTTTGCCTCGGACGCCATTCCCGGTATGGAGCGCATCAAGGGTGAGGATACCCCGCTCTCCCTGACTGGTGGCCCCGAGACCGAGGAAGAGCTCCGTGGTACCTGGGAGAAGCTCGCTGAAGGTGGCGAGGTCACCATGCCGCTGGAGGCGGTGCCCTGGGGTGCGGTCTACGGCGCGCTGACTGATCGTTTCGGTACGCTCTGGATGTTTAATATCGGCGGCTGAGAACCCTCGTTTTAGCGCTGACCGCGTCTATTACGTGAGGTCAGTGTGAACTGCACCGCGTCAAGGTGACCGAGTTCGAAGAGTGCCTCGCGCAGTGCGTACTGGAACTGCCACATGCGGCGGAAGACGATGTCGAAACCATCTGCCGCCGCCTCCCGTTGCTGTCCCAGAAAGAGCTGGTGCTGTAACTCGAGGGTCTTGGCGTAGTGCGTTCCCAGGTGGGTCTGGCTGATCACCCGAAGCCCGGAGTGGCGGTCGAAGAGCTGGTGGACCTCGGTGATTGTGGGGTGCTCCAGCCCCGGCCAGATATAGGCCCGCAGCAGGCCCAGGGATTCCCGCACCGCGGGGGTCATGGAGTCGGTGGCCACCACGGTCTGCAGGGTCACCCGACCGCCGGGGATGAGGAGCCGGTCCAGTGCGGCGGCGAAGGCTGGCCGATCCGCCCGGCTGAGTCCCTCCAAACTTTCAACGCTGATGATGGCGTCATAGCGGCCCCGCCATTCCTTCGGCTGGGGAACCGCGCCGGAGATCTGATCGGTGTGCACGAAATCATCCACCCCGGCGAGGGTGAGCTGTTCCTGCAGGGCAGCGAAATGGTCGGGGTCGGCGGTGAGCGAATCGACGGTCGCGCGACGGTGGGCCGCAGCGACCGGTACGGCCCCACCGGCGCTGGGGAGCTCCAGCAGGTGGGTGCCGGGGCCGATTTCGGCGGCGTCGAGAAGCATCTCCACGGCGCGTTGCTGGGCGCCGGTGAGGTCCTCCCGCTCCACGAGCGTGGGATCGGCCAGGGTGGTCACGTCGACGAAGTGGCTCGCCGGTTCACGGTTGCGGCCGGCCCCGGGGACATAGGAGATCACCGCGGTGCGCTCTGTGGTGGCGGGGGCGGAGAAGACCGCTCCGAAGATACTCATGCCGTCGGCGGAGTTCAGTCGGACCAACTCCGGGGGCAGTTCCCCACCCTCATAATGGTCAAATTCAGGCTTGCGGGCGCGACGACCGGCCTTGTATCCAGCGCCGAGGAGCTTGACCAGCACCTCACGCAGTGCGCCGGACCGCCATTCGCCGGCGAGATAACTCTCGGCCAGACCCAGCCAGCCGGAGTCCGCCAACCGGGAGAAGAGTTCCTCATGATCGACGATCAGATCGGGACTGTTCGCGGGGTCAAGGCTCAGTTCGGCTTTCTCGCAGAGTTTGGCGAAGAGGGACTCCGCGTGTCTGGCACGAAGCCTCATCAGGGGGCCGGAGGGGACGTTGGCGACACCGGGCCACCGGTCTGTGTCAATTCCGTGCAGATGGGAAGAATTCACTCCCACCACCACCCTTCCCCACCGGCAATACACAATGCGGATGGAATTCTAACCCTTTTAGGCGCCGGAACCCATCAGACCTGCCGATGGGAATCATGAATTCCGGGGGCAATCAGGCAAAGCAGTGAATCCCCAGGCTGAGCCAAGTTGCGTGCACGTCTACTATGGGTGACAGCGAAACCAAAAACCCTCAAAACAGGAGTTCAACTCACCCATGTCAGATGCTCCCATCCGCCCTGCCGGCGGCCGTCACCATGTAGTCATCATCGGTTCCGGATTCGGTGGCCTTTTCGCCGCCAAGGATCTCAAGAACGCCGATGTCGACGTCACCCTGATCGACCGCACCAACCACCACCTCTTCCAGCCGCTGCTCTACCAGGTGGCAACGGGCATCCTGTCCTCCGGCGAGGTGGCACCGTCCACCCGTCAGGTGCTGTCCGGTCAGGACAACCTGAGCGTGGTCAAGGGCGAGGTGGTCAACATCGACATCGAGTCCAAGATGGTCTCCACCCAGCTGGATGAGATCAACCGCAGCTACGAGTACGATTCGCTGATCATCGCCGCCGGTGCCAGCCAGTCCTACTTCGGCAATGATCACTTCGCCCAGTACGCACCGGGTATGAAGAGTATTGATGATGCTCTCGGTCTGCGGGCCCGCATCGTCGAGGCCTTCGAACGCGCCGAGATCACCGATGATCCGGCAGAGCGTGAGCGCCTGCTCACCTTCGTTGTCGTCGGTGCCGGCCCGACCGGTGTGGAGCTGGCTGGCCAGCTGGCAGAGATGGCACACCGGACCCTCGCCGGTGAGTACACCAACTTCAACCCCTCCTCCGCCAAGATCATCCTGCTCGATGGTGCCCCGCAGGTGCTGCCGCCCTTCGGCAAGCGACTGGGCCGCAACGCCCAGCGCCAGCTGGAGAAGATCGGGGTGACCGTCAAGCTCAACGCCTTGGTCACCAATGTCGATGAGAACGTCGTGACCTACAAGTCCACCATCGACGGCTCCGAGCACTCCATCGAGGCCTTCTGCAAGATCTGGTCCGCCGGTGTCCAGGCCTCCCCGCTGGGCAAGATGGTTGCTGAGCAGGCTGGTGTCGAGACCGACCGCGCCGGTCGCGTCATGGTCAACAATGATCTCTCCGTCGGCGAGCACCGCAATGTCTTCGTCATCGGTGACATGATCTCCTTGAAGGGCCTGCCGGGTGTCGCCCAGACCGCCATCCAGGGTGGCGAGTACGTCGCCGAGCTCATCACCGAGGAGGTGGAGGGCCGCAGCATTGAGGAGCGCGAAGACTTCGACTACTTCGACAAGGGGTCCATGGCCACCGTCTCCCGCTTCTCCGCCGTGGTGAAGATGGGCAACGTCGAGGTCACGGGCTTCGTCGGCTGGCTGCTCTGGCTCGGCGTCCACGTGATGTTCCTGGTCGGCTTCCGTAACCGTGTGGTCTCCGCCCTCAACTGGGGTCTCAACGCCCTGTCCCCGAAGCGCTACAATCTGGCCACCACCCGCCAGCAGCTGCTGGCCCGCAACGCCATTCAGACCGTCGCCGAGCTCGACGGCGTGCCGGCTGACGCACCGATCGACGTGCTCAGCCGCATCAACCTCAATAAATAAGAGGTAGCCGCAGACGCCGCGCTCTCCCCACCTTCCGAGATCATCCGGAACCGGGAGGGTGCGGCGTTTCTGTCTTTTCTGGGGCCCGGCTTTCCCCGGACACGCCCTTAGCGTGGCCCCCATCATCCGGTGGGGGTCCTGCTCTGATAGATTTTCAGCCACAGACACGGGGTGCCTGCCGATCGACGGTGGGCTGAGATAAGACCCGCTGAACCTGCTCTAGCTCGTACTAGCGAAGGGATGTCCTTAACGTGGCATATCCATATCATCTGATCATCGACACTTTGCGCCAGCACACTCCCCTGGTCCAATGCCTGACTAATTCGGTGGTCATGCAGTTCACCGCCAATACCCTCCTCGCTGCCGGCGCTTCACCCGCCATGTGCGACACCCCGGCGGAGTCATATGACTTCGCCCAGGTGGCCTCCGGGGTACTCATCAACGCCGGCACCCCCAGCGCAGAGCAGTACCGGGGCATGGCCGAGGCGATCCGCGGCGCGAATGCGGCCGGCACTCCCTGGGTGCTGGACCCCGTCGCCGTCGGCGGGCTGAAGCAGCGCACCGAGTTCGCCCGGGGGGTCGTCGATAAGCGGCCCACCGCCATCCGTGGCAACGCCTCCGAAGTCGCCGCCCTGGCCGGCCTCGGTGCTGGCGGGCGTGGGGTGGATGCCACCGATTCGGTGGAGTCCGCGCTGACAGCCGCCCGGCTGCTGGCGACGCGCACCGGTGGTGTGGTCGCGGTCTCCGGCCCGGTCGATCTGATCGTCTCCGCGGATCGCGTCACCCGCCTCTCCTCCGGTGATCCAATGTTGCAGCTGGTCATCGGTACCGGCTGTTCCCTGGGGGCGTTGACCGCCGCTTATCTCGGCGCGGTCCGGGATACCGGGATCCCGCTTCACGACGCCGTCCTCGCCGCCCATGCCCACCTGGGTGTCGCCGGGCAGCTCGCAGCCACCCGGGCCACCGCCCCTGGATCCTTTGCCGTCGCGCTCCTTGATGCTCTCCACGAGCTCAACTCCGGGCAGATCCGCGACCTGAGCAGCATCGAGGAGAACTAGGACATGATCGACTACTCCATCTATCTGGTCACTGATCCCCTACTCGGCGGCGGGCCTGAGAAGGTCACCGGCATTGTCGAGCGCGCCCTCGCCGGCGGGGTGAGCGTGGTGCAGCTGCGCGACAAGGACGCCTCCCATGAGGAGTTTCTGGCCCGCGCCCGGGAGCTGAAAACCATCACCGACGCCCATGGGGTGCCCTTGTTCATCAACGACCGCGTGGATATCGCGATTGAGCTGGGTCTGCATCTGCACATCGGGCAGGGCGACATGGCCTATATCGATGCCCGCCGGGCCTTACCGGAGCATCTGCTCCTGGGGTTGACCATCGAGAACCGCCAACAGCTGGCGGACTGCATCACCGAATGCACGACCACCGGGGTCAAGGTCCCGGATGTGGTCGGCCTGGGCCCGGTGCGAGCCACCGAGACCAAACCTGATGCCCCGGCAGCTGTCGGTATCGCGGGCATCGCCGAGCTGGCCCCGATCGCCGCCGAGCACGGTATGGCTTCGGTCGCCATCGGCGGAGTTGGCCAACACAATGCCGCTGAGCTGGCGCGCACCGCCACCGACGGCCTCTGCGTGGTCTCGGCGATCATCGCCGCTGCTGATCCGGCCGCCGCGGCCGCCGATCTCAAGCAGACCTGGGAGCAGCACCGGGCACCGATGAACCAGCCCACCGCGCCTTCCTGCCCCCGCGTGCTCTCGATCGCCGGGACCGACCCCTCCGGTGGTGCCGGGATGCAGGCGGACCTGAAGTCCATCACCGCAGCTGGTGGTTATGGCATGTCCGTGGTGACCTCCCTGGTGGCGCAGAACACCACCGGGGTGCAGTCGTTCCACACCCCACCACTGAGATTCCTGGATGAACAGCTGGCCTCGGTCTTCGGGGACGTCGAGGTGGACGCCCTCAAGATCGGCATGCTGGGCTCCGCCGCTACTGCCGCCACGGTGAGCCGGTGGCTGCGGGAACAGCCGCATGGCCCGGTGGTGCTGGATCCGGTGATGATCGCCACCAGCGGTGACCGGCTACTCGAGGAGGATGCCGAGGCCGCCATCCGGTCTCTGGCCGCTGAGGTCGACGTGGTTACCCCGAATATCCCGGAGTTAGCGGTGCTCGTGGATCAGCCTGAGGCCGCTGATCTGAGCGCCGCCATCGAGCAGGCCAGCGGCTTCGCCGCCGCTACTAATACAGTCGTGATAGTCAAGGGCGGCCACCTGCGTGGGCCCGCCGCCGACAATGCGGTGGTGCGCCCCGATGGTTCCGTGCACCACGTCCTCAACTCCCGGGTGGACACCGACAACAGCCACGGCACCGGCTGCTCCCTGTCCTCGGCGCTGGCCACCCGCCTGGCTGCCGGCGAGAGCGTGGAGCAGGCGCTGGAATGGTCCACCACCTGGCTCAATGAGGCTCTCCGCGCGGCCGATGCGCTGCAGGTGGGTACCGGTAACGGCCCCGTTGATCACTCCCATCTGGCTCGTCGGCTGGCGCAGGCCGGTGACCCGATCCCCTGGGCTCACCTGCAGGCCCCGCCGCTGAGTGGGCGGGATGCCCATCACCTGGTGGCGGCCGCCACCACCCCGAGCCCGGCTCCCGAGATCGAGCCGGCCGGCCCCTTCACCCGGGCACTCTGGGAGGCCAGCGGGGATATCATCGCCGACATCAACTCCTCCAACTTCATCCGCCGCCTGGGTGATGGCTCCCTCGCGCAGCTGGAGTTCGCCACCTATCTCAACCAAGATGCCCACTACCTGCGCGAATATTCCCGCGCGCTGGCTCTCCTCGCTGCCAAGGCCCCGGCGGCTGCAGCTCAGGTGGCCTGGGCACAAAGCGCCGCAGGATGCCTGGTGGTGGAGGCTGAGCTGCACCGCACCTACCTAGGGGGACGCGCCCTTCAGGCGCCTTCCCCGGTGACCACCGGCTACACCGATTTCCTGCTGGCTCGGGCCGCGACCGATGACTATGTGGTCGGGGCGGCTGCGGTGCTGCCCTGCTACTGGCTCTATGCCGAGGTCGGTCTCCTGCTGGCCGCCCAGAACCATGAGGATCACCCCTACACGGAGTGGCTGGGCACCTACTCGGGTGAGGCCTTCCTGGCTGGTACCCGGGCCGCGATCCAGCGGGTGGAGCATGCTCTTGAGGCGGCGGGGCCGGAGCAACGCCTCAAGGCTGCCCGGGCCTTTCTGAGTGCCTCAGTCCACGAGCGGGAGTTCTTTGATCAGGCCAGCCGGATGAATCGCTCCTAGCTCGCCCTTGCAGGGCGTTGAGGCCGGGCTCGGCGTCGAAAAGCAAGCGCAGCCGGGCGATGAGGGCGGGATCGACCTGACTCGCTCACTTGAGGCGCCTGGGCATTGTTGCGGCCGCGATACAGAGAAAGCCCACCGCGAAAGCCAGACAAATGAAGGTTTTGGAGACCACCTCAGCGGTCACCCCGTCCGTGGATGCCGCCAGCGCGGCGTCCACCGCATAGGACAGTGGCAGGAAATCCGAGATCCGCTCCAGCACCGTGGGCATCTCCGCCCGTGGAACAAGCAGCCCACAGAGCAGGATCTGCGGGATGATCAGCACCGGCAGGGCCTGCACCGCCTGGAACTCACTGCTGGCAAATGCCGAGCTGAACAGCCCCAGCGCAACACTGGTCAGTCCGGTGGCGGCCGAGATACACACCGTGATCCACCACGGCGCCGCGGTCTCGATGCCCAATCCATAACGCATGACCATCACCAGCAGAAAGGACTGCAGAATCGCCATGATGCCAAAGGCGATGGCGTAGCCCAGGATCAGGTCGGCCCGGTGCATCCGGGTGGTCCACAGCCGCTCCAGAGTGCCGAGGGATCTCTCCCGCTGCATCGTCACCGAGGTGACCAGAAACATCAGGGTCAACGGGAAAATCGCGATCATCACGGTGGCGATCATGGTGAAGAGCAGCTCTCGGCCGGGATCACCGCGGTAGAGATAGTAGAAGAGCACCATCAGCAGCATCGGGGCGACCAGGATCAGCGCTATCGAACGAGGGTCCGCGCGCAGCTGCGCCAACACCCGGGCGGCGGTGGCAGCCGTTAGTTTGAGGTTCATTGTTCTTCCGCTCCGGGGTCTCCGATGGCCACCAGGAAGGCATCCTCGTAACTGGTGGTGTGGGTCTCGGCGAGCAGCTCGGAAGGGCTGCCCTGCCAGATGATCCGACCACTCCGCAAGAGGATCAGCCGGTCACAGCGGGAGGCCTCCTCCAGTACATGACTGGAAACGATCAAGGTGGTGCCCTCCTCGGCGAGCTGGTGGAACTGCGCCCAGAGGGAACGGCGCGTCACTGGATCCAGACCGACGGTGGGTTCATCCATCACCAGCAATTGCGGCTGCCCGACCAGCGCACAGCCGAGCGAGGTACGGCTGAGCTGACCACCGGAGAGATCGGAAACCCGACGGTCGGCGAGCTCCGAGATGCTCAGGCTCGCCATGATCTCATCCGGGCCCCGACCTGAACCGGCGACAGAATGGAAATACTCGAGGTTCCGGCGCACGCTGAGATCGGTGTAGACGCTGGCAGACTGGGTGACATAGCCGATCTGACCACGTAGTTCGGATTTGCCCGCGGGAAAATTCAACACCTCCAGCTCCCCACTGTGGCCCTGGACCCCGACGATGGCGCGCATCAGCGTGGTCTTTCCGCTACCCGAGGGCCCGAGTAAACCGGTGATCTGACCGGTGGGGATCTCAAAGTTGAGGTCGTCCAGGACAAGGTTTCGATGTCGGCGCGGGCCCAGGGTCACACTGAGTCCCCGGGCCCGCACTGCCAGAGATTCAACAGTTGTTGAGCGGCTCATGAGATCAGTATGCGCTCAACAAGCACCCAGGACAATGGTGCCCACATTCATGCTTGTGCGCAGCTGCACTATGCCGTGTCCAGAGCGGCGTCATCGAAGGAGTCTCCGGAAACTCGCTCCGCCGGGAGAAACTCCGACGTCTGATCTGCCCGCATCGGAATCCCCCGACGCTCAGAGATGAACACCGCTCCATCCGGGAACCGGAACTCCACCTTTGCCGGATCTCGCTCCGGGATGCTGATCTGGAGAATTCCCGCGGAGACCATCGAATGGCAGGCCGAACACAATGGGATGAGATTATCCACATCAGTGCCTCCGCCTGCCGCCCAGGCCACGATGTGGTGGAACTCCAGGAAATGGATGTGCACACAACCCGGGGTCGCACACTGCCCACCCCACTGCATCAGGAGAAACTTCTCTTGAGCTGCGTTGACCGTACGATTCCGCCGACCCACATACACCGGTACCCCGGTCTCGTCGATCACCGCGAGCTGAGTATGTGCGTTCAATAACTGCCGATACAGATATTTGACCTCCGCTCCAGGTTTCCCGATCAGATGAGGATAGTGATCTGCACTGACTTTGAGCATCACCTCAGCACCGGGGGCACGCACCTGACTCCGCGGGGCAGCCCGAACCATCGCCACAACTGCGAGCAGGGACTGCAGGAATGCATGGCGTAGGGGCGGACCAAAGCGCGTACCCCGGCGAGGAGGTTCAGCTTCGGACGGAGTCTCACCGTCTGCAGACTCGGGATCATTCTTCGCGGGAGGGTCTTCGACCTGGTGGGAAGCCACCGCCTCCGGAGTCTCATGCGCCTTCTCGACCAATTCTTCAAGTTCTCCCGGATCCAGCTGGTGGAGATTCTGGACTCCCTCCTTAGGAAGATCTACCAGGGTGCGGAGGGAAGCCAGTTCACCGATCTTTAGGGCGGCCAGCAGTTCAGCTCCCCGATCCGCTTTGAGGCGGCCCCAGAATTTCAGGTCTCCGGTCTCCTCATCAGTGGTTACCTTGAAATATTCTGCGGCGTTCTTGCCGGACTTGGTGGTGGTGGGACGGCCAGCCAGAGCGTGCTCCAGTCCCTCAAGGGTCAGCGTGAGCGCGAGATCGACGAGTTCGGCTTCGTTATCCGCACTGAGGTATCTGAGCAGCAGACGGACCTTCGAGTAGGAGATGGTGGCGGCCAAGAATTCGGCGGCCACCAACGGGAAGTCACGGAGTTTATTGGCGACGTGGAGGTACTCATAGGCGGTGCGTCTGGCGATACCGCATTCACGGGAAAGCCAGGAGATCGGGGAGCTGGATCCTCGTTCACGGCATAGTTCGCGGCTCGCAAATTCCCCTAGGCCCACGAGAAATGAGGCCTTGAAGTGAGTGAGGCTGCGGTGGGCATCATGAAGATGGTCGATGAGTTCGGTGTCAGGCAAGGTGGTGATTGTGCGGATCATCATTCCCCCGGATGAACGCTGAGGCTAGATTTTTATCGAACACTTGAACGATAAATCACTGACCGGACACGCCCACCCCCACACTACCCCCGCAGGGTGAATCGGCCGCTAAGCGGCATATTTTCCGTGCGCAGCTGCGCACACCTTCCCCTTTGTGCACACCAAACCAGGGACATATCGCGCCGAGCAGCCGCAGTGCCAACAAGCCCATCCCTGCCATCGGCAATCAGACTCGGTGCGCAGCTGCGCACAAGACGCCACCTCCGAGAAAGAGCAACTCCCGCCGCACGTCCCCAGATTCAGCGATCAGACCTTGAAGAACACCGCCACCAGGAACTCTGACCCCTCACGGAAGGGCTTGAGGTCCCAAGACTCGAAGACATTCTCCAGTTCCAGGCCAACTTCTTTAGCGGTGGCGATGAAGTCATCGAAACCCCAGCCACGCCCGGCACCGAAGCCGATCACCACGCGGCCCTCCGCCGCCAACGCGCGTTGGATATTGGCCAGCGCAGCCTCCCGGGACTCCTCCGCCACAAAGCCCATGACATTGCCCGCCGAGACGATCATGTCGAAGTTGCCTTCGGGCAGTTCGTCCACGCCCAGGTCGCCGACTTCCCAGCGGCAGTCCGGGAAATCATGTCGGGCGTGTTCGATGAGGATCGGGTCCAGGTCGGTACCCACCACGGTGTGTCCCTGCTGGGCGAGGTAGCCGCCGAGCCGGCCGGTGCCGCAGCCGGCATCGAGGATGCGGGCGCCGCGCTCGACCATGGCGTCGATAAGCCGGGCCTCGCCATTGATGTCCACGCCCTCGGCAGCCATCTTCTTCCAGCGGGCGGCGTAGTTCTCGGAATGTGAGGGGTTGGTTGCGACGATTTCTCTCCAGGTAGCCATGGCTTCCAGTATAGGTTCGGTCGCGCCCAGCCCGTGCGGGGCTGTAGGTCTAAGATGGCGGAGTGGTCTGACTAGTCCGTCCTCACCGCCGAGCAGAAGGAGCGCGATCACCATGCCTAACGGAAGTGAGCGTTTCCGCCCCGGCAATCTACCTCGACCTCGCCTGAATGGTGCCCCCGTGCAGCCTTCCCGCGGTCGGTTGCGGGTGCCGGTGGAGCGCGTCATCGAGCAGTGTCGGGTCTATATCGACGGGGTACAGCGCAAAGGGCAGTACAGCCATTCTTCTGCGCTACGCGAGGTGGAGCAACATCAGGAGACCGGCTTTGTCTGGCTCAGCCTGAATGAGCCCAGCGAAGAGCATATGCTCAAGATCGCCTCGGAGTTCGACATCGATGAGCTGATCGTCGAGGATGCGGTCACCGCCCACCAGCGCCCCAAGCTGGAACGCTATGATAATCAGCTCTTCATGGTCATCCGCTCGGTGCAGTACACCGACCGCGCCTCCGTCACTGATCGCCGCGAGATCATCGACACCGGTGAAGTCCAGCTCCTGATGGGGCCCAACTTCATCATCACGATCCGGCATGACACCGACCTGCCGGACCCGCAGAACAAGCTTGATGACGACCCGGACATGCGCGCCGAGGGACCCAGTGCGCTGGCCTGGGCCACCGCCGACCACCTGGTTGATGAGTATGTACGCATCGCCCAGCTGTTGGAGATCGAGGTCGACCGCCTCGAAGAGGAGGTGTTCCGACTCAACTCAAAGTTCGACATCGAGCAGATCTACACCCTCAAGCGAGAGATCCTGGAGATGCGGCACGCCGTCGATCCACTGATTCCTGCACTGCGCTCGCTGATCCAGGACAATAAGGACCTGATCAAGAAGCAGGTGCGTTCCTACTTCCGAGACGTGCTCGACCACGCGATCATCGCCGCTGACCAGGTGGACTCCTATGATGAGCGGCTCAGTGCCCTGATCAACGCTGGCGTGGCCATGGTCTCGCTACGGCAGAACCGGGATATGCGTACCATCTCCGCAGTGGTCGGCATGGCGGCCGTGCCGACCCTGATCGCCGGTATCTACGGCATGAACTTCGACAATATGCCGGAGCTGCACACCGAGTACGGGTACTTCATCACCCTGGCGTTCATCGTCCTGGCGGTGCTGGTGATGCTCTGGTGGTTCCGGCGAAATGACTGGCTCTGAGGCAGTCGATGTCAGCCCGATAACGCTCAGCCCAGCAGCATGGTGCGCAGGGTGGTACGTGCGACAAGCTTGCCCTGGTGTGTCATGGTGACCTGCCAGATCTGGGTACGGCCACCCAACTGAATCGGCTCGGCGACAACCTCGATCAGCCCCTCCCGGACGGAGGAGATGAAATCGGTGTTGTTGTTGACCCCGACCACCGGTTTGCCGCCGGCGGCCACCAGTCCCGCGGTAGAACCCACTGACTCCCCCAGCGCTGCGAATACACCCCCGTTGACCAGACCCACCGGCTGGAGATGTTGCTCGGCCACTTCGAGCTCAGCGGAGACCCCGGCCGGGTCCAGCCGGGTGTAGCGGAGGCCGATCGCCCGTTCCATACCTGTCAACCCCGCATTAAGCGTGGTGAGTTCTTCTTCATTCAGGGCGCGCGTGGCGGCAAGCGCGGTCAATTCCAGCAGTTTCATGGGGTCAACAATACCGCCGCCACAGATCACACCTATTGGTACTATCTTTCTTGCCCCTTTTGCCGCGCAATGATCACAACATGAGTATTGTTGTGCGCATGAGCACTGAGACTTCCCTCGCCCAAATCGGCGTCGTCGGACTTGCCGTCATGGGTTCCAACCTCGCCCGCAACTTCGCCCGCAACGGTCACACTGTGGCCGTCTACAACCGCAGTACGGAAAAAACCGACTCACTGATCGCCGAGTACGGCTCGGAGGGCAACTTCATCCCCTCCGCCACCGTCGAGGAGTTCGTCGCCTCCCTGGAGCGCCCGCGTCGCGCCATCATCATGGTTCAGGCCGGCAACGCCACCGACGCCGTGATCAACCAGCTGGCTGATGCCATGGACGAGGGCGACATCATCATCGATGGCGGCAACGCCCTCTACACCGACACCATCCGTCGCGAGAAGGAGATCGCCGCCCGCGGTCTGCACTTCGTCGGTGCCGGTATCTCCGGTGGCGAGGAAGGTGCCCTGAACGGCCCCTCCATCATGCCCGGCGGCCCCGCCGAATCCTACAAGTCCCTCGGTCCCCTGCTCGAGTCCATCGCCGCCGTCGTTGACGGCACCCCCTGCGTCACCCACATCGGCCCCGATGGTGCCGGCCACTTCGTCAAGATGGTCCACAACGGCATCGAGTACGCCGATATGCAGGTCATCGGCGAGGCCTACCACCTGCTGCGCTACGCCGCCGGCATGTCCCCCGCCGAGATCTCCGAGGTATTCAAGGAATGGAACGCCGGCGACCTCAACTCCTACCTGATCGAGATCACCGCTGAGGTGCTCAGCCAGGTCGATGCCGAGACCGGCCAGCCGCTTATCGACGTCATCGTCGACGCCGCCGGTCAGAAGGGTACCGGTCGCTGGACCGTCAAGGCCGCCCTCGACCTGGGCATCCCCACCACCGGCATCGGCGAGGCGGTCTTCGCCCGCGCCCTGTCCGGCGCCGCCGCCCAGCGGGCCGCCGCCCAGGGCAACCTGCCCACCGGGCAGCTGAGCACCCTCGAGGACCTCGGCGTCGATAAGCAGGCTTTCGTGGAAGATGTCCGCCGGGCACTCTACGCCTCCAAGCTGGTCGCCTACGCCCAGGGCTTCGACGAGATCAAGGCCGGCTCCGATGAGCACGAGTGGGACGTTGACCCCCGCGACCTGGCCACCATCTGGCGTGGCGGCTGCATCATCCGTGCCAAGTTCCTCAACCGCATTGTTGAGGCCTATGACGCCAACGCCGAACTCGAGTCCCTGCTGCTCGACCCCTACTTCCAGAGCGAGCTCGGCGACCTGGTTGACTCCTGGCGCCGCGTGGTCATCGCCGCCACCCAGCTGGGCCTGCCGGTGCCGGTCTTCGCCTCCTCGCTGTCCTACTACGACAGCCTGCGGGCCGAGCGCCTGCCCGCCGCCCTGATCCAGGGCCAGCGTGACTTCTTCGGCGCCCACACCTACCGCCGCGTGGACAAGGAAGGCTCCTTCCACACCCAGTGGTCCGGTGACCGCACCGAGATCGAGGCTTAAGATCTCCCCCGTTTAGTCCGCCACCAGAACCCCCCGTCCCTCCCGCACCAGTTGTGGGAGGGACGGTTTCTCATTGTTCGCCGCGGAGCGCGGGGATCAGACCGCTAGCTCCGGCCAGTCTCTTTCCAGGCCCTCAAAAATAAAGTTGAGCTTGGTGCTCACCGAGTCGGTTTCAATCCAGCTCGGATCGGGTTGAAGGAAAGCCTCGGGCCCAGTCTGCGCGATGATCCGATCGAGCCCACGGGTCCCCGATTCATCACAGGAACGCATGGCGATGATCCCCAGATGCGAAACCAACACGGTGTCCGAGACGAAGCTGATGGCAAACAGCGCCTGCCCGGGAGTCCTTCCCCCCGCGACCAGTGCCTCGGCGTACACCTTCGCGATGTTGTCGATGTGGATCATTGCGGTGGGCATGCCATAGAGCACATTCTCCAGCCCGGGGATCTCCTCGCACATCCGCCAGGATTCATCTGCCCACAGCTGCAAGAGCTCGCGCCACTCCATCCCGGGCGCCGGGACCGCGTAACCCTCCTGAATCTGATCGAGACAGGCGTGGATGATGTCATCGCGGGATTCAAAAAGCCGGTAGAGTGCCGCCGGAACCACCCCGAGACGCCGGGAGATTTCAGTGATGGTAGCTCGGTCGATCCCGATCTCTACTGCAGTGGCTATGACATCTTCCCGACTGAAGGCCGGTTTACGTCCACGTTTATCCCTCATGTTCTCCAAGGATAGTGCCCCGCCCCTGAGTACTGGCCCATCTGTCTGCATGAGGCGTTACTCTTTCTCCTCCTCGATGGTGCGCCCCGCCCAGATGTACTCGGCCATGCGGATCCCCTCCGACCAGGCGATTGGGCCGACCTCAGCCGGCGGCAGACTACTGCCCTCGATGCTGAAGAAGAGCCTTCCCAGGCGTGCCTCCTCCCCGGGATCATAGGCATCGGCCTCAAGTGAGACGGTCACGGTCTGCTCCCCTTCCTGGACCTTGACGCTGACCTCATTGAGGCTGGCGGCGAAGCCGGCACCTCGGGCACGGCCGATCAGGTGCCCGGCGACCTGGTAGGTTCCCTCGGAGTAGGCGTTCACCGCATCCTGCTGCCCCTGCTCATCGGCCGGCTTGGCGGTGGTCTCCCGGAACAGCTGGTCCAGCCCCTGATTCACCCCAGCTCAACCGCGAACTCACGCCACTCAGCCAGGTCCCCGATCAGGACAGGGTGCGGGATGGAGATCATCGCTGAATCCGTCTTGGCGATCTCCACGCTCTCGCCGTCCAGATCCACCAGGTGTAGGCCGTCCTCGTCTGCCTTGCGCAGCAGCCCCGTGGTCTGGCCATCGGTGATCAGCAGGTCCCGGAGAAAGCGACGCCAGGACAGTGACCGGAACCGGCAGATCAGAGAGGAACCAGTTACGCACGGTGTCCCGGCAGGTCTCGATATGCTGGGCGATATAGGCGCGCAGCGCATCAAGTTGCTCATATTCCTCAAGCTTCTTCACCTTCGCCGGCACCGACTTGAGGAGCTTCCCCTTGGCGTTGCGGGCGAGGATCTCGGTGCCTTCGAGCTTGAGGGAGTAGTCCCCCGCCGGGATCCAGGCATCCGTGGTCTCATCGAGTTTCGTGGCCATGGGAATCTCCAAGTCTCTCAGCTGTGCAAAACAGGTTAGGGCAAAATAGTCGGGTTCGTTAGCACGCTTATCGACGCCCCCGCCAGTAGGACTCGGCGCTCAACTCGGCGTAGCCCGGCGCGTCCCCTTCGGTGACCCGCTGCCAGGCAGTGGCGAAGACCCGTCCGTGGGTGTTCAACAACGGGTGCGCGTATACCGCTGGGCGGACCTTCGCGTCTCGCCAGAGCAGCTAGGCCGGTGCTTTCCAGTTCTCCATGGCTTTTGCGCCGGGGACTGCGGGTAACCAGCCGCCGGGGAGGAAGCTGTTTCTTCCGGCTCCGGAGCGTTGTGCCTGGAGGAGCAGCCCCTGGGCCAGCAGGGGTTCGGTGGCGGCGTCTTCGCTGAGGCCATGGTGTGCGCTCGCCGCAGCCACCAGCTCGGGCGCGCTGTTGCGCGGGTCGAAGGGGTGGCCTTGCCCGGTCATGGTCTCGGAGCTGAGCTCGGTGATCAGTTCATCGAGGTATCACTCCAGCAGCGCACCTACCGCGCCGTGGTTGGGCAGAGGTTCTGCCGAGGCCAGGGCAGTGGCCAGCTCCACCTTGTCGGCGTGATCGCTGGCCTCAACCCTGGCCGGGGTCTCGTGTTTGAGGGTCCAACAGCGCAGCTGGATCAGCCGCAACAGCACCGAAAGATAATCGGCGCGGTGCATCCATTCCCCGCGCCCTTGGCCCATCGTGGGCTGCTTCTCCGAAAGCACCTCAAGTACCCAGTGCCGGCCGTAGTTGGCGTGCGGACCCAGCTGGGCATATGCCTCGGCGGTGAGGATGATCAGCGAGCTGCCGAAGAAATCCCGCCAGGTGACGATGATCGCCTCGGCATTGAGGGCGCCATGCAGGTAGGAGCTGGGATCATCCACCGAGACCGCGGCACCGCGCAGCTGCGCAGCCTTGGTGCCGAGTTCATTGAGCTGGGTCTGGGCAACCAGTGCCTGGGCGGTACTGAAGCCGAAGAGGTCCCGATTGGACTTGCTCATTACTTTTCGGCCCTGGTTGCCGGGGCTGCGTCCCAGCAGGTAGTACAGCGTCTCGGGCAGCAGGCTGGTCGCCGTAGAAATCTTGGCGACGGCCGTGGGATCGATGCTCCCGGTGCCGGCTGGTGGCTTCGAAGCCGCCAGGCCCTGCGCTTCCGCGAGAATCGTGCGCAGCGTCCCCGTGATCAGCCGGTGAGTCCGGTGCCGGTGCAACGGGACGTCGTTGACGTGTTCTCGGGCATCGGGGACCAGCACCACGTCTCGGCCCATCGAGATATCCACCACAGTCCCAGGGCCGAGTCCGGCGGTCTTGAGCTGCTCCGGGGTGTCCACCAGATGGGCAATATGTCAGTGGCCGCACAGCATACCCACCTCAATCATCCGCTCGAGCAGCTCATGGAGGTCCGCCCAGGGTCAACAGCTCCAGCTCATTGCCGATGAAACGTTCCATCGGTGCGACATAGATGATCCTGCCCTGCCCGGGGCGGTTGCCGTCCCGGATGATGAAGTCCAGCAACACCAGCAGCTGGCTCAGGTCCGGGCTACGGTGTCGCTCCCCATACAGCGGTGGCCTCGATGTGGGTGCTCAGGTTCAGGATGCGTTCCGCCCCGGCCGAGATACCCGGCGCCACCGGTGTGGCAGTGGGTCGGGTCTGTGGGGCGTGCTCCCCCGCCGCTTTGCGCTGGAGGCCCGAGTAGTGGCGGGCCAAGCGGATGACCGCGAACACGCGCCGGGTCACTGCTTCGCTCAGCTCCGGGGAGATGGTGCGCAGCTGCGCACGGATCAGTCCGCGGTCCAGGTAGAGCAGCTCCTTTTCCTCGACGGTGACGGCCTGCAGCAGTTTCCAGGCCTGCTCCCGGGAATAGCGGCGCATCAGCGCACTCACCCCGGCGTCCCGGGGTTGCAGCTGGTGAAGGGCGGCGGGCGGGAGATCATCGACTAATTCGCGCGGGTAGCTTCCAATGATCGACAGCAGTGCGTCCCAGGCCTCTGGGGGCGCGCGGGAATAGCGGATCAGGCTGGCCTCGATCCCGGTGAGGAAAGCCCGGGAGGCACGGCCAAAACCACGGGTGCCGAGGATGGCACCGAGCAGCAGTTCATCCGCCTCAGCCGGTTTGAGGGCAGCGGCCTTGCCGGCGGCGCTGAACTCCTCGAAGGCGGCGCGGTGGCGGGTCGGGTCAATGGGCAGGCTGTGGACACGTTCATATTCCCGGTCCAGGTCGAACAGTTGCTTGGCGTAGGTGGGGTTGGCCTCGCCCAGGAAGATGTGGGCACCCTCCTCGAGGAAGGTGGGTACGAAGTGCGGGGCGGATTCCCCCAGCTGGGCGGAGATCTCCTCAAGGTGGTCCTTGACCTCCTTCTTCTTCGATCCGGCCCGCCGGGTGGCCCGTTCGAGTTCACCGACCAGGTTCAGGGCATGCCGGGCGTTGGCGGGATCGGAGATGATTGGCCAGGCGGGAACCTCAGCGCCCGGGTGGCGGGCGCAATCCCGAAGGTGTCCATCCTCAGGTTCCCCACCTCTGCCAGGGGCTGCGGCGTGCACCATGTAGGTGACGGCCACCAGCGAGTGCGTGTTCCGGCCGGTCGCCGTGGCCAGGGTGTCAGCTCCCCCGAGTCCGAGAACACGGGTCATGGCGGTTCTCCTCTGCGATTGTGGTCTCGAGACTAAACGAGGAATGCCCACCCGGCGCGTTATGTTCCCGGATTCAGGTCAGTCCTTGATGGACAGGTACACCCCCAGGCTCAGCACATTCGGCAGATGATCAGGTCGGGTGCCCAGACACTCGAGCAGCGCAGCGGCGGTCGGGGCGGCCAGGGTGCCCCGTGTGGCGATCCTTTCCAGCCAGGGCTGCAGGATCTGCGCCACGGTGCGCGGTGCGGTGGCCAGCGGCGGGTTCTCCGGCGGTGCGGGGGTGCTTATCGACGCCCCCTCCGGCGCACTTGGCCGATCCAGCCCAGGGCAAGGACGCGGCCTTCCCGGAGCAGCAGCGTCGCCTCAGCCTCCGGCACCAGCACCGAGAGCAGACCGGCAAGTCCGAGCTTGCGGGCGGCGGGTAGGAAGGTGCAGTGCTCCACCCCGGCTCCCACCTGCAGCTCCAAGCCACCGGATCAGGACCAGCTCGATCTCCGCCGCCCGGGAGGTGATCGGGGAAATGTACTCGAAATTGAATCGACGTTTGAGTGCCGCCGACATCACCGAGACCCCTTTGTCCCGGAGGTTCGCGGTGGCGATCACACTGAACCAGGGGGGCCGCGGCCACCGAATACTCCCCCAGTTCCGGGATCGCCAGGCGCCGTTCCGAGAGCATCGGCACCAAGGCGTCCTGGACCTCCGGCAGGCAGCGGGTGACTTCCTCGATCCGGGCGATCCGACCCCCGCGCATCGCCTGCAGCACTGGTGAGGGCACCAGGGCCCGGGCGGACGGCCCCTCCGCCAGCAAGAGTGCATAGTTCCAGCCGTAGCGCAGCTGATCTTCGGTGGTTCCGGCACTTCCCTGCACCGTCAGCTCGGAGGAACCACAGATGGCGGCGGACAGCAGCTCCGAGAGCATGGACTTCGCGGTGCCCGGTTCCCCGACCAGCATCAGCGCCCGGGCCCCGGCGAGGGTGACCACGCAACGTTCCACCAGGCCGCGGTCTCCGATGAACTTCGCCGGGATATCCAGGCGGGCAGGCACGCCGGGGGTCGCCGCACTATCATCAAGCCTGAGGCCCTGAACAGCGCAGATGAAGGTGACCACGGCTGCCGGCGTCAGCCGCTACCCCGGTGGTCGAGGTCCCCGGTCAAAGGCCACCAAGAAGGCTAATTGCTCGCTGAAGGTGCGTTCGGGCAGCTCAATTTGTACTGATTTCGTGACCTGGCTCATGCGCTCCAACCTAGACGGCGCACCGGACACGCGCCCGAAATACGGGATTGCCAGCACAAATGCCCGCCTGATATGCGGAGCTTCAGCGACCACCCGCTATGCTGTTGGCAATGACAACTTTCAAGGACCTTGGCCTACCGCTCCCCATTGTGCGCGAGCTGCAGCGCGAAGGAATCACTGAGCCTTTCCCCATCCAGGCTGCCGCAATCCCCGATGCCCTCGCTGGGCGTGATGTGCTCGGCCGTGGCCCCACCGGCTCCGGCAAGACCTTCACCTTCGGTCTTCCCATGCTCGCCCGCCTGTCCAACTCCGGTTCCTCCAAGCCCGGCCACCCGCGTGGCCTGGTACTGGTGCCCACCCGCGAGCTGGCTGCGCAGATCCGCGAGCGCCTCGATCCCGCCGCAGCCACCATGGGCCTGCGCACCCTCGACGTCGTCGGTGGTGTGGCCATTTCCCGGCACATCCGCGCACTCGCGGCCCCGGTGGACCTGCTCGTGGCCACCCCCGGCCGCGCCCAGGATCTGCTGGACCAGGGCAAGCTCTTCTTCGACCGGGTGGAGATCACCGCCCTCGATGAGGCCGATCACATGGCTGACATGGGCTTTCTCCCCCAGGTCCGCCGTCTGCTGGACAAGACCCCCAAGGGTGGTCAGCGTCTGCTGTTCTCCGCCACCCTCGACGGTGACGTGAAGAAGATCATCGATCGCTACATGAACAATCCGGTCACCCACTCCACCGCACCGGTGGAGGCATCGGTCAACACCATGACCCACCACCGCCTGCTGGTCGGTGGCCGTGATGAACGCAATGATGTGGTCACCCGGATCGCCGCCCGTGAGGGCAAGACCATCATGTTCATGCGCACCAAGCATGGGGTGGATCGCCAGGTCAAGAAATTGCGCCGGATGGGCGTCAATGCCGCCGGCCTGCACGGCGACAAGGGGCAGAACACCCGCGCCAACGCCTTGGCCGGCTTCACCGACGGCTCCGTACCCGTACTGGTGGCCACCGATATCGCCGCCCGCGGTATCGACATCAATGATGTCTCCCTGGTCGTCCACGTCGATCCCCCGGCCGAGCACAAGGCCTACCTGCACCGCGCGGGTCGTACCGCACGTGCGGGTACCTCCGGCACCGTGGTCACCCTGGTGATGGATGAGCAGGTCAAGGAAGTTGACCAGCTGATGAAGAAGGCCGGGGTGAGCGCCAAAGAGGTCAAGGTCCATCCCGACTCTGATTCTTTGGCTAAGATCACTGGTGCGCGCCGTCCCTCGGGCAAGCCGATCCCGGAACCCCATCAGCAGGCACGGCAGCAGGGCAATCAGCCCCGGTCCCGCAGCAACCAGAACGCCAGCGGAGGCCGCAGTACCACCCCTCGCCGTTCGAACGTCGGACGTCGCCGCACACGGAAAGATGGTCCCACGGCCTAATCACGGTCGCCGCTAATGGACATACTCATAAGCATCCTCTCACTGCTGGCCTTCGTGGCTCTCACGGCAAGTACCGGATTATTCGTTGCGATTGAATTCGCGCTCACCGGTCTGGAACGTTCCACCGTGGACAATCATGTTAAGGAAAAGGGCGATAGGAGCGCCCGGGCAGTGCAGAGGGATTTCAAGAATCTCTCCTTCGTGTTGTCAGGTGCCCAGCTGGGCATCACGGTAACCACCTTGGCCACCGGTTTCCTCGCGGAACCGATCCTGGCCAAGTACTTCAGCCCGCTGCTGGATCTTTTCAACCTGCCGGAATCCACCTCCAACACGGTGGCGGTGATCCTCGCCCTGATCGTGGCCACCTTCCTGTCCATGGTCTTCGGTGAGCTCGTGCCCAAGAACATGGCCATCACCAAGCCCCTGGGTACCGCCCGTTTCGTGGTGCATCCGGTGCACTGGTTCAACATGATCTTCAAGTGGTTCATCAAGTCGATGAACGTCTCCGCCAACTTTCTGGTCCGCAAGCTCGGCATCGAACCCGCCGATGAGCTGGCCTCCGCCCGTTCCGCCCAGGAACTCGGTGCGTTGGTCCGCAACTCGGCGGAAACCGGTGGCCTGGATGCCACCACCGCCCGGGTACTGGACCGCTCGTTGCGCTTCGGTGACACCATCGCCGAGGAGTTCATGACCCCGCGCTCCACCATCTCCTCCCTGAATGACGATCAGACCGTTCAGGAGCTGATCGCGTTGGCGCAGGAGACCGGGCACTCGAAGTTCCCGGTGGTCAAGGGCGATCTCGATGACACCATCGGCATGGTCCACATCAAAGACGCCTTCTCTGTCCCCCGCGAACAGCGCGCCATCCTGACCGTCAATTCCCTGGCCCGTCGCGTGACGACGGTCCCGGCCAGCCTCGACGGCGATGCGGTGCTCCATGCGGTGCGCACCTCCGGTGCGCAGATGGTACTCGTCGCCGACGAGTACGGCGGCACCGCGGGTCTGGTGACCATCGAGGATGTCGTCGAGGAAATCCTCGGCGATGTCTATGACGAACACGATGATGCCGAAGCCGAGCGCGATTTCCAGAAGTTCGGCACCAGCTGGGAGGTCTCCGGCCTGGTCCGGATTGATGAGATCTCGGAGAAGGTCGGCTACACCGCACCGGACGGCCCCTTTGAAACCCTCGGTGGCCTGATCATGGCCAGCCTGGGCGAGATCCCCACTGCCGGAGTCCAGGTGCTGCTGCCGGAAGGTGACTCCCCGCGTCGCGATGAGTTCGAGTCCGGTATTCCCGGCCGCTGGGTCGCCCGCGTCACCGTCATGGAGGACCGTCGCGTGGACAAGGCGATCCTCACCCCGATCACCCACGAGGAAGCGGAGGAGTACAAGTGAATATCTTCACCACCATCCTCATGATCACCGCGCTTCTTCTGGCCAACGCCTTCTTCGTGGCGGCCGAGTTTGCCCTGATCTCATCTCGCAAGGACCGTATTTCCTCCCTGATCGAACAGGGAAAGCCCGGTGCCAAGAAGGTCCTCTACGCCACCGAGCATCTGTCGATCATGCTCGCCGGTGCCCAGTTCGGCATCACCATCTGTTCCCTGATCCTGGGCAAGGTCGCCGAGCCGGCGGTCGCCCACTTCATTGAGGTTCCCTTCACCAACGTGGGTGTGCCGGAGAACCTGATCCACCCGATCTCCTTCATCATCGCCCTGGCCCTCATCACCTTCCTGCACATCCTCTTCGGTGAGATGGTGCCCAAGAACATCGCCATCTCCGGCCCGGAAACCCTGGCCATGTGGCTGACCCCCGCGTTGATCGCCTGGGTCAGACTCACCCGCCCGCTGATTGAATTCATGAACTGGGTCGCGCGCATCACCCTGCGCGCCGTGGGTGTGGAGCAGAAGGATGAGCTCGACTCCACCGTCGACCAGGAACAGCTGGCCACGATGATCGCGGAATCCCGCTCCGAGGGTCTGCTCGACGCGGAGGAATCCACCCGACTGCACAAGGCCCTGCACTCCGAGAACCGCAACCTCCAGGAGGTCCTCATCCCCCTGGAGCAGATCCGTACCCTGGACTTCGGACGAAGCGGGCCGGACCTGGGCGCGCTGGAGCTGGCGGTCGCCGAGACCGGCTTCTCCCGCTTCCCCGTCACCGGCAAGGATGATTCCTTTCTCGGTTACATCCACGTCAAGGATGTGCTCAACCGCTTAGGCTCCGCCGCTGCCGAGGAGATCATCCCCAAGGAGGAGCTCCGCCCGCTGATCATCGTGGACGGTGCCGGCAATCTCGATGAGGCGCTGCACGCGATGCGAACCCACTCCGTCCACATGGCGCAGGTCCGCGACAAGGGCGAGCTGCTCGGGGTGATCACCCTGGAGGACCTCATCGAGGAATACGTGGGCACCGTCGCTGACTGGACCCACGAAGACACCCCATAGCTGCCTTAGCGCCCGACCCCCTTTCGAAGGCTGATGAACGTATATTCCGAGAACACCTGGCAGCAACTGCAGGCCGCCCATCTTGAGCGGGCGGCGGGCCTGGTGGCAGCTCACCTGGCCCGCCGCTTTCGCGGGGAGAAACACCCGGTCTTCGATTTCCTCTTTGAGTACTATCCGGTCCGCGCCGCTCAATTGAAGCGCTGGCACCCCGGTGCCGGGGTCTGGCTCTCCGGGACACCCGAGCATGAATCCTGGCGTGACTACACCCGCCACGACAAGCTCGTCGGTCTCGATCTCGCAGCCTTCCTCGCGCGCCGCCGGGATTCGGTGGACTATATCCATACTCTGCTCACCCGAACCGCCACGAATCCCGCCCAGTTCGACTGCTTCGGGCTGCACGAATGGGCGATGGTCTACCGCACCGAGGCACCCCGTCATGATCTGCCGCTGCGCCTGGGCGCGGCGGCGACCGACGCGGTCGTCGAGAAGCACCGGCTCCGGTGCACCCACTTTGACGCCTTCCGCTTCTTCACCGAACCCGCCCGCCCGCTGAATCTGAGCGTGCTCCAGCGTGAGGGACAACCCGCCAAAGAACAGGCCGGCTGCGTGCACGCCACCATGGATCTGTACAAATGGGCGGCGAAACTGGGACCGCTGGTGCCCGGCGATCTCTTCCTGGATACCTTTGAGCTGGCCCGCGACGCCCGGATCTTGGACATGGAGGCCTCCCCCTATGATGTCCGTGGGGTCGGTTTCGGGGTGGTCGCCATCGAAACCACCGAGGGCAAGGCAGAGTATGTGGAACGACAGCGCGGACTGTCCATGCGGGCCCGACCGCTCCGGGAACGGCTCGCCTCACTCATAAGTGCCGCCAAACACACTAGACTTCAGGACTAGGACCGAAGGAAGGACTGTGCCCGTGGGTCGCCACTCCAATGGCAAGAAGAACTACTCCCTCTCGAGGGGTACGATCACCGCAATAGTGGTGATCATCGCGCTCATCGCCGCCCTGGTGTGGTGGCTCTGGCTGCGTGCCGACAATGACGCCACCCAAAGCGCCGCGAGTGACGAATGCACCGAGGGCGAGCTGACACTCCCGATCGCGGAGGAAGAGCCCGGGCTCGCCGATTCCCTCCTGGCACAGTTCCGTGCCAGTGACCCGGTGGTCCGCGATTATTGCGTGACCCCGGAAGTCACCTCGGATCTGACCACCGCCGCCTTCTACATCTCCGCCGCTGACCCGGCGGCAGCCCTGGCAGAGGCCGGACGCACCAATACCGCTGACGCCACCACCATTGAGGTGCCGCTGGGTGTGGCTGCTGCTGCAGATGCTGCTGACGGTGCTCCGCTGGCGGAGCAGGTTGCCTACCCGATGGCCAGCCACGAGGATTCCGCTGTTCTCGCCGCCACCGCCCTAGCGGCGGACCCGGCGGAGGCTGCGGCTCTCCTGCAACGCGACCGTGAGCTCACCCTGGATCAAGCCCTGGCAGATAAGGCACCGCTGATCGCCGTACCTGAGGATCAAACCCCCGAGGGCTACGAATTCCGCGAGCTGGAAACCACCCAGGCAATCCATGTGGTCGGGCTCTCCGCCACCGACGGGGTAACTGAGGAACAGGTTCGGGCCGGCGATGAACTCGTCCGCTTCGCCGCAGAACATAACCCCGGCACCGGTGCTCAGACCATCGGCGCCGAGGAGATCGCAGCAGTCCAGGAAGCCTTCACCACCCCACCTGAGACCACCGAGGACACCCCGGAAACCGCCGAGACCGAGGCCCCGGCAGATGAGACTCCGATGCCGATCGTCGGCCAACCGGTGGACACTCTCTTCCTGCTCGACACCTCCTCCCAGATGAACTCCGACTTCGGTGATCGCAGTCGCTTCGAAGCGGGTGCGGCCGCCATCGCCGACATCGCCCCGCGCCTGGGTGAGACCGGTAGATCCTCCTCGCTGTGGAACTACTCCTCCCCGTTGAACCCGGGCGTCCCGGTGGGCTACCGTAACAACCTCGGTTTCGGCCGAGGCACTGAAGTAGCGAACTCCGTTCAGCTCCTGGGAACCGGGGGCGTGCCCCAGACCCGCGCTGCAGTGGCCGCCACGCTGCAGGTGGCCACCGATCGTGCCAATGAGACTGGCGCCCCAGTCAAGGTAATGCTCTTTACCTCTGGTACCGCCGATGACATGTCAGATGAGGAATTCCAGGGCATCCTGGACCGCCTGCCGGATAATGTCGAGCTGACAGCCTTCCACCTCGGCCCCGGTGAGATCGATCCCCTGCTGGGTGCCACCCCGGTCAACTCCTATGAGGAGTTGCTCGGTGCAGTGAATCAGTCACTGGGACTTTAAAACCTTCCTAAAAACCGGACGCCGGGTGTCTGCCAGAAATGGTGGACACCCGGCGTTTTGGGTTCCTCCCGTTCCCCGGACAGCTGACGCCAGGGTGACGGGACTCCCGGCTTAACCGATCATTGCTTGCAATACCGCCTATGATGCTTTCTAGTTCATTATCTTGTGACCCCAACGAGAGAGGATGATCTTCCAAGGGGGAGGACATCAGGCGCCAAGGCAAAGAAGCAGGCGCCCTGGTATATCGAAATACCGGTGGTCATCGTCCTGGCCCTGCTGATCATCTTTGTCGTCCAGACCTTCGTGGGGCGGATGTATCTGATTCCCTCACAGTCGATGGAACCGACCTTGCACGGTTGCGAGGAGTGTACCGGGGACCGCATCTTTGTGGACAAGATCAGCTACGCTTTCTCTGATCCCAAACCAGGTGACGTGATCGTGTTCGAAGGCACCGAATCCTGGAACACCGAATTCACCACCCAGCGTTCAGACAATGACCTCATCCGCGGAGTGCAGAACTTCGGTTCCTACGTCGGATTGGTCGCCCCAGATGAGAATACCCTGGTCAAACGCATCGTCGCCACGGGCGGACAGACGGTATCGTGTCAAGCTGGCGATCCCGGTGTGCTGGTCGACGGCCAGGCGAGTGATGATTCCTTCATCCTGCAGCCGCCACAGTTCACGGTAAATCCGCTCAAGGGCTCCGAGGAATGCGGTGGGGAGTACTTTGGCCCGGTGACGGTGCCAGAGGGCAACTACTTCATGATGGGAGACAACCGCACCAACTCCGGAGACTCCCGCCGCCACCTGGGAGATCAATACCAGGGAACCATTCCAGAGGACCATATCCGGGGCAAGGTCCAAGCCATCATTTTTCCCTTGAACCGGATTGGCGCTGTCTCCACCGCAGCCGATATTCAAGGCTAGGCTGGATCGCCCGTGAGAAGCCGAGAGTCGCCAGGAGAAATGGGATGCTGGTGCAAAGTTTGATGAAGGGCCAAGGAAACGGGCCGAGACATCAGTCAGTGCTCTGCTCGGGTCACTCTCAAGCGTTCCCGAACCCCCATCCGATGATCACTGCGTCCGAGTCCGGTCCGTTAAACGAAAACCGCCCATGCAGTGACTGACGATCATAGATCGATAACTAGCACGCGATAGAGACTTCCATGTCGATTAGCACAGACGGTTGTCCAAAGTTCTAGGAGTAGACATGCCCGATGATCTTGGTCGACGCCGAGGAAGAATAATTCAGGTTTGGACCTGACCCCGCGAAGGACTCTTGACGTACATCTTGTACAAGACATACGGTAGGGGCATGCATATCACTGTCTCCCTTAGCGAGTTCCGCAGTGAACAGAGCCGCTACCTCGACGTTGCCCAGCGGGAACCGGTTGAGATCCTCAGCCGGGGCACCCGCCGCCGTGCGGTGGTGGTCTCCCCTGACTTCTATGACCGCGCTGTCCAAGCGCTTGAGGATGTCGAAGACATCCGTGCCGCGGCGACCGCCCGGCAGGAGGCTGGCGGCATCTCTCATACGGACCTCAAGGCTGAGCTCGGACTGGACTGACCTGCCTGTCCATGTCTCCATTGCCCTGTTCGATCACCTATAAACCCTCGGCCGCAAAAGCCCTCCGCAAGCTGGATCGACAGTATCAACAGGCGATTATCACCGCTATTGACGCCCTGGCTCATGAGCCCCGACCCGACGGTGTTAAAAAGCTGCAGGGTGGTGACGGGGAATACCGCATTCGGGTCGGCGCCCACCGGGTGGCCTATGAAGTCAACGATGAGGAGTTGATTATCCTGGTGCTCCATCTCGGGCACCGCGAAGCGGTCTATCGGGCACTCTGATTCAACAGTCGGCCAGCGACAGGAAACTCCAGAGCCGTGTAGCTCCTGGTGATCGCGTCGATGAGGTTGCCGGAAAATCCTTGTGCTCAGTTCCGCGCCCCGCGGACTTCCGAATAGACGATCTGCACAGCTGCCGCGCCAGAGGCCGTCTTCCACTCGAATCCACACCAACCCCGGGCATGCCAAACGGCCCTTCCCGCTCGTGAGCGTGGCGGGGAAGGGCCGTTAAGCAGGCCGAAGCCTAGGTGACAGCCGTGAAATTACATCGGCCGCAGATAAAAAAAGGGGGTTAGGAGGTCTTTCGCTGACGTCGGGCCGCGAGTTCATCCACACCGATGACCATGTCGTCGCGGTCGATGCGCTCGGAGGGGAAGTTGGAGATGGTACCGGTCAGTTCCTTGACAATGCCCGGAACCGCGATGCCGAATACGCCCTGTCCCCCGCCGAGCAGGTCGATGACCTCTTCGTTGGAGCGGCACTCGTAGACGGTGGTGCCATCGGACACCAGGGTGATCTCGGCGAGATCGTTGACTCCATGGTCGCGGAGTTTGTCCACGGCCAGGCGGATGTTCTGCAGGGAGATTCCGGTGTCCAGTAGCCGCTTGACGATCTTGAGCACCAGGATGTCGCGGAAGGAGTACAGTCGCTGGGATCCGGAGCCGCGGGCACCGCGGATGGAGGGCACGACCAGCTTGGTGCGGGCCCAGTAATCGAGTTGACGGTAGGTGATGCCGGCTACTTGGCAGGCGATCGGCACACGGTAGCCGACCTCGTCGTCGGGACTCAGGTCAAAGAGTGATTCCTGGGTCCCTTTGCTGTATTCGCTCACGAGCTTGACTCCAATGGGAATGGGTGGTTGACGCCTTAACTATATATTCTTAGCTAAGGTTAAACCAAGGTCAAGCGTTTCACGCACGACACGCCCAATAATCAGGTATCAAGCCTTGAGTTTAGGGCTGATCCTCACCCTTGTCATCTCCAGGGGACTCTGAATCTTCATCTGTTTCAGCCTCAGGGGCCAGGAGTTCGTCCTCCGAGAAGCCCAAAGACTGCATGAGCTGGGAAAAGTCAGCATCGGCCTGCGCGTCACCGGAAGCGGAGAGCTCGACTTTCTCGGTCTCCTCTTCCTCGAATTCGCCACCGAAATCGACCCCGAAGTACTGGGTCAGATCGGCATCGGAGGCAAAGAAAGAATTTTGGGTCAACACGTCCTCATCGACGTGGATATCGAGTTCCAGCAGCCGAGAGAGCGCAATGGCGTCCGAGGCGCGGGCATCGAGCTCTTCCCCATCGTTGAAGATGATGTTGCCGATGAAGGTGCCCTCATAGGCGGAGATGAGATTGATGGACGCGACTCCCGAGGTCAGTCGGGTCAGCGTATCCGCCAGTAATTCAACGGTGCTGGGCCGGCGCGGCGAAAAGCCTGCGTCCCGGGCATCGAGCTCGGCTGCGGCGATCTGGTTGATCCAGATCGGCAGGATACGGTTCGGCGCAGCCCAACGCAGGAGGACGCAGGAGAATTCCTCGGGCCCGGCATTATGGACGCCGTGGTACTCGACGGTGATAAGTGTCATTGATCCTAGGAGTCCAGTTCTTCCCGCAGTGAGGTCTTCACCAGGGAGGCGTGCAGGGAGACAACCAGTGCGGTCATCTGCTGGGAGAGTTCCTCGGCGCGCTGCCGGGCTCCCTCCCCCTTGGATTTTGCCACCGGCGACGCGACCTGGGCGATCATCCCGGCCTGGCGGGTGGCGGTGTTGCGCAGTGAGCGCAGGTGGCGGACGTCGAAGCCGAAGTCCTTGAGGGACAGTGCGGTGCCCACCACCTGAACGTCATCTGCGGTGAAGTAGCCGGCGCTATCCGGGTGGATGATATTGGCTTCGGTGAGTTCGGTGATATCCCCGATCTCACAGCCGACCTGCTCCGCGACATCAGTGTCGGTAAGGCGGGTGGCCAGCGGTCCCTGGAAATTCTCCGGGGAGATCATCGGCATTGTCCGGCCACCGGAGAGCAGCGCAGTGACCGCCCCGGAGTCAATCGCCTCGAGCTGTTCCCGGATGACCTTCAGCGGCAGGTAGTTATCGCGCTGGGTGACCAGGATATAGCGCAGTCGCTCGACATCGGAATCGGTGAAGCGTCGGTAGCCGGAAGCGGTGCGCTTCGGTGTGATCAGACCTTCAGATTCCAAAAACCGGATCTTGGAGACGGTGACGTCGGGGAATTCTTCCCTCAGGCGCTCCAAGACAACCCCGATCGACATGGTCTTGACGTTTGACCGGGTCGTTTTACGTACTGCGCTCACGATGACTTTCTCGGGATTGTCGGGACAGGGACGGTGGCGTGCCTACTTGGCGGAGAGGAAGACCAGACGGAACTTGCCGATCTGGATCTCATCGCCACTGGCCAGGGTCTGGCTGTTACGCGGTTCGCGGTTGACATAGGTGCCGTTGAGGGATCCGACGTCGACGACCTCGAACTCGCCCTCGCTGATACGGAATTCTGCGTGACGACGGGAGACGGTGACATCGTCAAGGAAGATGTCTGCCTCCGGGTGGCGGCCTGCGCTGGTGGTCTGCTGATCCAGCAGGAATCGGGCGCCGGCGTTCGGGCCACGCTTGACCACGAGCAGTGCGGCACCCTCAGGGAGGTTGTCCGCGCCGGATGCGGCCGGAGTGCTGGTGGCCCCCGACTCCATGTCCTTGAGCAGGTCGGCACGGAAAACGGAAGTGGTTTCCACCTGAGTCTCAGGCGTACCGGTGTTCTCGCTCATTAATCTAACCTCCGGATTGATGGTTGGGTTCAATGTTGATAATCATAGCGGCAACCACTTGAGGAAGAGCGCGGTAGCCACTGTTTGAGGGGGTGAGCGGGGGAAAGGACGTCCTTAACGAAAGATATTTCCAATTCCGGCGATCACGGAGTTACCCCTACCAGCCAGTGGGTTGTCAGAAACCATGTAGGTCCACGTCGCTGAGGGCCGGGCGAGGCCGAGGTCGCCGAGGTGTGCCCCCGCGGCGTCGATAAGCACCGTGTTGAAGGTCGCCACTGACTTGTCGACGGCCCGCTGGGCCAGCTCCTTGAACTCGCGCACCGCGATGCGGTGGTACTCGTCGATCGGGGTCTCGCGCGCGATGGCGCGCAGGTGGATGGACTCGCGGACATCATCCATCAGGCCCAGGTGCTCACTCCACTCCTGATCCAGATGGAAGAGCATGATCTCGCGGGCGGCCTTGACCAGCGCCGCCGGCGGCAGTTCCTCGAGTTCCGCGGCGCGCTCCGGAGACAGCCCGGCCAGCTGCTCCCAGGCCCGTTCGGTGTCCAGGAGGTTGTTGCGGCGCTCATCGATGATCACGCGCTGATCGGCCAGCAACTTGTTGTACTTCCAGGTCTGGGAGTGGATCTCCAGCAGCTGGCCCTCGGTGACGCGCTGGCAGTGGCCGATGAAATCGGTGACCTTGCCCGAGCGGATCAGGCCGGATTCCTCCGGGTGTGCGGTGATCTCCTCACCGGAACCGCCGGAGACCACGACATCATCGTCCAGGGAGACGAAGAAGAGGGCGAGCCCGGGATCCCCCTGCCGGCCGGCCCGGCCGCGCAGCTGGTTGTCCAGGCGCGAGCTCCGGTGCCGGGAGGTTCCGATCACCGCCAGCCCACCGAGCGCGACGACGGCCCCGTAATCGGCCTCATCAGCGCCACCGAGCTTGATATCGGTACCGCGACCAGCCATCTGCGTGGACACCGTCACCCGGCCCAGGTCACCGGCCTCAGCGATGATGCGGGCCTCCTCGGCGTCGTTCTTGGCATTGAGGACGTTGACCTCGATGCCGGCCAGCGCCGCAGCCAGCGCCTCCGACTCCGCGACATCCTGGGTACCCACCAGGACGGGCTGGCCGGTGGCGTGGATGGCCTTGATCTCCTCGACGACCGCGAGGTTCTTCTCCTTGGCGGTGGCGTAGATCCGGTCGGCCTCATCGAAGCGCTGCAGCGGGCGGTTACGGTCGATCACCGAGATACCCAGGCCGTAGAACTGGCTGAGCTGGTCGGTGGCCTCGACGGCGGTGCCGGTCATCCCGCAGACCATCGGGTAGCGGGTCATCAGCGCCTGCAGCGTGATGGAATCGAGGATCTTGCCGCCCTCGGTGACATCCAGGCCCTCCTTGGCCTCCACGGCGGCCTGGAGGCCATCCGGCCAGCGCTGCAGATCGGCGACTCGGCCGCGGGAGGCGTCGATAAGCTGCACCTTGCCCTCGCGGACCAGGTAGTGCACATCGCGGATGAGCAGCGCCTTGGCGTGCAGCGCCAGGTTGACCTGCACCAGGGTGGACCCCACGTGTTCCTCGTCGTAGAGGGCGGTGATGCCGAGCTGGCCTGCCACCCGGTCCCCGCCGGCGGCGGTGAGAAAGACATTGCGGTGGTCATCATCGATCTCATAGTGCTCCTTCTCCCGGAGATGGCGCACGATATCGGTGATCTTGCCGGTCGGGGCGGCACCGGGCTGGCTACCGGCCAGCACCAGCGGCACCAGCGCCTCATCCACCAGCACCGAGTCCGCCTCATCGACCAGGGCGACCTCGGCGGGCAGCTGGACCATCAGGGAACGGTCGGTGATCTGGCGGTCCCGCAGCAGATCGAAGCCGATCTCATTGACCGGGGCGTAGACGATATCCGCGGCATAGGCCTCCCGGCGCTGCTCCTCATCGAGCTCCTCGTGCACCGCAGTAACCCGGAGCCCGAAGAACTCGACCAGCGGACTCATCCACGCGGCATCACGACGCGCCAGGTAATCATTGACGGTGATCGAGTGCACCCGCTTGCCCATCAGACCGAAGCCGGTGGCGGCCATCGCGCCCACCAGGGTCTTGCCCTCACCGGTGGCCATCTGGATGACATCGCCCTCGATCAGACGCAGGACCGCCTGGGACTGCACCGGGAAGGGGGTAAGCCCCAGGGTGCGGGTCGACGCCACCGACAGCACCGCCAGGAAGGCCGCGGGGTCGGCCACCGCTCCCCCCGCTACGAGCTCTCTGGCACGCTGTGCCAGTGCGGCATCATCCAGCTTTTCCAGCTGTGTCTGCTGTTCACGGGATTGATCGACGATCGCCTTGCTGCGCTTCTGGTTGCGGCCAGACTTTCCCCCCAGTGACTTCCAGAACCAGTCCATTGCGGCCACGATTAACCCCTTGCGATTGTCGATGTTTTCTTCCCCTAGACCATAGTGGAAGGAAAAATCCGACTAATGTGGCTATCAGTGTCCATCAGCGTCAGAGCCTTGTCCACAAGGCCCCGAAAGGCGAAATCCCCGTGCATTCTGTTTCCGTGAAACTGCCCTCCAGTCAGGGCCTGAAGATGGCCGGCACCATCGACATGCCGGATGCCCCGCCAGTGGCTTATGCGATCTTCGCCCACTGTTTCACCGGCTCCAGATTCACGCCCGCCGCCGCCCGGGTCTCCAAGACCCTGACGGATTTCGGCATCGCCACCCTCCGCTTCGATTTCCCCGGGCTCGGTCAGTCTGAAGGTGAATTCGCCAACACCTCCTTCAGCTCCAATGTCGAGGACATCAAGTCCGCCTACGAATGGATGACCGCGAACTACGCCGCCCCGCAGCTGCTCATCGGCCACTCCCTCGGTGGTGCCGCCTCACTCAAGGCCGCCACCGAACTGCGCCAGCTCAAGGCGGTAGCCACCATCGGCGCCCCCTTCGACCCGGCGCACGCGGTGCTGCACTTCGCCGACCGCATCAAGGACGTCGATGAGCACGGCGCAGTGACCGTGGTACTCGGCGGCCGCGACATCATCATCTCCCGGCAGTTCCTCGAGGACCTGGCAGACACCAACCCGGAGGCCTACCTGCCGAAGCTGCGCAAGCCGCTGCTGCTGGTGCACTCCCCGATCGATGAGACCGTCGGTGTGGACAATGCCCAGCTCATCTTCCGCGTCACCCGCTACCCCAAGTCCCTGATTTCCCTGGACAAAGCCGACCACCTGGCCACCAAGGAGGGAGTAGCACAGCGTGCGGCACGCCTGATCGGCAACTGGGCCGAGCCCTACCTGGTGCCGCAGAACTCCCCCACCCCGGTGGAATCCGGTGCCGTCGCCCAGTCGGCCAAGGGCACCAAGTTCGCCGACACCGTCCGCACCCACATCGGCACCCTCACCACCGACCGCACCAAGGCCGATGGCGGCAAGAACCTCGGACACACCCCGGCGGACCTGATCGCCGCCGCGCTGGCCGCCGATGCCTCCCAGGCCATCCGCGACGCCGCCCGCCGCGACCGCATCAAGCTCGAGGACGTCCACGTCACTGTCATCCCCGAAGGTTTCGGCTTCTCCCGCCAGATCAAACTCACCGGCGATGTCACCGATGATCAGCGCCAGCGCCTGCTGCACGCCGTGCGCCCGCTGACCGTCAGCGTCCGGGACATCCGCTAATGGCCGCCAAGACGCTTTATGACGCCGCGAAGCGCTGCCCCTGCAGCACCGGGCTCAGCTATGGCGACTGCTGCGGCAAATACCACGCCGGCGCCACCGCCCCGACCGCGGAAACGCTGATGCGTTCCCGCTTCACCGCCTTCGCCGTCGGCGATGCCGACTACCTCATGCGCACCTGGGCGCCCGAAGACCGACCGAGCTCACTCTCCTTGAGCGAGACCGGCCTGAAATTCTACCGCCTGGACATTCTGGACGTCATCGACGGCGGACCCCTCGATGAGACCGGTGTGGTCGAATTTGAGGCCTTCTACAAAGGCGTGGAGACCGGCTCCCAGCACGAGCGCTCAGCCTTCAGGAGGCTCGACGGCAAGTGGGTCTACTCCGCGGAGATCTCCTGATCCCGGTGGTCGGGATCTGATCTCTGTGGTCGGGATCGCGTTTCAAGCTTGAGCGTGACCTCGGCGGGGCTAGCCCGATTACCCTCGCTGACCAGCGGATTAGGCCCTTCAACTCACAATGTTGTAACCTAATTCTCGTTGCACCGAAGAGTGTGGCGGCGGACTGTGGCGCAGCTTGGTAGCGCACTACACTGGGGGTGTAGGGGTCGCAGGTTCAAATCCTGTCAGTCCGACAAATTTATAGACCGGAAAGTACTCCTACTTTCCGGTCATTTTCTTTTCCCGCTTTCCACCTCCAGCGGTTCACTGGCTGACGGTGTCTCGCCCGGGCCAGCAGAGCTCAATGCCCAGATGTTTGCACCGTTACTCCCCTGCCATCGATGATCTGCTGGCCTGCTTTCATGAAGTCTCTGGAGGGCCTATCTACGCCCCTTCGTGGGCAGTCTGGTGTTGTTTCCCCAGCCACACCCAGGGGAGCTAGCTCGCCGACACTTCGATTGATTCCGGGCCCCGGCAGCTGCATCTCGCCCTGGTCAGGAAAGCCCGGAAGCCGAGGACAACGTGATTTCCTGGCTCGTGACAAAAGTGAGCGCAGGTTCATTCACCGTGACCTCAGGACCATTGTTCAGCAGCAGGGAAAACAAGAGATTGGTCAGCACTTAACGTTCCTTCGAGTCAGCTTCACGGGTAACCTTTTGAACACCCACAAAGGAGCATAACGCTAAACATAATCTCTGATGTGACCAAAAGGATCCGGCTACTCAGGTCGGCGGAATACCTTGGGGCACTGTTGTAAACTCGGGGCTTGGCGACCTAACCGTGGAACGATCAATGGGTATCTTCTCGAGCCGTCCTTTCACTCCTGAAGTCATTCTGCGGGCGGTGCAATGGTACTGCCGCTACAGGCTCAGCTATCGCGACCTGACGGAAATGATGACCGAACACGGTGTACTGATCGAGCTAAATGTCGACCAAAAACTGAAAACTCGAGGTCCCCTCTTAGAGTTTCATTTCGCACTTCACAGGTTCAAGAGGGGCGCCCTCTAAGCTGTAGGCATGAAACGAACACTTGTTGCGCTAGCCGTCGCCTTTTCTGTCACAGCTGGGACGATGCAGGCTGTCCCAGCATCAGCACAGGACACGGGGGAAGCGACTGCGTCTTCCTCCTCATCAAGCGAGGAGGGCAGCTCCGCGGGACCGGTCATCACTCTCGCCGCATTGATCGCAGCTCTTGGCGGTGGCGCCTTATGGGCGGCGCAGCAAGGACTGATCCCTAACCCCTTGCCCGGTGTGCTTCCTGGCTTGCCACACCCTTCACCAGCGCCAGCTCCTGCGCCGCGGCGTGGAGACTGTTCTCCTCAGGCGTTCAATGACGCACTGTGGGAGTGGCATGGCTCAAATCGGACCGTTGTGGAGTACTGCGATGGTCATTTTGCGTGGATATCGCAGGATGGGACGGATTGGCGCTTGCCTTTTGAGTTCGATGGTCAGCGTTGGGGGTTTTCCAGCATGCTGGAATAACTAAGACGGGAATGACGCAGGGTTGCTACAACGGGATTGAGTTGCGGAACAGGGGTGCCTCGGAAGATTTCATCTCACGGCTTCCTATTTGCACTCCGGACGAGATCGGATATTCACCATGGTGATGTAAACGGTGTTGTTGCGAACTCGGGTATCGGCTACGCGGGCCGGAAAACAGCACGCCCTAGCGGAATCTCCTGGATTGCAACATGAGAAGGATCGTTAGGGCGGTGCTGTTGCAAAGTTGGGGCAGTAGGGAGATCTGCGTGAAATAATTAGGGCCATGAATATCTTCTCCGACCGGCAGTTCCCTCACGGGGCCCATTGCGAGGGCTGGACGGTGATACGGCCGCTAAGGGGTGAGGTATTTGGACCTCGGGGAAATGATGACCGAACGCGGTGCGCTGGTCGATCACACCACCATCTACCGGTGGGTCCAGAAATACGCCCCTGAACTAGATAAACAAACCCGTTGGTCATCGACAGGTGCCTAACCGGCAGGCTGCTTTCTGGGGCACTATTGCAACGACCACTGGAGACCAACTGGCCCGAAGATGAGAAAAACCGCCACACCCGAAGGCCGACGGTCATTCTTTACCAAGCGATTGGCTTAGAGCGGGTGAACCTGCTGTGCCTGCGGGCCCTTGGCGCCCTCACCGACCTCGAACTCAACCGGCTGGTTCTCCTCGAGGGTACGGAAACCGTTGCCCTGAATCTCGGAGTAGTGGACGAAGAGATCAGCGGATCCGTCGTTAGGGGCGATGAAACCAAAGCCCTTTTCGCCGTTGAACCACTTCACAGTTCCCTGTGCCATATCTGTTACCTTTTTCCTGATGAGGCGATGCTACGTTCGCCAGCATGATGCGCTGACGCTCGAGTCGTTGGAACTCCTCGTCAACCATCAACCTCCGCAGTTACTGCAGTGTTGAGGAAAACTCGGCGCTCGCGTGTGTATCTCTTGCGAGCGCCTAGACACTACGCACAGAAACCGCGACCATCACCCAGTGTGCCATGAATCGAGGCCCAGCGATAGTGGAGCTTTCAGTTCCCCTGCAAACTCGCGTTTTAGCGGAAACAGTGGTACCCCCAGATGGTCGCCTCAAAGGCTTAGATGTTTCAAGTCCCCGGAAGGGAAACACCCTTGCTGAACAGTTGTTTCACTGGGGCATGCCTGCCAGCCAAAGGAGGGAGATTTCACGTTGCGGAGTGTTCTCCCGCTTCCCGGGCCATGGGGCCTGGTTCCCAGCCATGATGGGCACCGGGCACACGCTTCCAATGAGCCTGGGGAATAGACCCGGCAACCCACTCGGCAGCAGTAACCATCATCGGATAGGTCTGCTCTCTGACCACCACCCACACCGGTACTGTCACAGAGCCGAAAACCTCCTCACGCGTGGCGGTTTTCGCCCAAGCCAGGGCATCAGCATCAGGGCGGTTACTCTCAGCCTCAGTAACCATCACTGGGTAGACCTCGGAGAACTCGGTCAGCTCGATCAACTCCGGAGGCGCATCCCGCATGAACAGCTTGAATGCGGCACCCGGGTCCCGGGCATCGAGCAGTCTCCCGAACTCCGCCGCCCGGTTGCCGGGGACTCCCCACGCCCCAGCCGGTCATAGACGAGGGAGGAAATACCCTGCTCCGCTAACAGCTCAGCGGTCCGATCTATCACCGGGTCAACGGCACGCCACGAGAGTGCTCCAGCCACAAAGAGGACACCCGGGCCAGTGCGAGAACCACCCTCCTCGTCATACCGTTGGAAGGCGACAAAGTCACCGAATGTGGTCTTCACATACTCAGACATCTCTTTTGCCTCCTCCAGTTAGGGGGCAAGGGTTGACCTGCCTCCTCTCGCCCACCAAAAGTGAAACCAGGATCTCAGGTCTGACTCGGGGTCCGGGTGTCGAATTCGTAGAGCACCTCCACGATTGCCAAGTCACCCACGAGAGTGACACCGGCGGCAGCCCACTGGGCCTGGCGATCGGGTGCACTGTCGAGTGCCACGAGGTGTTCGGCATCGGCTCGGTCGGTGAAGATTGTCAGGGTGTGGTTGACAGCGGCGTCGTGGTCCCGAGTAGCGCGGGCCCCGACGAAACCGGGCAGGGTCTGCAGGAATGGGACTACCTGTTCTTCAAATCCAGCGAGCCAGTTGTCCGACTCGTTCGCGATGTTCCATGTGGCGGCGACGGCATACATGACGTCTTCCTTAATGCTCAACGTGCGCGAGGCTGGGCGGGCGATGCCCGTCTGCCGATGAGGTTCAGTGCCCCGCCCCCGGTGAAAGCACCTATGGGATATTCACTAGTGATGGCAACTAGTAGGGACACTCATTAGCGTGATACGGGTCACAGTAGAAGTCAAGGGAAGGATTCGGAGATGTTGTTGCACAGTTGAGCGGAGAGCCGAACACACCAACTCCGCAACTGCACCGCACATAGTTAGTAAGCAGAAATTCCTGTTTGCAGCAGCGCCAGGGAAAGAAGATCCCGACACCAGCATCGACCGATCGACAGAGCTCACCGAGCCCTGCCCACATCTTGAGTTCTAGCGTAGACACAGCCAGCGGAAACGCTAGTTCCCAGGGATTACCTGCCATCCCGAGGAAAGGAGGGTGGCAACGACCTTGCTGGTGCCAGTATCTGCCAGAGGGGCAGCGGCAGCCCAGGCAGCACCGAGGTTAGCCAGATAAAGATCACGGGCCGAGAGATCAGGTCGGGCAGACCCCTCATACTGGGCATCCTGCAAGAACTCCTCGGTCATCGCGATGACCTCTGTGCAATTGACCCCTAGGGGCGTTTCTTCATCTTCCCACGCTCGTCGCAACGGCTCCGGGAGGCCGTCGTAGCTGGTCATCCACGACCGCATCGCCTCCAGCCATTGCCCAAGCTTCTCAGACACGCCTTGTTCGGAAGCAACAAGAGTGCGATGCACCTGCCGCAGATCCCCCACGCGCTCATCGACGACAGTAGCGACCAGCGCGTCCCGGTTGGGGAAGTGACGATACAAGGTGCCCGCCCCCACCCCAGCCTTCTTGGCAATGGTGTCCATGGGCACGTCAAGGCCCTGTTCCGCAAAGATCCCTTCTGCGATGCAGAGGATGTGTGCACGATTTTTTGTTGCGTCTGACCTGGTGCTTCGTCCGCCGAGTGTTGTCATGGGAGCCCTTTCATTTGCTAGACGGAGACCATCTCCGTATTGTCTCCCTTTAGTGGAGAGTTCCTCCGCTTAACTATAGTCCCGAATCCTCCCTCCCCACAAGGATGCTCATGGCAGATCCGTCCGCCCCCATTCTCGATCCGCTTACCCTTCGACAGACTTTTGGTGCTTACCCCACCGGCATCGCACTGATTGCCGCTGAGATAGACAAGAAACCGGTGGGCATGCTCGCGAATTCTTTTACCTCAGTCTCATTGGATCCACCTCTGGTTTCAATGAGCTTTGCGCGCACATCAACCACCTGGCCGGTTCTCTCGCAATCCCGGCAGGTAGGCATCTCCATCCTGCAGGCTGATGACCGAGCACATGTTGGACTCCTTCGTCGTCCGGCCACGCACCGATTCGATGGAGTCGACATGTACACATGCGGTGACAGCGCCCTGTTGCTCCCACGTGCCGCAGCCACTTTAACTGCTGAGCTGCATTCCGTGATTGAGGCAGGAGACCACGTCATTTCACTGTTTCAGATCACGGGGCATCACCGTGACCACGATGCCACTCCACTGGTGTTCCACAATGGTCAACTCCATGAACTGGCTCGTTAACATCCCACCCGCGCTCTACTAAGAGAGGTCTCCAATAGTGACTGAGAAAAAGATGCTCATCGGCATGCACATGGGCAACGGTTATGGCTCACAAGCACACGCTTGGCGGGCAGATAACGTCGACCCCTACAACTACACCAACATCGATGCCCACGTGCGCTACGCCCAGGCCGCCGAACGGGGAAAGCTCCAGTTCCTGTTCCTGCCGGACTTTCCCGCACAATCTCAGAAATCTAATGACGTGGCACCCCAGATGACCATGGACCCGTTCATCACCATGGCTGTCCTGGCCCGGGAGACGAAAAAGATTGGCTTCACCACGACAGCCTCAACAACATTTTTCGAACCCTATAACCTGGCACGACTGCTCAAAACCCTCGATGTGGTCAGCGGTGGACGCATCGGCTGGAACGCCGTAACCACCTCGGACCCAATGGCTGCCGCCAACTACGGCCAACAGATTGCCGACCGCGACACCCGCTACGCGCGCGCCCACGAGGTCATCCAGATCATCCAGGCCCTGTGGGGTAGCTGGCAGGAAGACGCCTGGGTGGCCGATAAAGAATCGGGAATCTTCGCTGATCTCACCAAAATTCAGCCCATCAACCTGCAGGGCCAACACGTCGCCTCCCGGGGGCCGTTGGAAATCCCGCCCTCCCCGCAGGGACAACCGGTCATCTTCCAGGCCGGCGGCAGCCCCCATGGTTTGAGCCTGGCCGGCCACTACGCCAGCGCCGTCATCGGGGCCACGTTTACCCTCGAGGATGCTAAACGCCAGCGCGATAGCGTCCGCCAGGCAGCCGAACAGGCCGGCCGGGATCCAAACGAGGTCAAATTCATCGCTGGCATAATGCCCACGATTGCCCCGACCGTGCGCGAGGCATTAGACCGCCGCGGTCAATTTGTTGAGCCCATGATCCGGCAACGTGTCAGCTACCTCGGGATGATGCTGAGCATTTCGTTGTCCCCCGATGACCTGGACGCACCACTCAGCGCCCAGAAACTGGCTGCCGCTCACGCAAACCCCTCCGATCCCCGGTCCGCAAAGGCTCTCGAGCTCGCCCATGAAGGATGGAGCGTACGCGATATCCTCTACCACGGGATCATCGATTATCATCCCTCCCCCATCGGCCCGGCTAGCGTGACGGCCGACCACATGCAGGAGTGGTTCGAGGCTGGCGCTTGTGATGGGTTCTGGCTCTCCCCGAATGTCTACGAAGACGGCATTGATACCTTCGTAGACCAGGTCGTGCCGATCTTGCAGCACCGAGGACTATTCCACGACGACTACGAGGGAGAGACCCTACGCGACCACCTGGGTGCTCCGTATCAGTACGGGATTGACCAGCGACTGGGCTCTGCGTGATGCCGGAACCAAAGCCACGCTCGCCCAACACCCCGCAACCGTTCTCCTTGCTACGGACTGTTTAACCGGGGAACATCAAAGGGGGCCGGACGGTGGCCCCCGCCCTGGCTAGCGGATTTTTCACCTTGTGACCGCCACTACTAAAGGCGTTCAAGAAAACAACACTCAAGGAGTCGCGACGCCTCGCACTCCCAACTATTCAAAGATAGGAACTTAGCGTGCACACATTGGGAATCATCGGAAGCGGAAACATCGGGTCGGCCATCGCCCGCCTGGCAGTCAACGCCGATATGGATATCGTCCTCGCCAACTCCCGCGGTCCTGAAACACTGCAGGATCTCATCGCCGAGCTCGGGCCACGCGCTACCGCCGGCACCGTCGAGCAAGTACTCCGTGACTCGGATGCGATCGTATTATCAATCCCGTTGCCGGCGGTCAAGGAGATCCCGGCAGAACAGCTATCGGGCAAGGTCATCTTGGATACCAGCAACTACTATCCCTCGCGGGATGGCCGTATTGCCGAGCTCGACAGTGAGACCATGACCACCAGCGAACTGGTGCTCGAGTGGCTCGATGGCCCCCGCCTGGTCAAGGCCTTCAGCAACATTCTTGCTCACCACATCCCCCAGCTGGCCCGGCCTGCCGGTGTGCCTGAACGCACGGCTCTGCCGATCGCGTCTAATGACGAGGCGGCTAAACGCGAAGCCACGGCCATCATTGACCGGCTGGGTTTCGATTCTGTCGATGCTGGCACCCTCGCCGATACCTGGAAGTTTGAACCGGAGGCGGCTGGCTACACCCGCATCTATCTCGCGGACGCGGCCACCCCCGATGAGCAGTTGCTCTCCTCGACCCCCGGCCCCACGACAGCTCAGCAGGTCAGGGAAGTGCTGGCCTCAGCCACCCGGATCACAGTGGCCGACCGCGTTTTCTGAGTCCTGTCACACACGCACCATGGGGCGCTGTTGCGCATAGGATTTTGCGCTTGCTAACTATTTGATAGCTTGCAGCACAATGTAAGTGGCGGATCCGCCGTTTTCGCCAGAACGCGAGTTGGCAACAGCACCTAAAATCGCCCCGTTAAGACTTCCTCGCTGGCCTTTCGCTATTTTTAAAGCGTCCGGCACCAGCTTGGTGCGCATGTGGTCCGCGATCGCGAAGCCGAAAATTTCCGACGAACCTGACCCCCGTTTGGTAGACACCCCGACTGTCCGGACCTATGTCAATAACCGAGATGCTTCCATACTGCACGGGACCAGTTCTGATCCTTTCCATATCCAGAAGCGGTGGCCCCGAGCTCATCAATGATGGTTCTCAGCAGAAGAAACCAGAGCCTCGCATGCACACGACGCCGGGGAAGGCCCACATAGTCTGAGGTCATTGCTTGCCAAGTCCGCCTGTCCATGAGCGTGAGCGGGTGATCGAGGCTTTTATTGCCTTAGCCAACGCCGTGATCATCCTGCGTCGATGATTCCTGAGGCGTGGACGAGCTATCGCGGGGACTCGCGTCCTACCCGCTGGCCTTGATCCTCACTATCCGCGCCAACCCTAATTCAGATCCTGGCCCACCAGCTTCACCAACTGTTCGTGGTGGTGTCCCGGCAGGCACTGGGCTGCCACCACCGGTCGGGCGGCCTCCCTATCCCCCATCTTCGCCCGGAAAGCCATGGCCATGGTGACCTGATGCGTGGGGGTCTGGAGCAGCACCAGCTGATCTCCCGGCGCGATCTTCCCGGGTTCGATGACGCGGAAGTAGGCCCCGCATTGCTGGCGAGCGGCGAAGGTTTTCACCCATCCCTTTTCCGCCAGCCAGCTGGCGAAGGTCCGGCAGGGGGTGCGTGGGACGGATACTTCCAGCACAGTCGTGCCGATCCGGTAGCGTTGGCCGATGATTACCTCCCCCAGGTCGATTCCGATGGTGGTCAGGTTCTCCCCGAAGGAGCCGTTGTTTAACGGGCGCCCGAGTTCGCGTTGCCAGTGGTCCAGCTCCTCCCGGGCGAAGGCGTAGACCGCTTTATGCTCGCCACCGTGGTGTTTACTGTCCCCGATGACATCTCCCCGGACTCCGGAGCCGTCGCCGTAGTTCGGCCCTGGCTGGAAAACCTCGAGCTGTTCGACCGGACGTTTATCGATGCCGCTGACGCGGTCAGCACCGCCGGGATCCGGCTGGACGTGGGCGATATTGGTGGACAGAACGGTGGTGGTCATGGTCGACAAGTTTAGCCCGAAGACATTGACCGGCATATTATGTAAGGCTAAGGAATTTTCTCATGTCGAGAACTTTTAGCCGTCGCAGCTACAGCAGTTCACCGATGAGGCGGGTAAGTATCTCTCCGCCGAGATGCTCAGCGAAGCCGATGCGGACTGGGTCTTCTCTGGTGTCCATGCCGGTAGCCCAGATCCTTCCGCTTCCCCATCTGGGCTTCCTTGGAGTCGGTCAAGGCCGGCCATGACTCCTGGTACATGAACGCCTCATTGCTCTCGGCCCATACCGTCCTGGAAGGGCTGCGCGGCACGGTCACGGCCTGAGGCCCACCTGGAAACCCCGCCTCCCACAGCACCAGGCTGGGGGAGGCGGGGCGTCGATAAGCAGGCATAAACGGGCATAAACGGGCTAGGCCTTGGCCACGCCGAAGAAGCGCAGGATCTGCTCGGTGGCGTAATCCTTGGGCACATTGCCGTAGGTGTCCTCTTCGGCGCCGGGCCAGACATGGCCACCGCCACCGACCCGAATGTGGGAGAGCGGATGGCCGCAGCCGGTCCAGTCCTGGCGCAGTGCCCAGGCATTGATCCGGGTGGTGCTGACGGGGCCGGTGCAGGAGTTGCGGGTGGCGGCATTATCGAGCACATCCTGGACCGGAGCATAGGTGGCGCCATGGCGGGTGCCGCCGTAATAATCGATGACAGGGTCCATCGTGCCGTGGATGTCCAGCAACGCGAGCGGGGTGTCTGCGCAGTCCCGGAAGATACTGGCGTAGTAGGCCGCCGAGACCGAGGCCACCCCGGCGAATTCATCGTTCATCCGGCAGCCTAGGAGGGCGGCAAACCCCCCGCCATTGGAAAATCCGCTGGCGAAGATGCGGGAATCATCCACCGAGTAGGTCGAGCGCAGTGAGGCCAGGATATCTTCGACGAAGGTGAGGTCCTCACCGTTTTTGACCTTGGCGTAGGGGGCACCCTCCCAGGCATCGTCCACCCCCTGCGGGTAGACGACGATCGCCCGGGAGTCACCGAGGTTGGAGTAGGCGTGGATCATCTTGGCGTTCTCTCCCCAACCGTGAAAGGCGAAGATGATCGGCCACCGCTCCCCCGGGCTATAGCCGCTGGGTACCGAAAGAATGAACTTCCGGTCCCGGTTGGAGGACTTCAATTCCACCTCCGTGGACTCTCCCGGCGCGGGACCGGTGAGCTTCGGGGCATTCGAGGGGACCCGGTCGGGCATGGTCACCGTGGTGGGTGCCGCCGCTTCCGCGGTGTGATCAAATTCGTTGGCCGCACAGCCCATGAGCAGTCCGCCCCCGAGTAGCAGGCAGGAGGCCGCTCCTGCCACCTTCAGCACCAGTGTCCGCATCCGGTCCTTTCCCGCGTGATAGTTTCTAGCGTCCCATGGACCAGGCGGCCCAGAGTTTCTCATACTGTCCCCCGGCCTGGAGCAGCTGCTCGTGGGTGCCGGCTTCGACGACCTGGCCGCCATCCATGACCAGCACCTGATCAGCACGGGAAGCCTGATCCAGGCGGTGCGCGACCACCAGGGCGGCCCGGTTCCGGGTGACTTCCTCAGCGGCGGCCTCGAGCTCACCGGCACCTGCTGATCCAGCTTCGGCGGTGGCCTCATCCATGACGACCACCTTGGGATCCAACAAGAGAATTCTAGCCAGAGCGAGCTGCTGTGCCGCAATCGGCTCGAGCACGATGCCCCGGGCGCCGACCTCGGTGTCCAGCCCCTCGGGGAGATCCTCGACCCACTGGGCGCGGACCCGGTTGAGCACCTCCCTGATCTCGGCATCGGTGGCTTCTGGTTTGGCCAGGGTGAGGTCCTCGCGCAGGGTGCCGGAGAAGACGTGTACCTCCTGCGACACCATGGCCAGTCGTGCCACGCGATCGGCGTCGGAAAGCTCGGATACCTCCACCCCGTCGATCTTCACCGAACCCTCGTCCGGGATTCGCAGGCCGGCCAGCAGCGCAGCGACGGTGGTCTTGCCGGCCCCGGAGGCGCCGACCAGGGCGATGGTCTCGCCCGGTTCGATGCGCAAATCCACCTTGCGGACCGCCCAACCCCCGCCGTAGCTGAAGCTGACCTGGTCCATGATCACCTGGCCGCTGCGCGCCGGGGCTCCGGAGTCCGGGATCGGCTTGGGCGGGTCCACCACCACGCCGACGATGCGGGACAGGGAGGCGTAGCCGGACTGGATGGTGTCGATCACCCGCATCATGCCCATCACCGGGCCACGCACCCGGATCAGCATCAGGGCGGCGGCCGTGACCGCACCGACGGTGAGGTCACCCTGGTTGACCAGCATTGCGCCGATGAACAGGGCGGAGCCGAGCATGAGGAATTCACCGAAGGTGACCCAGTTCTGCAGCACCAGCATGGTCACCCGCGCCCGCAGGCCATTTTCGACGACCGCGGTGGAGGTACCGTTGATCCGGTGGTGCATCCGGGGTTCCATCTGGAAGGCCCGGACGGTGGCGCGCCCCCGGATGGCCTCGAGCACGCGCCGGGCGCGCTCCGCCATGGCGGCCCGCTCGGCGGCGTAGCGTTGCGGGGCCCGCTTGAGGTACTGCCGGGCGGCGAAGTAGTACACCGGGCCCACCAGCACCGGGATGAGTAGGAACTGCCAGTTCAGGGTCATCAGGGCGATGACCGTGGCCACGATGGAGAAGACCGAGCTGGATAGGGCGGGCACGGTTTCAGTCACTGCCGAGGAGAGTTCGGCGACATCATCGGTGGATCGGCTGACCAGGTCGCCGGTGCCGGCATCCTCGACCTGGTGGACCGGCAGGCCGAGTGCGGTGCCCACCATTTCCTCACGGAGGTTGGCGATCACCCGCTCGCTCAACCGCGCCAGGAGGTAGAAGCCGGCGGCCCCCAGCATCGCCGAGGCAGCGGCGACGATGACCAGGTTGATGCCGATTCCGAGGATGGTCTTCTCGGAGTTGCCGGCCACCAGGTCCACGATCTGCCCCAGCAGCCTGGGGATGGTCACATTCGCCGCAGCCCCCAGGCCGAGCAGCACGATAGCCAGGAAGAACTGGCGCCCGGCACCGGGGATGGTCTTGATGTGGCGCCAGAGTTCCCGGCGGACCTGGGGCCAGTTGGCGATCGGGAACCGCAGATCTGCGTCGGGTGTGCTACTCACAGGGAGACCTCCACGGAATCGGCGACCGCGATCCAGGCGGGCGCATTCGTGAACACCAGGGTGCGGCTGCTACTGAGCCGGTGAGCGGCGATCCGCTGGGCGATGGTTTGCTCGGTGACCGAATCCACCGCAGTGGTCGGGTCCTGCAGGATCAACACCTCCGGGTCCGCGGCGATGGCACGGGCCAGAGCCACCCGCTGGCGCTGACCGCCGGAGAGGTTGCGGCCGGATTCCCCAACTTCGCGGTCCACACCGCCGGGAATGTCATCGCAGGAGGCGATATAGAGCGCCTGTTGTGCCACCTCCGGGTCCGGGTGAACATTGGCGATAACACTGCCCTCGAAGAGATCAGCGGCATGGGGTGCGACGACCGCGCGATGGCGCGGCAGCAGCTCCAGCTCCTCCGGCATGGAGCCCCGCACCACGATCAATCCCTGCGGGAGGGCGTCGATCACGGCGTCCTCAAGATCATCGGCCCGGGCCGGCTCGGCGCGGAGAATCTCAGTGATGCGCTGTGCCGAGGCCGCCGCCGAAGCCCAGCGTGAGGCCAGGTTCTTGCCCAACATGGTCATCGGATGGATGATGAACTGGGTCAGCCCGATGGCGGTGATCAGCTGGCCGATACTCAGTTGGCCATTAACCGCCATGGCCCCGGCCACCAGCGCAATCCCGATGACGTAGATGGCACCGACGGATTCCGTGGTGGCGTTCAACCGCGCCTCGGCGGCATTGGCATTGATGGTCTTCTCATAGGCCTGATCGGAGACCTTGCCATAACGTCCGCGGACGGTGGCCACGGCACCCAGGCCCTTGAGAATGCGCAACCCCTCCACCACATCGGTGGCGGTGGAGGCGGCCCGCGCCAGAGCTCGCTGCCGGGCGCTGGAGCGCTGGCGCAGCGGGGTCGCCGCCTTCAGCGCAATCCACACCACCAGCGGGCCGCCGATCAGAACCGCAATGCCCAAGGGGATGGAAATATACAGCATCATCACGCCCACATAGATCACGGCGGTGATCTCGGCGACCGGGAAGACCGTCATCATCACCGCATCCGCCACCCGCTGGGTATCCGAACTCGCGATGGAGAGCAGGCCACCGGCGGTACGCTTCTGTCCCGCCATGCCACGGGGGTCCTGGATCCGATCAGTGACCGCCATGCGCAGATCATGTCCGACCAGCAGCGCCGAACGATTGAGCAGCCACCGCCCCAGCCAACCGCAGAAACCATTGACCAGGAAGAGGACGGCCAGCAGGCCAATCCACAGCCACACCCGGCCCAGATCGTCGATCGCCCGACCAATCAGAACCGGGGTGGTGGCGTTGCACACGAAGACCAGCGCCATCAAGATCGCCGAGTAGATGGTCCACGGCCGCTGGGAGAACGCGGTCTTGATCAACCACCTGGGGTCATCTGGCTTGGGGAGCTTGGAGACCGGACGACCGGAGGCTATCTGCATGGCTGCTGATTCTAGCCTGGGTATCCTAATAAATAATGTTCACCTACGATTCCCGCTCGAACCGGGACCTGCCCCACTTCCCCGATGAGACCGAACGCATCCGCGCCGCCCGCGCCTTCGACAGCGGCGCCGAGGTCTACGACGCGATTCGACCCGGCTACCCCGCCGCCGTCATCGACCTGCTCGCCGGCCACCAACGCATCGCAGACATCGGCGCGGGCACCGGAAAACTCACCGCCGCGCTTGTCGACGCCGGGCACGAGATGCTGGCGCTCGACCCCAGCCCGGATATGGCCAAGGTGCTGCGCGAGCGCGTTGGGGTGCCGGTCTGGCGGGCCACCGCCGAAGCAACGGCGCTCAAAGACTCCTCCGTCGATGCGCTGGCCTGCGCCCAGACCTGGCATTGGGTGGATGCCCCGGCCGCCGCCGCGGAGTTTGATCGGGTGGTGCGCCCCGATGGCTCAGTGCTGCTGGTGTGGAACAGTCTCGATGTCTCCCACCCGTGGGTCCTGCGACTGACCCGCATCATGCACGCCGGCGATATCCACAAGGAGGGCTTTATCCCGGAGGTCGGCGCCCCCTGGGTGGTGGCGGAGACCCTGCGCACCACCTGGACCCAGTATTTGACCCCCGAACAGCTCTACCTGCTCACCCAGACCCGTTCCTACTGGCTCAAATCCTCTCCGGAGATCCGGGCACGGGTCACCGAGAACCTGCGCTGGTACCTCTATGAGCGGCTCGAGTTCCAGCCCGGCCAACTACTGGCCATCCCCTACCGTTGTGATGCTTTTGTGCTGCGGCGCAGCTGATTCCGGGCTCCGGTGACCAGCAGCCAGCCGATGAGCAGCACCTCACCGAGGAAGGTGACCACGGAAAATTCGACACCGAGATCAATCCTGGACAGCGCCAGAATGCTGTCTGCCAGATAACCGAGCCCGGCGACGATCAGCAGCACCCCCAGCCAACCGGGCAATCCCCGCCGGCGCAGGCAAAGCCAGCCGAGTACCAGCAGATGCCCGGCGAAGAAGATCAGGGAGACATCCCACCACCGGTCAAAAGCGGCCAGCTGCGGGATGAGCTGATCAGCCACGGTCCCGGGAGCCGCGTACAGGCGGTAGAGAAAGCTGAGGGCCACCGCGAACCCTGCCGCATACAACAACCTCAACCCGGCCGCGATGGCGGAAAGTCGCTGCTCATAGCCGAAAAAGACGCGATAGAGCGCCAGTGCCACGATCACATCCAGAATCACCACCCCACTCAGGCAGGCCAGCGCCCAGGGAAAATCAGCCCAGGATTCAGTGAAACTGCGCACCGTCGCCCGGTCATTGTCCCGGCGGTGGGCCTCGAGGAAACCGAAGTGGGCGATCGGTGCCAGAATCGCCATGCCCAGCAGGGCGAGGCCGGCGATGATCCGGGCGGAAACAGTCACGGCAGATCCCCTTTATACGAGGAGGTGGGAGGTCGGCCCTGATTTTATCTCCGGGAGCGGCATCGCGCCGGGTAGCCGGGTGCTGGTGACCCCACCGGGACTACGATCAGTCCTAACCCCATCTATTTTCGAGAAGGACTCCCATGACCACGACGAAGACCCCGACGGCTGGTCGCCGCCTCCGCCGCCCCATGAATGACCGCCCCTACGGCATCCTGATGGTCATCCTCGGTGTGATCGGCCTGATCATGTCGACGATCCTGCTGATGGAGAAGTTCATCATGGCGGAGGATCCGACCCATATCCCCTCCTGCACCTTCAACTCGGTGCTGGCCTGTGGTTCGATTCTCAATTCCTCCCAGGCCGCGGTCTTTGTCATCCCTAACCCGATCCTCGGCCTCATCGGTTTCACCTGTGTCATTGTGGTCGGGATGGCGGTCCTGGCTGGGGCCCAGTTCGCCGCCTGGTTCTGGGCCTGCTTCCTGGCCGGCACCACCCTGGCCCTGATCTTCATCCACTGGCTCGCCTATGAGAGCCTGCAGTCCATCAACGCTCTGTGCCCCTGGTGCATCGTGGTCTGGATCGTGACCATCCCGATCTTCTGGTTCTCCCTGCTCCACATCATCGCCCCCGAGGATCCGGCGGAAGCCACCACCGCTGCCGAGAAATTCTGGGTCTTCTGCGTGAAATGCCGCGAACTCATCCTCGTCGCCTGGTACCTGATCTTCTTCTTCACCATCTGGGCCCGCTTCGGCAACGCCCTGTTCGGCCTCTGATCGCTTAGCGACGCCGCCCTCAAACCGCCCCGAGCACTAGCTCGGGGCGGTTTGATTATTTCTGGGCCTCACGGCGGATTCTACTGGCCGTTGTAACAGCTGAGGCAGCCGGAAAGAAAGTCCTGCCACCTCTCTTGACATGTTGCCCCCGCCCGAAATACAGCTATTCGAACCCCCATATCGCGGGATAATGACTGCTCAGACATCAACAGCACGCCTAGATATAGGGGTTCACAAAATAGGAGATACTACCCGCGTCTGCAGCCAGGTACTGATATCCGGGGCGCCATCACCTTTGGTTGAGTTCACTTTAATCGGCCAGCCCGGCGGTACTGGACAGCCGTCTTAGTCGATGAATATTCCGCCCATAGGTTTCCGAACCGGCGCTTTAGCTGTGCGTTGTAGTGATGGCTACTGATAGGTGAAGAACTGGGCGACAAAGATGTCGCCGCCGGGTTCAGCCCAGGTCTGAACTCCGGCGCGCTTCGGGTTCTGGGCCCATCCGGGATAGTTGTTCAGGTACCAGTCAGTAGTGGCTGCCTTGTTGCGTTGTGTCACCTTTGAGACCATGCCTTCGCCGTGCGGAAAATAGATCGAATTCGACACACCGTTGCTGTTCAGCCAGAACTCACCGTTGTAGCCCCGTTTCGCCAACTTCAATGCTTCTGCCTCGGCTTCTCCCCCACGATCGATTCGGTACCCTTGGCGTGTCAGGAATGTCTCAATTGCACTCTGCAGGGCAGCGCCTTCCCGCGCCGAAGGTGACTTCCCCGCCGGGGTGAAAGGGGTCTCGAATCCGGCCACCGAGGACAGGTTGAGCAGGTCCGGCACGAGTGTCAAGACGTCCTCCCCGGGCGATTCCGATGTCGAGGACTGTGCGCTCGCAGTGGGCGTAGTGGCCAGGGACAGGGACAGGGACAGGACGAGTACAACCGCCGCAACGGTCTTGAGGGAGAACATTTTCACACAGTAAACTCTAAGTCAGCGAACAGGAACCTGCAGATGTCACACCAAAAGCAGGGGTGATCTGGACTGAGGTTCGCGGTACCGGGTAGACCCCGTGCCAGCTGATCCTGTAGTCGGGCGGAACTACTCGTAGATACCTGTTACCCTCTCATCCCTTCTTCTGCCATCGTTGGCATTCACGGTCACTATTAGCCGCCTTTAGCGGCTTGTTGGCAGCTCAGCGGGGCGGCATCTACTGGGATCACCCATGATCGCCCTGGTTGTGAGGCAAACACGGTTCAGTAATAAGGGTTGGACAGCTCGTCCACGATGACCGCCGGTTCTGTGCCCTCGGTGAGCAGGTGCTGGTCTATGGGGTGTGGTCCGCGATCGACCTCCCGGGTGCAGCCATCCAGTCGCTCCCGAGGATAGAGGTGGAGCGTATGCAGACTACCGGGACCGGTGAGCATGATCCCCATCTCATCCGGTGAGAACTGCGGGTACTCGCTGGGGCACACTATCTCCCAGGTGTTCCAATTTCCTTCATAGAGGGATGAGAGATCGGTGGCAGCTGATTCCCGCCCGTTGATATTGCGCAGCACCGGATCTGAACGCAACTCCCACCACTTAGACACTCCCACCCAGATCCCCACCACCAATGCGATGAGTACCAGCAGGGGCCAGAATCGGCGCAACCACGCCCCGAACACCCGGAAACGTTGACCGGGGCCCGGTCGAATCACCGGCGAACGAAGAAATATCCCCCATACCAGAGAGACAATGCCGGAGAACACGGCCCCTGCCGCCAAGATCACCAGGAGGAATCCTGGGTGGAAGATGATCGGCTGGCCCCGATCCACCCAGAACCACCACCATGCCAACCCATAGAAACCGACTCCCGCAGCGATCAGCAGGACTTGGACCCACCATTTTCCGGCGTCGAACAGCGCCGAGAAGATCAGGGCCGCGATCCCGATGAAAACGCCACCCATCATGAACAGGACGAGAAAACGATCCATCCATGCGGGCAGAGTTTGTTCCATCTGAGGAAAGAGATCCGTCGAGGAAAAGTAGGAAAAGAGGAACCACCCCGCCAAACCCGCCAGGATCAACAGGAGGTCCGGGATCAGGTGGTACCGGTCGGGTCTCATGTCCCTGAGATTAGTGCAGTTCATACGGTAGTAAGTGCTGGTGCATATTTGGGTGAGACAGGTTCCTACGCGGGGACACATGATCCCGACTTTCCCGACATCCGAAACCTACTCAGCCGCGGTGACCAGTGCGCGATCATCGCCACACTCAGGTTTCCCCCCACCGCTGCCCACCAAAACCACGTTCACCAGTGGCTATGTTGTGGGTGCGACCATGATCTTCCTCATCGATGCCGCAGGAATCGAAGATCATAGTGCTGATCTACCGGAAGGATCCCTGCTTTCCCTGGCAATGATTCCCGCCGCAGTCACTTCCTGCTGGGACGGCTCTTGGGTCACGGTTGAACTCCACGAAGCTCCGGCCGAGTTATTTAGGTAGTAGACACCGACTGCTCACCGGCAGAGGGTACCCCCGAGGTAACGATTTCACTGATGCCCCCGGTTATTCCTTTGATAGACATCATATTTTCCTGAAAGAACTCCCATGGATCCGGTATAGCTCAGCAGTAACTACGCCGTCGTTTTCGGCTTGTTCTTTGGTGTGCTCGGTCGGCTCACCGTGAGTGGTCGACAATCCCGGTGGAGATCTCTGCGGCAGCTCCACCGATTCTCTGGAACAGCCCATCCGGCCATGGAAGAACCCGCCCAGAACCAGCAGAAACCCGCCCACCGACCTTCGAAGAAAGTGACTCCCGCCCATGAAGAAATTCCTCGCCCTCACCGCCCTCGCTGGCGCCTCCGCTGTTGCCCTCAGCGCCTGCGCCACGGAGCCGGATACCTTTGAAGCAGGGTCTCCGGTTGCTGAGGGCAGCCTAGAATCGACCACTCCCGCACCAGTGGCCACCGCCCCGGCAGTGGCCTCCGAGGTCATCCTCGCCGAGGCTGACTCGCCCACCGGCTACCTCTACAGCGATGTCGCTGAGGTCCTGGCCAGCGGGGCCGAGGACGACGCCGACGTGATCGCGGTGCTCACCGAGACCAGCAGCGGCACCACCACCGAGCCCGCGCAGTGTGGTGCCCTCCTTCCGACTGCGGTGGATATTCTCGTCCAGCTCGACCAGGAGCCGAACGCCACCGCCAGTTCTGAATTCGCTGCTGCCGACGGCACGGTGATCAGTGTGTTCGCTACCACCAGTGCCACCACCCCACGGGTGCCCGGGGACCTCGGTGAATGTGCGAATTTTGTCCGGAGTAGCGCCTACGAAGGTTCTGAGCTGCTGCTCCCCTATGAGACCCAGCCGCTGGACCTTAAGGTCGAGGGAATCGAAGAAGTTACTGCCGCCCGGGTGCAGTCGGCGGAGAACCCCAGCGAACCGGCCAACACCGTGCTCGCCGGCGAGGTCGACGGGGTGTATTTCTATCTCACCGCACCCGCCACCGTCGATGATCAGCTCATCGTTGACCTGGCCGGCGCCCAGGTGGACAAGATCACCCACCGCTGACCTGCCGAGAATCACCCGACACACCAGACAAGAACTCTTTCCATGGATCTCAATCTCATCCCACCTGACCTCTACAACGCTGTCTTTGAGGGGATGTCAGGCAGTATTGCCATTCCCCTCATCTTGTACATCATGGGCGCCAGCATCAGCATCATTGGCGGCGGTGCTGCACCCTCTTATCTGCAGTTAAGCTCTGATCTCATGATGCCTTTCGACCCATTCATCCAGCACTACCTTCAGATCAACGGCGCTGGCTAAGGCACCCCCACCAACAACAAAGCCCGCCGCAACCCTGAAACAGGGTCACGGCGGGCTTCACCCACTTCAGCGAAACTGCTACTTACGCTGGCGACGCTCGCGGATACGCACGGCGATCTTGACCGGCGATCCTTCGAAGCCGAACTCCTCGCGGAACTTGCGCTCCAGGTAGCGGCGGTAGCCGGCATCCAGGAAGCCGGTGGTGAAAAGCACGATCACCGGCGGGCGGGAGGATGCCTGGGTGGCGAAGAGCACCTTCGGCAGGCGGCCGGACTGCATGGGCGGCGGGTTCTGCGCGATGGTCGCACGCAGCCAGTTGTTGAGCTGGCCGGTGGAGACGCGCTTGTCCCAGCTTTCCAGGGCGGCAAGCATGGCCGGCTCGAGACGCTGCATGGCCCGGCCGGTCTTGGCCGAGATGTTGACCCGCTGCACCCAAGGCAGGTGTGCCAGCTGCTGGTCGAACTCGCGGTCCAGGTCATCACGACGGTTATCGTCCATGAGGTCCCACTTGTTGAACGCCAGGACCAGCGCCTTACCGGATTCCAGGATCATGGCGAGCACGCGCTGATCCTGCTCCGAGACCGGCTCCGAGGCGTCGATAAGCATGATGCAGACCTCGGCGGCGTCGATCGCGCCGCGGGTGCGCAGCGAGGCGTAGTACTCGTGGCCGGTGGCGGTCTTGACCTTCTTGCGGAGGCCGGCGGTGTCGATGAACTTCCACATCTTCTGGTCCAGCTGGACCATGGAGTCCACCGGGTCCACGGTGGTGCCGCCGATATTGTCCACCACGGAGCGTTCCTCGCCGGCGAACTTGTTCAGCAGGGAGGACTTGCCCACGTTGGGCTTTCCGACGAGTGCGACACGGCGCGGGCCCTCGGTGATCGAGGTCGAGCGTGGTACCTCGGGGAACTGGCGCAACACCTCATCGAGGACGTCGGCACCGCCGCGGCCGTGCTGTGCCGAGACCGGCCAAGGATCGCCCAGGCCGAGTGCATAGAACTCGGTCATGTCGGCGAGCTGGGAATCGGAGTCGAACTTGTTGGCGGCCAGGATCACGGGGACGCCAGCACGCTGAAGTTTACGTGCCATGACCTCATCGGTCTCGGTGATACCGACCTTGGTGTCCACCACGAAGACGATGACGTCTGCGGTGGTCATGGCGACCTCAGCCTGGCGCGCGATAGCACCGTGGATGCCCTTGACGTTGGGATCCCAACCGCCGGTGTCCTGCACCCAGAAGCGCACGCCACCCCAGTCGGAGAGGTAGGAGATGCGGTCTCGGGTGACACCCGGGAAGTCCTCCACCACGGCTTCACGGCGACCGATGAACCGGTTCACCATGGTGGACTTGCCCACGTTGGGGCGGCCGACGATAGCGACGGTGCACAGGGCTTCCTCGACGGTGTCGGGGCGCTGCACGCCGAAAGTACGCTCGGCTTCTTCCCAGTCTTCCTCGGAGAAGTCATCGCCGTAGTCTTCTGCGCCGAATTCGGATTCATCGAAATCGGTCTCAATGAACTCTGTCTCGGTGAACTCGCCTTCGCCGTGCTCATTCTCCGCGGAATCTGCTTCGTTGAATTCGAAGTTGAAGTCCTCGGCATCGAAGTCGGCACTGGCGTAGCCGCCACCCGGGGCGAGTTCTTCCTCATCGCGGAAGACGCCCTCGGCATTCATTTCGCCGTTCTGGGTGTGATAAACGAACATGGTCTCCGGCTCTTCGCCTTGACCGTTGTTCTTGGTGTTGTCGCTCACGACTACTTTCCTTCCTGTTCAGCAGCAGTTGCCTCAGCTGAATCTCGGACCAGCTCAACGAGTTGGTCGAGGACTTCTTCAATACCCATGTCCGAGGTGTCAATGATGACGGCGTCCTCGGCAGGGCGCAGCGGGGAGGTCTTCCGGGATGAGTCCAGCTCATCACGACGGATGACATCCGCCAGCACGGTGTCAAAATCAATCTTGCGGCCGGCGGCCAGGTCCTGATCGTGGCGACGCTGGGCACGTACCTGCGCCGAAGCTGTCAGGTAGGCCTTGGCCGGGGCGTCGACAAGCACCGTGGTGCCGATGTCGCGGCCTTCGACGATGGCGCGGTGGGCCTGCTTCGTCAGCTCCCGCTGCAGGTTGACCAGGTTGACCCGGACCTCCGGAATCGCGGAGACCGCGGAGACGTTGCGGGTCACCTCTGCCTCGCGGATCTCGACGGAGACATCCTCACCTGCCAGCAGCACCTGAGTTGAATCAGGGTCATCAGAGATGCCCAATGGCAGCTCACGGGTGGCTTCGATGACCGCGGCAGTGTCTGCCGGGTCGACGCCAGCGCGCAGCACCGCCAGGGTGGCCACCCGGTACATGGCACCGGTGTCCACGTAGCGGGCGTTCAGCCGCTTGGCCAGCGCGCGGCAGGTCGTGGACTTGCCGGTGCCGGAGAGGCCATCGACGGCGAGGATCAGACCCTGCTCGGGCTGGTTGCTCAATTGAGCTTCACTCACATTCCCACCGCCTTATAGAGGCTGGTGAGCTCGGAGTTGTTCAGGGAACGCATCGAGCCGGGCTTCTGCTCGCCCAGCTGAAGGGTGTGCAGTTTGGTGCGGACCAGCGACTGGACCGGGTAGTCGAGCTCCTTGAGCATGCGACGCACGATGTGCTTGCGCCCTTCGTGCAGCTCGATCCGGAGCAGGGAACGGCCGTTGTGGGTGTCAATGATCTGGGCGAAGTCAGCCTTGGCCGGGCCATCCTCAAGCTCGATGCCATCACGCAGGGCCTTGATCAGTGCCTTGTCGGCCTCTCCCAGCACGGTGGCCAGGTAGGTCTTGGTGATGTTGTACTTCGGGTGCATCAGGCGGTTGGCCAGCTCACCGTCGTTGGTCAGCAGCAGCAGGCCCTCGGTGTCGGCGTCGAGACGTCCGACGTGGAAGAGGCGCTGGCCGGAGAAGGTCTTCTCGGCGAGAAGGTCGCCGATGCAGGGGCGACCGTATTCATCATCCATGGTCGACTGCATGCCGCGCGGCTTGTTGAGGATGAGGTATTCGAGGTCTTCATTGACCTTGATGCGCACGCCATCGACTCGGATGACATCGACATCGGGGTTGACGCGCATCCCCTGGACGGTCACGATCTTGTCGTTGACTTCGACGCGGCCCCGGTCGATGAGGATCTCAGCGTGGCGGCGGGAGGCGACTCCGGCCTGGGCGAGCACCTTCTGCAGGCGCACACCTTCACCATTGCCTTCGCCGCCCTGGCGACGCTGGGAGATGTTGACGTTCTGGCGGCGGGCAGGCTTGGCATGGGAGACGATGTCATCATCAGAGCGCTGCTTGCGGGGTGCGGAAAGACTGAGACGGAAGTCTTTCTTGTCCGGTGTGCCGTCTCGGCGAGCGGGTGGGGTCACGTTAAGTGTCCTAACTTGAGTATGAAATTTGAAACTACTGCCGCCAGCCTACTCCACAATCACCCCCACATGGTATTCCCGCAACCTCAGGCCTCCCCACCGTGCTATGCCCCGCGGATCTTCTAGTACTCATCCAGGGAGTCGATCGATTCGATGTCCGGCAGCAGCGGCGCCAGGTCCGGCAAGCGGTCCAGGGAGTCAATGCCCATCAATTCCAGGAAGAGTTCAGTGGTGACGTACCGATGGGCCCCGGTGGATTCCTCGGTGTCCACCTCGCGGACCAGACCGCGCAGCTGCAGCGTCCGCATCACGCCATCGACGTTCACGCCGCGAACGGCGGAGACCTGGGATCTGGTGCAGGGTTGCCGGTAGGCCACCACCGCCAAAGTCTCCAGGGCGGCGCGGGAGAGCCGGGCTTGGGTACCGTCGAGCAGGAACCGTTCCACGGCAGCGGCATTGTCCGTGCGGGTATAGAGCCGCCACCCTTCCTCACTCTCGCGCAGATCAATGCCGGAGCCTCGGTCGTCATACTCTTGGGCGATCTCCTGGAGGATCTGGGCGACCGTCCCGGTTTCCAGGTCCAGGGTTTTGGCCAGCTGCGCCACCGGCACCGGGGTATCCACTACCAGCAGGACAGATTCGATCCGGGACCGTTGCTGGGAGATCATGGGTAGTTCACTGCTCACAGTGGCTGACCTTACCCCTGGCGGAGTTAGTTTAAACAGTTTAAAATGGCTATTTAACGTATTTAAAAAGGCAGTTGGGAGACCCATCATGACCATCCCGGAACCAGGCAGAAGCCTCAACCCCTTCACCCCGACCTTCGGCACCTCGCCCGCGCTGCTGGTCGGCCGCGGCCCGGTGATCCAGGAGTTCGCCGATGCCCTTGATGACGGTCCCGGCGCGCCCGGCCGGGCACTCCTGCTCTCCGGCCAGCGCGGGGTCGGCAAAACGGCGCTGCTCAACGCTCTGGAGGACGAGGCGAAGTCCCGCGGCTGGATCTCCATCTCCGAAACCGCACTGTCTGGCCTGGTCGATCGCTTCACCACCGATCATCTCCCCCGGTTGCTCAGTGAACATGACCAGCACGGCAACACCGAACGCCGGTTCTCCGGCTTCACCGCCCCGGGTGGCCTCGGCGGGCTGCGCTTCGAGACCGGGCCGCGCCACCTTGCCACGCCGAGTCTGCGTTCCCAGCTGACCCAGCTGTGTGATCTGCTCGCCCCGCACGGCACCGGCGTACTACTGACCATCGATGAGATCTCCCCGGAGACCCTCAAGGATCTCCGCGCCATTGCCGCCACCGTCCAGCATCTCTTCCGCGAGGACCGCCCGGTCGCGGTGGTGATGGCCGGGCTCCCGCAGTCTGTCGAGGCGCTTCTCGACGCCCCGGGCGTGACCTTCCTGCGCCGCGCGCTGCATCATCCGCTCGGCGCGGTCTCGCGTATCGACGCCCGCCACGGCCTGGCGGTCCCCGTCATCGAGGCCGGCAAAAGCTGGAATGAGCCGGCACTGGCACAGGCGGTGGCTGCCACCCGTGGCTATCCCTATATGTTGCAGTTGGTGGGTTTCCACGCCTATCGGAATGCCGCTACCGTCATTGAGGTGGCCGATGTCCAGGGTGCCATTGAGCGGGCCACCCGAGATGTCAGCTCCCTGGTCCATCGCCCCACCGTCTCCTCGCTGACTGCTGTGGAGGTCGCCTTCCTGGAGGCGATGGCGGCGGACGATGACCTCAGCGCAACCGGTGATATCGCCGCCCGCATGGGGAAATCTGCGGTATATGTCGGACAGTATCGGCGCAGGCTACTGGACAAACACATCATCACCGCCCCGGAACGGGGCTATGTGGGACTGGCGATGCCGGGGATGCGGGAGCACCTGCGCGGTGAAGTCGCAGGTGGGGGGCTTGAGTTCTGGTAAACAAGAGTGAAGTGAATCCTGTGTAAAAGTTTTTGTGAATTGGGCTACATTTTTAGCGACATTGGTATTAACATCTGATCATGGCTACCGTAACGAGAACCGACCGACTGATCCTCATGCCGCTGTCCGCAGGCCACGAGGACGAAGCTTTCAAGGTCTACAGCGATGACCGCGTGTGGGGACACCGCCCGCAGGCCCGCCATGAAACGGTCCGCGAGACCCAGAAGATCATCCAGCGCACCCAGCACAGCTGGCAGGCCAAGAACCTCGGCCCCTGGGGTGTATACCTCCGCGACCAACCCTCCGACTTCGTCGGCGTCGGCGGTCTTGAGCTTGTCGAGGACAAGGTCTGGGACCTGAAGTACCGCCTCCGCCCCGAGAAGTGGGGTTCCGGCTACGCCAGCGAGATCTCCGAGGCCGCCCTCAAAGCCGTGAAGCGCCTCGATCCGGACACCCCGATCACCGCTCGCGTGACCGTCAACCACCCGGCTTCTTTCCATGTGCTGGAAAAGCTCGGCCTGAGAGCCGTGTGGGAGGGCCGTCGGGTGGGCACCGAGGATGACCCGACGGAGCCGGACGTCCGCATCTATGCCGACCGGGAGCTCTCCCCCGAAATCCTCGAGCTGCTGATCAACCGCCCCTAAACCCCATCCCTCAAATCACCATCGGTGAGAGTGAGATGATCCCCATGCCCGCATCCGCCACCTACTTCCTCTACAACCTGGCCACTTGGGCGGTGCTCGGTGTCTTCGGCGGCATCGTCACCGGCCAGATTCTGGATCCGACCTACCTCAGTGCCCTCTCAAGTGCCTGGGAGACCATGTCCAGCAATCCTTATCAGTGACCCTAAAGGCAGTGCCCCTGAGTCCGGTACCCCACAACCCGGCCGAGCAATCGGCCGGGTTGTCCGCGTTGGCGCACCGGCATCAGTCCCATTCGCTGGCACCCACCACCGCGGGGTCAACCTCGAGACCGGTCCAGGCGACCTTGAGCTCACCGAGTGGCTCGAGCTGCTCGGTCTCCACCGCCCGCGCCTTATAGAGTTCCAGCAGCGCCAGAAAGCGTCCGACCACTTCCATCGACAAAGTGGTGTCTCGGGTCAGTGCACCGAAGGTGATCCAGGTGTCCTCCCCCAGCAACCGCAGGGTGTCCAGGATCCGGCCAGCCTGTTCCGGCACCGAAACCGCCACCTGGTGGATGTGGTCGATCCCGACCCGCTCTGGGGGACGTGGCCGGAAGATTCCGGCCGCCAACTCCGCAAACTCCGCCGGGGGCTTACCGATCTTCACCGGGGGAAGCAGCTGCGCGAACTGTTCCTCCAGACTCACCGCCCGCGGGTAGCGGCGCTGTGCCTCCCGTTGCCAGCGGGCAAACAGATCCGCCACCGCCTTATACGCCCGATATTGAAGAAGCCGGGCGAAGAGCAGATCACGGGAATCCAGCATCGCCAGATCCTCTTCATCATCGACCTGCCCCCGAGGCAGTAGTCGGGCGACCTTCAGGTCCAACAGAGTCGCGGCAACCACCAGAAATTCAGTGACCTCATCCAGGTCGGAGGTCTTGCCCAGCGAACGGGTGTAGGCGATGAACTCGTCGGTGACCTCTGACAGGGCAACCTCGGTGACATCAAGCTTCTTGCCGGTGATCAGCTGGAGCAGCAGATCGAAGGGGCCTTCAAAATTGCTCAGTGCAACCTTGAAGCCACCTGGACCCGGCATCTCCCCGACCAATTAGCGCTCTTCCGTGGTGCGCTCCAGCACTTCCAGGGCAAGGTTGCGGTATTGCTCAGCACCCTGGGACTTCGGGGCCCAGGTGATGATGGGCTCCCCGGCCACCGAGGTTTCCGGGAAGCGCACGGTCCTGGTGATCACTGTGTCAAAGACCCGCTCGCCGAAGACCTCGATCACCCGGGACATCACCTCCCGGGCATGGGAGGTACGACGGTCGAACATGGTGACCAGGATTCCGATGATCTCGAGGTCGAAGTTGAGACGGTCGCGGACCTTCTCCACGGTGTCATTCAGTAGTGCCAGGCCACGCAGGGCGAAGAACTCGCATTCCATCGGGATAATGACCCCGTGGGCGCAGGCCAGGGCATTGACGGTGAGCAGACCCAGCGAAGGCTGGCAGTCCAGGATGATGAAGTCATAGTCCTTCATCACCGGGCGCAGGGCGCGGGCGAGTGCCTGTTCGCGGCCGACCTCGTTGACCAACTGGATCTCCGCGGCCGAAAGATCGATATTGGCCGGCACCAGATCCAGCCCCGGGACGGCGGTCTCCTGGATGGCCTCCCGAATATCGGAGTCTCGGTCCACCAGGAGGTTATAGACGGTCACGTCGATCTCGTTGTGAGGGATGTCCAGACCGGCGGAGAGTGCGCCCTGGGGATCGAGATCCACCAGGAGAACCTTGCGGCCGATCTCGGCGAGGCAGGCGCCCAGGTTGATGGTTGAGGTGGTTTTTCCCACCCCACCCTTCTGGTTCGCCATCGCGATAATCCTGGCCGGTCCGTGCGTGGCCAACGGCTCGGGGATAGGCAACTCCCGCACCGGCCGGCCCGTCAGACCCAGCTCGGACTCCGGAGTGCCGGAAATTCCCGAATCGCTCACAGTCAAACTCTCTTCCTTGACTCCATTGGAGATCGGCGACTTACGCCCGTGTCATTGCCAAGATTACATGTCTCTTCCAGACCATTCGGACATTGACAGCCCCTCACCCACTTCGCCCTCAGTTCCACCCCCTAAGTCCTGCCCCTAAACTTGACCAAACCGGCTTCACAGGCCTTGCCCAGGGGATCTCGCCCCAGCGCGGCCCGACCGGGGCGGTCGCCTCACACTTGACGCACCTGACACCTCCCACCCAGCCCCCGCCCTTCCACTTCCTCTAATCCCACGCGCAATTCCCCTGGCCCCTCCGGCAGCTGCCGTCTGGGTCACTATCATCACGTTGTGATTCGAGGAAGTTTTTCATACCCAACTCCACCCCACCCCACGCCCACCTTTCCGCTCGACACCTCAGCCTCAATCTGGGGCAACAGGACCCCGGTCCGCAACCTGAGCTTCGCGGCCAGTCCGGGCCAGGTGATCGCGACCCTCGGCGTGAACGATCGCGGCAAGATCTCCCCCCTACACACCCTGGCCGGACGGTTGACACCCACCGCTGACGAGATCGGCCGCCACGGCAGCCTGGCTATCCCGGAGCTGAGCACCCGTCCCGGCGCGCGACTCCCTGGCACGACACAGATCACCGTCGCCGGCCGCCTGGACACCCCGGTCTCCCTGACGCTCCGGAGCGACGATAAGTGGGTGATCACCGGCCCCAACGGTGCCGGGAAAACCACCCTGTCCAAGGTCCTGGCCGGGCACCTTGCACCGGATCAGGGCCAGGTCTCACGCGCCGGAAAGCTCGGGATCCCGGGACAGAAGTCGGCCCACCACTCCAGAGACTCAGTCCGCACAGCCCGGAGATTTGGATGGCCCAGCCGCGAGGAGTCCCGCCGTCCCCTCCGGAAACTTCCAATATATCAACTACAGTGCCTTGACTTAATTGAGGTCCTGGCCAGGAAGCCTCAGGTGCCCCTACTGGATGGGCCCACGAACCATCTCTCGACACGGCTGGTTAAAGTGCTGAACACAGCCCTGCAACACACCCCAGCGCCGGTCACTGTGGTCAGCCATGACTGCCAGCTGCTGCGGGATACCGCCAGGTGGCAGCGAGTGGAACTCTAGACTGTGGCGAGCACCCCGGGGTCGGCCGATCGGGAGCACCATCGGCGCCTCGGAGACCGGGTCGGTGAGCTCCTCCGCCGGCGCCCCGGCGGACCAGGCTCCCCAGCCCGCCAGAGCCACGAGACGATCGGCATAGCGGGCGGCAAGGTTCAGATCGTGGAGGACCATGATGATGGTGGTACCCCGGTCACGGTTGAGCTCCGTCAAAAGGTCAAGGACCTCAACTTGATGGGCCACGTCCAGGTAGCAGGCCTACCTTTAAAACCGCCAATGGAAGTTGCTAAAAAGCCGCCAACCAAAGCTGCAAGTCACAATGCAAGGGACTCCTGAAATGTTGACACTCAGCGCAGAGGAGTACTGAGATCGAAATTTCAGAAGTCGTTTGCACTCCCCCAGGCCACCGAGTGGTTCAACAAAATATCCGCATCGCCAGAGGGCTTCTGAAACTGACATTGCAGCTTCGAATGGCGATTTTCTGCAACTTCCATTGGCGGTTTCTACAACGGCCACATAAACTTTCTGATGCTGGTGACGCTCTCTACGGGAGTTGCCAAGTAGGTTCAGTTCTTCCCGCTAACTGCATGTGGATGCCAGTCGTACTCGCCAAAGTCGTGCCCATGATTCTGCCAGGCCACCGGCTCCCCCAACGTCACCGCCTCGGTGAACCAGAAGGTCTGCCCCGGATCCCAGCCCGCGAGCATGCCTGCATGTTTCTCGTCCGCGGGGATCACCCGCCCGGCGGTCGCGAAATATCCCCGCATGCTCAGATGTAGCGCGTCATAGTGCTGTGCCACCTGCACGAAGTCCGGCATCACCCAGCCATGCGGGTACCCGGTGGCCAGTCGCCAGTCATGTCCCTTGCCCGCGCTCACATCTAACGGGAAGCGTCGGCACAGCTGTGCCCACGCCCCCGGATCGTTGATGGTGAAGACCCTGGCCCCCGGAGACACCGTGGCCGCCCGCACCTGACTGGTCTTCCAACCGAGCCCGTCCTCCACGAAGCGCAGGCCGCCCGGGGTACCGTCCACGAGCTCTCGCGCGGTGGTGACAATCGGCCACGGCGGCGTCGAGCACCACAGACTTTCCGTCCCCACCTTCTCCCGCCAGGTCTCAAGCGCCTCGGCCATCGACAGAACCTGAACGTCGGGCTCGGGGCCCTCCCATCTCACTGACCAGTGCCGATCGGGCCGGAACGGATCCGACCATTCGGCTGTCACCTCAGACGCCGCGACGTGACGGGCGATGCGACGCAGCCCCCACCGCAGTGGGGCCGCGGATAGGAACACCTCGCCGTCCATGGGGGGCTGCCAGTAGGTTGCGCTGAACACAGTGCGCTCGAGCGCATCGTAGAGCAACTTCGGAGTCAGCTTCACCAACGGCACCTGTTCCAAGAGCGGGGCCACCGTCGTGGCCCTGGCCCGCGCGGAGTGCTCACGGTCGATTCCGAATTTCCGTGCGTTGCGATCCATGTAACTGCCGACCCGCCAGGTCGCCTGGAACAACGGCCCGTCGTGGCCTTCCGAGGCCAGCGCCACCTCCATGAGGAATTCCCTGCCTCTGGGACCGGCCACCAGATCGTCGATGAGAGTCATGACGACCAACTTAGTTCGCCCACGGGTTAACGTCCCCGGTCTTCTGCCGCATGGTGGCAGGGAGTGCTGTTGCAGAGCTAGGCCAAGGTCGGCGAGTCCCGCCTCGGGTCATGAGAGACCGCCTGAGAACGACTAGTCACAGTGACCATCAGGAAATGAAACCTGGGCATTCGTGGCTCCTCCACCCAACGTACAACTGCACTTTTCGCCTTATGCAGTGGCGAGTTTTTGTGCCTGCGGAAAGCTGACACCCAGAAGCCGTCCGATATCTCGATACGGTAACTCCTGAGAAGATAATCTTTTCGCCGACCCACCCGCTGGTGTGATTGGCGCCTTGCTGCCCCTGCAGTTCAAGTCCCTGCACTACGGCGTAAACGCGGATCACTTTAAGTACGTCGCGTCTCTTGGTCATAAAAGTAGTCGACGCAGCACGACTTATATAAGTCAACCAAATGCGACTAAATGGAAGTGTACGCCGTGCAAATGCTGGTCGTTCGACGCACGTTTTCCAAATCCTGAATTCGCGGCAATAGTTTTCCCTTCACCCAAAGGAAGAAACGTTTGGTCCCACGCCCCACCACCGCACGGCTGAAGAAGTTCGGCAGGATCCTGATCACCTCAGTCCTTCTAGTCCTGGTCGGCGTGTACGGTTTCGTCTTTCTCTCGCGCGGGTCCAGGTAGGTGACGACCACTCCTGCCATAGCGCTTATAGTGACGGCTCTGATGAAGAAAATCCCTAAAACGAATACCACTGCATCGTGCGCCTCATCCCAGCCAGCTCCGGTGAACACTGCGCCGATGTGGCGAAACGTTACGGCGATGCTGCACCCAGAAAGGTTGACCTGCAGCACCTCGACACGGGATTGAAGCCAAAACTTTGGTTCTCCCGGCACCCGGGAAAAGTAGGATCCGCTCGACTCGCATTGTTGTGCGCAGCTGCGCACAACAGCCTGTGCAGGAAATGCCGGACGCTTGGCGGGATTCCAGAGTCAAAACTGAGCGCAGTGTCATGCCTTCGCCCCCGCAGGACATTGATCTAGACATTCAGCGGTGCGCACTTGAAGGTGTGCGCAGCTGCGCACACCCGAGGACCTGTCGCCTCACCTGAGTCCGGCCATCGAAAAGCCCTGCGCACAAACCGCGCAACTGAATTCTGTGCGCAGCTGCGCACGCTGGCTCTCGTGGGGAGTGCAGGACACCATCAGCGGACAGGGCCACCCTATTCCCCACGCGTCGGTCGGAAGAAGCCCAGGGATTTCCCGTGACCCGGCGAAAGGCGGCACCGAAGGCGCTCGTCGATTGATAGCCGGTGCGGGAGGCGACGTCTTCAATCTCGGAGCCGGCTGCCAGCAGGACCACCGCATGCTGGGCCAGGACAGCTGAGCGCCAATGCGAGAAACTCAAGACGGTCCGCCCACTGCTCCAGACTCAGCGTGTGGGCCGGGGATTCCTGCAAGGCAGTCAAGGCAGTGACGATGGGACGCAACAGCGGCGAGGAAGGGGTACGTACTCGAAGATCAGGACGCGTCGGCTGCATCACATCCCGGACCATGGCCTCATTGAGGGTCCGCGAGTCCTCTCCCAGCTCGGTGCTGGCCAATCGATTGAGCAGCAGTCGCAGCAGGGGTGCTATCTCGACCGGCACGGCCGAATCGGCCAATCACGGACTGGTTTCGATGTTGAACTGCGCCGCGCAATAGCGGGTGCCTCGCGGGCTAAACCCGGAATGCCGTGCCCCCGCCGGAATCCACAGGCCCCGATGATATTCCAGAGCAGTTCATGCATCGGGTGGGAGTGCGTCTCCCCGGAAATATTGCCCTCAACCAACTCCTCCATCGCCCCGACGGTGTCCGGGAACTCGAGGGATCCCGCCTCGTGGAGGGGTAGTGCCCGAGTTTCCGTCCGATTCATATCTCTTGCTGTGATCACCCGATGGGGGTACCTTCAGTCACGCTTTCTCCGGGAAATATTGTAGCTCCCGTTATGCCCTCGGGTGCGAGCTCGCCCAGACCTGCCGCAGATTTTCCGCCGTAACATGGGTATATATCTGTGTGGTGGTCACTGAGGAATGTCCCAGTAATTCCTGCACCACCCGAACATCGGCCCCGCCCTCCAGGAGATGTGTGGCGTAGCTGTGCCGCAGCGTGTGCGGGGAAATACTCTTGGTGATCCCGGCGCGCTGCGCCCTGGTCTTCAGCGCCGCCCAGGCACTCTGCCGGGATAGTGCTCCCCCTCGGGTGTTGAGCAGCGCAATGTGGGTCTTGCCCTTCGTGAAGACTGGGCGCGCCCGAACCAGATATTCCTCGCTGGCCTTGATCGCCGCCGAGCCCACCGGCACGATCCGTTGTTTATCTCCCTTGCCGGTGATCCGCAGCAGGCCCTCACACCCGACCAGATCATCCACATTGAGCGCGGTGACCTCAGAGATTCTGGCACCGGTGCCATAGAGCAGTTCCAGCAGGGCACGGTCGCGGAGGTCAAGGGCGGTTGCGCCCTCCCCCGTCGGGACGGATTCCAGCAGCTTCTCGACTTCCTCGATATTCAGGGTGTCGGGCAGTGTCCGCCCGGTCGCCGGCGGTGAGACCTCGGCGGCGACATCAACGGCCACCGCATCCTCCAGCGCGGCGAACTTGTGCAGTCCCCGCGCCACGACCAGCGCACGCCCGCTTGACGACGCCGCGAGCGGGGCACGTCCGCGCCCCGGGTCACCGCGGCGCAGGTCCGTGACATAGGCCTCGATATCGGTGGTCTGCACCGCGCTGAGCTCGGTGATACCGGCGGCTTCGAGCCAGTCGGTGTAGCGCTCGAGGTCGCGGCGGTAATTGCTCAGGGTGTTCTTCGACAGGCCGCGCTCCACGGCGAGGTGGTTGAGCCAGGTCCTGGCGAGTTCCTTGTGCTGACTCACAGCTTCTTCATGTCGGGGAAGCGGCCTTCAGCGATACGGCGGTCCGCCAGGGCGCTGGGCCGCTGCGGGAAGGCGGTGTCCGCAGGGCGGGCCGATGCTCTTCCGGAGAGCACTTCAGCGGCGGTCATGATGCCGGTGATCGCGATGGCGTTGTTGACCTCACCCGCCATGACCATGGCCCGGGCCTGGTCGAGGGGGATCCAGGCAAAGTCCATGTCTGCCTCCTCATGCTCCGCTGGAGGTTTGGGCACTTCGTGCAGGTCACGGGCGAGGTAGATGCGTACCGCTTCATCACAGATACCGGGGCTGGTGAACAGATCACTGAGCAGTTCCCACGTCCCGGCCGCCAGGCCCGCCTCTTCCTGGAGTTCGCGGGCGGCGCAGTTGAGCGGATCCTCCTCGGCTAAATCCAGCAGCCCGGCGGGTAGCTCCCAGAGCCGCTGGTCGACGCTACGTCGGTACTGATTGACCATGGCAATCTCGCCGTTGCGCTCGGCGACGACCGCGACGGCGCCGAAGTGCTCGACGATCTCCCGGTGGGCGGTGCCGCCACCGGGCATGCTCACCTCATCGCGCCGGACCCCGATGATCGGGGCGTCGACAAGCAATTCAGAGTTCAGGACTGCAAAATCATGGGTGCCAGGTGATGTCATAGCTCTCCAGTCTAAGCCAGGGCGGCAGAAATCAGCCCCAGGAAGAGCGGGTGTGCCTTCGTCGGACGTGACTTGTACTCCGGGTGTGCCTGAGTGGCCACGAGGTAGGGGTGAATCTCCCGGGGATACTCGACGAACTCCACCAGCTCGCCCTCCGGTGAGGCACCGCTGAACTGCAGGCCTGATCCCTCGGTGATCTGCGAGCGGTAGGCATTGTTGACCTCATAACGGTGGCGGTGACGCTCACTGACCTCGGTGGTGCCATAAAGCTCGGCGACCAGGGATCCTGCGGCAAGATGGGCCGGATAAGCACCCAGCCGCATGGTGCCGCCCAGATCCGCCTCACCGGATACCGCCGCCTGTTGCTCGGCCATGGTGGCGATCACCGGCGCCGGGGTCTCCGGATCAAATTCCGTGGAGGAGGCCTCGGTGATCCCGGCGGTGCGGGCTGCTTCGATCACGGTGCACTGCAGTCCCAGGCACAGGCCCAGCATGGGAACCAGCTTCTCCCGGCAGTGGCGGACCGCACCGATCTTTCCCTCGATCCCCCGGATTCCGAAACCGCCCGGGACGACCACGGCATCAACGCCGGCGAGTGCTTCAGCCGCACCCGCCGGCGTCGCACAGTCATCTGCGGCGACCCAGCGAATATTCGCCCGGACGCGGTGCTCGAAGGCGGCGGCGCGGACGGCCTCCGCCACCGAAAGGTAGGAATCCGGCAGATCAATGTATTTGCCCACCAGGGCGACGGTGACCTCACCCTCCGGATGGTGGACCCGGTCGAGCAGATCCTGCCACCGTGTCCAATCAACATCGCGGACCGGCAGGTGCAGTTGCTGCGCCACGAAACGGTCCAGCCCCTCACGGTAGAGCACCGCCGGGATGTCATAGATCGAGGGGGCGTCCGCACAGGAGACCACACCCTCATTGTCCACATCGCACATAGCGGCGATCTTCTCCTTCAAAGCCACCGGCACCTCGCGGTCACAGCGCAGCACCAGAGCATCCGGCTGAATGCCGATGGAGCGCAGCTGCGCCACCGAGTGCTGGGTAGGCTTGGTTTTCAGCTCGCCGGATGGGGCCAGATAGGGCACCAGGGAGCAGTGGATGAAGAAGGTGCGGTTGCGGCCGATCTCGCGGCGCACCTGGCGGACCGCCTCCAGAAAAGGCTGGGACTCGATATCGCCGACGGTGCCCCCGATCTCGGAGATCACCACATCCGGACGGCTGCCCTGTGCATCCGGCTCGCCCAGAGCATAGATCCGGGACCGGATCTCATCGGTGATATGCGGAATGACCTGAACCGTCTTGCCCAGATAGCCGCCGCGACGCTCCCGGGCGATCACCGTGGAGTAGACCTTGCCGGTGGTGACATTGGAGCTCTCCCCCAGCTCGCGGTCCAGGAAACGCTCATAGTGCCCCAGGTCCAGATCGGTCTCGGTGCCGTCCTCGGTGACGAAGACCTCACCGTGTTCGAAGGGGTTCATGGTGCCCGGATCCACATTCAGGTAGGGATCCAGCTTCTGCATGGTTACCGAAAGACCGCGGGCGATGAGCAACTGGCCGAGACTGGCGGCCGTCAGCCCCTTGCCCAGCGATGAGACGACACCGCCGGTGACGAAGATATAGGTCGGGCCGGCGGCAGATGAGGTGATGGACATGGGGTTCCTCCCGCGAGAGTGGGTGGGTGCGGCTTCTGGTTGATGCTTCTGGTTGATGCTGCGGGAAACACTCACGGGGGTGTGAAAACACTGATCCCGCGGGTTCTCCTTCGACTTTAAGTCTCCGGATTTCCCACGGGATCTCAGCCTAACATGATTCCACCCGCCTGCCTATAGGTTGACCGAAAGGTGCTTGGCGGTGTGGGCTGAGCAGGAAGAACCCCGACCACCCACACCCTGCGGGGTGGGTGATCGGGGCATCCTCAGGCGTGCCTAGTCCTGGGTATCCGGAATACCCGGGACGGCCCCATCAGTGGCAGAGGCCGCGGAACCATAGGCCCCTGCCCCACCGTCGAGCTGCTCCCGGACCGCCAACACCGCAGCCATGCGGCCATAGGTCCGACCGGAGGAATCCACCGTGGACACCTGATCCCCGGCCTGCTCCCGAAGCAGCGCGATCGGGCCGGTGTCGCTGGCAGCCGTGATCCGCCCCGCCAGCACCGCGCCATTGCCATGGGAATCAATGGACCGGGCGAAGTTGGCCAGGTTCGTGGCGGCAAAAGCGCCCTCACCGGTGCCGTCATTAGCACCGGTGACAATGACGACTGCCTGCGAAGGAAGGATGGTGCCCTGCTCATAATCCACAAAGCCGGAATCCTTCAGCGATTCCAGTAACAGCGCCCGCTCCTCCGGGGTCGCCATCGGCTCGGCACTCTGCGGATCCAGCAGCAGCGCCGCAGCCATCGCATCGCCAGCGTGCGTACCCGGATCGAGGGACTCCTCGGACAGCTGCGCGCCGGCGGGCAGGGTATTGGCCACAATCGACTTGAGCTGATCCACCCCATCTTGGGCGAAGAACTGCTCATTGAGCGTGATCCGGCCAGCATCGACGGCGCCTGCCTTGTGCAGCAGCCAGATGATATTGCCCAGATCCTCCTCATCCGCATCAGCGGTGTGCATCACCAACACCGGACGCTGCGCCAAGGTTCCGGCAACCAGATCCTCGGCGTGGTCGGCGATGAAAGCATCAGCAGAATCCGCCTGTGCGGCATTGATCTCCGCAGCGAGCTGGTCGAATTCCCCCGCCGACTGCTGCGCCGAGGTGGCTCCCCCGCTGCCCGGAATATTCGGGGCGATCACCAGCGTGCCCAGGGCGACTCCGGCGGCCACGCCGAAACCCAGACCCGCAAGAATGATGCCGGAGCGACCGGGACGTTTGTTCTTGGCCATGTCTACCTCGATCCTCGGGTTAGTTGAACCAGCTCTGGAACTTCAGGGCGATATTGTTCCAGGTGTCAATCAGATTGTCCCCGAAGGAACCATCGCCCCCAGTGCCGACGATCAACACCACCACCGCCAGGGCCACCAGGATGCCGAGAATCGCCCAGAGCCAAGCCATGCCTGAACCACTGCGCACCGTATAGAGATTCGCGATCACGCTGGCATCAACCAGCTTCTTGCCCAACTTGGCGCGGGTCAGCAAGGCCGCCGGGTTCGCCTGCGGCGCATCCGCGAACATGGCGTCCAGGTCCAGCACCGGACCGGCGTTGATGATCATCTCCGCCTCGTGATAATCCGCCAGCAGCAGCGCCAGATCAGTGGCGGACTCAGTGGCTGCCGGAAACGTCATCGCACCGATTCCCAGATCCTGGATCCGCTCCAGGCCGGCGGCATGACCATCGGGTTCCGCCGGCAGGATGACTCGTGCGCCACTGCGCAAGGTATCCGCCGCGATCGACTTCGGATTGCCGACGATCAGATCCGGGGTGTGTCCGAGCTCGACCAGGGTGTCCGCCGCCTCATCCACACCGATGATCACCGGCTCATACTCACGGATGAAGTTACGCAGCAGCTTGATCTGGTTGCGGTGGTTATTGCCCGGGGAGGCCACCAGTACCTTCCGGCCGGCGATCTGCGCGCCGGTATCCGGAATTCCGAGGCCGTCGATGAGCAGTGGAGCTTCCGAGTGGATGAACTGGATGGTATTGCCGAAGTAAGCCTCCATGTGATCAACCAGACCCTGCTGGGCTTCACCGAAGCGCGCCTCCGCGTCCTCCCGGTTCAGCACATGGCCCGCACCGATGGCCTTATCGCCGTGAAAGATGCCGCCTTCTTCATCCACCCGACCTTTCTTGCCGTCACGCAGACCCAGCTTCAGTTCATCGCCGACCCCCTCCACCAGGAGGATGTCGGCGTCCAGCAGCATCAGTGGACCGAAGTTCGGCACGGACCCAGTGGTGAAGCGTGCCAGGTTGATGATGGCAGCGGGCTTCGCCTCGACCAGTTTCTGGGACAACTGGCGGGTGATGTCAGCGGCATTGACCACGACGATGTCACCTTCACGCAGGCGCTTCATCCCCTTCGCGGGGGACGTGTAGTCGCGCAGGATCCCGTGGAGACCGGGGACTTCGGCGGTGCGGGAGAACAGGCTCATGGGCGACATTCTGCTTTAAAGTCTCAAGCAGTGGTGGAGGCGCGCCCTAATTTCCGGCATGCCCAGCCAGGTTTCACCTCTGGTTCACCTATGCGGGTGGCCCCCACGGGGAGGAAAGTAGCCCCGTCGGAACCAGGAGAAGCTCAGGCGACCTGCGTTGCACTGAACTCCGCAACCTCCCGCTGGGCCCGGGCCAGCAGTTCGGCAGCGTGGGCCCGGCCGGTGTCGGTGTCATCCAGACCCGCCAACATCCGGGCCAGTTCCTCCACCCGGCGTTCCTCGCTGAGGGTCTCCACACCCGAGGTCACCGAGACATCACCGACATTCTTGGCCACGTGCAGGTGGGTGTCCGCATAGGCCGCGACCTGCGGCAGGTGGGTGACCACGATCACCTGGTTCCCCACCGCCAGCCGGGCCAGACGGCGACCGATCTCCACGGCGGCGCGACCACCGACACCAGCATCTACCTCATCAAAAACCAGCGTGGCACCGGTGGAGCTCCCCGCCAGGATCACCTCCAGGGCGAGCATCACCCGAGAAAGCTCACCGCCGGAGGCCGAGGACGCCAGCGGTCGGGCCTCCGCCTGAGGGTTGGCTGCCAAGAGGAGTTCCACCTCGTCAATACCGTCTCTGCCTGGCGCCACCTCCCGCACCGCGACCTCAAGTCGGGTTTTGGGCATAGCCAGGCCGTGCAGCTCCACCGTGACCCGAGCACCCAGGGACTCCGCCGCCTTGAGACGCATCTTGCGCAGCTTCTTCGCTGCCGACATCATCGACTTCCGGGCCGACTCCACCTGCTTCTTCAACTCCACCAACGCCTCAGAAGAGATATCGATCTTGGATAGCCGCAGCTCCGCCTTGTCCCGCCACGCCAGCACACCGTCAATCTCGGGGGCATATTTGCGCGTCAGCTGCTTGAGCACCTGCTGACGCTGCAGGCACTGCTCGAGCTGTGCAGGATCAGTGGGCAGTCCCGAGAGAAATCCACCAAGCTCACCGGATACCTCAGCGAGCAAGGAAGTGACCTCGGACAGCTTGGTGCCTAATTCCTTGAGCTTCGGATCCTCACTGACGCTGAGCACCGATTCGGCACGTCCCAGCAGACTGGAGGCCGCTTCCGCTTCCTCCTCCACAAAACTGCCGAAAGCCTCTGACCCATCAATGGCGGAAAGTGCGAGCACCGCATCTTCGCGAAGGGTATCCACATCCTGCAGTCGACGGACCTGCTCAACGAGCTCCCTGTCCTCCCCCGGCAGCGGATCAGCATCATTGATCTCATTCAGGGCGAATTGGAGCCGGTCCACCTCCTGTGCCAGCTCACGGCGGGAATCGGTACGCTTCTGCAAATCACGGGCCAACTCACGCCAGGCCCGAAACTTCTTGCGGTAATCACTTCCCAAAGGCTCCAGCGCCGGATCAAAACGATCGAGCGCAGCGAGCTGCTTATCCGGGGAAAGCAGGCGCAGCTGATCATTCTGGCCATGGATGGTCAGCAATTCCGAGGAAAATTCCTGCAGGGTGGCCGCCGGCACCGAACGCCCGCCGAGGTGGGCCCGGGAGCGGCCGGTGGATTTAAGTACCCGGTTGGCGATGAACTCGCCATTCTCATCAGCAGATCCGCCGGCGCTGTCCACCGACTCTCGCACGCGTTCGGCCAGCTCGCTCGGCAGGCCATCGGTGGTGAAGGTTCCCTCCACCACCGCCTGCTCAGCTCCACTCCGAACACGTGAGGCATCCGCCCGCCCCCCACACAGCAGACGCAGACCGGTCACGACCATGGTTTTTCCGGCACCGGTCTCACCGGTAAGCACGGTCAGTCCGGGGCTCAACTGCGCGGAGGCCTTCGGGATGACCCCGAGATTCTCGATGGCGATATCTGCAAGCATGCCGACAGTTTAACTCAGATTCCCCGACAGCTACGAACACCCGTGCTATTTTTTCTCGAATTTTCAGCAACCTCACGTGGAACGCTGGATAAACGCTGGCCGAACACCCCTTCGAGGAGTGCCTCAGGATAAACAAAATCGGCAGCCGGGTCTGGGGAATCTCCCAGACCCGGCTGCCGCCCCTTTTCGGGAATTACTTCTTCTTATCTTCCTCGCCCGGCCCACGCCAGCCCTCAACGGGGAGCCGGAACTTGGTCACCAGCCGGTCAGTGAAGGTGGATTCATCCAGTCGCACCCAACGTACTGGACGGGCCCCACGGACAACCTCGACACGTGATCCCGGCGGCAACGGAATCGGACGGAAACCATCCATCACCGCCATCGCCGGGTAAGCATCAGGATTCGATTCCACCGCGACCGTGGAGCGCGGGCTGACCACCAGTGGTTTGGTGAACAGCGCATGCGCATTATTCGGTACCACCAGGATGGCATCCAACTCCGGCCAGAGGACCGGACCGCCAGCAGAAAAGGCATAAGCCGTGGAACCTGTCGGGGTGGAGATCAGCACACCATCGCAGCCGAAGGAGCTGACCGGGCGGGAATCCACCTCCAAGATGGCATCGAGCACACCCCGACGATTGAGGTTTTCCACGCTGACCTCGTTGAGCGCCCATCCCCGACCGATGACTTCATGTCCCTGATCGCGGACGGTGACATCAATGGTCATCCGGTCCTCAACCCGATAATCGCGGTCGATGACGCGTTGAATGGCCTCATCAAGTGATTCAGCCTCCCACTCAGCCAGGAATCCCACATGGCCCAGGTTGATGCCCAGCACCGGAACATCCACTGAACGTGCCAGGTCAGCGGCGCGGAGGAAGGTTCCATCACCACCGAGAACCAGTACCAGTTCCACTCCCTCAGCGGCAGCCGGGGAATGCGAAAACCGGTCCAGGCTGGCCAGGACGGGGTTCTCGGAAACCGGTACCTCATCCGCAGGCATGAGCACCCGGACCCGGATACCGACAGCCACCAGGAGTTCCGCGGCGCGGGCCGCAGACTCAATGTTGCTACTTCGGCCAGTATGTGGCACGAGCAGAATCTCGCGCCGTTCTTCGCTCATCTCAGTCACTGTGGTCCCTCTTCTACTGCCGTCGAGATCATCTCGTGGAGCTGCTCCGGGCTCGGAGCGCTGGCGCCATCATCCTTGATCAGCCATAAGAAATATTCTACGTTGCCACTGGGGCCGGGAAGCGGCGAAGCCACCACACCTTTGAGACTCAGACCCAGCGTCTGCGCGAATTCCGCGATATCCTGCGTCACTTCGGTACGCAACTCCGGACTGCGCACCACCCCACCGGAGCCAAGACGGTCCTTCCCGACCTCAAACTGGGGCTTAACCATCGGCAGCAGATCCGCCCCTTCGCGCATGCTTGCGGCGATGGCCGGCAGCGTGAGTTTCAGGGAGATGAAGGAAAGATCACCGACCATCAGGTCACAGGGGCCATCGGTCATCTCCGGGGTCAGGCTTCGGATGTTGGTGCGGTCCAGCACCGTCACCCGATCATCATTCTGGAGCCGCCAGATCAGCAGACCATAACCGACGTCCACGGCGACAACCTCGCGGGCGTCGCGACGCAGCAGGACATCGGTGAATCCCCCGGTGGAGGCACCGGCATCAAGTGCCTTGCGCCCCTTGACCTCAAGCCCGAGGGGCTCGAAGGCCGCGAGCGCGCCGAGGAGTTTGTGGGCACCGCGGGATGCCCAGTCGTCGTTCACGGTTTTTTCCACGCGTATCGACGCCTCGGGTTCGACGATGCTCGCGGGCTTGGCGGCCTTCATACCCCCCACGTACACCCGGCCGTCCTTGATCATCTCCACGGCCTGCTCCCGAGACCGGGAGATCTTCCTACGTACCAGTTCAGCGTCCAACCGCCTGCGTGCAACCATCGATAACCTACCTAGCCTTCCTGCAGGGCGTCATAAAGAACTTCATGGGCGCGACGGAGCTGCTCGGCCTCTTCGCTGAGGTCAGCCGGCTCCTCGCTGAAAATTGTGTCCAGGCCGGACTTCACCTGTTCCGGTGTGATCCGGAATTGACGGGGATCATGGGGTTTCACCACCATGAGGCAACCACGCTGATCGCGGCCTCGCCCTCACCACGAACGGTATCGACGCCGCCGTGATCCCAGGCGACCTCGAGAGCGGTCCGCAGACCTTGGAGCGGATCCCGCTGATCCTCACCGCCGGCGAGAACCAGCGCGTCACCATCGATGCGGGCTTCAAAGCCACCCTGGCATCCGGGCCGGAGTTCCACCGGGTCGCGGTGTAGATCTTCCAGCGAAGCCGCGATGAAGGTAGGCCGCTGGTGTGCGGGAGCCCGCAACAGCTCCAATGGGCCACTAACTCCCGTGAGCACCTGAAAGGTGTCCATACCTGCGGCATTACCGCCCTCAATATCAGTGTTGAGCCGGTCCCCGACCGCCAGCGGGCGCTGAGCGCCAAGCTGACGGGCAGCGGAGTGAAACATCGCCGGACCGGGCTTCCCGGCGGATACCGGGTGTACCCCCGTGGCGCTGACCAGTGCCGCCACCATCGAACCGTTGCCCACAACGAGACCCCGTTCCGTGGGTAGCGAAGAATCAAGATTCGAGGCGAAATAGCGGGCACCAGCGTGAATGGCGAGAGCAGCCTCAGAAAGCTGAGCCCAGCCGGTCTCCGGATTATGCCCGTGAAGCACCGCTATCGGCGCATCATCGGCGGAGTCCACCACCTGATAACCCGCTGCAGTGGCCAAGTCCCGGAAAGACCGGGTCCCCAGCACCAGGACCGCTGCGCCAGGGGTGAGATGTTCGGCGGCAAGCTCGATGGCTGCCTGCGCTGAGGTGAGCACATCACCGGTCGCAACCTTGTCCAGACCAATCCCGCGCAGCCGACCCGCAACATCCTCGGGCGCCCGCGAGGCATTGTTGGTCACATAAATCGAGGGGAGCACCGAGGCGTTGATCGTCTCAACTGCTCCCGGGATCGCCCGGCCACCTTCCCAAACAGTCCCGTCCAGGTCAAGCAACAGCGCGTCGTACTCACTCAACAAGCTCATAGGGACAATCTTAGTTCACCGACTAACCCAGCTCGGCCAGACGCTCCTTCGAATCCGTGAGATCGTGCTCATCAATGGCCAAAGCGTGGGTAAACCACTCTTTGGCTTCCTCGCCACGCCCCGCCAACACCAGTGCGTTTGCATAAGCGTAGGACAAACGCAGCGCCGACACACCGGTAGTGCTGACATCAGGGTTCTGTCGTTGCAACACGACGACTGCAGAATCAAACTGCTGGAGATCCTGGCGGGCACCGGCCATGACAATCGCCAGTTCAACCGTGGACTCGTGGTCCAACAGCTCCACATCCTCAGAGGCGCCAAGCTCCAGCGCCTTCTCCGGACGGCCCAGACCACGTTCCGCATCAGCCATGACGGCCAGCAGCCCCGGGCCACCACTCATCCGGCGGGCGGCACGCAACTCCGCAAGAGCTTCCTTCCACTCGCCGGCATGGTAGGCCGCGATCCCGCAGGTCTCACGGGCCACAGCCACGCGGCCACCACGGTCCTTGGCGGCACGGGCGTGACGCAGAGCCAACTGAGGATCATCATCGAGCAGGGTGGCAGCCATGATCATGTGCTTAGCCACCGCCTCAGCGTTATCCCGGGAAAGGACGCGGAGATCCTGCAGCACCATCGGATCAAGTTCCTTGATATCGATGCCGGTCGGCAGATCCGGCTCTGCAATACGCTTGTTCAGACGCTCCTCGCGGAAGCCGGCACGCTGCGGACGCAGATCCTTCTCATCGCGCTCAGTTCCACCACGCTGGGCATGCTGGCGCTGCGGGGCCTGACCTCTCCGGTCGTTATCGCGGGACGGACGACCATCACGGTTACCCTGCGGGGCCCCACGACGATCATCACGACGATCGCCCCGAGCACCAGCACGATCATCATTATCGCGGGGCTTGTCACGGTCATCCCGAGTGCTACGCCCACCCTGATAGCCACCCCGGCCCTCAGAGTTTCCCCGCGGACGATCTGCGCTGCCACCTTCACGGCGGGGACGTCCCCCACCGGAGTTCGAACCACCGGAAGAATGGTGCCGCGGAGCACCATCGCCCCGGCGGTCATCGGATCGGTGGTCTCGAGAGGGGCCTTCAGACATTCAGATTTCTCTTTCTCATCAGGAACAGGAAAAGCAGGAAGTTCCTGCTACTTATATTAAATTGATTCTAACCGCTTCCGGGGCATGGTAGACAATCCCCGAAAAGTGATAGCTGATCTGATACTTGGAGAAGTTCTTTGCCGTAGCTTCTGCTGCATAGCCAGCGGGCAACCCAAATCTGCGAGGATGCGGTTGCCGGCACTTGGGCTCTTTTCGTCTTCTGACGAAAA